>JAGCWY010000139.1 GCA_017961625.1 Ruminococcus sp. | reverse complement strand
TGCTTGTTCGTTATACCCTGTTTATGGGGAATTTGAGAAGTTTTCAACAATTAACATGGAAAAAACAGTTGCCCCTTCAAATTTTTCTTGAAGAGGCAACTGTGTTGTTTTGGTGGGCTGTTTTTTTACAGCCCCTTTTTAATCATTTATCCTGAGCAAGAAGCTCCTTATATGTATTAATGTACATTTCCGCCGATTTCGACCAGCTATGATCGCATTCCATAGCTCTTTTTACAAGCTCTTGCCATACGTTCTTATCGTTATAATCGTTCCATGCACGTTTTACCGCTTCCAGCATATCATTGGCATTGTATGTCTTGAAAGTATAACCGTTTCCGTCGTCTCCACCGTTATCACGCACTGAATCTCTCAGTCCGCCGGTCTCTCTGACTATTGGAACAGCACCGTATCTCATGGCTATCATTTGCGCTAGTCCACATGGCTCGCTCTGAGAAGGCATAAGGAACATATCAGATCCCGAATAAATCCTGTGAGAAAGCTCCGGCTCAAAGCCTACAGTTACCGAAATTCTTTCCGGATACCTTGCGGCCATTTCAAGAAAGAAATCCTCATATATCTTTTCTCCGCTTCCGAGTATAACAAATTTTATACCGTCATGGACCATTTCTTCAAATACACAGCGGATAAGATCTATCCCCTTGTGTCTTACGAAACGTGTAACAATACCAATAACAGGCTCGTCGCCTTCGGCAAGTCCAAATTCCTTCAGAAGTTGTTCCTTACACTTGGCTTTTCCATCAAGCTTCTTTGAAGAATAGTTTGCAGCTATGGCCTTATCCTTCTCCGGATCGTAAAGCTTAGTATCTATGCCATTCATTATACCACGAAGCTTATACTGCTTTGTTACAAGTATCCTGTCAAGACCGTGTGCATACCACGGATCCATTATCTCCCATGCATAACTCGGACTGACTGTAGTTATCATATCCGAAGTCTCGATAGCACCTTTCATCATATTCACAGAGCCATCATACTCTATCAGTCCAGCGTTATACATAGGTATGCCCATAACTTCACTGAGAACTTCTTTTCCGTACTTTCCCTGATATTCGATATTGTGAATAGTGTATACGATCTTGATGCCGTCATATCCCTGCTGATACTTATAATATACATTGTAGTAAACAGGTATCAGTGCTGTCTGCCAGTCGTTGCAGTTTATAATATCTGGCGTAAATTTTATATACTTAAGCATTTCGAGAACAGCCCTGTCAAAGAAGACAAATCGCTCACAGTCGTCATAGAATCCATATAGACCATCTCTTGAGTAGTAGTACTCGTTATCTATGAAGTAATATGTTATTCCTTCATAGATAGTCATAAATATCCCACAGTACTGCTTGCGCCACGAAACGTCAACAGTAATATTGGTAAGAAATACCATTTTATCACGGATCTCGGGTCTTATCGACTTGTAGAGAGGAATCACCACTCTGCAATCGTGTCTTTTTGACTTTATCGCTTTAGGAAGCGAACCAGCAACATCTGCGAGACCGCCTGAGGCTGCAAATGGTACAGCCTCACTGGCAGCAAAAAGTATTTTCATATATTATCACCGCCGTCAGATCTTACCGCCTTTTCCGATATAAAGCGGATATGTCTCGGAGCCCGTAAGCACCTTTGCATCGCTTATCTCTACATTCTTATCGGTTATCACCGATGAAATGCTGCAGCTTGAACCTACCTTGGTTCCCTGAAAGAGCACACAGTCCTTTACTACAGTATCCTTCCCTATCCTTACACCTCTGAACAGGATAGAATTTATAACGGTTCCTTCTATTATACAGCCGTCCGCTATAAGCGAATCCTTGATATTTGATTCAAGTCCGTACTTTACGGGACCGTTGTCGCCTATTTTTGTAAAGACCGGCATATTCTTCATGAATAGCGCATTTTTCTTTGTAGGATCAAGAAGAAGTCTGCTTGCATTGTAATAGTCTTGTATACTGTCTATCCTTGTGAAGAAGCCGTCATGCTTGTAGCCCATAATCTTGTAATCCTTATTACCACTTTGAAGTATCTCACGTGTAAAGCTGTGCTGATTACGGCTTACCGCATCGGCTACAACCCTCTTGAGAAATTCTTTTGTGATTATACACATTTCAAGCCAGAGATTGCATTCGCCTTTGATCTGAGGAGCCACAAGAGCATCCTTAAGACAGTTTCCTTCATCAAATTCAAGCAATGTTGCACAGTTACTCTTTTCGCCGTCATAATAGCTCCTGCTGTATACAAGGGTTATATCGGCTTCGTTGTCCATGTGCTGTTTGAGCACAGGATTGAAGTTTATAGTTGTTACAACATCGCAGTTTGACATTATTACATACTTTGCATTTGAATGCTCGACAAACCCCCATATATTATTTAGCGCATCAAGTCTTCCTTTATACATGCCGCCTGTCTGGCTATAAGGAGGTAGCAAGTGAAGTCCTCCCTTTTTACGTGCCAGATCCCAGTCACGTCCTGATCCTAGATGATCGAGAAGAGAACCGTAGTTTGATTTTGTTATTACGCCTACCTCTGAAACTCCTGAGTTTACAAAGTTTGAAAGAGGAAAATCTATAAGACGATAACGTCCTCCGAAAGGTATAGAACCCATTGTTCTTGATTTTGTCAGCTCACTGACATAAGAATCGTGCATACTTGCAAAGACAAGTCCCAAAACATTATAATTAACACTCATAGTACATTCCTCCGTCAGATATTTTCGCCGATGATCTGTTTCGGCTCTACGACCTTTTCAGCTGAAACAGTAACGTTATGTCCGACAACGGCAATGCCCCATTCACTTCTGTTATCCACTTTTTCAGGACTTGAACCTACACGTGCACGGTTTTCTATAACACTGTCGCTTCCGACGATAGCATATTCAACAACAGCTCCCGACTTTATAACAGTTCCGGGCATTATAATACTGTAATTCACAGAAGCGCCGGGTTCGATAGTAACTCCAGAGAAGAGGATAGAGAAATCGACTGTTCCGTCAATAGTGCTGCCCTCCGATATCATAGAGTTCTCTATGCAGGCATTCTCTCCCACATACTGCGGAGGATAATTGTTGTTACGCGAATAGATCTTCCAGTTAGGATCATAAAGATCGAGAGGAACACTCGGACTGAGAAGGTCCATGTTCGCTTCCCACAGTGAGTCAAGAGTTCCGACATCCTTCCAGTAGCCTTCGAACTCATAAGCAAATAATCTCTGCTTGTCACGGAGCATGGATGTAATAATGTCCTTGCCAAAGTCCTTTGACCACGGCTCACCCTTTTCCCTCTTTGCATTAGCTTCGTTCTCATTTTCGATGAGATATTTTTTCAACTTTTCCCAGCTGAATACATATATGCCCATTGAAGCAAGAGTTGACTTAGGCACCTTCGGCTTCTCAACGAAGTCGATAATCTGCTGCTTCTCATCGCATATCATTATACCGAAACGCGACGCTTCAGCCTTCGGAACATCTATTACCGAAATAGTGCAGTCTGCATCGTTTGCGACGTGAAAATCCACCATTTTTGAATAATCCATTTTATAGATATGGTCGCCTCCGAGAACTACAACATACTCTGGATCGTAGCGCTCGATAAAGCCCATATTCTGATAGATGGCATTTGCTGTACCCTCATACCACGAGGCTCCTGCCTGTGTTTCGTAAGGCGGTAGTACATGAACACCTCCGTTCATTTTGTCAAGGTCCCACGGCTGACCATTTCCGATGTATTCATTGAGTACAAGGGGCTGGTACTGCGTAAGAACACCTACTGTATCTATACCTGAATTGGTGCAGTTTGAAAGTGGAAAATCTATGAGCCTATATTTACCGCCGTAAGGTACTGCGGGCTTTGCTACGTTTTTGGTCAGCGCATACAATCTGCTGCCCTGACCGCCTGCAAGGAGCATTGCAACGACTCTTTTTTTACTATACATTGTTATTCCTCCAATACGTTTTAATGTATGTTGTAATTACTTTAAAGAAGTCTTTTTCTTTGCCGTAGTTTTAGTCTTTTTGTCTGCTTCGCGTGAAACTGTCTTTTTAGGCTTTACATCTATTTTTTTTGCAGTTGAAGCTACTTTTTTTACTGTTGAAGTCGTCTTTTTTGCTGTCGAAACGGTGTTTTTTAATGCCGTAGCCGTCTTCTTGGCTGAGGTTACTGACTTTGTCTGCTTTGGCTTTGCCTCTCTCTTTTTAACTGGGACATATCTTAGATATATCACAGAAAGAGGTGCAAGTGTCATTGTTATACTGTTATCGTGACCGTGCATAGGAACGCTGTCCGATTTGAAAGAGGTCTCGGTCACATTCGAGCCGCCGAACTCGGCAGAGTCTGTATTGAATACAAGCTTATATCTTCCCTTGTGTGGAACTCCGATCCTGTAATTCTTGCGCTCAACAGGAACGAAGTTGCAGACCGCAATTATCTCTTCGCCGCTGTCATCGATACGTCTGAACGAAATTATACTCTGTTTGTAATCGTCATTAGATATCCAACCAAAGCCATTCCATGAATCGTCATCCTGCCAGAGAGGAGGGTTATCAATATAGAACTTGTTAAGCTTCTCCGAGAACTTCTGCATTATCTTATGTGAGTCAAAGTTCAGCAGGTTCCAATCAAGCTGAGCCTTGTAGTTCCACTCGTTAACCTGGGCGAACTCCTGTCCCATAAAGAGTAGCTTCTTGCCGGGGTGAGCCATCATGTACGCAAGGAAGGCACGGTAAGAAGCAAATTTCTGTTCGTGCTCACCTGGCATTTTATTAATCATGGAACACTTTCCGTGTACTACCTCGTCATGGGAGATAGGAAGGATATAGTTCTCCGAGAATGCATAGAAGAAAGAGAACGTCAGCTTGTCGTGGTTGAATGCACGATAGATAGGATCAAGTGACATATAACTGAGCATATCGTTCATCCAGCCCATGTTCCACTTAAAGTTGAACCCAAGTCCTCCAATATCGGTAGGCTTTGTAACAAGAGGCCATGCCGTTGATTCCTCCGCTATCATAAGAGCATCGGGGTGCTTGAGGAATACTGCTTCATTCAGATGTTTCAAAAATTCTACAGCCTCAAGGTTCTCATTTCCGCCATAGAGATTAGGAGCCCATTCGCCATCACGTCTGTCATAATCAAGATAGAGCATTGACGCTACTGCGTCCACTCTGAGGCCGTCGATATGGAACTCGTCAAACCAGTAGTTAGCGCTTGAAATAAGGAAGGAGCATACTTCAGCCTTGCCGAAATCGAATACTCTCGTTCCCCATGCTTTGTGCTCCTTTTTTCGGTCGTCCGCATATTCATAGCAGCAACTTCCGTCGAACTCATATAGACCAGATTCGTCCTTTGGGAAATGTGCCGGCACCCAATCAAAGATAACGCCTATCCCTGCTTCGTGGAACATATCTATCATTTTCCTCAAATCATCTGGCGTTCCGTATCTCGAAGTAGGTGCGAAATATCCAGTCACCTGATATCCCCACGAACCGTCGTAAGGATACTCGGTCAAAGGCATGAATTCTACATGAGTATAAGACATCTTTTTAAGATACGGTATGATTTGCTTAGCAAAGGAAATATAATCGAGAAATAGGTCCTCGCCGTAGTTTTTCCACGAGCCGAGATGCACCTCGTATATATTCACAGGACTTTTATATATGCTCACTTTGTTCTTGTTTTCAAACCACTTGCTGTCGCTCCATTTATATGAGCTCTCATATATTTTAGAGGCAGTTCCCGGACGAGTCTCAAAATGAGCAGCATAGGGATCTGCCTTCATAAGTATCCTGCCATCTCTGGTTTCGATACAGAATTTATAAGCATCATACTGTTTAAGCTTAGGTATCTCAGTCTCCCAAATACCATCGGCTATCATAGTCATCGGATTCTTTTTTCTGTTCCAGTTGTTGAAATCTCCGACAACAGAAACACTTATAGCGTCAGGAGCCCAAACTCTGAAAATAAAAACCTTGCTTCTTCCTTTTTTTGCAGAATGTACACCAAAAAATTTATACGCTTCGTAGTTCTTACCCTGATAAAAAAGGTACAGCGGAAAATCATTCGGATTATTATTGTTGTTAACAGACATAATTCAGCCTCCTTTGCTATAATACATTTTATCAGAATCAGCAGAATTATTCAAGCTTTTTTGGTGATAATGAGAAAAATTCAGACGTTATGCTAATATTCGCCTGCCCAATTAGTGCAATTTGACAGATTCATTCTTAGTTTTTCTTAGAGAGCTTTATTAAATATGCACAGCAAAAGCATTTATTTTTATGACGAAACTTCCCTTTTGAGTTAATATTTTGTTCACATAAGTACTACTTTTCACCGTCACCTCGTTACTCTCACTCCGATGACAGTAACGTCATCAGAGTGTATTGAAGGATTGAACACCTGCGCCTTACGGCTTATTTCGTCAACAATATGTTTAATGTCGTCTCCGCCGAGAAGCAGTTCTTTGATAAAGGGATATGCATTCTCCGAGATTCCATCAGAGAACATTATTACAATATCCCCTTCTTCAAATTCACAGTTCCTTACAAATACCTCCGAGGTCTCGTATATACCTATTGGGAAAGTGGGGGAAGTTATTTTCAGTACGTTTCCGTGATGCCGTATTAGTGTGGCCGCAGCTCCGGATTTTATAACAGTGAGAGTACACTCGTCAAGATCTATGCGTACTGCGTCGAGAGTAGCAAAACTTTCCTCCCATGATTTGGTAACCATTACGGAATTTACCAGCTTAACCGCTGAGGAAAAGCCTACTCCTCCTGTGACAAGTCTACGAAAAAGTCCCACGACCATACGTGATTCTATAGAAGCAGCCCTGCCTGTTCCCATTCCGTCCGAAAGAACTGCATAGCCCGCTTCTCTACCGTCAAAGAATACTGTATGAGTATCTCCATTATCCCCTGAATTATCCGCTCCAGCCGAAACAGCATATACTTCCATTTTATATTCTGGCTTTTCATAAACACGTATCCTTATCTCTTTTCCTGAACGTACTGGCTCGGTACTTTCAAGTGGAATATGAAGCTCATCGGAAATAAGATCGCATATCCTTGTACTGCTCTCAGTTGCCTCCTCGGCACTAAAATATATCTCTGCGAGAAGTCTACTCCTGCTATTGTAGCAGGCAATTACATTTTCGGTAGCTATACCAAATTTTTCAAGCTTATGCTTTATGATACGGCTCACATTTTCTGAATAACGCACATCAAGCCTTTCACCGGCAGAACGTATCAGCTCCTCGGTTATCCTAAGCTGTTCATGCAGCATTTCTCTGCTCTCCGAAAATCTCATCTCCATGAGCTTTGCTGAAGCTTTTTCCCTTGCGCTCCTTGCAAATGCATCCATAAGCTCTCCCTTGCGAAGGCATTCCGTAAGTTCAACAGGAAAGCTCTCGGAGGCAAATTCGGTCATCTCTGCGAGCCGTGAAAAACCACGGTATGTATTTCCTCTGTCCGATTTCCAGCAAAAGGGACGGCGGTAGCACAATGAACATACCTGCTCAGAATTTTCTTCTATCTCACGACTTATATCACTTTTGTCTGAAAGCATATCAGATATTCGCTCAGACTCAGTTCTAAGCTCCCTTACAGTATCTGAAAGGAAACTCATTCTTGTGCTTATCATATCTGGAAGAGCCTCTGCACTCTCGCGTCCGGTACGAATCCATTTGTCAGAGAATACACTTGCGATTGGTATAAATAATACAACTCCGAATATAATAGCTATCATATTCTCTGCACCTCTTACTGACATTCCGGTAAGTACTGTCATTACAAAATTTATCCCAACAAATCCTGCAGCAGCAATATGACTTTTCTGTTTATAAAGATATCCTGTTAGTAATCCAGCTGCTGGAAGCATTACTATATTCAATCCTACTGACGAAGAAGATAGAAAAGCTCCACATACTGAAAGAGCACCTGCAAATACTCCTCCGTTATTCCGGTAGAAATACGCTCCCATAAGGGTTACAGCAGCTGATATGATAATTCCTGCATTGAGCATCGGAAGCTTTACAGCTGAAAGCGAGGCTATAAGCATTATGTATACTACAGCGCAGGAAAAACCGTTCATTCCAGTTATACTTATCGAATGCTGGCGCCTTATACTGAGTATGAGTTTCGCTGCAGAATAAGCTGTAAAGCCCGCAAGTGAACTGTAAAATCCGTAGAATAGAAGCTTGTACATAAGCTCACCTATAACAGCAGATATAGCTGTTCCGGAAACAAAAATGCTGACAGCCGTATTAATGCCGCAGAGTTTCGGATCATTTTTCGGTTCAAGAAACATCTTGATTATCATTATCATAGCAAGAGCAGATAACTTAACTATATTATGTCCTATGTCACCACCAATAATACTGCGTATCAGGCTACCAGTAAAAACTGCTGCAGAATACGGAAGATCAACCGCTCCCGAAAGTGAAATATCCGCAAAGGACGAGATACCTGCAACTCTTGTACCTGTAAGCAAAAAGCCTGTAACTGCAGCTGCTGCAAAGCTTAAAACCGGAGCTGCATATTTCATTACGGCCAAATCCTTTATTTTTAACATTCGTCATCACCTCACAAAAATATACAAGCTATTATATCACAATCGAGGTGAAAAAAATGTCATTCTACACTGTCGAAAAATTACGCTTAATGACTTATCCTGCAACAAAAAGAAAAAGCTGCGCATTGCACAGCTCCTTTCAGGTATTTTTTTCGTCAGCCATATATAAAAGAGCATTGCAAATAGCAGCAGCAACATTACTACCACCTTTTCTGCCACGTGCAACGATACAGGGAATACCGCTCTTTATCAGCATTTCCTTTGACTGAACTACGTTTACAAATCCCACAGGAACTCCTACAACCAATCTCGGGATAAAAGTTCCGCTTGCAATATGCTCGCACAGTCTCACAAGAGCCGTCGGTGCATTGCCTGCTGCGTATATCACAGGCTTTCCGAGAAGAGAAGCCTTGTCAACAGAGGCTGCGGCTCTTGTGGTGCCATTTTCCTTGGCAGCAATCGAAATGTCGCTGTCAGCCATAAAGCACTCCACAGTACAGCCGTGCCTTGCAAGGGCTGCTTTATTTATCCCTGCCTTTGCCATATTAGTATCAGTAACGAATACTGCTCCTTCCCTTATCGCTGCAAGAGCTTTCTGCACAGCGTTTTCTGAAAAGTACATATTGTCGTAGTAGTCAAAATCCGCAGTGGTATGTATAGCACGCATAACTATTGGCTTTATCTCCTCAGGCAACTTCCTATCTCCCAACTCAGCCTCAATTATCTCAAAGCTGCGGTGTTCTATATCCTTTGGAAGAACATATTCAAGCTCCATCAAATACCCTCCTCAACGATCCTGTAAAGCAACTCAGTATCTATATTACGGCGTACTCCATCGGCAAGCATATCATACTGACATTCCTTGTAAGCGCCGCGATCAACTACTCCACCGCGGTAGGTTATCCCTTTGTTTTCATAAAGTCTTTTCACTATACGCTCAGAAACCTCAGAGCTGTCAAAGAGACCGTGTATATAGCAACCGTAAACGTTGCCGGAATATGCGCCTCCGCAGTCAAGCATTGGACGTTCTCCGCTGTCAGTGCTTCCCATGTGTATCTCATAGCCGCTGAACTCTGCGCCGCTTAGGCAGCTGAAAAAGCCACCTATATTCCTAAACCTGCCTCTGGTCTGAGTCTGCCTCTTTTCACCCATGAAAACAGTCCTACACCTTAGCAGTCCCATTCCGCTAATGCTTCCTCCACATTCGGTGTCAAGAGGGTCGGCTATTGTTTCACCAAGCATCTGGTATCCTCCGCATATACCGAATACAGGAACACCATTTGCTGCACTCCTTTTTATAACCGCCTCCATGCCGCTTTCACGTAGCCATTTCATATCGCAGATAGTACTTTTTGTTCCTGGTATTATTATCATATCTGGATTATCTAGTTCCTCATACTTTGTGACATATCGTACCGATACTCCATCATACTGTAAGAAAACATCATAATCTGTAAAGTTTGAAATCTTCGGAAGCTTTATAACAGCAATATCTATAAGTCCGACAGATGTGCCCTCCAGCTTCGATGAAAGGCTGTCTTCATCCTCAATATCGCAGTCAAGTTGAGGTACTACTCCCAAGACAGGCTTGCCGCCACGCTTAAAAAGTATATCCTTTCCGCTGTCAAATAAGGATATATCACCGCGGAACTTGTTTACAACAAGCCCCTTTACCATACTAAACTCGTCAGGCTCCAACAGTCCGAGAGTACCGAGAAGCTGAGCAAAAATGCCTCCTCTATCGATATCTCCAACAAGTAGGACTGGAGCTTTTGCTATTTTTGCCATGCCCATATTCACTATATCATCAGACTTTAGATTCAGTTCAACTGGACTTCCAGCTCCCTCGATAACAATTATATCATGCTTTCCAGAAAGCTCCTCATAAGCTTCCTTTATTTTAGGTATAAGTTCTGATTTTCTTCTGAAATACTCCCTTGCAGTCATGTTGCCCACTGCCCTGCCGTTCACTATTATCTGTGAACCCATATTTGTCGTCGGCTTAAGAAGCACTGGATTCATTAACACTGACGGTTCTATACCTGCTGCCTCAGCCTGCATAGCCTGAGCTCTGCCTATCTCACAGCCCTCTGCGGTAATATAAGAATTCAGTGCCATATTCTGAGATTTAAATGGTGCGCAGCTGTAACCGTCCTGTTTAAATATACGACAAAGCGCAGCCGCGAAAAAGCTCTTTCCCGCATTGGACATAGTCCCCTGTATCATAATAGCCTTAGCCATTCAATATCCTCCTAATTGCAGTAACAAGCTGCATATTTTCTCTTTTTGTACGTACAGCTGTACGGAAATAATCATCACCAAGCCCCCTGTAATCCGCACAGCTCCGTATCAATATCTTTTCTTTAAGAAGCAGCTCGCCAAGCTCACTGCAAGCCTTAAACAAAATAAAATTTACATCGGATGGGAATACTTTTACCCCCATACTTGCAAGTTCAACCGCAAGGTATTCCCGTTCTTCCTTTATTAATTCTACTGTATGCCTTATATATTCTTCCTCGTCAAGTGCCGCTTCACCGGCTTCCTGAGCAGGAGTGGAAACGCTCCAATACTGACCGGTATCCGCTATACGCTCAGCCATCTCAATACTGCCACAGACAGCATATCCGAGTCGTAGACCTGCAATTGCAAAAAGCTTTGTAAAGGACCGCAGAACAATAACTTTTTCATTCATGCAGTTCAGAGCGGTCAATTCTCTGCTGTTCCCAGAAAAGCCTATAAAGCTCTCATCACACAGAAAATAAGTCTCTTTTTGCAGACATTCCCTGGCTATCCTTTCAAGAAGCTCTGGTTCAATAATCAAGCCTGTAGGATTGTTTGGAGAAGCAAGTATAACAATATCCATTCCGGGTATTTTATCAATTATGCTGTTAGTAAGCCTAAAGCTGTCCTCAACTCTGAGTAAGTGCTCGCTGATGATACACTTAATCTCCGACAGGGCCTTGCTGTATTCGCTGAAAGAAGGAGAGCATATAAGAGCCTTCTCAGGTCTCAGTGCTGAAACAATGCGGTAGATAAGATCGTCAGCGCCGTTACCGCAGACTATTCTCTCAGAAGGAATATTGAGTTTTTCTGAAAGCTTACCTCGCAGGCTTTGACAGCGTGGATCGGGATAGATTTCCCATTTGGCGGCAGAAGCTTTCACCGCTCTGCAAATTGCTTCTGGCATACCGAGCGGATTTAGATTTGCCGAAAAATCAAGCTCTATATCAAGTCCGAGGTCGTTGCCACCGTGATATCCGTTCAGCATAATACGCCTCCTATTAGAAGAGCCCTTACTATAATCGCAAAAACAAAAATAACCGCCGAGCTCCCATACATCAGCCAGTTCGCACGGCGTATATCTTTATTTTCTATATCACGTATAGGGTCACCAATGTATTCCTTTTTGTGGAGCTCGCCAAAGTAATATGCGTCTCCTGCAAGCCTTACACCGAGAGCACCTGCGCAGGCTGACTCCGTCTGCGCGGAATTCGGACTTGCATGCTTCCGTCTGTCTCTTTTCCAGATACGATATGCACCATTTCCGTCAAGTCTGAAAAATGGTGCACAAGCTATCATAGCTAACGCTGTCAGACGAGATGGTACATAATTCAAAACATCGTCGAGCTTTGCGGCAAATCTTCCGATATCAGCATATTTTTCATTTTTGTAGCCTATCATGGAGTCCATTGTATTTGCAGCTTTATAGAAAAAACCAAGAACGGCGCCGCCAACTGACATATACATAAGCGGTGCCGTAACTCCGTCTGAAGTATTCTCTGCAACCGTCTCAACGGCTGCCCGTACAATTCCGTTTTCATCGAGATTAGCCGTATCCCTGCCGACTATCATTGAAACAGCCTTACGTGCTCCCTCAACATCTCCGTCAGCTATGGCACGATATACCTTCATGCTCTCATCGCGAAGACAGCGCGGAGCGATAAGATAGTAGCACATAATCCCTTCAACAACTGCTCCCAATAGTGAAGCTATTCTGTAGCATACGAGCAGAATACATAGCGGTACAGATGCGGCTATAAACAAAACTGTTAACGCAAGGAATATACCACCTGCACGCAGATGTCGGCTCATGTGCCTGCGAACGAAGGCTTCAAGGTATGATATCATTCTGCCTATTAGTCTGATAGGATGAGGCATACTGTGAGGGTCACCGATCATGCAGTCAAGAAGGACAGCCGTCAGAAGCGGCAGAACCGCTGTTAAGTAGTTCATATCTTATCAGTCACCCTTATTTTGTTTCCGTCAAATTCTGTTATATAGCCGTGTCCGTTTGCGGTATGCCAGTCGTAATAGCTTTTCTCCGGACCCGCAAAATGTTCCATTATTGCCATTATCGTACCTCCATGCACCACAAATGTTGCGTGACCGTTTTCCGGTACAGCTTCAATGCTTTCAAGGAAACCGTCTATACAGCGCTTCCTGAAATCTGCTGGAACTTCTCCGTTGGGGAAAGCCCCTTCTCCGCCACCGTCTATCCAGCGCTGATAGCTGCTGTCAAGACTGAGTTCGATATAATTCTTACCTTCAAAGTCTCCGAAATCACACTCCTTAAGTCTATCGCAGACATGATGAGGAACTCCGGGGTAGATGAGCTCCGCAGTCTGGATGCATCTTTTCATAGGACTTACGAAAAGGCTTCCGCACTCCGGATAGTTTATTTTCACAAGCTCCGCGATACCTGCAAAGGAAAGCGGCTCATCGGTACTACCGATGTATCGCATATCAAGATTTCCGACTGTTTTGCCGTGACGTATAAGATCAATCCTCATTATTCTTGCCCTTCAAGTATACAGGTATACCGCATATCACACGTATGACTGTATCACTTGCTGCGGATATTATACAGCCGCAGCGGCCGGTCTCTTCACGGCGCTTGCGCTCTGACTTTTCAACAGGAACTATTCCACAGCCTATCTCGTCCATGATTATTACGGCGTCATTGTTTTCAAGACAAAGTCTTTTCGTAAACTCAACAGGACTAACACCCTGTGCTAGAAGACGTGCTATGACTTTGTGATAACTCTTGATGCATTTTGCTGAAAAAACATCCTCAAGATCACAGGTTGACCCATTGGTTATATCCGACTCCTTAATGCCAAATATTTCCATAGCGGCACTTATCTTACCCTGATATGCTCCTCCAATTATAAATTTCATTCTGAGACCTCCAATATTCTGTATACAAAAACGACAGCGGCTACAACACCAATCTCGCACACTTGCAGGAACCATCCTGCAAGATCTCCGGTTATGCCGCCAAATTCCTTATATGCTACATAACGATAATACGCCATTATAAGCAGTGAAGCAGCTGCCGCGGCAAAGCCTGCCTGCGGATATACAGCTATCATTGCAAAGCAACTTATTGATGCTGTGAATGACAGCAAAAATAGGGTTGCCTTTTTATCTGCTGTATCAGTAAAAACGAAAAGTGTTCCTTCTTTTTTGGCCGATTTGAAAGTTACCGCCGCAAGCCCGCTGAGTGAACGTGAAAGCACATATCCCCATGCAGCTGCATAGATTACCTCAGTGTCATAGAGCATTGACATGAGAGCGGTATAAAGTATCATATAGGCTACTAACTTTATCACAGCAAAGGAGCCTATATGTGGATCGCTGAGTATTTCCAGCCTGCGCTGTCTGGCTCCCCATGATGCTCTTGCGTCACAGGTATCGCAGAAGCCATCAAGATGTATTCCTCCTGTTAAGAGAACTATTAGCATTACCGCTCCTGCGCCGAAAAGCAGACCACCTGTACTTAGAAATGTACATATGTTGTTCCAAAGTATGAGAAGCACACCTGCCACGACACCTACAACAGGGAAAAAACATAGTGAATACCGGCGGTTCTCTTCATTCCACTCGACCTCAGGCACAGGTATCCTTGAATACATACGTAGCGCCATAAAAAGTGACTTTATCATATCAACTTTCCTTTCAGAGCAATTGGTATACCGTAAACGCATTCCACAACATTGTCAGCAAACTCCGCTATTCCGCTGTTTATGGCAGCTATCTCGCTTACATAAGCCATTAAGTCCATAGAGTAGTTATTTCCATCGCAGCCCACCTCGTTGGTGACGATCACAAGCTCCGAAGCTGTCTCTCCTAGTGATCTGATATTTCGTATTATCTTATCTGATGGTTTAAGCACATTGCCGCCGATATACATCTCATTGGCGCATAGATTGCCAATACATTCAAGAAGTATTCCGCAACCGATAGGAAGATCAAGCTTGTCTACGTCGCGTGGACATTCCATAGTAATATAACTTTTATTTTTTCGTGCTTCACGGTGACGGGCGATAATCTCGTCAGCGTCATCGCCTACAGGATTCATGGTGGCAATGTAATATTTCGGGCCTATAAAGCGTTCAAGTATCTTTTCAGCGTATTCTGACTTTCCGTACTTCGTACCGCCTGTAATAAGTGTAATCATTTCAGTTCCACATACCTTTCTATGCCCGATACGTCGAATCGGTGCGAATTATAATATATAGCCGAAGCGCCATCAAGGAGAGGAAGAAGCAGTATACCTCCCGTACCCTCGCCAAGCTTTAGCCCGCCGTCTATGACTGCATGTAGCCCCAATTTTCCAATCAGACCTCTGCCTGCAGGCTCCGCAGAAACATGGCCTGCAAGCATATAATCAACGGAATAAGGCGATATCAAAGCAGCAATAGCTGCCGCCGCCGCTGATATTACTCCGTCTATAACGACAGTAATGCCATAAACAGCTCCGCCGAGGAAAAGACCAACCATACCGGCTATCTCGTAGCTTCCCACCTTTGAAAGCAGCTCAATAGGATCCCCTGAAAAAGGTGAATTGACTTTGATTGCACGCTTTACTACGGCTATCTTCCTTTCAAGTCCTTCAGATGACAAGCCGGCACCCCTGCCGGTGACCATATCCGGAGGCAGACCAAGAAGAACAGAAGCTATCGCAGCAGTAGGTGTGGTGTTGCCTATTCCCATTTCCCCCGTAACAATTAGCTTTATTCCTTTTATAGAAAGATCGTGGACAATATCCATGCCCACCCTTATGGCTTCATCTGCCTGTTCCTCTGTCATAGCAGGTCCAACAGCGATATTGTTTGAGCCGAAGGCGACCTTTCGACTAAGCAGTCCCTTACAGTGTATATCACGTGCAATACCTATATCTACTGTAATGACCTCAGCTCTGTAAACGTCTGCAAGAACATTTATGTTCGATCTGCCACAGGCTATATCTTTTACACACACAGAGGTCACTGTATTGTCAGACTGTGTCACTCCCTCGGCAACTACACCGTTATCCGCACACATAACAACTACAGCTCTGTTGAAGATATTCGGAGTGTCCGTGCGCTGTACAGCCGCTATTCTGTTCCACATATCCTCAAGAAGGCCGAAGCTCCTTAAAGGCTTTGCCACTGAATCCCAACGTGCCTGCGCAAGGTCGGCATATTTTCTGTCAACAGGTACTATCTTTTTTATCCTATCCATAAATACCTCCAAACTCCGCACAGGCAGCAACATATCTTTTGGCAATATTCGTATCCGTATAAAAATATAAATGTGGGAAGCCTGCGTACAGTGACATGTCCGCATGAACGCATCTCCAACTTCTTCCATCAGCCTTTTCGGCAGTAAAATCACTTCCGCAGTCGGTACTGTCCCAGTAATGAAACTCATGAGTGGTTATTATTTGCCCCTTTTTGCATATAAGATTATCCTTATCAGAAGTGATGGCAGCATACCCAAAACGTTGAAGGCGCTGGGTCTCATAAGCTGTTCCTTGTATAGTTCCAACCATAACATATTCGGTACCGTCTGACATTCTCAAAGTATCATGCAGATACATGAATCCTCCGCACTCTGCGACAGTAGGCATACCAGATGCTATCGCACTTTTCACTGAATTTAGCATATCGTGGTTTGCGGAAAGTTTCTCCGCGTAAAGCTCCGGATAGCCCCCGCTGAGAATCATACCGCAGCACCCCTCCGGCAATTTTTTATCTTCAATGGGAGAAAAATATTCTATCTCACAGCCAAGCTCTCTGAGAAGCGCAATATTATCATAGTAAATAAAACAGAACGCTTTATCATTTGCAACAGCAATTTTGGGACGTCTATTCTCAAAAAGTCTGTTCACTTTCAAAGGAACATATTCCGGCACAGAACATTCTGACGTCTTAATAAGCTCGTCGAGGAGTATAGTTTTCTCGGCAAGCTCTCCAAGCTTTTCAGTCTTCACTTTAAGGTTTTCTACCTCAGCCGCGGTTACAAGACCAAGCCGTCTGCTTTCAAGAGAAAAATCATTTACCGGTAAATAGCCGAAATACTTTGTCCCAAGCCTTTCGCAAAGCTCCTTTGCAAAAGGTACAAGCCTCTCAGGAAGCCTGTTGAAAACAAAGCCTTCTATCCTGTTGGGCGTTATATAGTCAAGGAAGCCTTTCATTACAGCTCCTATTGACTCAGAGGCGCCCTTGCAGTCGATAACTATTACAGACGGTGTTCCCACAGCAATTGATACAGAATGAGCCGAACCTTTTCCGTCAACGCCATCATAGTATCCCATTACACCTTCTATCACAGATATATCTGCATCTTTCCCGTTTTTACAAAGAAGGTATCTCAGAGTATTGCTGTCACAGAAAAAACTGTCAAGATTATATGCTTCAGCGCCGATAATGCTCTTGTGGAACATCGGGTCTATGTAATCCGGGCCGCATTTAAAGCTTGCAACTGTAAGTCCTCTGGCTTTAAGAGCAGAAAGCACGGCACATACGATCGTTGTTTTGCCGCATCCGCTGTGAGTACCGCCAATTATAACTCTTTTCATGTAAGCTTCCTCTTTATGATATATACCGGATTTTCAGCAGAAAACATAGTATGGCTGACTACCTTTCTTGTACGTGTGACTGCTATCTGTGTTATATCTGTTTCAAGACCAAGCCTATCAAATATCGCTAAACATTGTGAAAGAGTTTCAAGAGAGACTGCGGTTACGGTCAGGCGAATATTACTGTTTAGAGAATATGCCTTTTCAATTATCTCAGATAAATGACCGCCAGAACCTCCGACGAAAACAACGTCGGGTACAGGAAGCTCATTGATGATGTCCACAGCGTCACCGCTGTAAATACTGATGTTGTCACAGCCGAATTTAATCCTGTTCTTATTGATAAGTTCAACAGCCTCAGCGTTTCTTTCAACAGCACACACAATACCGTTCACGCAGCGTATAGCCATTTCCACAGCCACTGAACCAGTACCGCTTCCGATATCCCAGCAAATACTGTCATTGCATATCCCAAGCCCTGCAACTGCTACAGTCCTGATCTCAGATTTCGTCATTGGCACCTTGCCTCTGATGAATTCTTCATCAGATATACCGCTGAGTAAAGATCTTTCGTATCCGATATTTTCGCACAGCATAACCGAAAGTCCTGAGGTTCTTATATCAGTAAACTCACTAGCTTTCCCGGCTGATATTTTCTCACCCTCGTATCCAAGCTCCTCGCCGATATACACAAGAGTATCATCCATACCATAATTGAAAAGCCGTTTGCAGACCTCAGCTGCTGTTATATCACCGCCAAGGAGAAAAAAAGTCTTTCTGTGCGCTCTTACATTGCGAACAATATTGGCTTTTTTTCCATGAAGGCTGACAAAACAACAGTCTGACCAATCCTTTCCGAGTTTTGAGCAAAGGTAAACAGGTGAAGAAATACCGCTTATTATCTCAGGAGAGTAATCTGAGAGAAGCTCCTTCAGCTTTTTTGCACCACTGAAGAAGCCACAGTCTCCAGACATGAGAACAGCTGTCGATGAAGGCTTATTTTCGTTAATATAACGTGCTATTTCCTCGCTACGATACTCTATGAAAATCGTTTTGCCTTCCGCAGCAAATGGGGCAAGCATTCTTTCAGCGCCTATAAGCACATCTGCTTCCGCTATAGCCCTTTCAGCTTCCGTAGTAAGCGTTTTTACACCGTCCATGCCTATCCCGACTATGTATATCTTCACCTCTTCACCTCATTTCATCAAGAATCGTTTTTATTTTTTCAAATGTGAAGCCCTTCTCCTGAGGTCTTGCAAGAACTATCATCTCTGTCCCACACACTTCTGCAGCTTCTCTCTTCTCAGCAAAGCCTCCTGCTGCACCGCTTTCTTTAGTAACAAGAATCTCGGCTCCACTCTGTTTTATATGAGCGATATTCTGTTCAAGAGTAAAGGGACCTTTTTTAAGTATCAGCATGTCCTCACAGAAGCCCAGATTTCTACAGCTCATGCGAACATCATCAACAGGAAGAGCTCTAATCCATATCCTTCTGCTGTAATCATTGACCTCAGCTAGCTTCGGCAGTTCCTTACTCCCAAGGGTACTAAGAACAGTTTTGGTAGAGCTGTTAAGCAAACTTACAAGCTCATCCATATCCTTTGCTTTTATACAACCTGATATTCTCTCGGAGTTGCGAATTAGCCTGTAACAGGCTATACCCAGCTGACCGCATGCTTCCTTTATATTCCTTGTGACCTCCTCGGCATAAGGGTGAGTTGCGTCGATGACCACACTACATTTCAGCGACCTAATTGTTTTTTTCATGTCGCCGATATCAAGCCTGCCAACTAATATTTCAAGCAATTCATTATTTGGCAGCAGCTCCGCGCCGTATTCCGTAGCCACTGAAACAGCAGCAGAAATTCCTTTTCCGACGCAGTATTCCGCAAGCTCTCTACCTTCGGTGGTACCACCAAATATAAGTACCTTACACATTATGATATCCTCTCGGAGTTACCATTTTTCCACCAATCACTCTAGTCTCTGAATTACCAATAAATACCGTTGTGAACATATCCACATCTATATCACGCAACTCTTTGAGTGTCAGTATACGACTTTTCTGACCGTCCCTGCCGATATTTGAAACGATGCCGCATACCGTATCAGTCGATCTGTATCCAAGAATGATATCGCAGGCTTTTTGAAGGTAGTCTGAACGTTTTTTTGAAGAAGGATTATAGAGAGCGATCACAAAATCTCCATCAGCTGCGCAGTGAAGCCTCTTTTCTATCTTTTCCATAGGTGTCAGAAGATCAGAAAGGCTTATCAAAGCAAGATCATGCGTCATAGGTGAACCGAGAACTGCTCCGCCGCTCAGTGCAGCAGTCACACCGGGGATGATCTCAATATCTACCTTAGGATAGTCCACCGACAGCTCAAGAGCAAGTCCCGCCATGCCGTAAAGCTGGCTGTCACCACTGCATACTAGTGCAACAGTCTTACCCTCTGCTACGGTTTTGAGTGCAAGCTCAACACGGTCACACTCCTGCCTCATACCTGTGGAAAGACACTCCTTTTCTGGGTAAAAACGCTTTATCTGCTCTATGTAGACTGTATATCCGACGACAATATCGCTGTGGAGTATTGCCTTTTCTGCTTCGATAGTGATACCGTCCCTGCTTCCGCAACCTATACCTACAACATAGAGCTTCATAGCTGCATCTTCCTCTCAAAATCAAGATATACCGGTTTTTCCGCAACAGCAACAGTGACTCCGTCAGTAGCTAACTTTTTTACAATGAGCTTACCACCACTGCAAAGAACAGCACTTCTTTCACAGACATTATCTGTGCCTGTCGTTTCAAACACAAACTCTGAACTGTCAAAATCTCCGGTGACCTTCATCAGCTCCTCAGCCGAGTAGGTACTCATTTTAAAACCGTATCTACTGCAAAAATCGCAAAGACCTTCTTCATCTTTCTTGATATCTATTGTTGCGACCTCCAATATCCTTTGTATATCAATATTATTCTTTTCCAGCACATTATTTACAGCGTTGCTTATCGCGTCAGCAGAAATACCTTTTTTGCAGCCGATGCCAAGAATTATATTACGCGGTACAAGATTGAGAGTTACCGGAAACGGCTTTTCGGTAATATCTGTACCTACACAAATACCCGTTCTGCATACACCAAATTCAGTTAGCTCAGAAGGCAGACCACTGTGCTGATATTCACTTGAAAAACCTATTTTTTCGTTGTCGAGGACATCTGCCGCTATCTCCTTTGCAGCTTTAAGATCGGTTATTATAAGGTCATTCGCAGCTGCAAAGCTGTCAGGAGAAAAACGTCCTCCGGAGTCAGTGGCAGTAGTTATGACAGCCGTAGAATCAAGCCCCTCAGAAAGAATCTCCGCAAGACGATTAGCACCGCCAATATGACCAGAAAGAACAGGGATAACAAATCTTCCGCTGTCATCCATGACTATAACTGCAGGATCATCTGCCTTAGTGCCTAGATATGGAGCAACGGCACGTACCGCTATGCCACAGGCACATACAAATATGAAAGCATCAGAACGCTCGAAAAGTCTTCCTACCATGCTGCCCATATTCCAGAATACAGCAGAATCATCATCGGTATGCTTATGAAAACAATATCGACTCACCTTATGCTCTCCACCAAGCAGCTCTCGAACTCTCATTGAGATCTGCCTGCCGTTCTCAGTGACCGAAAAAACAGCTATATTCATGTAACTTCTGCCTTTCTGAAACCAGTTTCAAAATTTTTATCGTAGAGCTTGGAGAGCTCATAATCATCGCCGAGAAAACCGCCCACCGTAATGATGGCTGTCTTAGTGATACCGTTTTTACTTGCGGCTTCCGCAAGAGTCCCGACTGTACAGCGGACTACCTTTTCATCGCTCCATGTTGCCTTATATACTATAGCAGCGGGAGTATCACTGCTGTAGCCTCCACTTATCAGACGAGCTGAAAGCTCCTCCGTCATTCCCGCGCTGAGGAATATTACCATAGTTGAATTATGTGCCGCCAGGCTTTCAATACTCTCCTTTTCTGGTACACCAGTACGTCCTGCCATACGTGTGAGTATAACTGTCTGTGATACGTCAGGAAGGGTATATTCAGCCCTAAGAGCTGCAGCAGCTCCGCAGAATGAACTCACTCCGGGAGTGATATTGTATGGAATATGAAGTTCATCAAGCCTGTCCATCTGCTCACGTATCGCACCATATACTGAAGGATCTCCGG
Organism: Ruminococcus sp.; assembly: GCA_017961625.1. Classification (GTDB taxonomy): domain Bacteria; phylum Bacillota; class Clostridia; order Oscillospirales; family Ruminococcaceae; genus Ruminococcus. The sequence continues at coordinate 15,369 of JAGCWY010000139.1, read as the reverse complement.
TGTGGAGACGCACTGTATCCTTTCCCTCTGCTTCGGCATTCTTCATGACCTCTATAACCTCGTCAAGGTGCATGACAGCGCTGTTGTATATCTTACAGTCAGGCTTTGAATAATTAAGGAGCTCTGGATTTACCAGAGAGCCTGCATATATTATAACATCAGCGTTTTCAAGAAGCCGCTTTCCTCTTAGTGTAATAAGGTCGGCAGCGCCGCAGCCTGCTCCGACAAAATTAACCATTTTCTTCCTCCGTTATCGCCTTGATAAGTTCATCAGCTAATGAAGTCTTTATAAGCATGTCGCGCTTATAAGAAAAAGAAACTGCGCCTATCCTGACTTCAGACTTTACACGGTTCTGCAAATAGAAGTCCATACGCTTTTCAAGAACTTTCGTAGTTTTTTCAAGATATCCAGCTTCGTCAAGTATATCCATTGCCGCATCAACTGTAGCGCAGTCAGGCAGCTGCTTCAGGGTTTCTGTATCAGCTCCTGCTAGAACACCACAAGTAACGAGCACGTCCATACGACCGTCAGCACAGGAGGAGTGAGTATTCATTATGCCGGCCCCGAGCTTTACAAGTTTGCCGATGTGACCAACGATAAGGATTGTCTCAAATCCAAGCTCTATGCTTATATCTATTGCTTCGCCGATGAAGTTGCTGCAAGTAACGCTCCTCTCAAGTGAAAAAGGCATTTTCTCCTGAACGAAGCTCTCACTGTAATTGCCTATAGTCAGCAGCATATTCCTCTGACCCTCTGCTCGTCTCATTTTTGCTTCTGTGCGGATAGTTTCGATAAGAGCTGAATTACTCATAGGTTCAACTATGCCGCTCGTTCCAATTATGGATATACCGCCCTCAATCCCCATCCGAGGATTATAGGTCTTTTTGGCGATCTCTTCTCCGCCTGGCACGGATATAATTACTTTGAAGCCGCCTGAATAACCATATTTCTCAGCAATCTTCATGACAGCTTCGCTTATCATTTTTCGTGGTACTGAATTAATAGCCGCTTCTCCTACGGGCTGGTCAAGTCCTGCCTTAGTCACTCTGCCTATGCCCTCACCGCCGGTTATCTCAAATCCTGACGTAATAAGCATGACTTCAGCGCATACCCTTATTCCGTCGGTTATATCAGGATCATCTCCGCTGTCTTTTATAACTGTACAGGAAGCTTTTCCTTCACCTATCGCAGGCTCTGTTATATCAAGGCAAAGCTTTACACCTTTAGGTGTCATAAGCTCTGCATGTTCTGTCTTACGACCTGTCAGCAACATTTCTGCAGCTGCCATAGCTGCAGCTGCCGCACATGAACCTGTAGTATAACCACACCGCAGTTTCTGTGAACCCTTGTATATATATTCTTCAAGCTTCATTTCTGCTCTCCATGTCAGTAATGATAAATAAGGTAAAATATCCGGGAGCTTCAGGTATATCGTCAATAGACGTATACAGTCTTTCATCAGAAAAGCCACAGTTCACAACGGCTTTTGTATGTTCTGCGAGTCCTTTACGGTGTAACAGAGAGATAAGCTCCTGTGTATGTCTTCCTGTTTTCATTATCACCTTTGTTCCACTGAGATCAAGAGAGTTCTCAATACTGCTGGAGTTATAAGGGATTATATGCAGCTCCTCGCTGCCAAGACAAAGCGGCTCTGCTAAAGTTGCTGTCGCTGCTGTAAAACTCGTTACTCCAGCACATATCTCCACATTAAAGCCTTCAGTCCTAACTCTATCTGCAATATAGCTGAATGTCGAATAAATCGATATATCCCCAAGTGTCAGGAAAGCAACATCACTGCTTTGAAGTTCTGTACATAGCTGCTTCGCTGTCACAGAATGAGCCCTGTCAAGTATATCCATGTCAGAAGCCATTGGGAAATCCAAATATATCACGCTCTTGGAGGTAATATCCACCATCTGCTTTGCAATAGACAGAGCAAGCGAATTCTCTCCCCCTGTACGTGGCACAGCTATAACACTGCACTCCTCAATAATACGAACTGCTCTGAGTGTCATGAGCTGAGGATCGCCTGGCCCCACACTCACACCGTAAAGTGTTCCCATTATTCCTTCATCAGCATAGCCGACAGGGCTATAAGCTGTTCCATATCAAGCTGCTCTATTCGCACTGCCTCAGGAAGTCCCTCTGCTTTCAGCGCTTCATATACCTTTTCCTTAGGTATGCCAATTACCGATGACAGCGAATTGGCAAGTGTTTTTCTCCTCTGGGAAAAGCCTGCCTTGACTAATTTGAAGAAGAACCTCTCGCTTTCTTCGTCAAGTCGGCGTTCGCCGTTAAGGTCTATCCTCATTACCGCAGAATCCACGTTGGGCGCTGGCATAAAGCTGCCACGGGATACGTCAAAAAGCTTTTTCACCGTACCGTAGTAATTAACTCCAACGGTTATAGCTCCTGAATCGCGTGAGCCCACTCTTGCACAAAGCCGTTGTGCGGCTTCCTTCTGTACCATTACTGTTATTGATTCTATCGGCAGTCTGCTCTCAAGGAGCAGCATAATAACGGGGGACGTAATATAATAGGGCAGATTTGCACAAACCGCCACTTGAAGCCCCTTGAACTCTTCGTCGATAAGCTTGTGCAGATCGCACTTCATTACGTCCTCGTTAATTATCTTCACATTGTCAAAGCCGGCAAGCGTTTCATCTAGAATAGGAAGGAGACGCGCATCAATCTCCACCGCAACTACCTTGTCAGCACGTTTTGCAAGCTCCGCCGTCAGAACTCCTATACCCGTTCCTATCTCAAGTATACCAAAGCCCTTGCAGGCATTGCCACTTTCTGCTATTTTCGGACATATATCAGGATTGATTATGAAATTCTGTCCCAGCCCCTTAGAAAAACTAAAGCCGTGACGGGACAATATATCCTTAACAGTTCCGATATTGGTTAGATTCATCAGTTACTCCTTAACACTGTGACGTTCCTTTTCGGAAAACTCGCTGCGCTTGGCGTCATTGAGCTTATCCATAGTTTTTACCAGATAATCCGTGGAACGGTAGGCTCTCTGAAAATCCATATCCTTGAAGTAGATCTTTAGATCCACGAATTCGCCGTCAATGATGATATCCATCTGTCCGATTTGTCTGCCGGTATACTTTTCCGCTGCGTACTTTATATACTCGTCGATCTCATGTCTGTCCATTTCTCCGCCGATAACATTGATCTTCATACGATGCCTCCTGTTCGTAGATAAGAATTCTTGTATCCCTCGGTAAGACTCAGGATACAGCTTTTTCGTTTATTACACTTAGCTTTTCAGCCATCTCAGCTTTTGCTATTACCTTTTCATTTCCGTCCTTTCCGATAAGCAAAAGTTCCTTGCCGTTGGAGCATATCACACCCTCGTTGCAGAGAGTATAGTCAAGAACTCCTTTGCATAGTACAGTCTCCGTCTCATCAGGACTTATCCTTACAAGAACCCGGCTTCTCGGGAATATACCTGGATTCTTGTCTCCGGCAGCAGCGTTTTCCCTTTCGTTCTTTTCTGCTTCACGAAGCCTTTCCTCGAAGTACTGCTCACGGGGCGATTTAGTCCTTGATTTGACATCGCCTTTTCTCTGGCTCTTTCTCAGAGGTTCGCCGCCGAAAAGCACACTGAAAGCATTTACAAAACCGAAAAGCGCTTTTACAAGTCTTAAAGGGAAAAGCAGTATTGATTTCCACACTGGCTCCTTCTCGCTTTTTGCCATTTTATACGGCTGACGTATGAAGTAATAATTTCCGTCAGCATCGTTTTTCGGAGAAAGGAGATCGTTCCCCTCCTCTGCAAAAAGAGTGTCTATGCTACCAGCATCTTCGTCTACTGCAAGTATGGAGCTTGCCGAATAAATATTACCGCCCTCAAGTGCACGTCCCTTTGTAGAACAGAATATCCTGCTATCAGTCAATGACCAAAACGGAGTATCCTCTGCGGAGTGCCCATCCGTAAGTTCATTATAGTCGCCGCGTTCATCGAATACCGCAAGATGGCCGTCAAGAATAGCGGCTATCTTACCATTTTTATAGTCTATATCACCGATATCCTTGTTCATACCGGTATATATATGTCCCTCGGGAGCCTTAGGTGAATCAGCGCTTTTTCTATAGATTGCACCCATTTCTCCGAGTACGGCGGAGTAGATGAAGCCCTCATCAGAAGCAGAAACGCCGTTTATTCGAACAAATCTGGAAGCATCGACATAACTGTCAGTGTCCTCGCGGAACATAGCTCCGGCACCGGAATGTTTCCACTCCTTGTTCTTGTTTATCTCGTTGACCGTATCTGTATATTTTTCAGCTCTTTCGCAGGGAAGCTCGGATATCTTTCCGTCGCTGCAAAGGAACATGCTGTTGCCTGATATATAAACGATCTTCATGTGTATCTTAGTTTTCCTCCATTCTTCTGCAAACAGCTTCGGCACATTTCATACCGTCAACAGCCGCAGAAACTATGCCTCCTGCATATCCTGCACCTTCACCACATGGGAAAAGTCCTCTGAGTGAAAGTGACTGCATATCCTCTCCGCGATTTATGCGCACAGGAGAGCTGCTCCTGCTCTCTATACCAGTCAGGAGCGTATCATCATCGTCAAAGCCCTTTATCTTCTTTCCCATTTCCTTTATTCCTAGCTTAAGTGAGCTGCACACGAATTCGGGAAGATACTCCTCCGGAGCTGCAAAACATACTCCGGGACGATACGAGGGTCTGACTCTGCCGAGCTTTTCGCTGATTCGTCCTTCCATAAAGTCCTTGAGAACAGCGGATGGAGCATTATAATTCCTTCCGCCTGCAATAAAAGCTTTTTCTTCGAGGTCGCGCTGGAAGTACATTCCTGCAAGAGGATGATCACTACCGTAATCCGCAGGGTCAACATTCACAAGGAGTGCGCTGTTTGAATTCTCAGCATCCCTTGCAAAACAGCTCATGCCGTTAACTGCAAGCCTGCCTTCCTCAGAAGAGGCTGCAACAACATATCCTCCCGGACACATACAGAAGGTATAAAGAGTGCGTCCGTTGGGAAGATGCACCGCAAGCTTATAATCTGCGGCTTTAAGAGCAGGATGTCCTGCAAAATCTCCGTACATAGCCCTGTCTATATCAGTGCGAAGATGCTCCGCTCTGACTCCCACAGAAAAGCTTTTTTGTGAAAGGGCGATATTTTCATTGTAAAGCAGTTCAAATACGTCTCTTGCACTGTGACCGGATGCAAGAATAAGACTGCCTGTATCTATATTATGTATCTCTCCGTCCTGCATATATTTGACTTTAGAGAGGCTGCCATTTTCTACGTCAAAGCCGCAGAATTTAGCATTGAACCTTATCTCACCACCAAGGGATATGACCCGTTCTCTGAGAGCCTTTACTGCTCCACGAAGCTTGTCCGTGCCTATATGTGGTTTTGCAAGATAGAGTATCTCCTCTGGAGCACCGAACTCCACAAGTCTTTCAAATACCCAGCCTATACGACTGTCTTTTATTCCGGTGGTTAGCTTTCCGTCGGAAAAAGTTCCTGCGCCTCCCTCACCGAACTGTACATTGCACTCCGGATCGAGCCTGCCGCCACTCTGGAATTCCTCCACCTTCTGGCAGCGCGTATCCACATCGCAACCTCTTTCAAGGATTATGGGTTCTGCTCCTGCCATTGAAAGCACAAGTGCCGCAAACATCCCGGCAGGACCGAAGCCTGCTATGACAGGCCGGTATGGCTTACGTTCAACGGAAGGTGCGTGATATCTCAATGGCTCATGCTTTGAAGCATTTTTGAGTGTTTTTAGGAGCTTGTCCTCACCTTTAGCTTCTATATCGAGAGATATGAGAAAGTGTACGTCGCTTTTTTTACGGGCGTCCACTGATTTTTTTCCAAGCTTTACGCTTATGAGTCTGTCATGGCTTATTTTAAGCTTTCTTTCGCATAATGACACAAGGTCAGAAAAGTCGGTATCAAGATCTGCTCTTATTCCGCCGACTCTTATCATATAAGCTCACCTCTCAGGGATTCAGCGCAGTTCCTTCCTGCAAATATTCCAGATGACCATGCCCACTGGAGATTATAGCCGCCGCAATCTCCATCGACGTCGAGTATCTCTCCGCACAGGAATATGCCCTTTTCGCTCCTGAGCTGCAATCTGTCATCAACACAGTCGCCGCTTATGCCACCACAGGTCACCTGCGCTTCCTTCCAAGGAGCACTGCCGAGTACGTCGAAATCAAGGTTCTTGACCAGCTGAGCAACCTGTCTGAGATCTGAATCCTTAAGGGAGGCTATATCGTCAGTTAGTGAGCGTCCAAGGGAGCGCTTTGTAAGGTACAGAGCAAGATTTCTTGGAAATAGTCCTGTCAGCAGCTCTTCTGTGGTATGCTTTCCACGCTGATACTGTATCACTCGCAGATAGCCCACAAGCTGCTCGGTATCCATATCCGCTGCGAGGTCGAGCCTGAGAGTCAGCTTTCCATCGTACTGCGAAACAAGATGAGCCATATTGAAAACGCAGATACCTGACAGAGCACTGTCCGTAAACTGTATCTCCCCTGCCTCCTCCTTGAGGAACATACCTCCCGAGTAAGCAGTTACCCTGCCCTTGGCACGTATGCCCTTAAGCCCTTTAAGAAGCTCAGGGCGCACTCTTAGCGGCGCTACTGCAGGACATATCTTAGTTGTATGACAGCCTTTACTGCGAAGAAGACGAATCACGCTTCCGTCAGTGCCGAACTGAGGAGCTGCATAGCCGCCTGCCGCAACTATTACCCTTTTGCAGGGATACTTCTCTCCGGAAGTCGAGGATATACGGAAGCAGTCAGGTGCGCTCTCAATAAAATTAGCCTCAAAGCCACAGCGCTCTGTAACACCAACCTCTGCCGCACGCAGTCTCAGTGCTGAAAGCACTGTTGAAGCGGTGTTGCTCTTCGGGTATATCCTGCCCTTCGGGTCTGCAGAGCAGATAACGCCGAGACTGCCAAAAAACTCCTTTGCCGGCGGAGTTGACATTATTATCCTCATTGCATTCCTAACGCTTCCATGATAATGCTCGGGACTCATATTGATATTGCTGAGATTACATCTGCCGTTACCAGTTGCAAGAATTTTCTTGCCTACCCGATCAAGTTTTTCAAGAATAACTACCCTTGCCTGTGGCATGATGTTCTTTGCTTCAATAGCCGCAGCAAGTCCGGATGCTCCTCCGCCTATAACAGCAATATCCGTGATTCTGCTCATATTCATTCACCCCTTAGGTCTGATATCCATAATGACTGCTTCCGGACGGTTGTTGAAACGCACAGGCACAGGATATACTCCAATGCCCGATGTTATAAACATTGTTCCGCCGTCGTAGTCAAAAAATCCTTTGTCATATATATCAAGCTCCTTGTGAAGAAGCTTTGGAAGAAATACGTCCTTGTCAGAGCTGTAAAGCGGTCCTCCGCCAAAGGGAAGCTGAGCCATCTCACCGTGAGTATCGGCGCACAGCGTAAGGTCTGCTCCGAATTCCGCAAATTTCTCATAGTTCGGTATATGGGCTAGAAGTATATTGAAGCTGTTGTCGTCGAGGGTATACTCATTCCTCAAATCAAAAGTTGGACTGTAATATACATTATCAATACCGATAATTCTAAAGCTATTGCCCCTGATCTCTATTGTATCATCAGAATAGTCCAATACCTTTGCTCCTGCTTTTTTCAGCTCGGAAACATATCTGTCATCGTAATCGTGCTCGCCTGTTACACAATATACAGGATATCCTGCCGACACAAACTCAGCGGTAAGGTCAACTGGCTTATGAATCAGTTCCCAGCTACTCCCGCTGGTATACATATCTCCGATAACAAATACAATATCGGGTTCGGCGCGTTCAATAGCGCTGAATATAGTCTCGTTACTGATACCATATTTCGTTGCGTGCTGATCGCTTATTATCGCTATCCTCACCTTCGAGGCTACCTTATCAGATACAAACTCTTCCTTTGTAACCTTGAGAGTATAGTTATTGTACCACCATACTGCCAGCAGCAGAAGTACCCAAAGCCATATATGTTTCTTTTTCTTTTTTCCCTTTGGTTTTTTTGTTTTTTTGCTATCTTCTTTTTTCTTTTGTTCTGACATTAAACTTTGTCCTTTACATGGATATCTATCTGATTGAAGGGTATCTCGATACCGTTTTCATCAAATGCCGCCTTGACGGCTTCTGTCATATTATAACGTTCTGTCATATAATCGTCGTTGTTCACCCATATACGCACGTCAACGCCTATAGAACTGTCGTTATGTGAACTCATACGTACAACAGGCTCAGGAGATTTCAGTATGACCTTATCGGCTGAGATAATGTCAAGTATGATTTCCTTTGCTTTGCGGAAATCCGAATCATAACTTATGTTGAAATTGAGATCTATGCGTCTTGTGGGAGTTTCGGTGTAGTTGACTATCTTTGCGTCAGTGACCTTACCGTTGGGAAGGAATACGGTCTTTCCGTCAAAGGTGTTTATCTTTGTATAGAATATGCCTATATCCCTGACCGTACCCACTGAGTTATCAAGCTCTATTATATCGCCTGTAGTAAAGGGCTTAGTGAAAAGAATAATAAAACCACCGCTGAGATTTGACAGGCAGTTTTGCAGCGCAAGGCTTATAGCAAGTCCTGCTGCACCAAGTATGGTTATTATGGATGACATTGGAACCTTAAGTACAGACAGAGCCATTATCACAACAGCGATGTAAAGTATTATCTTTATAAGCGACACAAGGAAGCTCTTGGCCGCTCCGTTGACATTTGACTTAGAGACTGCTTTCCCTACTATCTTGGCTATGAGCTTTGAAATCAGTATACCTATGATAAGTATCGTCAAAGCCATAATTATAAGCGGAAGAGCATTTTTGATATATTCTATACTGTTCGCAAGAAGACCCGAGGTCTTTTCCACCGATTCCTGTATACTTCCGACTATCTCATTCACAGTAGTTTCTGTGGTCGTAACTGCGGCTGATGCTGCCGTAGCCGTTTCAGTTGTAATCTGTGTTCCGGTCAAAAAATCATCTCCGTAAGAAGTTGTAATATCCCTTTCAGACATTATAATATGTATACTTATATTAATTATAACAGATTTCGCAAAAAACGTCAATATTATATTATATTATTGTAAAAAAATCTGCACTTCAGCCAAATGCCGGAGTGCAGTTTTGTGCTTTATTATTTTTTAGAGGCTTCATGTACAAGCTCTCTGCGGTTGAATTCTTCCGGAGTGATAAAAGTTGGTACCATCTCGTGAAGAGCCTGAATAGCAACCTCTTCGTCATTGAGCTGAGCCGCGTCACGAAGCTTTTTGAGTCTTGACGCAAAGTGATCCTCATCGATATCTATCTGTTTGCCGATAAATATGAGCTTGTTGGAGGTCTTTTTCAGTCCCTCCTCCATCATAAGGAGCTCTTCCTTTATCTTCTCGCCGGGACGAAGTCCGGTGAATACGATAGGCACATCTTTGTAAGGCACCTTTCCGTACATTCTTATAAGGTTTTCAGCAAGTGTGACTATCTTGACAGGCTGACCCATATCAAGTACGAATATCTCGCCGCCATGAGCTATAGCAGCAGCTTCCATAACAAGACTTACAGCCTCGGGTATAGTCATAAAGTAACGGATTATATCCTCATGGGTAACAGTTACAGGCTTACCCTGCTCTATCTGCTTCTTGAAGAGAGGAATTACCGAACCGTTTGAACCGAGAACATTTCCGAAACGTGTGGTAACGAACTCTGTTGTTCCTTCATTCTGCTGTGAAAGGTACTGAACAATCATCTCGCAGCAACGCTTTGAAGCGCCCATAGCGTTTGTAGGATTAACAGCCTTGTCCGTGGATATCATAACGAACTTCTGTACATCGTGGTACTGAGCAAGAGTAGCTACATTGAAAGTTCCTATGACATTGTTCTTTATAGCCTCCATAGGAGAGCATTCCATAAGCGGTACGTGCTTGTGAGCAGCCGCATGGAAAACAATCTGAGGCTTGTATCTCTCAAAAATCTGATTTATGCGGAAATAATCGCGGACAGAAGCGATAAGCGTAACTAGATTCAGCTCGTCGCCGTACTCCATAACAAGCTCCTGCTGTATCTCATAAGCATTATTCTCGTAGATATCAACAATAATTATCTGCTTCGGATTATATCTTGCAATCTGACGTACAAGCTCTGAACCGATGCTTCCGCCGCCGCCAGTTACCATACAAACCTTTCCACCTATGAATTCCTTGATGTCCTTATTGTCGAACTTAATCGGATTTCTTCCAAGGAGCTCCTCGACCTTGATGTCGCGGACCTGTCCAAGAAGTGTTGACGAATCATCAAGAATGAGATTTCCTATAAAAGGAACTATCTTGAGCGGTAGCTTCGTCTCATTGCAGATATCAATTATAGCTTTTCTCTCGTCTGATGTGAGCGAGGGTATAGCAAGAATAAGCTGCTCTATCTCGTATTCCTCAGCAAATTTAACGATCTCCTCGGATCTTCCTACGACCTTTACGCCGAGTATCTCCTTGCCAAGCTTGGCAGGATCGTTGTCAATGATACATACCGGATTGAACTGCGCCGAATACTTGTCGTCGGTATAAGGCGACTTCTGAGCGTTGAATATCTCGTTCAGAAGCATTGTTGCCGCAACACCACCGCCGATTATCATAGTTCTTTTTGCGCAGCTGTCATAATTCTTTTCAGCTTCCACAATAAACCTCCCTATTCCACTTCCATATGCGAAAATTACTTTAAACGATCTCTGCGGATCTCAGATATATATTTTTTTATCTTTAAAAAGCACTCTTCAGCAGTGCCGTTGTTGTCAAATCTAATGTCTATTCCTGCTTCAGCCAGCTTTTCGTCGGAAAAATCCTCGTTATCGGCAAGGAATCGCCTGCAAAGCTCTGCATACTTCGGCTGGAGCTGTTTTTTCTCACGCTCAACAGCACGCAAAAAACGCACTTCATCACTGACCTCAATGTATATGGGGACAACGACTCCGTCGCCGCAGTATTCCTTTATCCGTACATAAGATTCAACAGTACCAATACCTGCACAATCACCCTTATCATTTTCAATACTGTCAGCAGCTGTGAAATATGTCCATTCGCCGTGACAGGTAGAGTATGTACGCGATTCGATGACCTGACCGTTCGCAGCCATCTCACAGAAGCGCTCATCGTCAACAAAGTGGTACTCTACCCCTTCCTGTTCGTTATTTCTTGCAGGACGGGTAGTATAGAGCACAATTGGCAAAAGTCCCAGTTCCGAAACTATGCGGCTGTACATGGTGTCCTTTCCAGAAGCGCTCTTTCCGATGATATAAAAAATATGATTCATATCAAAGCTCCACAAATAAAATCAATTTTTGTAGATTACTCCACATTAAGACATTATATCACACCAAACATGAGAAATCAAGAGTTTAGCTTGCCAAATTTTGCTGTTTTTTACACGACCTCCCATAAATAGTCTTATTCAACTAAATATTGCTGTTTTAGATAAAATTAATGAGCAAATTGCCGTTTTAAAAGGCTAATTTGTAAACTTTCTGCTTGCCTGCTTTACATTATAATGAAAAAGTATTAAAGTATAAGTTGAAAATTGCAGAAATAGGAGGATATTACTATGAGAAAGAAAACAGATCTTTCTGTCAGGGCTTTATCCGCGGCTGCAGCAGCGGTCATTGCTGCTTCAGCGATTGTACCGGTCGGAATGAGTTTTACAGCTCTCACAGCAAATGCAGGTCAGCAGCTTGGACAGACGGATTTTGAAAACGGAGTCGGTCTCCCGTGGCATATTGTCGAATCAGCACCGGGAGAAATGGATTTTGACATAAGCAAAGGTGTCTACACTGTTACTATCGTAAACCCAGGCGGAGCATCTAGAGGCGGTGATGACAGGTGGGACTGCCAGTTTAGGCACAGAGGACTTAAGATTGTTTCAGGTCATAAGTATAAGGTATCCTACGAGATAACCCCCTCAGAAAGCGGAAAGTATTACACCAAGATAGGCAATCTCGACGGTGATGTTGAAATATGGCACAATATGATGTCAGATAACGGTCCCGACTTCAACAGCACATGGGATTGTATACAGATTGGCAAAAACGAGACTAAGAAGGTAGATGTTACTTTTACCGCCAGCAAGTCACTTGACGTTGCGGAATGGGCTTTTCACCTCGGCGGTGACGGTAAGTACACTAACGGTGATTGCTTCCCTGCCGGCACTGAAATAAAGTTCGATAATATGTCACTTGTCGACCTAACAAGCGACGAGAACGACTATCCCGAGAGCTCACTTTACGAAAGAGCTGGGATACTCACCAATCAGGTATGCTATTTCCCGGACAGAGCAAAGAGAGCGACCCTTCTCAGCGATTCACAGAAGGCTTTAGGCTTCGAGGTAAAAGACGAATCGGGGATGACCGTATACACCGGCAAGAGCACTCCATACGGAACTGATAAAGACTCCAGTGACGAGGTACACCTTCTTGATTTCAGCGACCTAAAAAAGGAAGGCACCTACTATATAGAAGCGGAAGACGGCTCTGAAAGCCGAGAATTCATAATAGGCGGATCACAGCAATATTCCTCCCTGCTTTACGATTCTTTGAACTACTTCTATCAGAACAGAAGCGGCATAGAGATTGAAAGTGAATACATATCCTCAGGCGATACATCTGCACTTGCCCGTGCAGCAGGTCACCCAAAGGATATGGCTGAGATAGAGCACACATGGGGCTACAGCGGAAGCAGCGGTTCAATAGATGTTACCGGTGGCTGGTATGACGCTGGTGACCACGGGAAATACGTGGTAAACGGTGGCTTCTCCCTCTGGCTCATGCAGAATCAGTACGAAACTGCTGTTAAATACGGCTTTGAAGAGGCTTATGCAGACGGTACAATGCTTATCCCCGAAAACAGCAATGGCATCCCCGACCTTCTTGACGAGAGCCGCTGGGAAATGGAATGGATGCTGAAAATGATAGTTGACAGCGGAGACTACAAGGGCATGGCTTACCATAAAGCCCATGACGAAAAATGGACAGCCCTTGGCATAGCTCCTGCAGATGACGATATGAAACGTATCGTAAAGCCTCCCACGACAGCTGCAACTCTTAATCTTGCAGCCTGCGGTGCTCAAGCAGCAAGACTCTGGAAGGATATTGACGAAGATTTCGCATCCGAATGTCTTGAAGCTGCCGAAAACGCTTTCAAGGCTGCAAAAAAGCATCCTGCTATGTACGCTCCTCTTGACGAATCTGTAGGCGGCGGAGCTTATGGTGATGACGATGTGGAGGACGAATTCTGCTGGGCTGCTCTTGAGCTTTTTATAACCACAGGCAATGAAGACTACTACGATGAAGCAACAGAAAATAAGTTCTTCCTTGACGTACCTTCATCTCTCGGAGGCGGAGAGAGCGTAGACACGGTCGGCAGCTTCGACTGGGGCAATACAGGAGCTCTTGCAACACTAAGCGCCGCACTAAACTCGGAAAAATTCGATAAGGGTGACGTTGAGATAATAAATGAAGCCGTTATCGCCGCAGCAGATCGCTTTATATCGCTGGAGGAGAATCAGGGCTATGGTCTCCCATACGGTCAGAGCACTCTTGCATACAACGATAGCGATCAAGGTTATATATGGGGCTCAAACTCATTTGTTACCGATAATTCCATAGTTATGGCTTACGCTTATCTGCTGACAAACGAGGAACAGTACCTCGACGGAGCTATAGGCGGTATGGATTACATACTCGGTAGGAACGCAATGGATTATTCTTATGTTACAGGCTATGGTACCCACGCTATAGAGTATCCTCACCACCGCTATTGGGCAAAGCAAATTGACGAGACATTCCCTAAAGCACCAAACGGCGTAATGTGCGGCGGTCCGAATTCAGGTATGCAGGACCCGTGGGTTCAGGGCTCAGGCTGGAAAAAGGGAGAGATAGCTCCACAGAAATGTTATCTTGACAATATCGAGGCATGGTCGGTAAACGAATGTACCATAAACTGGAACGCTTCACTTGCATGGCTGGCAGGCTTCACAGCACAGACAGCCACCGATGAAGGAATACAGACAGAGCATCATTCCGGCAGCAAAAAGACTGATGATGATGAAAAGACAACAACATCTAAAAGCTCCAAGGATAAAACGGAAAAAACTACAACCAAGGCAGCAAAGCAGAAGGAAGACAATGAAAGCAAGTCTGAAAACTCCGACGGCGTCGCAAAGACTGCTCTTATTGCCGGAGCTGCTGTTATTGGTCTTATTTCCCTTGAACTCTTCATCTATAAACTTGTAAAACTGAAAAAGAAACAATAAATCTTTCCCCGTATAAAGTCATAAGTTCTTTATACGGGGAATTTTTCATTTTTCTGTCACAAACGCAGAAATACTCAGGCTTGACTTTTTACGACATTTATTGTATAATAAAAACATCTATGATACAGGAGTGTGTTAATTAAATGAGTAAAGGAAACGGATTTTTCAGCAATCTGAAAAACTCCACTAAGATAACACTTGTTTCGTGCGGATGTTTCATCGCTCTTGCAGCGGCTATACTTTCATTCTTTGTAATGTTCCCTCTCACGCCTTCGGAAAAGGTGATATCCAGCTTCGGACGTGAAAAACTAAACAACGGGACAAGCGCTGTAACGAACGTAACTACATCTGTCGTAACAACTACTCTAAATGATATTTCCGTTGTAAGAACATCGCGTACTACAACAGTCTCAAAAACCACAAGAACAAATTATACTATAGAGGTCACCTCAGGCTCAAGATATTTTGTGGATCAGAGGATTCCTACAGGCGTCTACCCGAATGAATATTATGTTCAGACTACCACAACTGTAAGCTCCGTTGCAGGCGGTACAGGTACAGGAAACGGTACAGGCAATGGAACAGGCACAGGTAACGGAACTAGTACAGGAAATGGAACTGGTACAAGTACAGGTAACGAAACCGGTACAGGAACAGGAGCTGGCAATTCAGCAGGCGGTACCGAAACTCCTCCTACACCCACAGAAGGCAATGCAGGAACAGGCTCCGGCGGATCGGCAGGCGGTACTGAAACTCCTCCCGTGCCCACAGAAGGCAATGCAGGAACAGGTTCCGGCGGTGGTGAAGCTCAGGCTCCGGTAGATAACGGAGGTGCGGCATCAGGCGGCGAAGCAGCAGGCGGTTCAGAAGCGTCTGCATAACAATAAAATACTAAAGGGGCTGTAAAAAAACTCAGTCCCCCAAACGAACACGGGGCCTCGTAAAGAGGCCCCAAATTTTATAGCAAAAAAACAAACTGCACAACAATAACTTGCGTGCAGCTGTTTTTAGTGATATAATCAAATTACCAAATAT
>JAGCWY010000012.1 GCA_017961625.1 Ruminococcus sp. | reverse complement strand
CTACTACTACAACTACAACAACTACAACCACAACTAAGGACACAACTACAACTTCGACTACAACTAAGGACACAACAACTACTTCAACCACAACTGACGGCGGTACTTCTGCTTCTGTTACTAAGTGGGGCGACTCTAACTGCGACGGCGATGTAGATATGTCAGATGCTGTTCTTATCATGCAGTCGCTTGCTAACCCGAACAAGTATGGTCTCGGCGGTACAGATGCTAAGGCTATCACAGCTCAGGGTCAGGCTAATGCAGATGTAGATACAAGCAGTGCAGGAATTACTGCTAACGATGCTCTCCGCATCCAGGAGTTCCTCCTCCACAAGATCTCATCTCTTGATCCTACTAAGTAATTAGTGGTAAATAATACTATTAAAGCTGCGCGGCTAAGCCGTGCAGCTTTTTTGTACTCTGGAGCAGTGAAGCTGCCCCGATATTTTCAGAAAATGCTTGCATTTTTGCACATAAGATGTTATAATATTATAATAGCATTTTTATGCGAAAAAATACATTTAATTTAAGTAAGAGGAAAGCAGGCGATAAGGTGCTAAGAAGTATGACAGGCTATGGAAGAGCCCAGCAGATATTGAACGGAAGAGATATCCTTGTTGAGATACGCTCCGTTAACCATAGATATTATGAGTACTCATCAAGAGTTCCGAGAACATACAGCTATATCGACGAAAAGCTCAAAGCACTGCTGAAGGCAGGCATATCCAGGGGAAAGGTTGAGATAGCCGTCACTATCAACAACATCGAGGGAAAGGATACTGAGATTGCTGTAAATAAGGGTGCTGCAGAGGGATATGTGAACGCCCTTAGAGGCATTGCAGCGGACCTCGGAGTAGATGACGACATCACACTTTCAAAGCTGATGAAGCTCCCGGATATCTTCAATATACAGAAAACTCCCGATGACGAGGAACAGGTCTGGGAAGACGTCTCTAGGGTTGCACAAGAGGCTATTGGGAAATTTGTCGAAATGCGTCAGATTGAGGGCGAACGTTTAAAGGCTGATATAACCGACAAGGCTGAGGGCATACTTGCTATGGTTGCAAAAGTGGAGGAGCTCTCGCCGAAGACAGTGGAGAATTACAGGAACAGGCTGTACAAGAAGCTCACCGAGGTCCTTGAAGGCAGGGATATAGACGAGCAGAGAGTACTCACCGAGGCTGCGATATTCGCGGAGAAGATCGCTGTTGATGAGGAAACTGTACGCCTGAGAAGTCATATATCACAGCTTGAGAATATGCTGGCAGGCGATGACGCAGTGGGCAGAAAGCTTGATTTCATAGTGCAGGAAATGAATCGTGAGGTCAATACTATCGGCTCAAAAGCTCAGGATCTCAACGTCACAAAGGTCGTTGTGGACATGAAGGCTGAGATTGAGAAGATCCGCGAGCAGATACAGAATATCGAGTAATGCCATGAAGCTGATAAATATAGGTTACGGAAATATGGTCTCTGCCGAGAGAATAGTGACTATAGTGAGCCCTGAGTCAGCTCCTATAAAGAGACTTGTACAGGAAGCCCGCGATGACGGTAGAGCTATAGACGCTACTTACGGAAGAAAAACAAGAGCAGTTCTGGTAATGGACAGCGGTCATATAATACTTTCGTCCCTTATCACTGAAACTCTTGCTGCAAGAATAAACGGTTCGGGAGGTTCGGAAGAAAATGAATAAGGGCAGACTGATAGTTTTTTCCGCACCATCAGGCTGCGGAAAGGGCACAATGCTGGAGGAGATACTGAAGGACGAGCGCTTTGCTGTGTCGGTATCCGCTACTACAAGAGCTCCACGTGAAGGAGAGAAGGATGGCGTGAATTACCACTTTCTCACTCGTGAGGACTTTGAGCAACGCGTTGCTGACGGTAAGTTCATCGAACACGCTGAGTACTGCCAGAACCTTTATGGTACACTTGCCAGTGAGGTGGATGGCAGACTGGAACAGGGACTTAACGTTATACTTGAAATAGAGCCTCAGGGCGCTATGAAGATACGTGAAAAGCGTCCCGACGCTGTGTTCATATTTATAGTTCCGCCTTCGATAGGAGAGCTTCGCCGCAGACTGAAAAAGCGCGGCACTGAGGCCGACGAGGTAATAGAAGAACGTGTTTCCAAGGCTGCGTGGGAGATATCGCAGGCTGAGAAATACGATTATGTTATAGTCAATGACGCCCTTGAGGACGCAATAAGTGATTTCTTTGCTGTGATACGCGGAGAACAGCTTAAAGTGGACTACTCGGGAGATATTATAGAAGAGGTGTTGAAAAATGCTTAGACCCGCAGTAAATCAGATTATCACAAAGAACGAGAGCTGTTATTCACTCGTTATCGCTGTTGCGAAGAGAGCAAGACAGATTTCGGAGGAGCTTTATGACAAGGGCGAGACTCTCGAAGAGAAGCCTGTAAAGACTGCTGTTGAGGAGCTTGCCAGCGGTAAGTGCAAGATAGTCAGCTCTGCTCCGCAGAACAACGAATAATGCCCCTTATCGCGGAGACCGCAGTCAGCGGAACAGCCTATTCCTTTGATATGCTGTTCAGCTATTCTGTTCCCGGGAGACTTGCGGCAAAAATTGCCTGCGGCTGTCGGGTGCTGGTCCCTTTCGGAAAGGGCAACACGCGCAGGATAGGCGTTGTTATGAAGCTTACGGATGGAAGCGCCGGCGGACTTAAATCCCTTGTGTCACTTGTGGACGAGGAGCCAGTCATATCCGGTGAGCTTCTGAGACTTGCCTTTTATCTGCGCGAGAACACCTTCTGCACATACTTCGACGCGGTGAAGTGTATGCTTCCGCCTGCAATGAGTGTAAGTGCAAAAGAAACATTCAGGATTGTTAAGAATTTCACGGATACTGCTTCTATCAGCCCTGCGGCAGCGGAGCTACTGCAAACACTTTCATGTACTGCTGACAGCAGAGAGCTGAATAGGATTATTGAGGAGCATATCATAGAAAACGGAAGGCGGCTCTCAGACGAGCTCTGCGACGCAGGTGCCCTTGAATCGGACAACGTCTTCAGGCAGACGGTAGGCGACGCAGCTGTGAGAATGGTCCGTCTTTCAGATAAGTATTTAAGCTCTCCCGAGAGCTTCGACCTTACTCCCAAGCAGAAGAAAGCGGCGGATTTCCTTGAGGAATACGGTGCGGCATCTGTGCGTGAAGCCGCCTATATGTGCGGAATCACCGAATCTGTCATCAAGCGACTTTGTGCAAACGGTGCGGCTGAGGAGTATGAGGCGGAGGTGCTCAGGAAAGTCGAGGGAGAAGACGGCGAGGATAGAAGCCCTGAGGATATAGTTCTTTCGGCTGAGCAGCAGAACGCAAGAGACACCGTCCTCGCACAGCTGAACGAAAGAAAACCGGCGGTATTTCTGCTTCACGGCGTTACCGGCAGCGGCAAGACTTCCGTATTTGAGAAGCTTATAGACGATACAGTGAAAATGGGCAGACAGGCGATGCTGCTCATACCGGAAATAGGTCTTACTCCCCAGACCCTAAAGCGCTTTCGTTCGCTTTTTGGCGAAAGAGTGGCTGTTATACACAGCGGTCTCTCTCTCGGACAAAGACTTGACGAATACAAGAGAATAAAACGGGGCGACGCGGATATCGTAATAGGTACGAGGAGTGCTGTTTTTGCACCTCTCAGTAATATAGGACTCATCATTATAGATGAGGAGGGCGAGCGCTCCTACAAGTCGGATAGCTCGCCACGGTATCATACACACGATATCGCAAAGCAGCGCTGTGCGCATCACGGTGCGTCACTGTTGCTGGCTTCGGCAACACCTTCTATCGAGAGCTATTATCTTGCCGAAAGGGGAGCTTACAGACTTCTCGAAATGAAGGAAAGGTATCAGAATGCACCACTCCCGGAGGTAAGTATCATAGATATGAACCTTGAGCGAGAGACAGGCAATCGCACTGAATTCAGCCGCAAACTGGCTGAGGAGATAAGCGCCAACCTGAAAAATGGGGAGCAGTCTATACTTCTGCTGAACAGGCGCGGTTATCATACCATAATTAGCTGCTGCGACTGCTATCAGCCTGTGTACTGCCCCAACTGTTCTGTGCCTCTGACATACCACAAGAAGAACAACAAGTTGATGTGTCATTACTGTGGTTACGTTAGCGAGCCTGTTGATACCTGCCCGTCCTGTGGCTCGAAGCGCCTGAAGAATATGGGCTTCGGTACGCAGAAACTGGAGGAGGAACTTTCCACCTTCTTTCCGGAGGCGCGGATTCTCCGTATGGACGCAGATACAACTTTTTCCCGTTATTCCTACGAGAAGAGCTTCACGGATTTCCGAGAGGGCAGATACGATATAATGATAGGCACTCAGATGATAGGAAAGGGACTTGATTTTCCTAACGTTACGCTGGTGGGAGTCCTTTCCGTGGATAAATCGCTGTATGCAGGGGATTTCCGCAGTTATGAGCGGACCTTCTCACTTATCACTCAGGTGGTGGGACGGGGAGGACGCGGTGAGCGCAGCGGACGCGCCATACTCCAGACCTTTATCCCTGAGCACTACATTATGAATCTTGCAGCGGCTCAGGACTACAGGGGCTTCTACAATGAGGAGATAGCCATACGCCGTGCAATGATATTCCCGCCGCTGTGTGATATGTGCATATTCTGCTTTTCAGGAAATGAGGACATATCTGCAAGACTCGGCGCTGAGGCTGTGCTGAGTCTCATGAACGGAAATCTCAGGGATCTCAAGCCGAAAACTCCCGTGAGGGTGCTGGGGCCTGTGCGTTGCTCCTATGGCAGAATGAACGGTAAGTACCGCTACAGGATAATAATGAAATGCAAGAACAACGCCGAGATGAGAGGCTTCATAAGTGGGGTGCTCATAGGTGCGTCGAAGCTTAAAGAGATGAAAAACATAGCCCTGTACGCCGATATAAACGGCGATGTGGGCGTATAAAGAAGGATATGGTAAAATGGCTTTAAGAAGAATATTGACTGATAAGGATGAGATACTCCACAAGGTATGCAAGCCTGTGGAGAAGTTTGACGAGAAGCTGGCACAGCTCCTTGACGATATGCATGAGACACTGAACAAGGCTGAGGGAGTGGGACTTGCCGCTCCTCAAATAGGCGTATGCCGCAGGCTTTTTATCATGCACCTCAGCGAAGAGGATATCATAGAGGCGATAAACCCCGAGGTGATAAGCATAGAGGGCAAGCAGAGAGTACAGGAGGGGTGCCTTTCATGCCCTAATGTATGGGGCTATGTAACCCGACCGGCAAAATGCCGCCTTAAGGCTCAGGACAGGAACGGCAACTGGTTCGAGCGCGATTTCACAGACCTTGGTGCTCAGTGTACCTGCCATGAGAACGACCACCTTGACGGTCATGTATTTACGGAGATAGTTGAAGAATTCTTCGTACCCGAGGAGACTAAGAAATGAAAATAATTTTTATGGGAACACCCGAATTTGCAGTACCCTGTCTGCGTACTCTTGCAGAGAGTGGACATGAGGTGACAGCGGTGTTCACACAGCCTGACAAACCAAAGGGCAGAGGGTATAAGCTTATACCGACTCCTGTAAAGGCTGCGGCGCTTGAGTATGGCATACCGGTATATCAGCCTATCTCTCTCAGAAAGGGAGAGGACGCCGATGAGGCTATGAGGATACTCAGAGAGGCTGCTCCGGAGCTGATAGTTGTAACGGCTTACGGACAGATACTTCCAAAGGAGATACTGGAGCTGCCTAAATACGGTTGTATAAATATCCATGCATCGCTCCTGCCCAAGTACAGGGGAGCTGCTCCCATAAACTGGGTGCTCCTGAACGGGGAAAAAGAGACGGGAGTGACCTCGATGCAGATGAGCGAGGGGCTCGACACAGGCGATATGCTCATAAAGAAAAAAACGTATATCGGCGAGAACGAGACCTTTGAGGAACTCTACGCAAGGCTTTCTGCTATGGGTGGCGAGGTGCTTGCTGAGACTATAGATGCGTTGGAAAAGGGCACACTCAGTCCCGAGGTGCAGGATGACAGCCTGAGCTGCTATTCTCCCATGATAAAAAAGGAGATGAGTGCTCTCGATTTCAATAAAACAGCCGCTGAGGTACACAATACCATACGCGGAGTAACAGGCTTTGCAATGCTGGAGGGAAAGCGCCTTAAGGTATTCAGGTCTGAGATAGCTGAGGACAATTACAACGCCAGCAATGGTGCTGTTGTTGATACAAAGAGGTTTGCCGTCAAATGCGGCGACGGACGCGCGGTTATATTCCGCGAGGTACAGCCTGAGGGCAAAAAACGAATGAACACAGAAGACTTCCTCAGGGGCAAAAAGCTCACAGAGGGAGAGATACTCGCATAAGGAGGAAAAATAATGTATACAATGAGTTTAGCAGTAGCTGCTTTGATGGATTACGGCAGCTATTACGGTTACCGTTCATCAGGAGGAAACTACGGCAAATACCTACTTTTGTTCCTTGCGATGATTATTATACCGTTGATAGCGCAGATAAATGTAAAAGCCACTTTCAGTAAATACAGCAAGGTAAACAATTCAAGAGGTCTGACGGCAGATCAGGTGGCAAGAATGATACTTGATTCCAACGGACTTCACAACATTAGGATAGAGCATATCTCAGGAAATCTCAGTGACCATTTCGATCCCAGTTCAAATGTGGTAAGGCTTTCCGATACAGTCTATGGACAGACATCTGTTGCAGCTATCGGAGTTGCGGCACACGAGTGCGGTCATGCCTGTCAGCACGCTGAGAACTACGGTCCTATCCTGCTCAGAACAAAGCTTGTTCCGATAACCAATATCTGCTCACGTTTCTGGTATCTCGTTCTTATTATTGGCTGTATACTGAGCAGCCTTACGATAGGTACGCCTCTTATATACCTTTCTATCGCAATGTTTGCGGCAGTTGTCGTTTTCCAGATAGTTACGCTTCCATGCGAATTCAATGCCAGTGACAGAGCGCTCAAGACTCTTGAGCGCGACGGTATACTCGAAATGGCTGAGGTGCCTCATGCACAGAAGGTACTCAAGGCAGCAGCTCTTACCTATGTTGCAAGTCTTGTATCTTCTATGATCCAGCTTCTCAGGCTTCTCCTTTCAGTAAGAAGAAGATAATGACAGATCCCCGATATCTTGCTGTAAAGCTTCTCGACAAAACATTCGTCAGCAGTAGCTATTCGAATTTGCAGCTTGACAGCGGTCTGAAGACATCAGACCTTGACGAAAGGGGCAGGAAGCTGTGCTCGGCCATATACTACGGCGTTATCGAGCGCAGAATCACCCTTGACCATATAATCAGCGGACTCAGTTCACGTCCCATAGACAGGCTGGACAGCATAGTCCTAAATATACTGCGCTGTGGCGTTTATCAGATAATGTACATGGACAGCGTGCCCGACAGTGCTGCGGTAAACGAGAGTGTAGCACTTGCGAAGAAATTCCGCAAGGCAAGCGCTTCGGGAATGGTGAATGCAGTCCTGCGCAGCTTTATCCGCAGTGGAAAGGAACTTAAGCTTCCTAAGGACAATACAATGGCTGCCTCTGTGAAGTATTCGGCACCGGAAGAGCTTGTAAAAAGTCTTACTGAGGATTACGGCAGCGAGGCTGCGGAGAGATTCCTTTCAGCTTCTCTGGAAAAATCTGTCACATATCTACGGGTCAATACGATTAGATGTACAGAAGAGGAATTTCTTGCGGCTCTGGGCGGAATCGAAGCTAAAAAGCTTATCGATAGCTGCTTTACAGTACAGAGCGGAGACGTCACCGCGACAGACGCCTTTAATAAGGGCTTTTTTCACGTTCAGGGGATTGCCTCGCAGCTTTGCTGCCTGGCTTTAGCTCCCACTGAGCAGGACAGAGTTCTTGATATATGTGCGGCTCCGGGAGGTAAGACCTTCACGATGGCGGAGCTCATGAACGGCAGGGGTGAGATATTCGCCTTCGACCTTCATGAAAAGCGTGCAGAGCTCATACGGAAGGGTGCTGAGAGACTGGGCCTTACAAATATAAAGGCAGCGGCAGGAGACGCTTCAAAGTTCAATGCAGAGCTTCCCAAGTTCAGTAAGATACTCTGCGACGTCCCGTGTTCGGGACTGGGAGTCATCGGCAGCAAGCCAGAGATAAAGTACAAGAGCTTTTCGGACTTTGCGGGGCTTCCGGATATACAATATAAAATAGTGAGCAACGCGCTCAGTTATCTTGAAGCCGGCGGTACTCTCGTCTATTCTACCTGTACGGTAAGGAAAGCCGAGAACGAGGAGGTCTGTGAAAGGCTTCTCCAGGAGCATACCGAAATAGAAGCGGTTGAGCTGCCGGATATGCTCGGTCGAAGATACGGAAATATGGCAACTCTTATGCCGCCTGAATACGGCAGCGGCTTTTTTATTTCCAAATTCAGAAAAGTAAGGTGATATATTGGAAAAGACCGATATCCTCAGTCTTGATCTGGCAGAAATGGAAGATATCCTCGCTGGCCTAGGTGAAAAGAAATTCCGTGCTAAACAGGTATTTCAGTGGCTCCATGTGAAAAGAGTCCTTGATTTCGACAAAATGACTGATATATCTATCCAATTGCGCAGTACTCTGAAAGAAAAATTTTGTATAAATGGACTATTTATGCAGAAAAAGCTTGAATCTGCTATAGATAATACGGTAAAATATCTTTATAGGCTTTCTGACGGCAATTTTGTGGAGACTGTCCTTATGGAATACAGCTATGGATACAGTATCTGTGTTTCAACTCAGGTGGGCTGCAAAATGGGCTGTAATTTCTGTGCCTCTGCCATCGCAGGGTACGTGAGGAGCCTTGCTCCCTCGGAGATACTGCTTCAGATCTACGAGACGGAGCGCGATTCGGGTAAAAAGGTCTCGGGAGTTGTGCTCATGGGCATCGGCGAACCTCTTGACAACTTTGACAATGTCATGAAGTTCCTAAATCTTCTGTCTCACAAGGACGGAAACGATATGAGCCTTCGACATGTATCTCTTTCCACCTGCGGCATAGTACCTCGTATCTACGAGCTTGCTGATAAAAAGCTACAGCTCACCCTTTCAGTCTCGCTCCACTGTGCAGACAATGAGGGCAGGAGCGCTATTATGCCTGTTAATAGAAAATACGATCTCAGCAGCCTCATTGAGGCTTGCAGATACTATATTGATACTACGGGACGGCGTGTCACCTTTGAGTACGCCGTTATCGATGGTGTGAATTCGTCTGCAGCAGATGCCGACAAGCTGGCGAAGTTGCTTCGCGGCATGAACTGCCATGTTAACCTTATCCCCGTTAATAAGGTTAGGGAACGAAATTATCACACAGCCCGCTCAGGAGTTACCGAGTTCGCAAGTCAGCTGGGCAGGCGAGGGATAAACGCTACCGTGAGAAGAACTCTCGGCAGTGATATCGAAGCGGCGTGCGGTCAGTTGAGACGGGACGCAGACAAACAAAGCAAACAGAATGGGGGTGCGGATACTTGAGGTTTCGCTACGGTACGGATATCGGTCTTACCCGGGAGGAAAACCAGGACGCGGTAAGATGCGAATATTTCGGCCATAATGTGCTTGCCGTCGTATGCGACGGTATGGGCGGCGAACGCGCAGGCAAGGAAGCGGGCGAGCTCGCTGTGGAGGAATTCTTCCAGCGCTTCTCGGCTGACTATAAGGAAAGCCTGAACGATGAGGATATCCGCAAGCTCCTTATCTCCTCAGTCTCGGCAGCAAATTCCGTGATATATACGCGGGCAAGGTTCGATTTTAAGAACTTCGGCATGGGTACGACCTGTGTTGCTGCCTTCGTCACCAATAAAACAGCCTTCATTGCCAACGTCGGCGACAGCAGAGCTTATCTGATAACCGACACCGGATTATATAAAATCACTACCGATCATAATGTAGCCTCGGTGCTCTTTGAACAGGGTAAGATAACCGAGGAGGAAATGGAGGTACACCCTCAGAAGCATATGCTCGTAAGAGCGGTAGGCGTTGAAAAAACAGTGCTTACTGACACGTTTATGCTTGATTATGAGGACAAGATCAGTCTGCTGCTGTGCTCGGACGGCCTTTCGGGCTATTGCAGCGACGATGAAATATACAATGTCATACTTAATTCCGATTTTGATGACGTTGCAGACGAACTTATCAAATTATCGCTCTCCAAGGGCGGCCGTGACAATGTTACCGTTGCGGTGATTTCTGACTAATGCAGGAGGAAAGGAAATGGACAAGAATATTGGCAAGAAGCTCGACGGAAGGTATGAAATAACAGAGCTTATTGGCGTCGGCGGCATGGCAGAGGTATATAAAGGCGTTGACGTTATCGACAACAAAACGATTGCTATCAAGATACTGAAAAAGGAATTCGCGGAGAACGAGGAGTTCCTTCGCCGTTTCAGGAACGAGTCAAAGGCAATCGCAGTGCTCTCTCATCCTAATATCGTTAAGATATACGACGTAGGCTTCTCTGAGAAGATACAGTATATCGTTATGGAATATATCGACGGTATTACGCTGAAAGAGTACATTGAGGAAGAAAAGGTCCTCACATGGAAGGACACGGTACACTTTGTTATACAGATACTCCGCGCCCTCCAACACGCTCATGACAAAGGCATAGTTCACCGCGATATCAAGCCTCAGAACATCATGATGTTCACAGACGGCACTATCAAGGTCATGGACTTCGGCATTGCTAAGTTCGCCCGTGAAGAAGGAAAGACAGCTACCGATCAGGCCATCGGAAGCGTTCACTATATAAGTCCCGAGCAGGCAAGCGGCAACGTTACTGACGCTAAGAGCGATATCTACTCGGTAGGCGCTATGATGTACGAGATGCTTACCGGCAAGAAGCCCTTCGACAGCGATAACCCCGTTGCTATCGCAGTTATGCACATGCATGATATACCGGAGCGCCCGAGAGCTATCAATCCTGATATCCCCGATGGTCTTGAGGAGATAGTACTCAGAGCTATGGAAAAGGCTCCCGAGGACAGATACCAGACTACTGCCGAGATGATAAGTGATATAGAAGCTTTCAAGGCAGACCCCCATATATCATTCGGCTACTATGCCGAGGAGGACGAGGAGCCTGAGGATATTCTCGACAGTAATGCGGGTACAGAGGTACAGTCTGAAAGCAGACAGGAGGTCGCCAATGCCTATGCTTCAAAGGCTAAGGCTCCGGCAGTTGCTGCCGCACTGGCAGGAAGTGCCAGTGGATCAGGCAGGGCAGGCGGCGGATATTCCTCTGGCGGCTCAGTATCCCAGAGGTATAACGACGCTTATACGGACAATTACAATAATTATAACGATGATGACGATGATGACGAGGAAGAAGAGCGTTCCTCACTGGTAATACCGGTGCTCACTGCTATAGTTGTTGTAGTTATAATCGTTGCTGTTATATTTATAGTATCGCTTCTTCTTCCTTACCTTACCAATGGCTTTGGCAAGAATGTTAAGAAGATGCCTGAGCTCATAGGTATGGATTACAATATAGCCTGTCAGAAGTACGGCGAAGACCTAAATATAGAGGTAAGCGAAACGGAGTACAACGAGGCTGACGAGGGTGTAATCATCAAGCAAAGCATCGCTAAGGATGCACCCTTTAAGACCCATGATGTATGCAAAGTTACTGTAAGTAAGGGCATGCAGACTGTTGAGGTGCCGAAGCTAAAGGATTTCAACGCGGACCTTGCCAAGATGCAGCTTACCGAAAGAGGTCTTGAGGCTGAGATAAGAAAGACCTCCGACGCTGAGGTAAAGCCTAATTACGTTATCAAGACATCTCCCGAGGAGGGTGAAGAGGTCCCCAAGGGCTCAAAGGTAATACTTTATGTAAGCATGGGACCAAACGCCGAGCCTATAAAAATGGAATACTATGTAGGTATGACTGCCAAGGACGCAGCTGTCAAGGCAGGATTTCAGAACCTGAAAGTAAAAACAGAGAGAGAGCCATCCTACGAGAAGGAGGGTATCGTTGTACGTCAGGAGCCTGAAAAGGATACAGTTATAGCAGCAGGTGACGAGATCATACTCTATGTCAGCGACGGTACTATCCCTGACGGAAGTGTAGACTTCTCACTTAGCTTCCCAGCAGACGCAAAGGGAACATTCAGCGTAGATATCATTCTTAAGGACGAAAAGGGCAAGACCTCGGTTGAATCACTTGGTACTGTTCTCTGTCCTGAGTGGCCTAGTCTTTCAAGAAACATCAAGGGTTCAGGCAAGAATGTTAAGGCTGAGGCATACCTTACAAATAACGCAAACACAATTAGAGCTCACTTAGGTACGTATACTTTTGACTTTGCAAGCGGAAGGTATACAACTGATTCAGAGGATATCTTCGGTGCCCTCACTCAGGTAAATGGCTTTGCTCAGACAACAACAGTGGCCACTACAGTTTCTGTGGAAACAACAACGACACAGGCTTATGTAACAGAGCCTTCTACAGAAGAGAGGATACCTGGACAGAACGGTGAATACAGGACACCTGATGTATGGACTCCTTATGAGCCCGGCACTAACGGTTCATGGGTAACAAAGGACAACGGCATGACTGTCTGGGAGTGGTTCAACTAACAATGGCAGATAAATTCTGCGGAATAATAATAAAATGCTTAGGGGGACTCTACAGTGTAGAGTCCCCTGACGGTATATATGAGTGCAAAGCGAGGGGAGTTTTCCGCAACAGAGGGATAAGCCCCTGCGTCGGCGACAGGGTAACGGTGGAAAATGGAGTTATAGCCGATATAGCCGAACGCAAAAACTGTATAATCAGACCTCCTCTTGCAAATCTCGACCAGCTCATATTTATAGTGTCTACCTGTGAACCTGCCCCTAATTACCTTATACTTGACAAGTTCATAGCCATAGCTGAGTACAAGGGAATAACCCCAGTGGTGGTCATCACTAAGACTGATCTTGGCGACAGTCGTCCTATACACGAGATATACGGGGGTATAGGCATAGACGTGGCAGAGGTCAGCTATGACGATGAGGGGTCGGTGGAAGCTGTCAGGGAACTGCTCCGGGGACGGATAAGTGCCTTTACGGGCAATTCCGGAGCCGGAAAATCCACTCTCCTCAACGCTGTCGATCCTACGCTGAATATAGCCACGGGAGAGATAAGCCGCAAGCTGGGCAGAGGAAGGCATACCACTCGCCATGCTGAGCTTTACAAGCTCAGCGAAGGCGGATATATAGCAGATACACCAGGATTTTCAACCTTTGATACCAACCGGTACGATATCATACGCAAGGAGGAGCTTGCAGGCTGCTTCCGGGAGTTTGAAGGACTTACGGAGGAGTGCCGTTTCAGAGACTGCGCTCACATCTGTGAGAAGGGCTGTGCGGTAGTTGCGGCGGTGGAGAGAGGAGATATATCCAGTAGTCGTCACGAAAGCTATAAGACTATGTACGAGGAAGCAAAACAGCTGAAGGAGTGGGAACTGAAATGAAGAAATGTGCAATAATAGCCGGCGGAGATATGCCAGACAGGGAGCCGTATAATACTGAGGGCTACTGGGATGGTTTCGGCTGTATAATATGTGCTGACAGCGGCTTGTACAATGCAAGGAGATTCGGCATAAAGCCGGATATTGTTACAGGTGATTTCGACTCCTTTACCGAAAAGCTTCCCGACGATGCCGAGGTGATAGCTAGTATACCGGAAAAGGACGATACAGATACCCTTATGGCGGTAAAGAAGGCAATAGAGCTAGGCTATAAGAGTATCGAGCTGTACGGAGCTCTAGGTGGAAGGCGCTTTGAGCACTCCATAGCCAATATACAGACGATGATATACGCTTTGCAGCAGGGCTGTGATCTGAGGATTCTCGGAGATAGCGTGCTCACGGTACAGAGTCCTGACGACGGCGATGTAACATACAAGAGTGGCGGTAGGAGTATTTATATATCGGTGTTTGCACTTTCGGAATCTATAGGTATAGACTATCTCCGAGGCGTTAAATACCCCCTTGAGGATTATCTTATGGTTCAATCCTTCCCTATAGGCGTAAGTAATGAAATAGTGGGAGGAAAGGCTTCACTCCGCATAAATCACGGCCTCGCGCTGATAATTCTCACCGATAAGGAGTAACAAAAACGCCTTTGATGAATATAATGGAGTATATCATCAAAGGAGGGAGTACATATTGAAGATAGTAGTCATAAAGAGCCCAAGATTCATATCAGGGTTGCTGAGAGTGATATTCGGCATAAAAAAGGAAGAGCAATAGCATAACGTAAAGCCATAAAGGATGTCAACTAATGATATAATCCCCTGGAGTAGACACACTAAAAAACAAAAGTGTGAAAACTTTAAGGGGGTTATTTTATGTTAAAGACTGTCCATTATGGCTTCCTTATTGATTTAAGTCAGTTCGACTACTTACAACATTTTGCTCGTAAACCAAATATCTTTTACAACACCGTTAATTGTTCATCGCTTTAAGTACATAATGTGAAGAGAGTGGAGAACGGCGTTTCTGTCGTTCTAATTTACTGGTTACTTTGCCCCCGACTCATACACGCAAAAAAACGGGCGGAATTAAGCCGCCCGTCAGGTATTATGCTATTTTTTTCTGTTGTAGAACTGTCCAACTTCCTCGCTGCTGGCAAGTATGAAGAATATTACCCATGAGATTATGAGTGGTACCGCATAGAACACTATTTTCAGCACGCTGTTTCCGTCATGTTGGGGTATCATCATTATCCCCGGCACTATCTGTATTATACCGAAAAGCAGCATAACAACCGATGTGAGTGTTTTTAGACCGCCGATTCCAGCGATGAGGGCAAGTGACAGCACACCTACTATAGCGGCGATATAAATAGAGGAGCTTTCAACTACGGCCTTTATACCACCCAGCTCTCCCTTGTATGGGAAGGAGGCTGCTCCCGAATAGAAGACATAGAACATAGCGGCTGCTATAATGCCAAGCACAGCAAGCACTAAAACGATATGGAAGCCCTTTTCGGCCTGTTGCTGGCGAGCCTGTTCTTTGAGCTCCAGCATCATTCTGCGGCTTGCCTCAGAGTCCTTCTGATCCGATATGAGCTGTGAAGACACCGCTTTTTTTGAAGCCTCAGCCTTAGCTCTTTCAAGGTCTTCGTCAACGTATTTAGGCTGATACTTTGGAGGCTCCGGCTCGTCGTCCAGTATAGGAGCGGCTATTGGAGTTTCTGGTTGCTTTGGTTCCTCCTTTTTCGGAGGGGGAGTATAGTTATCCTCGTCGAGTATCGGAGCTTTTATATCCTCCGGAGGTGCTACAGCGCCGAGCTGTGCCCTTCTCATGTCGATAATCTGCTGCTGCTTGTCGGCAGGGAGCGCGTCAAAACGCGCTTTGAGATCGGGAGTAAGACCGTTTATTATGTCATCGTCTGTGAGAACGAGCTTTTCGTGGATATAAGCAGCACCGTCGTCGAGAACAGGAGCCGATACTCCAGTGGGATTGCCCTTTTTGGCACCTGTTCCAGCGTAATTCATACCGTCGTCAAGTACGGGAGCTGATACTCCGGTTGGAGCCCCCTTTTTCTCAGCGCCCTGACCATATGAGCTCATATCGTCGAGTACCGGTGCCGAAACACCTGTGGGACCATCCTTTTTTGCGGAAGGAGCAGTATATCCAAAGTCATCCAAAATAGGGGCGGATACTCCTTGGGGAGCGCCCTTCTTGGCATTGTCGGGCGTATAATCTATTTCTTCCGGGATACCGCCAGCTGGGTTCTTTTCATCATACATAATAAACACCTCGGTTAATGAATTTTTATGGGAATATAACTTTTTGTCAGTCGAAGACAGCCGCTTGCGCAACTGCTCTGACCGTGCAAAATGTTATTTACCCAGTTTTATAAAGTCAGAAAGAGTTAAATTTGATCCGTTGGATATAACTGCGTAGTATGCAAGCACTGTGGAAGCGTCCACCGCGTCCACTGTACCGCTGCGGTCAACGTCCGCGTATACTGACTGTGTTGAACTGAATGAACTGTAATTTCCTGTGGAAAGCCGTGCGTACTCCGCAAGAATAAGAGAAGCGTCTACCGCGTCTATAAGCTTGTCACCGTTTATGTCGCCGGGGCTGTACTCTGGAGACTTGTAGGCTTCATTGGATATGGGGTAATCGGCCACGAAACTCTCCGAGCTGTAATCGGGGAAGGTTTTCTGGTTATCGTTCGTCGCCTTGTGCATGAGCCTGGGAGCAGCGGAATCAAAGTCTGAGCTACCTTTCAGAAAATAATAGAAGGATTTACCTCCGAACTTCATGTCCCACGTCGGGTCGAGGTAATAGTAAAGCCCGTCAAGCTTGACTATCAGCCATACATGATTTCCCCTTTCGGCATCGTTTGTTATATCGTAGGTCTTTCCAGCTATTATCCGGCAGGGGATACCGCAGTCGTTGTACATACGGTATAGCAGCTGAGTAACTCCCTGACATACGGCGCTTCCTCTGATGAGAGCACTGTAGGCGGTGAAGGCATAGTCGTCTTCCTCGTCCTCGGAGTACTGCACTGTTGAAGTGATGTACTGGTAGATACTGCGTATCTTGTTATAGTCGCCGGTGATACTGCTGAAATTATTTTCTGACATTACCTCTTTCAGCTTATCCGTCAGGGCGGCTTCTTCTTCAAGGGTGGTATAGTAGGTAAAGCTGTATTTCATGACAAGCTTTCCATCAAGCTTGGATAAGCCGCATTTGAAGCCGTGTACCGAGAATCTCAGGTAGTCTCCCTCAGTGCCGCTGCCTGTCTCGCCGAAGGCGTCGTATACCAGTTGAAAGCCCTTTTCCTTCTGATCCTCGCCGTTATCCGGAAGTTCGATTGTAAATTCTTCGGAATGATCTTTCAGTGACTGTCTTATTATCTGTGCCGCTTCACTGTCCGAGGCGCATACATACTCCTCCGCAGCTTCAGATACGGACGATTGTTCAGCGGCTGCGTATAGTGGAGCCGGAGCAGCTAAAGCAAGCACGGCAGCCAACATTAGAGCAGCTGCTTTTATAGTAAATTTCACATTAAGACCTCCTTTTGTA
Source organism: Ruminococcus sp. (assembly GCA_017961625.1). Classification (GTDB taxonomy): domain Bacteria; phylum Bacillota; class Clostridia; order Oscillospirales; family Ruminococcaceae; genus Ruminococcus. Next base: position 27,282 of record JAGCWY010000012.1, on the reverse strand, counting down.
TCAAGAGCTTATTTTATAGAGTGCTCCTTTATACCTTCAGGAGCAACTCCTTCTTCTATGGTTGAAACATAAGCGTAGTATGAGAGTATACGGGAAGCATCAACTGCGTCTACAAAGCCGTTTTCGTCGATATCAGCGGCTTTCTTCTGAGCATCGGTGAAGCTTCCACTCTGCGTCTCACCTGAAAGCAGGGCGTACTCCCTGAGCACCAGTGAAGCGTCTACGGCATTTACCTCGCCGTCTCCGTTCACATCTCCATCGGTATAGCTCGAAGTATCAGGTTTGACGTAGGCTGTAGGAGCCATTTCAGAATCCTGCATAGCCTCTTCTATCGGTATACCAAAGAGCTGGAAAAGGTGGATATGGGTAAATTCGTCGCTGCCGTCGCTTTCGCTGTCAAGGTCTGTATAGCCCTTGAGGAAGAAACGGTGCTGGCTTCCACCCATAAGGTGGTCCCATACGGGATCGAGGAAATAGAATTTATCGTCTATCTGCGCCATAACGAGGAGATGACAGCCGATACCGTCATTAGAAAGGCTTGAGAGATTGGTAAGATACAGCATGGGCTGTACTCCTATTTCCTGAAGCAGCCTTATGAGGAAATGCACCTGTCCGGACTCGTTTGCCTTCTTCTTTATCACGGCGCTGTAGGCGGTGCAGTAGTCGCTGTCCATAAGGTCTTCGTGGATATCCATATTTGACACGACGATATCGTAAGCCCAGAGTATCTTGTCGTATATGTCAGAATCCTTCACAGCAATATATTCCGGAGTATCCTTGAGATTGTCGATTACCTCTGTGAGCTCTGCCTCTTCCTCGGGGGTGTTGTAGTATTCCACGTTATATTTGGCATATGCGCCCTCCGATGGATAAAGGCAGCCGCATGTGATGTTAGATGTGAGCGAAAGGTACAGACCCTCAGTAGGGTCATCGGTTATAATGATGAGTTTTTCGCTGATACAGTCTGTTATGTCGTTATCTTCGTCTGCCGGTACCCAGTCAGTGACTAACAGGTCGAACTCGGTAACGTGTTGCTTTAGCTGAGCCTTTACGAATTCAGCCGCTTCGTCAACGCTGCCGAAGCGAGGAGTATTTTCGTTGACTTCGAGAGAGAAACTGATATTTCCCTGACCGTCGTATACCACAGCCGATGTTTCTGCTACTGTGTATGCCGGAGTTGCTGATGTTACACAAAGTACTGCCGCAGCTGCGGCTGTTGTGAGTTTTTTGGTGAATTTCATGGCCGACCTCCAAGTTATTGATAAATATATCCTGTTTATAAGCAAACAGCCGCCGAAGCGGCTGAACGCATATTATTTATCTTTCAAGTATCTGTGCTCTGTCAGGGCCTATGCCCACCATGCTTACGTGGCAGCCTACCAGCTCTTCAAGACGGGCTATATAGCTCTTGCAGTTTGCAGGGAGCTCGTCGAAGCTCCTGCACTTGGATATATCCTCGGTAAATCCCGGGAATTCCTCGTATATTGGCTCACAGCCCTCGAGTTCCTCCAGAGTTGGAGGAAATTCCTTTATAACGCTGCCGTCGGGCTTCTTATAAGCCACACACATTTTGAGAGTATCTATATTTGCGAGAGTATCCAGCTTGTTGATAGCGAGACTGTCAAGACCGTTAACTCTTACGGAATGACGTACTATAACAGCGTCGAACCAGCCTGTTCTTCTCGGTCTGCCTGTGGTAGTACCGAACTCTCCGCCTACATTTCTGATCTGATCGCCTGTTGCGTCATCGAGCTCCGTCGGGAATGGGCCCTTGCCTACACGGGTGGTATAAGCCTTTGCAACACCGATGATATTGGTTATTACCTTGGGACCTACGCCTGTGCCTACGCATACGCCTGCCGAGAGAGGATGCGAGGAAGTAACGTAGGGGTATGTACCAAAGTCGATATCGAGGAGAGTAGCCTGTGCGCCTTCGAACATTATGGTCTTGCCTGCCTTGTGAGCCTCAAAGGTGAGCACCGAAACGTCATCCATGTAGGGGAGGAGACGCTTGCCGTACTCTGTGTATTCCTTTGTAACAGCGTCAAGGTCGAATGCTTCGCCGCCGTATACCTTAGTGATTATCTCATTTTTGAGCTTTCCTGTGGATTGTATCTTCTCTGCCAGCACCTCGGGGTGAACGAGATCATACATACGGATTCCGCAGCGCTCATATTTATCCATATATGTAGGTCCTATGCCTCTTTTTGTAGTACCGATGTCCTTGCCGCCGCGGAAAGCCTCGGAGAGACCGTCAAGAGTGATATGCCACGGCATTACGATCTGAGCGCGGGGGTCGACCTTTAAGTGACCGAGAGTTTTTATACCTCTTGATTCAAGGTTGTCAAGCTCACCGATGAAGTCCTTAGGGTCAAGAACGACACCTGCACCGATAAGGTTGAGGGCGTTCGGGTAAAGTATACCCGATGGTACAAGGTGGAGCTTATAGACCTCTCCATTATTTACAACTGTGTGACCTGCGTTGTTTCCGCCCTGTGAACGGACTACAACATCTGCACGGGAAGCAAGGATATCTATGATCTTGCCTTTTCCTTCGTCTCCCCATTGAGTTCCGACTACAATATTTGCAGGCATTTGTTTTCCTCTTTTCATAATAATTATTTGTGCCGGCAGTACCTGTAACTGCCAAAAATGCACACTTACAATCTATTATAACACACTCTGTGAAAAAATGCAACACTCACTGTAAATAAATCAGCGGCACAAAAAAGACGCCCCTGAAAGAAGGGACGTCTGCAGGAAGTTCGTTATTATAGAGCCGAGCCTTGCTCGACCGAGATTTCAATAGTGCTGCCGTTGCTTACTGCGGTTATATCACCGTTGAAACAGGTGGCATAGGTTGTCGCTCCGGATTTTTTGAGAGCGTCCTGTACCTTGCCTGAGAATTCGCCTGTGGAAGTGCATACCACCGCGCATTTTGGCTTTACGGCACTGAGAAAATCAGTGATATTGTCAAGCTTTCTGCCGTGATACGGGACTTTCAGCAGAGTGCAGGTACCGATGTCCATTATCTCGGCGAGACGCTGTTCCATAGCGTCGCCGGTGAAAAGCAATGTGTTCTTATTGTGTACCACCTTTGTGACGAGGGAGAAGTCGTTCTCGTCGTCTTCGCCGTAGAAGGTCTTTTTTGGTGCATAGACCGTATAGTCTATGCCGTCGAGAGTAAAGGAGACATCCTCAGTCAGCTTCATTGGCGTTATGGACTTTTCTGCAAGGGCACTCTTGTATTTGTCGTATTCCTCCACTGTGCCGTCATAGTCGGGAGTAAGCACGTTTTTTACGTCAAAGCCTCTTATTATCTTTGCGGCTCCGCCCACATGGTCTTTGTCAAAGTGGGTGATTATTAGGTAATCTATAGTGTCAGCTTCGCTTGCCTCAAGGAGTTTGCTTATCTTCTTTCCGTCGCCCTTTTCTCCGCAGTCGATGACTACGTTTGCCGTTTCTGATTGTAAAAGTATCGCGTCAGCTTTTCCTACGTCAAAAAATGTTACCTTAAGCTCTCCGGTTTTTGCGGGTTCCTGCTTCTCATGGCAGGAGAATAGCGATAAAGCCATAAAAAATGCCGAAAAGAGCAGGGCAGCTGTCTTTCTGTTTTTTTTCATGTTTCAGACTCCTTTCCCGTAGCGTAATAATCTGTGCTTTTATATTATTATATCACAAATTTCTTAAAAGTGTATTGAAAAATGAAAATTTCTTATATTTTTTTTGCGATTTTTTTTGCCATACCTTCTTTAGCAAATCCGTACTTGCATTATAATGTATAATATGATATAATAGTTTATTACAGGATTTTTGGAAGGCGAGGTTCTGCGAATTGAAGGACAATACCGCAGTTATAAGTGAAATAAACGGCTTATTGGGTAGCAATACCCGGCGAGCCTACGTCAGGAGCTTCGGCTGTCAGCTCAACGTCTCAGACGGCGAAAAGATACAGGGACTGCTTAAAAAAATGGGCTACTCCTTTACGGAGGACGAGCAGGAAGCCGACTTAATAATACTCAACACCTGTGCGGTTCGTGAGAACGCGGAGGATCGCGTTTACGGAATAGTGGGCAGCATGAAGAAGCTGAAGGAGCTTAAGCCTTCACTCATTATCGGCATAGCCGGATGCATGACCGCTCAGAGCCATGTGGCTGAAAAAATAAAGAAGTCCTATCCGCAGGTGGATTTTGTAATGGGTACTTCGGCGATAAGCGCACTTCCCGAGTTGCTCCTTGATACCCTTAAGGGAGCAGGCTTCTCAGCGGATATAACTGAATATGACGATTTTTCTGAAGTGGTTGAGCAGGTGCGCGGCAGCAGTTTCAAGGCTTCTGTGCCTATAATGTTCGGCTGCAACAATTTCTGCACGTACTGCATAGTGCCTTATGTGCGCGGACGTGAGAGGAGCCGCCGTCCGGAGGATATTATTTCTGAGGTAAGACAGCTTGTCAGTGATGGCTATAAGGAGATAATGCTCCTCGGTCAGAACGTCAACTCCTACGGCAGGGACTTAGGCGGAGATATCAGCTTTCCGCAGCTCCTGCATGAGCTTAACAGGATAGATGGTGATTTCTGGATACGTTTTATGTCTTCCCACCCCAAGGATGCTTCAAGGGAGCTGATAGACGCTATATTCGACTGTGAAAAAGTGGCAAAGCATCTGCATCTGCCGGTACAGAGCGGAAGCAGCGAGGTGCTTGCGCGAATGAACCGCCGGTACACCATAGAGGATTACCTTGAGATAGTGGACTATATCCGCAGCAGAGATCCTGATTTTTCACTTACCACTGATCTTATAGTGGGCTTCCCCGATGAGACCGACGAGGATTTCCGAGCAACACTTGATGTTGTAAAAAATGTCCAATATGACAATCTTTATTCGTTTATATATTCGAAGCGCTCCGGTACCAAAGCGGCAGAAATGTCGGACAGCACCTCCGAGGAGGAAAAAGGCAGACGCATGAGAGAACTGCTTGAGGTGCAGCGGGAGGTATCCACGGAGCACTATAAACGCTTCATCGGAAGGACTATGCGTGTACTTGCTGACGATGTATCAAAGAAAAAGGAGGGCTGGCTGACCGGAAAAAGCAGCGAGTTCATAATAGTAGAATTTGAAGGAGCAAGCTCCCTTATCGGGCAGTTCGTCGATGTCGAGATAACCGGCGCTATGAACTGGGCGGTAACGGGAAAAATAACAGAAAGGGATTCAGCAAAATGAAAAAAGCAATCACAATTTTATGTCTTTCAGCCGCAGTTTTGACAGGCTGTCAGGACACAACAAACAACGGAAACGGAAATAATGATGCCACAACAGCAGCAGTCACTACCACAGCAGAGAGCACAGCTGCAAATATCACAACAGAGGCTGTAACGCCCACCACGGAGGCTGTGACTGCAACAGCTGACACGGAAACAGCTTCGGCTACTACACACGAGGCAGACGTATCCGCAGGCGGTATACAGGATATGTACCCTGCTATATATCAGAGTTTTATAAAGTCAGAATTTGAAAGGGTGGCAGAAGAAAACAACGGTCTTGTAAGTATATGCTATGGCTTCCTCGATCTTGATGCAAACGGCATACCAGAGCTTATATTCAAGCGTGGCACCTGTGAGGCTGACTTTGCGATAAATGTATTCACTCTTGACAGCGAGGGAGAGATTAAGGATCTCGGTCTTATTGGAGGCGGTCACACCAGCTTTGCCTACGAAAAGGATACGGGAGATCTGGTAATGGCGTGGGGACACATGGGTGCAGGCAGCTTTGAATATATGAAAATGGAAGATGGCGTTCTGAAGAAATCAAAGGAGCCCTATTCGTTCAACTTTGATAATATCGACAGCTATGAGGACCTCTTCAACGAAAAGGGAATAGAGTATATAGAATTTGTAGATGTGTACCAGTCAGATTTTGAAGGAGGAGCTACCTCATGGTTCTATCACACGGACGGTACTGATGAGAAGATCAAAGGCGCCTACTTTGATTACTGTATCTGATTTTACTTGTGAAAACAGCATTTTTTACGGTTCGGGGCAGCAATGCAAATGTCAGCTTGCCTCGGCCGTATAAATATGATATGACTAAAAATGATTTAAGGAGAAGAAAAAATGGATATTATGGAAATGACAAGAGAGCTGGGAAAGGCTCTCCAGCAGGACGATAGGTTCATTGCGTATACGCTTGCAAAGCAGGCTAACGACGAGGACAAGGAGCTGCAGGAGGATATTGCTAGATTTGAGGATCTACGTATAAATCTTGGTACTGCAATGAGCGCCGAGGAGCCTGACTCTGACAGCATAAAGGAGCTGGATACAGAGCTTAAGGCTGTATATCAGAAGGTCATGAAGAATCCCAAGATGATAGTATATACCGGAGCACAGCAGGCTCTTGAAAAGCTGGTATCGAATATGCAGCAGATAATCAGTATGTGTGCGAACGGAGAGGATCCTGATACCTGTCAGATACCGGAATCCAGCTGCACGGGAAGCTGCGCGACCTGCGGCGGCTGTCACTGAAAAATCATGAGAACAAAAAACGTGGACTTTATTATAAATATCTGGAGCTTTGTGCTGATCGTCTAAAATTTTTTTGGATCTACCGGATGAGTTTATTCGACCGCCTGAATATGAATTTGTTCTGAAGCATTCAGTGGAGGATGTGAAAACAAACAATTTTATACCTTTCTTATTTATTTTCGGTATCTGGCATAGTGGATATTTTTGCTAATGATAAGTTTTACAAATAACATTTGGGCGCTGTTGCCAATTCTTTTGGCTTTGGGTTTGATGTGTCTGTGCTGTACGTATTTAGATGCAAAAAAGTCAGTAGCGGAGTTTGTGGACGACACTTTCAAAATAAAGGGCAAAGAGTATCACTACAGCTATGATCTCAGGCTGATGATCAACGAAATGGAAGACTTAAAAATAATGTGCGGTAAAAAAACTGATAAAAGTTTCACCTGTATGTGAAGGCAAGAATGAAATGATCAGATGGATGCTGTATTATCATGTTCCAATCATTGATATTACAAAAGAAGCAGTAAAAAAAGATAGAAAGAAAAGGCAAAGAGAAGAGATAATATCAGGGACACTTTTATTATTATATTAATAATATGGGCATATATGGTTTATTCCGGTCGCGGTGAAATGTAACATACAACAGATTATGAAAGGAGGTCTTTCTTATGGGATTTATGTTTAATGAGGAACAGCAGCGTATCAACAGCATCGACGAACAGAACGAGGGCGAGGTCATAGACGCCTTCTGCGAGGACACGATCCGTGAGATCTCCGAAAATTTTGCGGTAAGGACGTCGTGGACCACAGCAGCAGGCTATAATGCTTCGTTTTTTGTGTTCTTCGTTCTATGTATCAGGTTCCTTGTGACGTACATAAAAGAGGGCAATACGGCAATGATAATCATAATCTCTGCATTGATGGTATCTTTAGTTGCAGCAACTGTTTATGCAAATGTCAAAAAGGGCACGGTAAGAGCGCGTGTCAACGGTAGCAGCATATGCATCGGGGGCGGGACATACGATTGCGGACAGATAGAAAGAGTATACGGCGCACCGAGCAGAAATGTGGAAATGTATTCCGGCGGCAGGCGTATTCTAAAGGTAGGCATGAAGGACGAAAATTGCAGCACACTTGTGATATGGGCACGTAGGAAAGGCATAAATACCGAGCTCGGCGATATGGCCCCGGAGCTTAAGACCTCAACGAAAATACTGCTGGCGGTCATCGGTATAGCAGTATTCGTCGGACTTCTTGCAATTACTATAATTTACGCACTCAGTGTATAAGTCTGAAAGGAGTATCATACCAATGGAAATCGACAGAAGTAAAATATCCCCAATGATGCAGCAGTACTTCGAGGTCAAGGATAAGTACGAGGATTGTGTGCTGTTCTTTCGCCTCGGCGACTTCTACGAGATGTTCTTCGACGACGCAGTTGTCGTCTCAAAGGCTCTCGAGCTCACTCTGACGGGCAGGGACTGCGGGCTTGATGAGAGGGCTCCCATGTGCGGAGTACCTTATCATGCGGCGGATATGTACATAAAACGGCTCATAGATATGGGCTTTAAGGTGGCTGTCTGCGAGCAGCTCACCGATCCTGCCGAGACCAAGGGTATAGTAGTCAGGGACGTTATACGCGTCGTTACTCCCGGTACTCTAACTGAGAGCAGTATGCTGGACGACGGGAAGAACAACTATATATGCAGTATCTTTTACGACGAGGAGAACAAGACCTGCGGTGTAGCTTCCGCAGATCTTTCCACAGGCAAGGCTTCCCTCAGCTTCTTTGAGGGCAGGGATCTTGAAGCCGATGTTATCAACGAGCTTTCCCGCTGTCAGCCTGCAGAGATAATATTCCCTCAGAACTTCCTTTCACTGAAAACAGCGGCGGATTTCGTAAAGGTGCGGCTTAACTGCGCAGTTACTCTCCGTGATACGGTATGCTTTACCCCCTCTGCTCGCAGGGATATGGCTGCGGCAGTGTTTGGTGTTAATTCGGTGACGGAGCTCGGCATAAGCGAGGACGGGGCGGACTGTGCGGCAGTATGTGGACTTTTCGACTATATAAACGACACTCAGAAATCCTCGGTATCGAGATTTACCTCCATTGAGCTCCTCAGCGGTGAGCAGTTCATGGGGCTTGACCTCAATGCAAGGCGTAACCTTGAGCTCACAGAAACTCTCCGAAGCAAGGAGAAGAAGGGCTCCCTGCTGTGGGTTCTTGATTCCACAAAGACCTCAATGGGACGGAGACTCCTGAAAAGCTGGCTGGAGCAGCCCCTGAAAAGCCCTGCAAGGATAATCGAGCGCCTTGATGCTGTGGAAGCTCTCTACAGAAAAAGTGTTGTGCTTTCAGACCTTGAGGCTCTGCTTGACAGAGTATACGACCTTGAACGTCTTATGACAAAGGTCATGTACAAGAGTGCGAATCCGAGAGATCTGAAATCACTTTCTGCTACGGCGATGCAGCTTCCTCTGATAAAGCAGGAACTTGAAAAGCTCAGTGATTCAAAGCTTATTGTCCGTTACAACAGCGAGATATCCACCCTTGATGAGCTTGTAAACCTTGTCGAGAATGCCATTATTGACGAGCCGCCAATATCCGTAAAGGACGGCGGAGTAATAAAGGAGGGCTTCAATAAGGAGCTCGACGAGCTGAGACATATAATGAACAACGGCAGAGGCATTATTGACGAGATAGAACAGCGTGAAAAGGAAGCCACAGGCATCAAGAATCTTAAAATAGGCTTCAACCGCGTGTTTGGCTACTACCTTGAAGTAACGCGTTCATACTATGACCTTATACCAGAGGGCTGGATACGCAAGCAGACTCTTGCCAACGCTGAACGCTTCATAACCGAGGACCTGAAAAACGCGGAGAACGCTATACTCGGCGCTAAGGATAAGGCTCTCTCCCTTGAGGCAGATATATTCGCAGAGGTACGCGACTTCCTTGCCACAAAGCTTGAAGCCGTACAGAAGACCGCTTCTGCTGTAGCTGCGGTGGACGTGCTTTGCTCTTTTGCGGACGTAGCACTGAGAAATCAGTACGTAAAGCCAGATATCACCATAGACGGCTCAATTGATATAAAGGCAGGACGTCACCCGGTTGTGGAGCTCATGCTGACGGATGAGGTGTTCGTACCAAACGACCTGCATATCGACAACAAGGCAGACCGTATGTCCATAATCACCGGACCGAATATGTCTGGTAAGTCTACATATATGAGACAGGCTGCTCTGATAGTCCTCATGGCGCAGACAGGCAGTTTCGTGCCTGCTGATTCCGCTAAAATATCCGTGGTGGATAAGATATTCACCCGTGTGGGTGCCTCCGACGACCTCACTGCCGGACAGTCCACGTTCATGGTGGAAATGAGCGAAGTATCGGACATACTCAAAAACGCCACTCCCAATAGCCTTGTCATACTTGACGAGGTTGGACGCGGTACGTCCACATTTGACGGAGTGAGCATAGCCCGTGCTGTTGCCGAGTATATATGCAGTTCAAAGAAGCTCGGCTGTAAGACCCTCTTTGCTACCCACTATCACGAGCTTATAGGGCTTGAAAATGAGCTTGAAGGTGTTAAGAACTACAGTATCGCTGTGAACAAGCACGGCGGCACTATTCGTTTCCTGAGAAAGATAGTTCGCGGAGGAGTGGACGAGAGCTACGGTGTTGACGTTGCGAAGCTTGCAGGACTTCCTGCGAAGGTGGTCGCAAGGGCAAGAGAGCTCCTTGAGGAAATGGAAAGAGCCCATGCTTCGGAACGCCCGGCGACAGTACGCGATGAGTCAGGACAGATAAGTTTCGGCAGTCTCGGACGTGAGGCAGCGCTTGATATGCTTGAAAAGACAAATATAGACGAGCTTACGGACAGCGAGTGCCGCGAGCTCCTAAGCGATATGTTGACTGCGTTGCAGTAAGAGGCGTCAACTTTTAACTTGTATTGGGGCGATGCCTACATTGCCCCGTCTGAGAATAAAACATAAATAACAGAGGTGAACGATATGCCTGCATACTTTTCGATGATAATGGAATTCAGCCGTGCAGAGCTGGATTTCGACAATATGAAGGAGCTAAATGCCTATATCAAATATGCCGGACTTGTATTCAATGGAGGCGTAGGTCATGCAAAGGATGATACCGTCGAGGATATTATCGATTGGAACCAGCAGAAGCTTGAAGAGGATTTTGAGCTGGGATATGACGAGGATTCCTCCAACGACTATAAGCAGATGCGTTTCAGCTTTGGCGGATTTTCTGAGATACGCGGCTTCATTATGAACGAAGACCCCATAAGGGGAGAGTATACTTTTAACCTCCTCATACCTGAGGATGAGGTCGTAGAAGACTCGAAGACTTACAAAAAGGAAGCTGTTGACAAGCTCAAGGAGCTAGCATCGCTGCTGTGGATACTTCCCAAGACACGTACTATACAAACAATGCTGGAGTTGGGAGAGGGCATAGTTCCCGAAATGGATATAAAAGAGGGTGCAGCCCCCTCTGCCTGTCCATTTGCCATAGTATCCGAAAAGCAGTTCGGACGTATGGACACGGCGGATTATACTGCAGAGCATATCAATGCAGGTGGTGTTATCCTTATACCCAACTGGGTGAAGCTGGTCTGAGCTGCGTTACATTCAGAAAGGAAGTAAAAAAATGCCGTCCATAAACGTTCTTAGCAAGGAAATATCAGAGCTTATCGCTGCAGGAGAGGTCATAGAGCGTCCTTCCTCGGTAATCAAGGAGCTTGTGGAGAACTCCATTGACTCAGGAGCGAACCATATAACCGTCGAGATAAAAAACGGCGGTACTACATATATGCGTGTTACCGACGATGGCTGCGGTATGTCCTTCGACGATGTGCCGAAGGCATTCCTCCGTCATGCCACAAGCAAGATAAGCGTAAAAGAAGACCTTGATAATATCCTCACTCTCGGCTTCCGCGGAGAGGCTCTTGCCTCCGTGGCAGCCGTTTCGCGTGTTGAGATAATGACAAAGCAACGCGAGCAGCTTTATGGTACACTTTACGCTATCGAAGGAAGCGCCGAGAAGTCCTACGAGGAGAGCGGCTGTCCCGATGGCACAACTGTCATAATACGTGACCTTTTCTACAATGTCCCTGCAAGGCGGAAGTTCATGAAAAAGGATGTGACTGAGGGAAACGCCGTAAGCAGCATACTGCAGAAGATAACCATGTCCCATCCTGAAATATCTTTTAGATTCATACGCGATAACCGCACGGAATTCAACTCCAGCGGAGACGGGGAGCTCTTTTCGGCGATATATGCAGTTTACGGACGAGACTTCGCCCGTGACCTCATACCAGTTGACTATGAATACGAGGGGGTACACGTAGGTGGCTTCGTGATAAAGCCTCTTTACTCCAAGACCAACCGTGCCTTCCAGAATTTCTTTGTAAACGGTAGATACGTCCGTTCAAGGCTTTGCTCGGCGGCTCTGGAAAACGCCTACACAAATATGATAATGACAGGAAAATTCCCTGCCTGCGTGCTGCTCATAGACCTTGCACCAAATGCTATGGACGTGAACATACACCCGACAAAGGCTGAGGTGCGCTTCACCAATGAAAAATCTGTATCCGACGCGATATACTTTGCAGTTAAGAATGCCATGATGAAGGATGGGCTCATATACGAATTCGAGCTGAAGCCCCATACAGACTGGACAAAGACTGCTCCGGAGCCGGAAGAGATAAAGCAGCAGGAGTTTATTTTTACTCCCGTTGACAAGATAGAGGAGACCGAGCAGAAACTTTCGGAGGCTCCTGCTCCAGTGCATACAGCTTCCAAGCAGGTCAGGGAGGAGATGCCGGTCATTACGAATATAAATCTGCGCCCTGCATACAGTCAGCCAGAGACGGTACAGCAGCAGGTACCCGTATACGAAAGGAAAGCGGAAAAAACTCCCGAGCCCGTAAAAACTTCCGAATCCGTAAAAACTCCCGAGTCTGAGAAGGAACCTGAGCCGCTTGAGGCAGTTGAGGGATTCAGTTATATCACTCAGCAGTCATTTGCAGCAGTTCCCGTACAAAAGCCGGCGGAGCCGGAGGCTCCAACAGAGTCGGTATGGACGGAAAAGCCTAAGATACGTGTTATCGGTGAAGTCTTCGGGCTTTACATAGTGGCTGAGGTGGGCGATGACACCATGATAATGATAGACAAGCACGCTGCCCATGAGCGTATACTCTTCGAGAAGCTGAAGAGCCGTAATTGTCGTCAGTATAGCCAGCAGCTCCTCACGGGAGTAAAGGTGCTCCTTACTGGTGATGAATTCAGCGCTCTTGAAACGAATCAAGAGCTTCTTGCAGACATGGGTTTTGCCTTTGATTTTTCGGAAAAGCCGTGTGCTGTGGCTACGGCAGTCCCCACATTCATAATGGAACTGGAAATGGAGGAAATAATCTCGGAGATAGCTAACAATCTCCATATGAACAGTCACGATCCCCAGTCCCACGCACTGGACGATATGCTTCATACGGTCGCATGCAAATCGGCTATAAAGGGCAACGATAAAAATGACATAGTGGAGCTTCAGTCTCTTGCGGAGCAGGTCTACTTCGACGAGAGGATACGTCACTGTCCTCACGGCAGACCTGTTATGTTTACTATGACCAAGAGCAATATTTCGCACCAGTTTAAGAGAACGTAAGGTGGAGCGATGAAAGGTTTATTAAAGGCTTTTAAGGTTATCTTGTTGTTTGCAGCTGTTTATGCATCAGTTTTTTTGTTTGTGACTCGCAAAGGTGATTATGCTTATAAAGATTGGATTGAGTCTCAGTTTGCAGAAAGCGGCAGACAAGATATCTATTATGAGGGCTGTCCAGAAGGGACTGCTTTTGTTGATTTACTTGTAAAGGATAAAATGAATGATAAGTACGCAGTGGATTTTAATGAAAAAAACGGCGTACTTCTCAATGTTGGAAGGGAATGCGGACTGGCAACTTATGATAAAGATGGATATACTAGTCTTATGCTAAGGCATAGCTGTGCAAGGTACAAAGGAGTGAACAAAAATAATACATCGTGTTCCGTTAAATTGGACCTTAATACTGGAATTGTAAGGTTCTGGCGCCAATTCCGCAGAGAAAAGCTGGCATATTGCGACAAGGCTGGAAATGTCATTGGAGTTTTACTGATGATGTGAAGATCAAACCTGATTTTTTTGAAGCTGTAGAAAGATTTTACGTTCATGCATCAGGAGAAAGCCTATATTTTAATGTTGTATACCTAAAAGGCGGAGAGGTATATGCCAATAGTTACGAACATTTATACACAGAGAAATATATTGCATTATTCATTACGTTGTATATCATTGCAGTCATTATGGCTTTTAAATATTATATCAAAACACGTAAAGAGAAAAAAAAGTCGGCTAAAATGATAAAACGCATACAATCGGGAGAAATTGACAATGAACCAAAAGAATAAAAAGCCTTTCGTTCTGGCAGTTGTTGGACCTACCGCCTCTGGCAAGACTTGGCTGGGCGTTGAGCTTGCGAAGATATATGGCGGAGAGGTAATCTCCGCCGACTCCATGCAGATCTACAAGGGCATGGACATAGCCTCGGCAAAGCCCACAGAAGCCGAAAAACAGGGTATACCTCACCACCTCATGGACTTTCTTGACCGTGGAGAGAGCTTCAGCGCCGCCGACTATGTACAGCTTGCCAACGAAAAGATAACAGAGATACTTTCTCGTGGAAAGATGCCCATAATCGTGGGCGGAACGGGGCTTTACATCGACTCCTTACTCGAGAATGTGAGATTTTCCGAGGGCGGTAGCGACGAGGTTTATCGCAGGGAGCTGTACGACTTTGCCCATGAGCAGGGAAACGAGGCGCTTCACGCTCGTCTTGCGGAGCTCGACCCAGAAGCCGCTGAGGGTATACACCCCAATAATCTTGTGAGAGTTGTCAGGGCTCTTGAGGTGTTTAAGGTTACGGGACGGCGGTTCAGCGAGCTGAAAAGGGAGAGCAGACTTGTTGAAAGTCCATACAATTCTCTTATCATCGGGCTGAACTACGAGAACAGGCAGACCCTCTACGAACGTATCGACCACCGGGTTGATGAAATGGTGAAGGCGGGGCTTGTGGAAGAAGCCCGTCAGCTTTGGCAGGAAAGCGGCATGAAGACCGCTGCCAACGCTATCGGCTACAAGGAGCTGATATCATATTTCGAGGGAAAAGCGGAACTTTCAGACTGTATTGCTCTTATAAAACAGGAAACGCGGCATTATGCCAAGCGTCAACTGACGTGGTTCCGGAAAAACGACCGTATAGAGTGGTTTTTTTTGGACAGATTTAATAAAAATAATGAAATATTAGAAAAATGCAAAAAAAGTATAGCCAAATACTTGGAAATGTGATATAATGTACTGTGTGTATTTCTGCGCGGCTTATTTGACAAAAAATTTTACTCGTAGCGCGCTACACGGAAACAAATATCTGATAGGAGAATGTGTATGAACAAAACAATTAATCTGCAGGACGTGTTCCTTAATCAGTGCAGAAAAGACAAGATCATGGTGACTATCATACTCACAAACGGTTTCCAGTTCAAGGGAATGGTTAGAGGATTTGACAGCTATGTTGCTATCTTCGACTGCGACGGAAAGCAGCAGCTCGTATATAAGCACGCTATCTCGACTATTATCCCTGCAAGATCTGTTTCTATCCTCGACGCTTCAGAAAAGAACGACTAAGGGTGATCTGAATGGGTTTTTCCAAGTCGGACGGTAGCTTCATGGTCAAATTGCTCAGGAATGTTGTACTGGTGCTGCTTCTGATCATTTTCGTAAGCATAGTCTATAATTTCCGCAACAGGGAAAGCGATACCGTTACCGCTCTCATGGCTTCGGCTCAGTCTTCAAAGGAATTCAAGGGTGTTTTCATAAGGGACGAGCAGATACAGCTTTACAGCGGAAACGGTGTTCTCAGCTACAATGTGTCGGACGGCGGAAAGGTCGGCAATGGCACTGTCATAGCGGAGGCTTATCACGATGACGAACAGCTCAGCATCAAGCGTGAAAAGGCTAAGCTTGAAAGGGAACTGAATATCCTCGAAAAGATTCAGAATCCCGGAACTCTTGAATCAGCTCAGCCCGCAAACCTTTCCGAAAGTATTGACGACAGCTATCGTAGCCTTATGTACTACAGAGACATGGGCAGGCTCGACGAGCTCAACGAGGTCAAGGACGATTTCCTAATACAGCTTAGTACCTACCAGATAGTTACTGAGAGGGTCCAGGGGTTCGACCAGAAGATATCCGATATCAAGACGGAAATAGAAAAGCTTAATGCTAGGAGCGTTCTCCCTAGCGAGGAGATAATAGCTCCGCGTTCTGCATATTTCGTCAGCTATATCGATGGTTATGAGGACAAACTCAATACCAAGGAGTTGGACAAGCTTACTGTTTCGATGCTGGAAGAGGTAACCGACAGGAAGTCCACAGCTCCGAACGTGGTGGGAAAGCTCATAGACGGCTATGGCTGGTACCTTGCTATAGTTGCAGATAATTCCAAGAAGCTGTATTCCATAGGAGAAGAGGTCATGCTCAGGTTCGATTCGTCGGCTGAGAGTTATCCGGCTGTGATATACGATATCCGCGATGAAAAAAAGGACAAGAGCATCATTATCATATCCTGCGACAAGATGAATTACGAACTTGTGCAGCATAGAGCCGAGATAGTCGAGCTCATAAAGGTCATAAACGGCAAGGAAGAATGTACGGGGCTCAAGGTGCCGCGTGAAGCCATACGATTTGCCGAAATGACAGTAACCGAGGATGACGGCAGCGGCAATATCACTACAAAGATCTCAAAGTGCAAGGGCGTATATATCCGTAAGGGTGAGCAGATACTCTTCAAGAAGATAAATGTTGTATACGAGGGCAGCGACTATGTTCTTTCAGCGCCTTCGACCGACCCGTCTACAAAGGACGAGTACCTTGAGCTTTACGACGACATATTGATAGAGGAGGTCGATGGCAGTGAATAATGACGATCTCGCTTATATCGACGAGAATCTGCGCATAATAAGAGAGAGATGCGCCGAAGCAAAGGAAAAGTACCGCAATCCAGGAGACGAGGTACGCATAATGGCTGTCACAAAGACAGTTGCTCCTGAGGCGGTGAATCGTGCTGTAAAGCTGGGAATAGACCTTCTCGGTGAGAACAGGGTGCAGGAATATCTCTCAAAGGCTGACCTTTACGACAAGTCGGCAGAGGTACAGTTTATTGGCCATTTACAGACAAATAAAGTAAAATATATCATAAATACGGTAAGCATGATACAGTCCGTTGACAGCCTTAAGCTGGGACAGGAGATAAGCCGCCTCGCCGTGAAGAACGGCAGGGTAATGGATATCCTATGCGAGGTCAACATCGGAGGAGAGGATTCCAAGAGCGGTATCGCTCCCTCAGGACTGAAAGAGCTTATCAACGGGCTCTCCGAGCTCGAAGGTGTGCGGATAAGAGGTCTCATGACGATACCTCCTCCCTCGGACAGCGATATCTTCCTCGGAAGGATGAAGGAGCTATACGACAGTATCTCCTCAGAGTACGGTGGCATGGATATCCTTTCCATGGGAATGACACACGATTACGCCGAAGCGATTAGGTACGGTTCAACGCTCGTTCGCGTAGGCACCGGTCTTTTCGGCGCAAGAGACTATTCAAAGTAACTCCCGGCGGAAAGCCGTATATCAACACGGGATACTCCGCATTGATCCTGTGAAGAGAGATAAAAATATATATAATGCGGAGAAGGAGTATTAAGATGAAACTTTTTGAGAACATTAAGGAATTTTTCTTTGCTGAAGAGGACGACGATTTTGACGCAGATGTTCCGGTTCGTCACGAACGCGGCGAAAGAAGCGGTTTCTCATCAGCCGCTCAGGACGATGCTCCCGTAAACGAAGGCGGACTTGGCGGTGGAATGAGCAGGGAAAGACGAAATAAAGTAGTTAATATACAGACAACGGCACAGCTTCAGGTGGTGCTCGTAAAGCCTTCTGCATTCACAGACGCAAAGCAAATAGCAGATCACCTCATAGCTAAAAAGACAGTAGTTCTTAATCTCGAGACAGCTTCTCCAGAAAACAAGAGAAGGATAATTGACTTCTTAGTAGGCGTTGCTTATGCAAACGGCGGAAGTCTCAAGCCTGTTGCGAATCTTACCTACATTATAACTCCTTACAATGTAGGCTTTATAGGCGAGGATCTCGTAGGTGAGCTGGAGAACAACGGCGTATTCATCTGATGAACGATCCTACGGATAAGCTCTTTACCGCAAGGCTTGGGGACATGACGGCACTCTGCGAAAGAAATTCGGCTCCGGTGTTCTCATCTTTCCTTGACGAAAGACAGTGTGCGGAAGCCGAAGCGTGGTGCGCAAGAAATGTAGGTAGTCTCAGGTATTTGCTGTGGGGCGGCTATGAGGACGCAAGGCGCAAAATGCTGTCGGTATATCCCGATTACTGCGAGGACTATATCCTCGCGGAATTTCCTTTTGTCTGCCTTACCTTCACATACAGGGAGGAGGACAGTCTCTCTCACAGGGATTTCCTCGGCTCCTTTATGGGCTTGCAGCTCAAAAGGGATGTTATCGGAGATATTGTTGTATCAGAGGGCACTGCACAGGCGTTCGTCACTGGGGTGGCGGCACGGCTCATAAGCGGTAGCTTATCCAAAATAGGCAGAGTCGGAGTAAAAATATCCGACGACAAACCTTTTATACTCGAAAACGCTCAGAAGTATCAGGAAATAAGCGGTACGGTGGCTTCGCTCCGCCTCGACTGTGTGGTCGGGCTGGCTGCGAGGATAAGCAGAGAAAAGGCTGCGGCACTTATCCGCACTGACAGGGCAGAGGTAAATCATCTGCCAGTTTCATCAGTCTCCCATGAACTCAGGGGCGGAGATGTATTGTCAATTAGGGGCTACGGAAGATTTGTACTTTCTGAAATAAACGGTTATACAAAGAAAGACCGCATACACATTATCTTGAAGAAATATATTTAGAGGTGATTGAAATGATAACTTCAAAAGACGTCAGAAACAAAAGATTTGAAAAAGCAGCTTTTGGATATAAACAGGAGGAGATAGACGAGTTCCTCAATCAGCTTGAGGCTGAACTTGACGAAATGGAGCGTGAGCGCTCGGAAGCAAACAGCAAGATACAGGTGCTCGCAGATAAGGTAAGAGAGTACATGAGAGACGAGGACGCTCTTAAGGACGCTCTCCTCGGCGCTCAGAAGCAGGGCCATCAGGTGCTCAACGAGGCTAACGAGAAGGCTGAGAAGATCATTGCTGAGGCTCAGGCTAAAGCAGACGCCCTCGAGGACGAGGCTGTACGTCAGCACGCTGAGGCTATGGAAAAGAACCGTGAGGAGATTGCAAAAGAAAAGGAAGCTCTCATTGAAGCTCAGCAGCAGGTAGCAGACTTCAAGAAGAGTCTCTTTGATATGTACAAGAGCCATCTCGAGCTCATTTCCTCTATGCCCGAGACCTTTGACAACGAGACAGAGGAAGAGGAGACAGAGGATAAGGCTGAGACAGCTGAAGAGATCGCAGCAGCAGTTGCGTCAGATGTCGAGGAATAATCAATAATCAAAAAGATTGAAAGGAGGATCCCTCCTAGTTTTTGAATGAGGGATCGGATAGTATGGCACAGGATTATAACAGCACTCTTAATTTACCGCAGACAGAATTTCCCATGCGTGGAAATCTGCCTAAGAGAGAGCCTGAAACTCTCCAAAAATGGGAGGACGAAAGACTCTACTACAAGATGATAGATAAGAATAAGGGCAAGCCTTCTTATGTTCTTCACGACGGACCTCCCTACGCAAACGGAGAGATCCATCTTGGTCATGCGCTGAACAAGTCGCTAAAGGACTTTATCGTAAAGTATAAGAACATGAGCGGATTCTGTGCTCCCTACGTTCCTGGTTGGGATACCCACGGACTTCCTATCGAGCTTAAGGCTATGAAGGCTATCGGCGTTGAGAATGGCGCTATTCCTGCTGTAGACCTGAGGAAGCACTGCCGTGAATACGCTATGACACAGGTCGCAAACCAGATGAAGGGCTTCAAGAGGCTAGGTTCGCTGGGCGACTACGATTACCCCTATCTTACCCTCCGTCCCGAGTACGAGGCAAGACAGGTAGAGGTATTCGGCGCAATGTCAAAGAAGGGTTATATGTACAAGGGACTTAAGCCGGTATACTGGTGTCCCGACTGTAATACAGCTCTTGCAGAGGCTGAGATAGAGTACTCCAACGATCCTTGCTATTCTATATATGTAAAGTTCAATGTTACCGATGACAAGGGCATTTTCAAAGGTCTCGGTCTTGATCTTTCAAAGATATTCTTCGTTATCTGGACAACTACTACATGGACTATCCCTGGTAACCTGGCTATATGCCTTGGTCCGGAGTATAACTATACCCTCGTTAACGTAGGAGACGAGTACTACGTAATGGCTGAGGAGCTTGTAAAGACCACTATGGAAACTGCCGGTATTACAGAGTATACTACAGACCATATCTTTACAGGTGCTGAGCTTGAGGGAATGAAGACAAAGCACCCCCTCTACGACCGTCCGTCACCGATAATCGTCGGCGACCATGTTACTCTTGAAAGCGGTACCGGCTGCGTACATACAGCTCCGGGTTACGGTGTTGAGGACTTTGAGGTGTGCAAGAACTATGATGATATCGGCATAATCGTATGCGTTGATTCAAAGGGCAAGCAAACTGCTGAAGCAGGCGAATTTGAGGGTATGGACACTGATCAGGCTAACAAGGCTATCGCTGCAAAGCTCACAGAGCTGGGCGCTATGCTGGCTACTCAGAAGATCGTCCACCAGTATCCTCACTGCTGGCGTTGCAATAGCCCCATCATATACAGAGCCACCGAGCAGTGGTTCTGCTCGGTGAACGGCTTCAAGGACGAGGCTATAAAGGCTATTGAGTCTGTACAGTGGATACCAGACTGGGGCGAAGACCGCATCAAGGGAATGGTGCGTGACAGAAGCGACTGGTGTATCTCACGTCAGAGAACATGGGGCGTTCCGATACCCGTTGTTTACTGCAAGGACTGTGGCAAGCCCATATACAACGACGAAACTATCTCCGCTATTGCAGAGCTCTTCCGCAAGGAGGGCGCTGACTCGTGGTGGACAAAGGATACAAGCGAATTTATCCCTGCAAGCGTAAAGTGCGAATGCGGCTGCGGTGAATTCACCAAGGAATATGACATCATGGACGTATGGTTCGACAGCGGTGTATCCCATACATCTGTTATGGAAGGAAAGGACTTCCCATGCCTTACATGGCCTGCTGATCTTTACCTCGAGGGAGCCGATCAGTATAGAGGCTGGTTCCAGTCATCCCTCCTCACATCTGTTGTGTACAAGGGCTGTGCTCCTTATAAAGCAGTATGCACACACGGTTGGGTAGTTGACGGTGATGGCAAGGCTATGCACAAGTCACTCGGAAATGGTATCGATCCGAGCGAGATAACAGAGCAGTTCGGCGCTGATATCCTTAGGCTCTGGGCAGCTTCTTCTGACTATCACAGCGATATCCGTATATCCAAGCCTATCATAAGCCAGCTTTCCGACGCATACAAGAAGATAAGAAATACTGCACGTTTCATACTCGGCAACCTTGGAAACGGTGCAGGCTTCGATCCCGATAAGGACTGCGTAAGCGACGATAAGCTTACAGAGCTTGACAAGTGGGCTCTTATGAAGCTTGACAACCTCATCGACACTATGAAGAAGGGCTACGAGGCATTTGATTTCCATATTGCTCTTCATGCTCTCCACAACTTCTGCGTAATAGATATGTCCAACTTCTACCTTGACATAATCAAGGATAGACTTTACTGCGAGAAGGAGGATTCAGTTCTCCGCCGTGCAGCTCAGACGGCAATGTACCGTATTATCAGTGCGATAACAAGACTTGCCGCACCTATCATTTCATTCACCGCTGAGGAGATATGGCAGTTTATGCCTCACTCCGCAGATGACGACACTCAAAGTGTATTCCTCAATCAGATGCCGGAAAAGAGCGGCATTGTGTTCACAGCTGACTTCATCGACAAGTGGCAGTTCATATACAACACAAGACTCGGAGCAAATAAGGCTCTTGAAGACGCAAGAAACGAAAAGACTATCGGCAAGTCTCTCGAGGCTAAGATCATTATCAGAAGCAGCGATGCAGACTACGATAAATACGTATCTCTTGCGGATCAGCTCAAGGATATTCTCATCGTATCAGGCGTTGAGGTTGAAAAGAGCGGAGCTGAGACTGTTTACGAGGTAGCAAAGGCTGAGGGAGAAAAGTGCGAGCGTTGCTGGTGTTTCAGCAAGTACGTCGGCACAAATCATACTCACCCAACCCTCTGCGAGAGATGTGCAACAGCTGTGGAGGTTTGATTTGTATTATATTGCCTGTCGGCTTGAAGGGTCGGCAGGCAGTCTTATTGAAAGGATAAAACAAGTGGCGATATTACTTGCTTTGCTGGCGGCAGCTCTTATCGCAGCCGATCAGCTTGTAAAATACTGGGCAATATATGAGCTTAAGCCTGTAGGGACTATGGACTTTATCCATATCGGTGACTTTAAGATATTCGACCTGACATACCTTGAAAATCAGGGAGCTATCTTCGGCGTTATGTCGGGGAAGCGCTGGTTCCTTGTAGGCTTCACGAGCATAGTTGTGCTGGCTGGGATAGTCCTGCTTATAAAGCTTTTCGAACGCTCTAAATTCCTCGATATAGCGATTACATTGTTCATTGCAGGAGGTATAGGTAATCTAATAGACCGGTTCCGTTTTGCTTTCGTGGTAGATATGTTCGAACTGAAACTCTTCCGCTTTGCTATATTCAACGTAGCAGATATATGCGTTACGGTAGCTTTCGTAATGCTGCTGATATACGGCATATTCATAGACCCGAAGATTGAAAAGGCTAAGAAAGCCGAAAAGGAAGCTGCTGAGAGCAATGAATGATACTGTTATTCTCACAGCTTCCGTTGAGTATACCGGAAGCCGTATAGACAAGTATATTTCGGACAATATTGATGAGCTTACACGTTCTGCGGTCCAGGGGCTCATTGAAAAAGGACTTGTTCTCGTGAACGGAAAAGAGGTCAGCAAAAACTGCAAGCTGAAAGCAGGGGACGAGATATCGGTGGAGATACCAGAGCCAGAGCCAATGGATGCAGTTCCAGAGGATATCTCACTCGATATTGTATACGAGGACGACGACCTCCTCGTTGTGAACAAGCCCAAGGGCATGGTTGTACACCCTGCCCACGGAAACCATACCGGTACTCTCGTAAACGCTCTCCTGCATCATTGCGGAGAAAGTCTTTCCGGTATAAATGGAGTTATACGTCCGGGGATAGTACACCGTATCGATAAGAACACCAGCGGTCTCCTCATAGTTGCGAAGAACGACGCATCTCACCTTAAGCTTGCGGAGCAGATTAAGGCTCACAGCTTTACAAGGGAGTATGAGGCGGTAGCCTGCGGATACTTCAAGGATACGGCAGGTACAGTGGACGCTCCTATAGGGCGGCATAAGACTGACCGCAAGAAGATGTGCGTTACCACCGAGAATTCGAGGAATGCAGTCACCCATTACAGCGTTATAAAGCAGTACGGCGGATATGCTCACGTACGGCTGAGGCTGGAAACGGGAAGGACGCACCAAATAAGAGTACATCTTAGCTATATTGGTCATCCCGTACTCGGGGACGACGTTTACGGAAGGCCCTTCAAGGGCATAGAGGGACAGTGTCTCCACGCCCGTAAAATAGGCTTCATACACCCTGCCACAGGGGAGTATATGGAGTTTGAGAGCGAGCTGCCAGATTATTTCGCAGCAATACTGGCAAAGCTCGAAAAAATGTAGGAGGGATCCCGTTGTTTGAAGATATATCGAAAGTAGTCCTGCTCAGTGATATGGACGGTACTCTCCTAAGTACCGACAAGAGGATAACCGATACTGACAGATGTGCTATAGAGCATTTCAGGGAACTGGGAGGACGTTTTACCGTGGCTACAGGGCGTACAGTGCAATCTTTTGATCAGTACCGCTCTATGCTCGACCTGAAAGAACCTATAATAATGTACAACGGAGCGGCTATTTACGACTATACAAGCGGAAAAATGCTCTACACCCATCCTCTCCCTGAGACGGCAAGGGCTTATGCGGCTCAGCTTATGGAGCTCATGCCTGATGTTGGAGGAGAGGTGCTGAGACCGGAGGGTACCTACGTTTTCAGCAATACAGATTATCAGCAGCTGCATACAAGGCTCTGCGGTATAGAACCGTACTATAAGGGGCTTGGAGAGATAGAAGAGGGCGGTTGGCTGAAGGTACTGTTTGCCATGTCCCCTGAGGATGTGGACTGTATGGAGCTTCTTGTGAAGAAGCTAGACTATGAGGGCGTTGATTTTGTAAGGTCCTCGGAGATATTTTTTGAAATGCTCCCCAAAGGTGTGAGCAAGGGCTCGGCTCTTGCGGAATACAGGAAGCTCGGCGGCATGGAGGGGTGCACCTTCGTGTCCATAGGCGACTTCAACAACGATATAGAGATGATAGTTGGAGCCGATCTTGGCGCTTGCCCGGCAAACGCGGAGGATTCCGTAAAAGAAAAGTCAGACCTTATACTCACCCGCACCAATGATGAGGGAGCTGTTTCGGAGCTCATAGATCATATAATCGAAAGGTGCAGAAGTTAGAACAATGAAAAACAAGAAGGCGGCAATAATCACATACATAGTCGCGGTAGTGTGCGTACTGGGACTTATTGGGTTGCTTGTCTACTGCAGAGTGACAGGCAGGACTTCAGAAGATACCCCGAATTTTACCCTTGAGGATATAGCTATGCTGTCTCTGGCGGTATTAGCTGTGCCAATGTGGATAATATCGCTACTGCTAATGAAGGCACTGAGACTGAGAGGCACTCTTCACGAAAGGGAGAACAAAATGCTCTTATCTCTGCCTGCTTTAGCATGCACGGGCTTCTTTATATTCTATGGCATAGTCCTTATTATGATGAATGTAAAATGATGTACATACTAAGTTTACATTTTTCAGCAAGAAATGCATTGCATTAACTCAATTATTGCGGTATAATATTGGTATAGCCAACCCCGCAGGGGCAGGACCGTCCGTCTGACCTTTCACTTTGAGGATGGAGGAGAAAGCCTGCCCCTGCTACCAAAAAATGCAGATCACGGCACAAGCCGTTAAATAAATTATTGGAGGTCAATATGGACGCAAAGCTTAAAAAGGAATTGCAGAAAACTGCCTGCAAAGTCAGAATGGGCGTTATCGAGGGTACTTATAACGCTAAATCAGGTCATCCGGGCGGTTCGCTCTCGATAAGCGATACTCTCACTTATCTTTACTTCAACAAGATGAACAACGATCCCAAAAACCCGGACTCTCCCGACAGAGACAGATTTGTTCTTTCGAAAGGACATACGGCTCCTGCGCTGTACTCGGTACTGGCACAGAGAGGCTATTTTTCTGTTGAAGAGCTGAAATCTCTTCGCCATATAGGTGCACTTCTTCAGGGCCACCCCTGTATACACATACCCGGCGTTGATATGTCAAGCGGCTCACTCGGACAGGGTATATCCGCTGCCTGCGGAATGGCTCTTGCTGGCAAGATCAACGGCAAGTCCTACAAGGTATACACCGTTCTCGGCGACGGAGAGATTGAGGAAGGACAGGTATGGGAGGCTGCTATGTTCGCAGCTCACAAGAAGCTCACAAACCTTGTTGCTATCGTTGATAACAACGGCTTACAGATAGACGGTCCCATAACTGAGGTATGCTCACCGGAGCCTATCACAGATAAATTCGCAGCTTTCGGCTGGCACGTTATCACTATGGACGCTCACGACTTCGACGACATCGACAGAGCTTTCACAGAGGCTGATTCCGTAAAGGACAAGCCTGTGGCTATTATTCAGAAGTCCACAAAGGGCAAGGGCGTTTCATTTATGGAAAATCAGGTGAGCTGGCACGGTACCGCCCCCAACAAGGAGCAGTACGATCAGGCTATGTCAGAGCTTAACGCGCAGTTAAAGGAATTGGAGGACTAATCACATGGCAGATGTTATCAAAAAGGCTACCAGAGAAAGCTACGGCGAGGCTCTTAAGGAACTTGCCGAGGAATACAAGGACTTAGTAGTTCTCGACGCAGACCTTGCTGCTGCAACAAAGACAGGTACATTCAAGAAGGCTTATCCGGATCGTTTCTTCGATTGCGGTATAGCAGAGGCTAATATGATGGGTGTTGCTGCTGGCCTTGCAGCCTGCGGAAAGATACCTTTCGCAAGCACCTTTGCTATGTTCGCTGCTGGAAGAGCTTTTGAAATAGTAAGAAACTCTATCGGCTATCCCCACCTCAATGTTAAGATCGGTGCTACACACGCCGGTATCTCTGTTGGTGAGGACGGAGCTACTCATCAGTGTAACGAGGATATCGCTCTTATGAGAACTATCCCCGGCATGACTATCATCAACCCCTGTGACGATGTAGAGGCTAAGGCTGCTGTAAAGGCTGCTCTTGACTTCAAGGGACCCGTTTATATGCGTTTCGGAAGACTTGCAGTACCAGTTATCAACGACGCTGCAAGCTACAAGTTCGAGCTTGGCAAGGGCGTTGTTATGAAGGACGGTAAGGATGTTACAATTGTTGCTACAGGTCTCATGGTTAACGAGGCTGTAGAAGCTGCAAAGACTCTCGAGGCTGAAGGTATCTCCGCAAGAGTTGTTAATATCCACACTATCAAGCCTCTTGACAAGGAGCTTATCTGCAAGTGTGCCAAGGAGACAGGTGTTATCGTTACTGCTGAGGAGCACAGCGTTATCGGCGGTCTCGGTTCTGCTGTTGCAGATGCTGTTACAGAGTGCTGTCCTGTTCCGGTTATCAAGATTGGCGTGAACGATGAGTTCGGTCACTCAGGTCCGGCTGTAGACCTCCTCAAGGAGTTCGGTCTCTCAGCTGAGAACATCGTGAAGACAGTAAAGAAGGCACTTAATAAGTAATGTGTAGGGGCGGATATTATCCGCCCTTTTTAATTTATAGTTCGAAATGCGTAATTGATTTGTAGGGGCTGGCGTTCCAGAGAGCACGTGATAATACCATCGCAAACCGCTGACTACAAGGTTACTGGCTTGGGTGAACGCTGTTAGCATCTACTCAAAAAAATAATTACTAACAATTTTTCAAAAAAGCTTGACAAAGCAAAATTAATATGCTATAATTATCAAGCTGTGAATAATACAGCATCGTATTCTAAAGACAGCTGGCAGAGCAAAAGCTCAGTAAGTCCCGCCGAGGAATAGCAATTGATAGAATTATCGTTGTCCATTCTGCGCTGTCGGAATGGGCATTTTTATTGCTCTCTCTGAATACGATAAAAATCATTCGGAGGTGAATACACACTATGCCAAGCAATGCTGTACTCGAAGCAAAGAAGGCTAAGGTCGAGAAGCTCACCGAGATCATCAAGAATTCCGTATCAGGCGTTCTCGTTGACTACAAGGGTATCACTGTTGAAGAGGATACCAAGCTCAGAAAAGAGCTCCGTGAGGCTGGCGTTAACTACTTTGTAGAAAAGAACACAATGCTTCTCCGCGCTTTCAAGGAATGCGGTATCGAGGGCTTTGAAGAGGCTCTCAACGGCACAAC
Source organism: Ruminococcus sp. (assembly GCA_017961625.1). Classification (GTDB taxonomy): domain Bacteria; phylum Bacillota; class Clostridia; order Oscillospirales; family Ruminococcaceae; genus Ruminococcus. Next base: position 12 of record JAGCWY010000012.1, on the reverse strand, counting down.
TGCTCTCGCTGT
>JAGCWY010000138.1 GCA_017961625.1 Ruminococcus sp. | reverse complement strand
GAGGCTGTCAACTATATCGTCTACGAAGTTGTCGTAGCCCTCATTCGAGCCCTGATCAGCGAAACCTGTAGCGTCGTTCATAGTCGCGCTGGTGAATACGAAAGGTACAACTACTATCATATCCTTAGCCTCGCCGGAAGCGATAGCGTTGCCTATGATCTGCTTTGTATACATCGGCTGGTTGTTGTTGCCCGTTTTTATCATACGATCCTCATTCTCGAAGAAGCCGTGGAGAACATAGAGTACAGGATACTGCTTGCTCTCGTCATAGTTTGCGGGAAGAAGTATATTGTAAGGCTTGTTCTTGTTAGCCTTCTTGGAGAAGTAGGTCTCTTTCTTGATAGTACCATACTGAACTCCGTTCTTTTCCATGTGTGAATCATTCGGCTCGTTGTTTACAAGGGAATCCTGAACAATCTGAGTAAGTTCCTCCATGGTGTACTTTTGCTGACCAGGAACGATCTCTGGTTCGATAACAGGAAATTCACTGATAGAACCGAGCACGAACTGAGTGATAAGCAAAGCGTCATTTACCTCAAAAACGCCGTTGCTATCAGCATCAGCCGCCTTGAGGGACTTTTTGTCCTCAATTCCGCTGATAAGGCCTTTTCTCGCTAGCACGATATCAAAACAGTCTATCTTTCCGTCATAATTGATATCGCCCTTGTGCATGGTAACAGGTGCGGACGGCTCCCCTATTTCTGTACCGCTTTTTGCACCTACAACCTCGTCAACGTAGAAATCGCACACACTGGAATCCGATTCGATATAGAGCTGAATATTCGATGCTCCGTCCGGGATCGTGAAGCTGGTGTTCTCTAAGTGTGCCCACTGCCCCTTTTCAGCGGTGACCTCTGCGATTTTCGGATACTTTGTACTGCTTCCGTCGCTGTATTGCAACGTCAGGTAGAAGGTCTCAGACGCCTCCTCTGTCATTACGTAAGCGCTGAAGGCGTAGTTCTGACCTGCGACGAAGTCAGAGCTAAGACCAACAGTAGCTCCGTTCCAGGCACTCGCTCTGCCACTTGTTTTAAGCGAGCATTCTCCCGAGCGAGATATGCCTGTAACTACCTTTACAGAAGCAGAGCCTCTGCCGCTCCATTGTTCAGCACTGTCCTCAAAAGTGCTGTGGAGCAGATAGTCATTGTTGGCAGCAACGGAAGGCATAGCTCCCAGCGCTGACAGCGCGGTTATCACTGCCGTAAGAATAGAAATCCTTTTTCTCATTCTCTGTTCCTCCTTTAAAAAAAAATAAAAAAACAATCTCATGCTTCATTTTTACCATAATTTTTGTGATATGTCAACCCATAATGTGAAGATTATTGATATGCAAAGATTTGCACACACCGCTTGTCAGTGAAAAAGTCCACCAAGAGCAACGATTTACCATTTCTATATAAATTATATATATGGCAATAAAAAAATCCTCTGCAGGAACAATCCCGCAGAGGAAATTTTACTTTTTCATGTTTTTCTGCCATCATAAGCGACAGTTTTTTTCTTGATATCAGCGCTGGTATAAACAGGAATAAGCCTCAATTATACCATCAGATATTTCAAGCTCTGATTCGCCGACCTTTCTTTTCAGTACATCCCAGTTAGGCATTCTGTCATCAATATTATGAGCATCGCTTCCGAAAACGAAGCTGTCGCACTCATCTATGATACGTTTAGCCAGCTTTTTCTCCTTAATATGTGAAAAAGCGTCGTTATTCACTTGCATTATCGCATTCGAGTTGATAAGTGATTCTATCTCGTCCTCGGTGCAGTAATCAACATAACGGTGAACGTGAGCGAGCATGATATCTATACCATACTCAACGGAGATATTGTACATCTCCTCAGACATCCACTGCTCATATTTTCGGTAGGGGAGCTCCATAAGCATGATGCTTGTACCCTCTATCGCCAGCTTCTCGATATCCTTTACATCAGATATACCGTTCTCGACAGCCACCTCAGCTCCGAGCAGCATATTCTTTATAGGAGACCTTTCCTTGAGTAACTCAAAGGCAGCCTGTCTTCTTTCGAGAAAGCTATCTACTGACTCCTCCTTGTGATAGTAGAAGTGTGGAGTAAAGACAACTCTTTTAACTCCCTGATCCTTCATCATTTCGAGCATAGCAAGTGATGTTCCCAAATTTTGGGCACCGTCATCAAGTCCGGGAAGTACATGACAATGATATTCAGTTAGCATTATTTTCCGCCTTTTTTCTTTTTGCTTTTATTTTTTTTATTTTTTCCTTTATTTGTATTTTTCTTTCTGCTTCCTTTATTTACTTGAGAATCGCCCTCCTCATCGTCGTCATCATCGGGCTGACCTTCATAGCCGTAGCCATAGCCCTTGTCATACTTATAATACTTGTACTTGTACTTGGAATAGTACTTGCCCTTGTGCTTAACCTTTACGCCGTTCAGAATGAATCCAAGCATATTCATATTCGAGAACTCTATCTTCTTCATGGCTTCGTCAATGTCGTCTGTAGTGGTGTCACCGTAGCGAACGACCATGATAGTACCTGACACATTCTTAGCCAGCTCCATGGAATCTGTTACCACATTTACGGGAGGAGTGTCGATAATAACTACCGAATATCTCTCGCTGAGCTTTTCAAGTATAGAGGTCATATTATCGGAAGCAAGAAGCTCCGAGGGGTTCGGCGGTATCGGACCGGCAGGCATGATGTCAAGGTTTTCCATAACATCCTTCGCGATACACTCATCAAGGTCAGCCATCTTACCTATAGCTGTTGAAAGACCCTTTCTGTTCCTTACGCCGAATATTTTATGCTGAACGCTCTTTCTGAGGTCTCCGTCTATAAGAAGTACCTTGCTTCCGCCTTGTGCGAGTGCGATAGCAATATTTGCGGAAGTCGTGGATTTTCCTTCCGCAGGACTTGTAGACGATATAGTGAAGACCTTCTTCTCAAAAGGAGAAAGCGCAAAGTTTACATTTGTTCTGATAGACTTGTAGCTCTCGACAACTGAGAACGGTACATCCTTATCCGTGAGCTTTACATGCTTGTCATTCTTGGCTCTCTTCTTTTCCAGATCAAACTGCTGAATCTCACCGATGATAGCCTTCTTGTACTTTTCGTTGAGCCATTCGGTCTCCTTGACAGTATTATCGAAGAAATCCACAAGGATTATGAGCACTACTGCAAGGAAAGCAGCTGCAAATGCTCCGAGAGCAGCATTTTTCTTCACATTGGGAGATACGGGATTATATGATACTCTTGCTGTATCTATAGCGTTTATCTCACCTACGCCAACAGCTCTCTCGATATAATCGGGAGCGACAAGCGCCATATAGTTGCATATAGCAGCAGATACCTCAGGGTCCTTTGTAATCGTCGTCATGGACAGTACGCTAGTATCTGGAGGCGAATCCAAGGAAATGCATGGGTCAATTGAATCAGGAGATATCTTGCCGTTTGAAACTGTAAAGCATTTAGATATAACTTCCGGACTGAATGACTCTATAAGGTGATCACCTATATCATTCAGTACAGCCTTATCCTTGAGCACCTTTTTATATGTATTGATAAGCTGCTTGGAATTGTTGATATTATTATAATTATGATCTGGATTCTCATTGAATGAGGTATAGCTCTGTACATACATTGCCAACTCAGATCTGTACTTTAGCGGCATAAACAGCTTTGAATAACCAAACGCCGCGCCCCCACCTATCAGCGCTGCCAGTAGTATGAGCCACCACTTGCTTAGTATGAGTGAAATCAGAGACTTTAAGTCAATATAATTATCCATTTCATCCTTATGCACTTTACAGATCCTCGCATTCTTTAAATTTTATCTCATAGAGCCCTCTTAAAAATAAAGTCCAGTATTACTATAGTTATTATATACAAGCAGTAATAGATAAACTTCACCGATTACTATTATAATGCATATATAATAAGATTGTCAAGTCAGAACAAAAAGACTTCTTCCCTTTTTGTATGTGTTCACAAATTGTATATAATACTGCTAATGATTATTAAACCAAATGCCAACGCATGATGTAATATATATAAATATTATATTAAGGAATTTAACCGTCAAAATAAAAAAGCAGAGCAGCTTTGAAAGGCTGCTCTGCTCCGGTTTTGAATCCGATTTATTTTTCGTTTTCAATATCTAATTCCGGTAGATCTACAGTTTTTATCTGTGATACTGTGATAACATCTTCTGAATCGAAAGTTATAATACTTAATTCAGGTGTAGTGTAGTTTTTCATTTGAGAGTTTCTCCTTATTTATTTAAATTTGTAGCTTTTTCGCCATAGAGCACAAGCGCCTTCATCAAATTGATGAGCTTTACGTCTGTGCAGGTCCTTAAAGCAAGCTTTGCATAAGTGAACGGGCAGAAATCCGTCTCCGCATATACTCCAGGATCGCTAACCAACTCAGCCCTGAATGTTCTAAGCTCACCATAAGTATCAGGTGTGAGATTTTTCCATGTCACTGCTGCAAGGTCGCCGTCCTGTACTGCCGAAACAGTTTCTCCGTCGACGGTGAATACATAATCGCTTATAGAGCTTCCGCCTGCAAGTCTGAACTTTACAGTAAGCTCAAGCTTCTCGCCAACGCTCATGGAGACCTGAGAAGCTTTCACCATGTCTCCTTCTCTTCTTACCACAACATTGTATTCGTTACCGAGAACAACGTCGGTATCAATGATATCTATGTCTTCAGGACTGATAGTATCGTCATTGTATGCCTTAAGGCTTTCGGAATAAACGATAAGGGCATTGATATATTCAGCCGTAGCCTCGTCTACGAGCTTTTGGCCTGTGAGAGCGTCAAGGTATTTTCTTACGCTGTATGAGATGACCGAGCCTGTAATTCCGTCTGAATAATGTATCTGTAAGCTTATTTCGTCATCTATGTATATAGGAATCAAACTGCATGAGAATGTATATGTACCGTCGCCGTTATCTACAGCCTCAGATAGCTTCTGTTTCTTTACAGCGCCGTTGGGAAGAACAAACTCTCCGTAGGCTTCGCTGTCGGCAGCAGCGCTTACGCTCAGATCAGCTGTGATCCTGAGAGTTATCTCGTCACTTACGCCTGCGCTAATTCCGATGAATGCATCGCGTCCGTTTTCTAGCTCGTGGCATTTTCTGCATCTGCCGCGGCTGTTGAAGCTGTGGTCGATATCTGCATAGAACTCATAGTAATTGCAGCTCTCGCCGGCTGTGAAAGAAGTGAACGGTACTGTATGTGCCTCGTCCTTGTACCAACCTTTTAACGCACAGGTCTCTGTGCTGATATCCGGAAGACTGTCTACAACTGTTCCGTTCTCAACTTCAAGCATTTCGCTTCTGCCGTTCCAGTAGTTCAGGCATATCTTTACATTCTTCATCGCGTCACTGCTGAAATTCTTCAATTCGCCCTTAACGTCGAAAACGCAACCTTCCTTAATATTAAGTACGGTATGAGGTACTATTATAACTGTAATATTTTCGGGCACTGTGATGTCTGTAGTGATATTTACTGTACCGAAGAGGTAGAGCTTTATATCTTCCTCAATATCCTTTGCTTCTTCAAGAGCGCCTCTGATATCATTTGTTGTGTAGCCGTTGCTGAGCATTACCGTGTAGCCGTCTTTTACGAATGTCGAACGGATGAGTTTATGGCAGGTATCGCAGAATACAGCCTTTACTGCAGGATCGCTTCCTGTTGGTGGAGCTATGATAGTATACTCTCCGCTGCACTCGTGATCGTCAACAGTTACAACAGGGAGCGAACAGAGCTCCTTGCCCTCTGTACTTTCAAAGCTGAGATGAGCTTCTACACCCGAAGTCTTTGGAACGACCTTGATGATAGCATCGCCTGTAAGAATTATCTTTCCGTCTTCTTCAGTATAGTCCCCGTCGACAACCTCAATGTCAAAATCACTGTCAGCAGCAGTCATGTCTGCTCTTACAACGCTAAATTCAACAGATATATTGCCATCGGGCTGATGATACCTTACATAATAGTCATTAGCAATCTTTACGATATCTCCGATAACGCCTGACGACGTAAGGATAAAATGTGTATACTCTGACAGTTCTTCATCGCCGTCGTTTTCATCCGTGGTCTCGTCCAAGAATGCCACTGTGCCCATTCCTGCCTGACCCATGAACCAACCAATCTGCTGCTTTGCTACAGCCTTTGCGATATCCTTATCATACTTTGATTTGAGCTCATCAGGAATATCAACTATCTTTACCTCGTAAGGAACCGTTGTGGTCGAATCGGGAAGCGTAGCAACGCTAACTGATTTGAGGACATGAGCTACGACAATGTTTTCAAGTATTGTCGAGTAAAGCGATGAAACATAATTCACACCGCGCAGGTAAGGATTGTTGCTCACTCCTGTAAGGAAAGTTATCCAGTCAGCCGCTATCCTCTGATCTGCAATGTACTGTTCAAGTATTGATTTCCAAATATCCTTGATATTTACGGTTGCTTCGATGCAGTCGCCTGGATCAAGCTGTCCGAGAGCGTATCTGTACCTGTTTGAATCGCTCTGGAGCACCTCATACTTGTCGCTCTCGCTTATGAGCACTCCGTTGCGATACTTCCTTATTATAGTTCTTGAAGCCTGTGTTACGCCCTTTATAGTATGCTCGATATTATATATGGGCTTGTCTGAAACATTGATGAATCTAATCTTTACAGGATAGTTCTCACCGAAGAACGAATATCTCGGCACCTCTATCTCCATTTTAAGTGCGTCGCCTGCATATACATGAAGAGTCTCGCGTGAATAGAATGGGTATTCAAACTCCTCACCGTTATTTGTACCCTTGAAAAGAGCTGAAAGTTCGTAGTCTCCTGCAACGTCGCCTCTTACGTACCAGTGTACGTCAAAAGCCTTTCCGGGAGCAAGATCGCCAAGCTGCTGGAGCATTTCGCTGTTTACGAGAGTAAGTCCCTCAGGAACGTTGAGCTCTGCGCTGCAGCTTGTGAGTGAGTCATTGTCCTTGTTGATAACTATGAGCTGTACGTCGTAGAACTCCTTGAGCCACTTGCACTCGCCCCTGATGATCATGTACATCTCTTCATGTACAGTTTCATGATAGCTGATGACCTGTGCAGGCACTCCGTTTACTTCAACGTAATAGCCCTGCGGAGGATCATAGTGACCTGTAATGGGAGTTACAGGAACGCACTCGTACTTATGGATATTGAATACCTCAGCTTCAAATGTGAGCTTAACCTCGTAGTCGAATACATGGTAATTGTCATCGTCGCTGAGATCAATGCCTGCACGCTGGATATCGTCCATTGTCATCTCGGTGACGTGCATTTCACCGTCTATATCAAGTCTGCGTGGCTTGGGAGGCTCCGGCACTGTAGTCGTAGTGGTAGTAGTCTCTACAGGGCTGTTGTCCCATTCGCAGATAAAGCCGCATCTCTCTCCCTCGGGAAGATCGTTCCACATACCATCGGAGGAGTATGCCATCATATAATCCTCATGTCCGCCGACGTTATTCGGTTCGCCACTGCGCCAGTTGGTATATACCATTTCCTCGCCGGTTATCCATACGAACACGCCCTCTTCGTTTCGGCAACCGCCGAACCAGTACTGAGAACGGTTTATATCCTTTGCCTTAAGTAAGGCAGTGACCGTATCCTGCTCCTCCTTTGAGGTTATAACGGCAAGATGACCGCCAAGGCTCTCGCAGTATTCTTCTGCCTTTGCCCAAGTCATTACATCATTATATACCTTGAATCTGCGTGTATCAGGACTTGTTGTTGTAGTTGTAGTTGTTGTGGTTGTAGTGGTTGTTGTCGTGAAAGCTGGCAGCGGAATATCATCAAGCTCTAATATAAAACCATAATTATTGATATTATAGTATGAACTCGGAACTCCTGAGCCGTCGTTGACAATGTCGTTCCAAGTGCCTATCTTCGCCCTTTCATCAACGGCATAAAGCATTGCGTAATGTTCAGCGCTGTTGTTAGGCTCTCCGGAACACCAGTTAGTATAATCGAAATCCTCGCCTGTTACCCATGCAAAATTACCGTTTTCATCACGCTTTGCGCCTATCCAGTAATTCTTCATAGGATTATCCAGAGTCGCAAGAAGTCCCTCAATATATTCCTGTTCTTCCTTGGAAGTAATAGTCACAAGGTGACCGCCCTGAGCTTCGCAATATACCTCTGCCTCTTCCCATGTCATATCAGTGTTTTTGAATATATTGTATCTTTCAGTTAAAGGCGTTGCTGTGGTGGTGGTTGTTGTGGTGGTGGTTGTGGTGGTGGTGGTCGTGGATACTGTATCATCACCATTGATTATCTCAATATAGCCCTGTACGATACCATGGGTAAATACCCATGCCTCCATGAGCATACCTTCCTCGTCACGTTCAACGTTGCTGAAAAGATCTGTTCCATGCGTAGGGTTATAAGAAGGATTATATACGATATTTATCGGATATACGTCGCCTGCTCTGACGTCAGCAGGCAGTTTCAGATCAAATGACCAGAGCACGCCGTCACGGCCAGTATTTTCGGAAGATGCTGTCGCAACAAAAAAGCTGTGATCTCCATTCATTACAGTTTCACTGCTTAATTTCTTTCCGGCAGGACCTAACTCTGCGATTTCACCGTCTCTATCAACAAGCTGCAGTCTGGAATCGTAATCAATATGGAAGCCGGTAGGACCGTAATTTCCTTCTGCATCTTTGACTGTAAGCTCTATAGTCTGTACCAGGTTCTCATGTGCCGTTTTCTGTGAGATCTTTATGCGGCTTAGCGAGATAGTAGGCTTTACTGTCGCATGGTTAGGGTTATACTTGCTTGTATCATAAGGTTCTCCCGGCGCAGGACCGCTCTCGGTTTCTTCATCCCATTCGCAGATATAACCCATTTTCGTTTCTGCCGAACCCATATTTCCGGTAGAGTAGCTGTCATTCCACAGACCGCTGGAGCGATATGCCATGATACAGGTCTCACTTTTATTGTTCGGCTCACCGCCGTCCCAGTTAGTGTATCCCATTTCCTCGCCGGTTACCCAGCCGAACTCGTCGTTCTCATCACGAACGCCACCCAGCCAGTAGTAGGGCTTTGCAAGAGAATCCGAGCTGAGGAGAGCATTGATATATTTCTGCTCCTCCGAGGAGTTGACAGTCGCAAGGTGTCCGCCGACGCTTTCGCAAACCACCTCGGCATCTTCCCAGTTCATGCCGTCGTCGTATACTGCATACTTTGAAGTGATGACCGGTTCCTTTACAGTCTTATCGTCAAGTTCGCAAATAAAACCGAAGTTCTCAGAGCCAAAAAATTCTTCACCGGTGTTAACACCTGAACTTTTTATATCGTTCCATGTTCCGAAGCTCTGTCCGTCAACACCCGGATACGGGTTATAATACATCATTAGGGCGTTTTCACTCAGGCTATCAGGCTGACCGGAAGCCCAATGAGTATATTCAATTTTCTCACCGGTAATCCATACAAAATCGCCCGCATCATTTCTTTTGCCGCCAAGCCAGTAGCTGTTCTTATGATCTAACTGTGAACTTACAAGATACTCAATAACAGTCTGTTCCTGAGCAGATGTGATAGTTACAAGATGACCGCCCAAGCCTTCGCAGTATGCTTCGGCTTCTGTCCAAGTCATGCCCTCGTTAAAGATCTTGTAATTATCAGGATCAGGATAGTACCTCCATTCAATTTCGCCTGTGTAGGGTAAAGAAAGCTTTGCTTTGTCGCTGCCGACTACAGTTATCTCGACATAATGTTGAAGTATCAGCTCAGCATCTTTAAAGTCAATGATTCCATCTGTGTTTACGTCTGCCAAAGTTTTGTCAATTGGTGTCGCTTCATCGCCATTGAGAATATTATTCTCGACCAGCAATGCATCTTCTGCGTCAATTTTCCCGTCGCCGTTTGCATCTCCGTACAGCACGGAAGCTTCCGCCTGTCCGTCTTCCGCTGCTATAACATTAGCTGGAAGGTACATCGGCAACATACTGCCCGTCAGCGCCACAGATGTGACAGTCGCAAGCAGCTTGCTGATTTTTTTGTGACTCATGCTTGATTCCTTTCTGTTATAGGCTGTGCCTTATTTATAGTTATGTATTACATTTTGTAATACATGCTACAGCTTTTATTATGAGTATAATTTTAATAGCAAAATTTCATTTATTATATCACATTTAATGTATATAGTCAATACATTTATTGCTCTTTATTGGTATATTTACCGCAATAGCACTAATTCTGTTGACAATCACCCGCATAATAATTTATATCTTTTATAGAGAGGTCAAAATATGTCAAGAAATATTTACAAAGGTACAGCAGCAGTTTCGTTGCTTATTTCCGCCGCAGCATTCATTATAATATATAAGCAACTCATAGATATCCCCGAGAAATACGAGATACCAGCCATCGCAGCCATTCCGGTCTTTACCCTAACAGCTGTCGTATGCTTTTTCATACAGCTTGCGATACGCGATCACAACGACGAAAAAAACAGGCTCGAACACCCTAATGAAGGCAGCGCGATACATCAGAGAATGATTGAAGAAGCATCTATGAAAGCTGACACGCAGACTTTGTACCAGCTCCAGTTACTCAAGGAAAAGCTTGCAGGCATTATCGGAAGAATTATAGTTACTATAATAGTAAGTACAGTCTTTTGAGACAGCTCCCCTGCTGCCTGCATCGTAACCTACATAACAATCTCTTACTGCTGGATATTCATAAAGGCAACAGGTAATTTCATTATAGGCATCGGCGGCTTTTTAATTTGCCTTTTGTACGCCACGGATAAATTTCTTGAGAAATTCAGCGACAAGAATCAAGAACTTATCGTAAACGCCCTGCTTTTCGGTGTATTTGTCATAGACGCGATAAATATAATTCGCTATATCGCCATTAGAATAAAGATAGCAAACTCAAACCTTAAAATACGCAAGCTCACTAGAGAAGAAATGCAGCAATACAGAAAAAAGAGATAAAAGACAGTCCCGTAGGAGAAAATTCTTCGGGATCTTTCTAATTTCAGGCTTTTTGACAGATATAACATTTTGTGCATTTTACGCAACTGAGGTCTAGAGTACCTTCAGGCATCCTGACCTGCCTTTTTCAACGTATCTCCAACATTTTCCCAAACGCTGAAAAGTCAGGTATTCCACCGCTTCAAAACAAAAGATTACTTAATAATTATTTTTTTGTCAATCTTCAAAAAAATGCTGTAAACCGCTTGAAATAGCCTTGTGTTTATGTTATAATGTTTAAGTTGTAAAAAATAACATAAAACACCTGACAGACAAAAACAGAAAAAGTCAGAGCATTAATCAGAATAACACTATTACTCAGAGGGTGAATTTAATGGAATTTGGAGGAAGAAATGAAAAACACATCAAAAAAGCGCACTGCCGCTGGTATAATGTGCCTCGGTCTGCTACTGCGGACAGCCCTATACCTTCCGGCAGGAGTAGAAGCAGCCGGACAGATAACAATAAACGAGGTCTGCTCAAAGAACACATCATATAGGGCTTCCGACGGGAACCCTTATGACTGGATAGAGTTGTACAACAGCGGAAGCTCAGAAGTCGACATATCCGGCTGGGGACTTACCGACAAAGAAAAAGAGCCATACAAGTATGTATTTCCCGAAGGTACTCATATATCCGCAGGAGGAAGGCTCCTCGTTTTCTGTGACAGCGACGCAGCCACTGGCAATAAGAATATAGCACCCTTCGGATTATCGTCAACGGGTGAAACGATAATCCTTACGGAAAAAGGCGGAAATACAGCACATACCATCACTTTTGGCTCCCTTGCTTCGGATACTGCCTACGGACAGTATCCCGACGGCAGCGGAGAATACTATACGCTGAATTGTACTCCCGACCAGAAAAATACGGCTCCTGAGGGCAGCAACGCTGTTCATCAACCTGTTTTCTCAAAGGACAGCGGCTTCTACGATAGCAACTTTAAACTTACGCTCACAGCCGACGAGGGGTGCGACATATACTATACAACAGACGGCAGTGATCCAGTGTATGGCTCAAAGAAGTATACCGAACCTATAACGGTAAACGATATGTCCGACACTCAGAACCGTCTCAGTGCACGCACAGACATAGTTCCCGGAAACGCAGAAGCTCCCCGTGAAAATGTGGACAAGGCAGCGGTAATCCGCGCTGTTGCGGTAGACAAAGAGGGACGCGCCAGCGAATATGTCACAAAGACCTATTTTATCGGCAGGACAAATTCGGGATACTATAAAAATATGAAGGTCATCTCACTTGTTACTGACCCGGATAATCTCTTCGACCAACAGAAGGGTATATACTGCCTCGGACGCATTTTTGAAGAGAACAGGAACGGTGGTGACAAGCCTGCATGGGAATACAAAGCCAATTACAGCATGAAAGGTAGGGACTGGGAACGTCCTGCAAGCTTCACCTTGTTTGAAAGCGGAGAAAAAGTGCTGGAGCAGAACGTAGGTATCCGTATAAAGGGTGCTTTTTCAAGAAGTCTCGCGCAGAAGAGCTTCAATGTATATACCCGTCAGGACTACGGTACGCCTGAATTCGATTACGATTTCTTCTCTGGCAGAGCTGTGAAAGCAAAAAACGGAAAAGCCATAAAGAAGTACGATGGCATAGTTCTCAGGAACGGCGGCAACGACAATACAGGAGCCTTCTTCCGCGACAGCATAAATCAGAGCCTTATCACCGACAGAGCCTTTGCATATCAGACTACTACAGAGTGCATAGTATTCCTTGACGGAGAGTTCTGGGGAATCTATCAGCTTATGGAAAAGCTTGGAAAAAGTTATCTAAGTGACCATTACGGCGTCAAGAAGAGTGATATCGCAATTATAGAAAACGGTAGTCTTGAAGAGGGCACGGATAACGATCTCAGGGAATGGCGTGAGCTATGCGACGGTGTTGCAAACGGCAGTATATCATTTGACGAATTCTGCAATAAAGTCGATCTTCAGGGCTTCATGGATTATTTTGCTGCTCAGATATACTGGTCCAACGCTGACTGGCCGCAGAACAACTTCACCGCATGGCGCTCAAATGTCATAGACGAAAGCAATCCCTACGCTGATGGCAAATGGAGAATGGTGCTCTTCGACACAGAGTCCGGACAAGGTCTCTACGGTAACGAGGACAAGAGTTTCTCCGCCGACTGCTACAGACGTATACGTGAAAGCGGCAGCCAGCTTGCTAGAATGTTCAACGGACTTCTGGAGAATCCGAGCTTTAAAATGAAATTTACAAGAACGATGATGGATCTCGCAAACTATAACTTCAACACTGAAAGAACAAACAGCGTTATAAGTTTCTATAAGAATACGTACAGACAGCAGGTAATGGATACCTTCGCCCGCTTCCATTCCGGTAGCCTATCAGGTGAAAATGCCGGAAGACGCTTTGACGGAGAGATGCAAACAGTGACCGTATTTTACGCACAGCGTTATAACTATGCCGAGCGCACCACAAGATCGGCTATGGGTATTTCATCTGAGCCTTACAGACTCACAGTCGTAAACTCTCCAGAAAGTGGTAGTATACAGCTGAACACGCTCAATCTCGAGAAAATAAACAGTTGGAGCGGCAAATATCATCCGGATTACGACATTCACCTTACAGCAGTTCCTGTGGAGGGACGAACCTTCTCACACTGGAACATAAACGGAGCGTCACTCACAAGCGGAGATATAAATTCAGCCGCAATAAAACTCAGGCTCGAATCTGACGCAACAGTTGAAGCTGTTTACAGCGACGGTACTCAGACGGTAACTACCGTCACGACGGCAAAGACAACAACAACAACAACAACTTCTACCACGACAAAAACGACAGCCAAAACTACAACGGCTACCACAGCCAAAACCACCTCTGCCACCACAATTTCAAAACCGGTAGCATCGTCAGGCTCAGGAAGGAAAACTCTTGGAACTGTCATTCAAGCAGAAAGCTATGATTATAAATCAGGCATTGACAATGAAAACTGCTCTGAGGGCGGTATCGACGTTGCATATATCGAAAACGGAGAATATGTTGGCTACAAAGACATAGACCTCACAGGTGCGAAAAAGATTGACTTCCGCATAGGCTCAAACGGCGCAAAGGCTGTACTTGAGGTCCGCATTGACAATCCCGACGGAAAGCTCATAGGCAAAATGGATATACAGAGCACAGGCGGCTGGCAGACATGGAACACCCAGACCTGCACTATCGAAGAGACCAGCGGAAGACACGACGTTTATTTCATATTCACAGGCGGTGAAGGATACCTTTATAATGTGAACTGGTGGAGAGCCGACAGCCCTGTAAAGGATTATATCATCGGTGACCTCAACAGCGATGGAAAAGTTGATATATACGATCTATGTGCAATGAAAAAAGCTATTTTAAACGGCAATACTGAGAATTTCGGATCAGCTGATATCAACGGTGACGACGTTGTGAACGGAGATGACCTGACTCTCCTTAGGAAGTTCATAACCGGCGAGATCAAGTCATTCTGAAACGAAAGCTAAGACGTTTCACGAAATAATTCGGGAGTATTACCTTTTCTCAGATGCAGCAAGGGTATTGACAACAAACGCGATATGTGATAGAATTCACTTGTTCAGAAAGAACGCTGATATATAAAAAACGGCAGTATTCAAGCTCCTGCCGCTATTATAAAGTGAGGAAAACAATATGAAAAGATCAATACCTGTTATTCTTACCGCAGTATTTCTGCTGACTGGCTGCAAGGGTGGAGAAGGAAACAGCTCTGAAATCACCGTGGTTACTACCAAAGCTGATGTTACTTCCGCAGCAGACACAACGTCTGTCACGACCGCGACCACTTCCACTGTCAAAGTGACGAACTCAGCAACGGCAACCGCTGACACTACCGAAGTCTCCACGGCTACTAGCTCCGAAGAAGCAGCTCTTATAGACGCAGGGATAATCCCTCCGGAACTAGAGGATACATCCTCCGAAAGCAACACACTCCCGACCATGACTGACGCCTCCGGTAATAATGCTCCAATAGAGCTGCCGATAATACCAATAACATGAACGATCAATGCAAGCATCTCGCAGTGAGATGCTTGCTTTTTTATGCCACTAACTATCATAAAAATCAGATCTATGAAAAATATTTATTTATATTCCGCAGATGTCGATTTTAAGGTCTATTTAAGAATTCTGAGTTATTATAAAAATGTTTGATAACGTTAGAACGGCGGATATAGTCCTTATTGCGTATCTGCAGCTGCTTCCGTAGGAATGGGCTGCGGTACCTGCTGTGCTCTGGGATAAGCGCGGCACTTTACGGCTATCTCACCACACATACAAAGAACATCAGACAGTCAGTCAGAGCATTTATAGATTTCTTTTTTGGCAAATTCCTTGCGGTCATATTGCTTTGCTGTAAGGCATCAATTATCGGCAGCAGCATTATAGACGACTCCGGACGCATATTCGGTATAAAGGCTGCATTAATAGTTGACGCAGTTATGCTCGCTATGGGAGTATGGTTCCTTATATGCTGGATAAGAGAAAGAACCGGCAAGAATAGCTGCAAAACCTGTAAGGGCTGCAAAACCGATAACGAGGAGCTTTACGAAGGGGAAACGCATCATGCAGCTTTGATAGGCATGGGATTCGGTTACGGTATCACGCCTTGTGCTCCACTTATACTGATTACCGGCTACGCAGCAACGCTGCCTGTAGCTTTTGCAGTGATACTAGGCGCAGTTTTTTCTCTTGTCAGCACAGTATCTCCCGTTCTATTTATAATGCTTCTTTCAGGTGTACTCGCCAAGAGAATGCATAATGAGATTCCCCAGTATCTGACATGGTTCAGGCTCGGTTGCTATATATTGATGATAGTTGTATTTACATCGGGTATCATAAAAGCGCTCCTATGAGAATAAGTATACAAGAGAAAACTGTGTTGAGATTTTAATCTTGACAGGAACGGGCATAAAGAAGTACTGACTTCTTTATGCCCATTTTTTCATATAATCAAAGAACATTACGCCATATTAACTTCCTAAAACTTTCATAATGAGATATCATAAACACAAAAGCATTTAATCAAAACCAAAGTCAATGGGAAAATACTAATGCTAGGCAAACAATAATCTATTTATCAGCTTTCTAAATAATATAAAATCAAGAGCCGGTCAATTTGACCCGCTCCAATTTCATTTCAATAGACTCAATATAGATTATCATCTCTTGATATGAATATTAGTAATTGCACACTGATCACCAGTAAGAGCTGCAAACAACTTCTGTACTTCGTCAGTAATTGTAGTAACAGAGTGTATTGAAAGCCCACTGAATTCAGTTGATATAGTTATCTGTCCTTTCTTCATGCGGAATAACATCTCGCAGTCCTGACCAGCCTTGTTCTGTTCCTTGAAGGCGTTCCAATCTTTGAAGCTGTCAAGCTTATTGACCAAAACATAGTTATCGACGTGATCATCTTCCTCCCAACCTTCTCCGTCAAGCCGAACTAACGTAATCTCACGATAATCATTGCCGTTTACCTGTCCGTCGGACGATGTATAGATTACAGCAAAGGGACAATGCCAAACCAGTCTTGCTGTTGGCAGGCTCACGGAATGGAATGAAATACGCATTCCATCAGTTATTTCGATGCCTTCTGATGATTCTGAGCGCCAGCCGTCTACCTGTACATTGGGAATGTCCCCCTGCGGTACATCAATGTATGTTATCTCTTTTGCTATGCGCGGAATATAACCGTCCCCGATTATTTCTCCCGTCCTTGTCACTTCAATGTCATCAATAATACAATATTTGCCTGTAAGAGACAAATAACAATATCTTGTACTGTCAGGCAAAGCTATTATTATCTCATGAGAACGAAAACAATTCGATATTCTGATTAGTGCATGATCTTTATACCGCATAGCCTCTATATCGAAGCCAACCTTTTCACCACGTATAATTGCCTTTTTTTCTGCTTCCGCACCAGCGGTCTCAGTGGTCTTTATACTAATATTTCTGACTCCAGCCTGCTCAACAACGCCGTCAGCGTGTATAGTAGCGTATTCGTGATATAAAAGATCTCTGCATTTGCGTTCACTATCATGTATTCTTTCATCCAAAGAATCAAAAAGGACAAAGCTTGGTATGTTTTCCTCGCTGCGTTCATCGGTCAGCCGGCTGGTCAAGTGAATATGGACAATGCCATTGTTTAGTAGGATACCGTCTGAACGTGTAGTACGATACGGGCCACACAACATTGTTCCTATTGTCTCGCCTTCAGAGTCATCCTCGCTCTCTTTCATAATATACTCAGAATCAAGATCAATAAGATGAAGCATTATTCTTCCATAATTAGGATCAAATTGCGTTCCCAAACCTTTTACAAATTCCTCACGAACAAGCTGCTGAGGGATAGGATCACGATAACTTCGTTTTGAAGTCATAGCATCATAAGCGTCTGCAACAGCAATAATACGAGCAATATCTGGGATATCCTCACCTTTGAGTCCATCAGGATATCCACGTCCGTCATAACGCTCATGATGATAGTGGGCACCTATACTCAGATAAGGCGATTGGCTGATACTTGAAAGTATCTGCATTCCAATCACCGGATGTGTCTTTATCACACCATATTCTTCATCTGTAAGTTTGCCTTCTTTGTTGATGATACTGTCCTTTATGCCTATTTTTCCGACATCATGCAGAAGTGCTGCAAAGTATATATCTTCACATTCCTTTTCTTTCATACCTGAACTTCTTGCAATTTTTACTGAATATTTCGCAACTCGGCGTGAGTGACCGTGTGTATACTTATCCTTCGCATCTATAGCATTTGCAAGAGCAGTTGCTGTTTGTTCAAACAGTATATGCATATTCTTCTGCTCCTGACGGATAGTTTCCAATTCTAACTTATTGGCGCGTTCAATCATTTTATTCATATCAATCAGAGAAAAGATATAAAGAAGTACAGCAAGTCCAACAAGAGTAATATTCGTCAGAGAGATTCCATATGTAAAGATTTGTAAAATAGAAGCTATTAACGGTGTGATTGTAAACAGCAGCAGAGATATACGTATGATTTTACCGAAACGTTTTAAGTTTTCTATAATCACCGACATATCAAGCACCAGTACTATCAATGGAAACAAGTAGCATATTATAAAACCTTCTGTACGCTTATAAGAATTCATCTCATCGAAGGTGTAATATAAGCCTGTAAATTGGGATATTATAAGCATTATAAATGCCAGTCCACACATAACGCATGAAAGCTTTAATCGCAGTGGCGCTTTTTCAAAACCGCTATCATGAATCAAAAGATCCTTAAGGTATAAAGTGAAGAAAAAGATTATAGCAAGAGTCAGCGCAAATACCATAAAATTGCTTATCCTGACCATCCAGAATCCTAAATCACTTGTATCTCCGTGGAAATTATATGCTTTTCTGTCAAACAAGAGTAAGAACATAGCCGAAAGCTCCAATGACAGTAATATAAATCTACGTGACGGTCTCAACGTTTTAGTAATCAAAACAAAAATCGCCAGCATACCGCATATGCATACTAACGTGAACATTATATTCAATTGATATGCTTTCAAAAAATCAATAACAGTCTGCATATCTATTCCCCTTTTCTTTTTTAGCAGAACGCAGAATTTGGCTATTTATACCAAAATATTATATGTATTCATTCAATATAGGTATATTATAACATATAAATATTATTATAGCAATATTTAATACAAAATAAATTTTAAATTTTTTTATTACTAAATTGGTTTATTACATTATGAGATTATATATTTCGTTTTTATGTTCTAATTTATTAATAATCGTCAATGTATAATCAAAATTAATGTGGAAATACTAACCTCACAAAATCATTTTGATTTTTGGAGGTTTTATTATGAAAGCAACAGGTATTGTCAGACGTATCGACGACCTCGGTCGCGTAGTAATACCAAAGGAAATACGCAGGACCATGCGCATCCGTGAAGGAGATCCACTGGAAATATATACCAACAGCGAAGGCGAGGTTATATTCAAAAAGTATTCCGCTATCAGCGAGATGAGCGAAAACGCCGGATACGTAGCAGATATAATGCATAAGATATCGGGATGTCCCGTACTGATATCAGACAAGGACCACATTGTAGCCACCGCAGGCGTTACGCGTAGAGAATTTTCCGAAAGACGCATCACTGGCCAGCTCGAAGAGCTTATGGAAAACCGTGGACAGTTCTTTTGTCCCGACGGAAGTACCAACAGCTTCTTTCCTGCCGAAGGTGTAGATAGGACCGCGATTGCCGCTGTTCCGATAATCACCGCCGGCGATATTTCGGGAGCAGTGATTTTTCTAACGAGTGAAAAAACAAGTGAGGCAGCAGACATTCACAAAAGCCTCATAAACGCAGCTGCGCAGTTTCTGTCGAGACAGATAGAGGGCTGATGATGAATATAAATGTTTCGAGCACTCAGAAATCTCGCCCGAGATGTCTCTTTTCAATATTCAATTTTTCCGCTTTAGAAGTGTCCGTTCAGTCCCTATTATAGAAAGTATCTTTTTCTAGAACACTAAAACGGCACGGTAAGACCCCCTCCAACAGAATAGCGGTATAAAATTACCGAGCCTGTACTTTCAGGCTCGGTAATTCACTTTTTCCGTTAAGAGAGGCACCTAAAACCGTGCCGTTAAATTGTTTTAAGCGTTGGGATCAAGGTTCTTGATTTTTCCGAGCAGGAATAACTGTATCTGGAGAGCATCGTTTGATGTAATTCCCTTTGTACTTGTATCAACGTCAGCCTGCTCCGCGCCCTTGCTTGTGATATGCTTGGAGTCAGTTCCGGATGTGCCATACTTATTTGGATTAGCAAGGCTCTGCATGATGAGAACAGCGTCTGCCATATCAATACCACCGTCGCAGTTAGCGTCGCCCCATATCAATTTCTCAGACGTATTGGTATCCGTTGAACCTCCCTTGATAGTTATATCATAAGAAATATCGACACCGAAGCAAAGATTATAACCATAGTAAGAACCGGCAGTACCCGTTATCTTTACAGTGTACTCACCTGCGGGCAGCTTATTGAACTCACTGTCAAGAACACTGTTTCCACTGCCGTCGGTTATGGTTATTTCACCTTTTTTGAAACCTGAATCATAGTTCAGCTCTTTTTCATCATAATTACAAGTTTTGCCTCCATTCGGCTGTAATGTACCGGTAAATAAAAGACCTGACAAATCGAGTGATTCGCCCTGTTCATAAACAGTCTTTGTGGGGTATGTGAGTACCTCTTTGAAATCGAACATCTCATGAGTAGTCGGAGTTATTTCTTCCTTTGTAGTTGTTACTGTGGTAGTTATTGTGGAATTCTGATCAGGAGGAGTTGTTGTAGAATCATCAGCTATTACAGATACTGCAAATGTCTTCTTGACATCGGGATAGCCTGAGGGTGATACATATATAGTGTATGTTCCTGGCTTGGTATTGTCAAATTCAGATGCGTCAACTACAAAGTACGGAGAATCAAGCGGCTGATAGAATGTATCCCAATTTCCTTCGCCGCCATCCATTGTGCCGGCAGCGTAGGCAGTTCCGCCCGTAAGATCTAGCTCTTCACCAATCCTGTATATCTTCTTTGTTGGCTCTTTGAAACTAACGAAACTTGCAGTGCCGCTTTTCTTTTCTGTTGTAGTAGTTGTTGTTGTTACTGTAGTGGTAGTTGTAGCTGTAGTTGGCGGAGGAGTAGTTGTGCCAATGTAAACGCCATTATCGTAGCATTCTTTACATACAGGGAAACCAAGAGGTCCGTAGATAGCCTCTGATTTGGGTATCTCCTTGCCGCAGTGCTCACACTTTACAGTCTCTACGGGAGCAGTTGTTGTTACTGTTGTGGTAGAGGTAGTTGTGCTTGTAGTTGTTGTAGTAGTAGGCTTTGTGGTATTGGTCTTTTCAACTACAACAGGAGTTCCTCCGCCTGACTTGCCGCCGTCAAGGTTGCTCTTAGCGCCGGACGAATAGAACTCATTCAGTGATAGACCGTTCTTTCCGAGAGCTGTCTGATGGTCTAGACCGATATATTTACCTGCGTCTGTCTGCCAGAGAGACTTCTCAAAGAGATTGTACTTGGCGGTATCCCAGTTCATAAAGGTAGGATCGAGAAGTCCGCCTGTATCACCTGAGTTGGGGTTGATGCACCAGAAAGTATGGCTGATGTGATGGTCTATCATGTAGTCGCGAAGAAGCTCCATCCACTTCTGGTTCTTTCCGCCGTCCATGTGACCGCCCCACTCGCCTATGAGGAGAGGAGCTATATCCTCAGCATTAATGTATGCCCATGTATCGTACCAATAATCCTCAAGAAGGGTCTCGGTAGTGAAGTTCTTGTCGAACCATGTCTGCGCGTATACTGACGGACCGTAGTCATGAGGAGAGTATACTATCTGACTTGTGCCGCTCTCTGGAACTACAGGGTAATCTCTTACACCGCGGAGGTTTCCGCCCCACCATGCGCCGTGCCACGGCGACTTGTCAGCCGGAGCGTCCCATATATCCGGAGTATCGTAGGTATTGCCCTCCTCCGTCTTGGGGTACTGTTCAACACCCTCAATGAAGATAAGAGCGTTGGGGTTAACTTTAAGTATCGAGTCTGCGCACTTCTTGGCTGCGTAAGCCCAGTTGTTCTCGTCTGTGGAGCCGTCCCACTTTGCAATGTCGGATGGGCAGGTATTTCCCGTATATCCGCGCTTGCCGTGAGGCTCGTTCTTAAGGTCATAGCCGATGAGAGTATCATCGTTTGCGTACTTCTCAGCTATCCATGTAAGTGACTTTATCCATACATCGGTAGTTATGCCAGCCTTGCCGTACCACAGCTCATAGTTGTGACCGGAGTTGTTGGCGTCGGGGCTGTGAACGTCGATAAACGCCTTGATACCGTACTTCTTGCACTTCTGCATGATGATATCGAAGATTTCCATGGAGTTCTTCAGGGTCTTTCCGTCAGACTCAACGAAGTCCCTGTTGATATCGCCGTACTTTCCTGCGGGAGTGATAGTACCGTCTTCGCCCACTACGTCCTCGGGAGGATTGTAGCTTGCCTGTACTGAGCTTACAGCATCGGGCTTGCCGTTCATCCATGAAACGAGTAGCTCTGAGGATATCGGCAGACGAAGGGTATTGATACCATGGTCTGCGATAGTCTGGAGCATATCGTCCACATCTCTTGCATAGAGACCGTGAGCACAGTTCTCCGAGCAGTTGAAGCCAAACCAGTTTGCTCCGGTGATCCATACCTCATTGCCGTTCATATCATAAAGACGGCTTCCCTTCGCATGAATCCAGTCATCGTTGCCGTCATCTGCAGCATGTACCGCTCCTACGATATCGTTTACGAGATACGGCGTGTAGGCGGCACCCGTGAAGGTCAACGCCGCCGATGCAGCAATAGCTGTCATTGAGCGTAAAAGCTTTTTCATAATTTTTTCCCTCTCATTTTTTTATTTATTTTACCGCAAAGCATCCTTTGCCCTGCGGTCAAATGCTTATTCCACAGGAAGCTTAGTATACTTTCCGAGGAGATACAGCTGTATGGCCTGAGCGTCGTTGTTTGAAAGGCCGTTTCCTCCCTCTACGTCTGCATTTGCAGCTCCCTCTTCTGTTATATGCTTTGAGTCAGTGCCTTTAAGTCCGTATTTATTAGGATTTGCTAGTGCCTGCATTATGAGTACAGCGTCTCCCATATCCACTGTACCGTCGCAGTTAGAATCTCCGAAATTACGATTACTGACATCGGACACAGTTGTTACTGTAGTTGTTGAAGTAGTAGTCGTCTTTGATGTAGTAGTTGTTGTGGTAGTTGGCTCCGACTTTGTTGTGGTGGTAGCCGAGGTCTTGTCAGCATCCACCGGCTTGCCGCTGGATGTCTTTCCTCCGTCAAGGTTGCTTCCCTCAGAAGCAGCGTATGATGAATAGAAATCGTTCAGTGATATACCGTTCTTGCCCAGAGGTATCTGATGATCGAGACCGATATACTTTCCGCTCTTCTGTGTCTGCCAGAGAGCCTTTTCAAGCAGCGCGTACTTGTCCTCTTCCCATATTATAGTTGTACCATTGCTCGTATCCGAGACATCGTTGATAGAGTATGAGAAGCTCTTCCACAGACCGCCGGTATCGCCGGAATTGGTATTCAGGCACCAGAAGGTGTGGTTGATATGGTGATTTATCATATAATCGCGGAGAAGCGTCATCCACTTCTGATTCTTTCCACCATCCATGTGACCGCCCCACTCTCCGATAAGCTCGGGAGCAATATCCTCGGCATTGATATATGCCCACGTATCGTACCAGTAGTCGTCAAGGAGGGTCTTCTCCGTGAAGTCCTTTGCGAACCATGTCTGGTCATATACTGACGGACCGTAATCATGAGGCGAGTATACTATCTGTGAGGTTCCCTGCTTCGGCTTTATGGGATTATCCCTTGCACCGCGGAAGTTTCCTCCCCACCATGCACCGATATATGGTGAATTTGTCTTTCTGTCAGGCATACCCCAGTAGTCGCCAGCCTGAGCTCCGCTGAGAGACTGCTCAACGCCCTCCACAAGAATAAGAGCATGGGGATTTACGTCGAGTATAGCCTCTGCGCACCTTGTAGCCGCATAAGCCCAGTTATTCTCGTCTTTGGAGCCGTCCCACTTTGCAGCCGCTTCACCTTCTGGCCCCTTTCCGTGAGGCTCGTTCTTGAGATCGTAGGCGATGAGTGTATCATCATCCTTGTACTTGTTTGCCAACCATACCAGCGATTCTATCCACAGGTCTGTGGTTATTCCAGCCTTGCCATACCAGAGATTGTAGTTATGTCCGGAATTGTCGGTATGAGGACTGTGAACATCAATGAAGGCCTTGATACCGTATTTTTTCAGCTTACCGAGGATTATATCGAATGACCTCTCCGTATCTATCAGGGTCTTTCCGTCAGCCTCAACAAATTCCTTGTTGATATTTCCGTAGGTGCCGGCTTTTATGATACCGCCGTTTCCGTCGTCCATATCCTCGGGAGGATTGTAGCTTGCCTGCATTCCGCCGCCTGAGAGCTGCGGAGGCTCACCCTTCATCCATGATACTAGGAGCTCGGATGATATCGGGAATCTTATAACGTTTATTCCCCTGTCTGCCACCTCTCTTACAAGGTCGTCGCAGTCACCGCTCCAAAGATAATGAGGAGCGCCCTCGATACAGTTCAGACCAAACCAGTTGGCTCCGGTGAGCCACACCTCGTTGCCGTTCATATCGTATAGACGGCTGCCCTCTGCGTGGAGCCAGTCGTCGTTATTTGTGTCAACAGCCTTTGCCGTCATTTTTGTATGACCGAAGTCCGGAGCTGTGCCGGTAAAGGTCAGTACCGCAGCAGAAGCTAAAGCCGCTGCTGTGCGTGCAATTTTTTTCATTATTTATTTCCCCTCTCATAGTGCACATATCCGATGCACTTATAGTTGAGTATATTGTAACATTTCAACACTGAAATGTCAAGAGCTTTTGCGCGTTTTATAAGCATTTATGCATAAAATCTCATTTTATTCTCATTATTGTTAAATACATAAATATACTGTATCAGCTCTCCTGAAGCTCCTTTATTTTGTCGCGGAGATATGCGGCATGTTCAAACTCAAGCAGCTTCGCCGCGTTCTTCATCTCCACAGTTAGCTTGTCTATCATTCGCTGCTTTTCCGCAGCTGAGAGCTTCTTCTTTTTGGTCTTCTCCTCCACCTTAGTCTTTGATGTTATCTCCAATACATCGCGGACGTCCTTGATTATAGTCTTGGGAACTATACCATGCTCCTCGTTGAACTTCATCTGCAATGAACGTCTTCGTTCCGTCTCGGTTATAGCCCTCTCCATTGAACCCGTAACGCAGTCGGCATACATTATTACCTGTCCGCCGGCATTTCTTGCAGCTCGTCCGATCGTCTGTATCAGGGAGGTCTCGCTTCTCAGGAAGCCCTCCTTGTCAGCGTCCAGTATTGCGATAAGGCTCACCTCCGGTATATCCAGTCCCTCACGGAGAAGATTGATACCCACAAGCACGTCGAACACTCCCTCGCGGAGATCCTTGATTATCTCCATACGCTCGATAGTGTCGATATCATGGTGTAGATAGCGCACCTTCACGCCCAGCTTTTCATAGTAGGAGGTAAGGTCCTCAGCCATTTTCTTTGTAAGAGTAGTCACAAGCACTCGCTCATGGCGTTCAACTCTCTCGTTTATCTCCGAAAGAAGATCGTCCACCTGTCCGTTGGTGGGCTTCACGATTATCTCCGGATCAACAAGTCCCGTGGGACGTATCACCTGCTCCACTATGATATCTGTCTTTTCGCGCTCTATCTGTCCGGGAGTTGCACTGACGTATATAGCCTGATTGATATGTGCATTGAACTCGTCGAAGTTCAGTGGTCTGTTATCCATAGCACTTGGCAGGCGGAAGCCGTATTCCACAAGAGTGGTCTTTCTTGCTCGGTCGCCCGCATACATAGCCCTTACCTGCGGCAGTGTTACATGGCTCTCGTCCACTATTAGGAGAAAGTCACTCGGAAAATGGTCCATAAGGGTAAGAGGAGTGCTTCCTGCTGGACGTCCAGCAAGAATACGGGAATAATTCTCTACACCGCTGCAATAGCCAACTTCTTTCAGCATTTCCATGTCGTAGTGAGTGCGTTGCTCTATACGCTGAGCCTCTATGAGCTTGTTATTCTTCTGAAAATAGTCTATACGCTCCGCAAGTTCCCTGTCTATCTCATTGATTGCCGATTCAAGCTTGTCGTCGCCCACAACATAGTGAGAGGCAGGAAATATAGCCGCATGAGAGACTACAGCCTGCACCGCGCCCGTTATAGCGTTGACCTCCGATATTCTGTCTATCTCGTCACCGAAGTACTCCACACGGATAGCAGTATCCGTAGACATTGCCGGGAATATCTCCACAACGTCGCCCCGTACCCTGAACCTGTTGCGCTCGAAGGCAACATCGTTCCGCTCGTAGCGTATCTTTACAAGCTCCGAGATAAGCTGATCTCTCGGCTTCTCAGCACCCTGACGTATTGATACGCACATCGAGCGGTACTCCTCTGGGCTTCCGAGGGAGTATATGCAGGACACACTGGCAACGATGATAACGTCGCGGCGCTCAGCAAGAGCAGTAGTTGCCGAGTGGCGAAGCTTGTCTATCTCGTCATTTATGGAGGAGTCCTTTTCGATGTAGCTGTCAGTGCTTGGCACGTAGGCTTCGGGCTGGTAGTAGTCATAGTATGAAACGAAGTACTCCACGGCATTTTCTGGGAAGAATTCGCGGAACTCCGAGCAGAGCTGTGCCGCAAGTATCTTGTTGTGAGCAAGAACGAGAGTGGGCTTGTTGACACGGGCGATGACGTTCGCCATGGTGAAGGTCTTTCCTGAACCTGTAACACCGAGGAGTATCTGCTCCTTTTTGCCCGAATTTATACCGTTTACAAGTTTGTCGATAGCCTGCGGCTGGTCGCCGGCAGGAGCGTAGTTTGAACATAGCTTGAAGTGATCCATTTTCTAACCTTTCTGAAAAAATCGGCTGAACGTATGAAAGGGATTCCAAAGGGACTGTGTTCCTTTGGCAGAGTCCAGAGGCAGCGCCTCAGGCAGGGCTCGGGGCAGCGTCCCGAATTCGACAGGCGCATCGCAAGGGTTGAATCAAAAAACAGTCCAGTGGACTGTTTTTTGAGAGGGGACGCCCTGCAAGTGAGGGCGTCCCCTTTATCATTCATAATATCGCGGTCGGATAATATCCGCCTTTACTGAATTAGCTTTCCGTTTTTGATTTCTCAATAGATAATAGTATATTCGCCTTCTTTAAAGCCATAGTACGATAATACTTCGTCCCAATTATGTGCGTTGATTTCCTCTATACTTTCCATTTTGCCACCGCATCCTACATATTTTTTATCGTTAAGGCAATTCCAAACAATTGCAGTTTCGACTTTTTTGTTTGAGTCAAAAATAAAAATATATTCTATTTTCCCAACTCTTGGCGATTGTCTTACAATTTCCCGTCCAAAGCCATCGTCATTTCGCACATTACTGTAAATAATATCTTCGTCGGTTACAAACTCAGAAAAATAATAATCTGCTTCACGGAATAAATTGTTTGCAAGTTCATTTAATTGAGATTTTAGATATGCATTATCATCTTCATCGCTATTAGTTGTTTCGGAAAAATCATTTGAAATATCAAATGTATTTTGTGTCTCTGTATTTAGCGAAGATGAAAGCGTACCTTTAGTATCTTTTCCACAACTAAAAAAGCAAAATGCAGAAACAATAATTACAGAGAATAGTATTATCTTTTTATGCTGCATAATTTAGAA
This sequence comes from Ruminococcus sp., assembly GCA_017961625.1. GTDB lineage: Bacteria > Bacillota > Clostridia > Oscillospirales > Ruminococcaceae > Ruminococcus. Next base: position 27,395 of record JAGCWY010000138.1, on the reverse strand, counting down.
TGTTTCCTTTCATATCTTGGTGATATCCACAAGCTCAACATCGTTGATAGTTCTGCCCGATTCGAGCACCTTTACCAGCGACTTCGCCGTATCTACAGCAGTCAGACTACAGATAGAACGCTCTATGGATTTTCTTCTCATCTTAACGCTGTCACGCTCGGGAAGTCTTCCCTTTGCGGAGGTGGATATTACATAGTGTATCTTACCACTGTCAAGAAGAGTTTCTACGTTGGGCTCGCCGTCAGATATCTTGCGGACAAGGTTTGCCGCTATCATGTTCCTGTGGAGAACGCTCTGAGTACCCGATGTTGCGTAAAGCTCAAAGCCCATACGCTCGAACTTGTCAGCAATAGGAAGTATTTCCCTCTTATCGCTGTCACGCACCGAGATAAGAACTCCTCCCTCTCGCTTGAGGTCGAAGCCTGCGGCAATAAGGCCCTTCAGGAGCGCGTCCTCAAGATTTCTGCCGATGCCGAGGCACTCACCAGTGGACTTCATCTCGGGGCCAAGCATGGTATCAACGTCCGTGAGCTTCTCAAATGAGAATACAGGAACTTTGACTGCAACGTAGTCTCCGGCAGGGTAAAGTCCGCTCTCATAGCCCATATCCTTAAGTTTTGCGCCGAACATTATCTTTGTTGCAATATCAACCATAGGTATTCCCGTAACCTTGCTGATATATGGAACTGTTCTTGAAGAACGGGGATTTACCTCGATAACATATACCTCGTGATTGTATACCACATACTGTATATTCACAAGTCCGATAACATTGAGTTCCTTTGCGAGAAGTCTTGTGTACTCAACGATTATGCGCTTGATACGATCTGAAAGGTGCTGTGCAGGGTAAATAGAGATAGAGTCGCCCGAGTGAACGCCTGCACGCTCGATATGCTCCATAATACCCGGGATAAGGTAATCCTCGCCATCACAGATAGCGTCTACCTCAACCTCAGTACCCATCATGTATTTGTCGATTAGTACGGGATTCTCTATATTATGGCTCATGATAATGCCCATATACTCCTTGACGTCTGCATCCGAGTGAGCGATTATCATGTTCTGTCCGCCAAGAACGTAGGAAGGACGGAGCAGTACGGGATATCCAAGGTCGTTTGCAGCTACAAGAGCTTCCTCAGTGTTCATTACCGTATGTCCCGCAGGTCTCGGTATGCCGCACTTTTCAAGCACCTCGTCGAAACGCTCCCTGTCCTCTGCCGCATCTATCATATCAGCAGAGGTACCGAGGATACGCACTCCCATATCCGAGAGATAACGTGTAAGCTTGATAGCGGTCTGACCGCCGAACTGTACCACAACACCGTAGGGCTGCTCAGTCTCGATAATGGACTGAACATCCTCCTTTGTGAGAGGATCAAAGTACAGACGGTCGCCTGTATCAAAGTCAGTGGATACGGTCTCAGGGTTGTTGTTGCAGATAACAGCCTCATAGCCAAGCTCTTTCAGCGTCCATACGCAGTGTACTGAACAATAGTCGAACTCTATGCCCTGTCCAATACGTATAGGACCCGAGCCGAATACTATGACCTTCTTTTTGCCCTTGTCGGTACGCTCTATGAACTGCTTTGCCTCGTTCTCCTCATCGAAGGTGGAATAGAAGTATGGTGTTTCAGCCTTGAACTCACCTGCACAAGTATCTACCATTTTGTATACTGCGCTCCTGTGCTTGGGGCACTTCTGTCTGGAAATACGCTCGATAGTGCTGTCAAGATAACCATACTGCTTTGCAATATCATACTTTTCTTCCGTAAGCTCTCCCTCAGTGAGCCACTTTTCTAGCTCAACAAGGTTCAGCAGCTTATACAGGAACCAGTTGTCTATCATGGTTATCTCGTGTATCTCCTCGGGAGTAATACCGCGTTTAAGAGCTTCAAATACACAGAATGAACGCTCGTCATCGATTACGTGGAGCTTTTCGCGTATCTCCTCAGTAGAGAGCTTTTCAAGCTTTTTCAGGTTCATGGTATCCATGCCCAGTTCTATGGAACGTACAGCTTTCATCATTGCCTGCTCGAAGCTAGTTCCTATAGCCATTACCTCTCCTGTAGCCTTCATCTGAGTGCCGAGGGTACGCTTTGCGTAAACGAACTTATCGAAAGCCCATTTGGGGAACTTGATTACTACATAGTCAAGCGCAGGTTCAAAGCAAGCGTAGGTCTTACCCGTTACCTGATTGATTATTTCATCAAGAGTGTAGCCGATAGCTATCTTTGCAGCCGTCTTGGCGATAGGATAGCCCGTCGCCTTTGAAGCCAGTGCAGATGAACGTGAAACTCTGGGGTTTACCTCTATAACAGCATATCTGAAACTTGTGGGGTGAAGTGCGAACTGACAGTTGCAGCCTCCCTCGACTTTCAGTTCCTTGATTATGTTTATAGCAGCTGTACGGAGCATCTGATACTCTCTGTCGCTGAGAGTTACCGCGGGAGCGATAACGATACTGTCACCTGTATGAACGCCTACAGGGTCGAAGTTTTCCATTGAGCATACCGTTATAACATTGCCCTTTGCGTCACGGATAACCTCAAATTCTATTTCCTTCCAACCGCTTATGCACTTCTCAACAAGTATCTGTGTAATAGGAGAAAGACGGAGACCGTTAGTTGCAATGTCGCGGAGCTCCTCCTCATTCTGTGCGATACCGCCGCCTGTTCCGCCGAGAGTGAATGCAGGACGGACAATAACGGGATAGTGTATCACCTGTGCAAAGTCAACGGCATCCTCAACAGTCTCTACAACCTTTGAGGGAATAACAGGCTCTCCTATCTTTTCCATAGTGTCCTTGAAAGCCTGTCTGTCCTCAGCCTTGTGGATAGTCTCAGGATCTGCGCCTAGGAGCTTTACGTTGTGGCTTTCGAGGAAGCCCTCTTCCGCAAGCTGCATAGACAATGTAAGACCGGTCTGTCCGCCGAGAGTAGATAGAAGGCTGTCCGGCTTCTCAATTTCTATTATCCTCTTTACAACGTCAAGAGTAAGAGGCTCAATATAGACCTTGTCCGCCATTGCCTTATCGGTCATTATGGTAGCAGGGTTTGAATTTACGAGGACTACTTCAAGTCCCTCCTGTTTAAGTGCACGGCAAGCCTGTGTGCCTGCGTAGTCAAATTCGGCAGCCTGTCCAATAACGATAGGACCCGAGCCGATAACAAGTACCTTTTTTATATCACTTCTGAGTGGCATTTATATTACCTCCGTTTTTTATCAACAATCAAGATGTTTAATTCGGAATTCGTAATTAGGAATTATTGTGTCGGCTTTTCCGCAGATTTAAACATAGTACGTATAAGCTGATACATTTATTTCGAATTCCTAATTTCTAATTTATTTAAGCATTGTTTTTACGAATTCGTCAAACAAATACGCCGTATCCAGCGGTCCACCGTGTGCTTCCGGGTGGAACTGGACCGTTCTTGCGTTGACTGAGGTATAGTGTATGCCCTCGCAGGTCTTGTCGTTTGCATTTATGTGGGATACCCTTCCCACGGATGGATCTATGCTGTCCCCTACTACCGCGTAGCCGTGGTTCTGACTGGTGACGTAGGTTAGTCCGCTCTCTAAGTCAATAACAGGCTGATTGGCTCCTCTGTGACCGTATTTCAGCTTTTCGGTCTTTCCACCGTTGGCAAGAGCCATGAGCTGATGTCCGAGGCATATACCGAATATCGGTATACCAAGCTTCTGTATCTCCTTTATATTGTCTATTATCTCAACATTTTCAGCAGGGTCTCCAGGTCCGTTCGAGAACATAATACCGTCTGGAGCAAGTTCCTTTATCTCAGCCGCAGTGGTATATGCAGGCACTACCACAACCTCACAACCACGCTTTAAAAGTTCCTGCCTGATATTGCGCTTGTATCCGAAATCAAAGAGTGCTACGCGTAGCTTCTTTTCCTCCGGCTCATAGGTAAGAGTTTCGGTATTTGTGACAGTCTTTACAGCGTCCTTGACTGTGAAAGCGCGTATCTTTTCAAGGAGCTCGTCCTTATTTGCGTAAACGTCCTCGGTGGTGATAACTCCATTCATGACGCCCACTTCGCGGATAGTACGTGTAAGGCGGCGGGTGTCTATATTATTAATTCCGACAATGTTATGATCTTTCAAGAAATCGTTTATATTGCCCTCGCTGCGGAAATTTGAAGGAGAATTGCACCACTCTCTTACGATGTAGCCCGATACATAAGACTTTGCGGACTCGTTGTCCTCAGAATTCACACCGTAGTTTCCGATAAGTGGAAAGGTCTGTGTGACTATCTGTCCGTAGTAACTTGGGTCTGTGAGAGTTTCCTGATAGCCTGTGACTCCTGTGGTGAATACGACTTCGCCTATGACGGTGCCCTTTGCACCGAAGCTTCTACCCTCGAACACCTGTCCGTCGGCAAGCATAAGATAAGCTTTTTCGCCCATGTTGAATAATGACATTTGTATTCCTCCTTGCGCATAACTTGCGCTCCCTAACCACGCTACCGCCAGTAAACTCGCTTGCGGCACCGTGTACTGATGATGTATTCACTCTGTTCCACGCCATTGTGGAGAGAGCGTCCTTAATTCTAAATTCGTAATACGGAATTCGGAATTACTGTGTCCGCTTGCGCGGAAATCATGTGTATGTTTGCGGGCGGCGGGACGCCACCACTACAAAAGGTCCATATATTTTGCAGGGCACGGGTCGATGCTTGCATCACCCCTACACCGATCACTTCAAATTAATGTATTGACAGATATCATCTCTCATGCGGATAACTTCTCTTCTTGCTGCCTTGGCAAAGTCGCGCTCGTCGCAGCCTTCTTTCTTGTATGCACACATTACTGCGCGTGAGGAGTTGACTATAGCTCCGAGACCGTTCTCGTCGAAACCGCCTTTCAAGCCCTCAGCTCCACCGCCTTGTGCGCCGTAGCCAGGTACAAGGAACATTGTATGAGGAAGTCTTTGTCTCAGCTCCGTAAGCATTTCGGGGTATGTAGCACCAACAACTGCTCCCACTGCGGAGTAACCATACTTGCCGCGGGTATCCTCGCCCCATCTCTCGCACATATCGCCCATGCACTCGTATATGGTGCGACCGTCTGCAAGCTTCATATCCTGAAGTTCTCCCGATGAGGGATTGGAGGTCTTTACCAGCACGTATATGCCCTTATCGCGCTCACGGCATACTTTAAGGAGGGGTTCGATACCGTCTGTGCCGAGATAGCCGTTGACTGTGAGAGCGTCAGCTCCGAAGGGTTCTATCTCGCTGTCCCCTATAGTGACTGTACCAAGGTGAGCCTTTGTGTAGGCTTCCATGGTAGCGCCTATATCGTTGCGCTTGCCATCCGTTATAACGAACATACCGTTGAGCTTTGCATAACGGATAGTCTTTTCAAGTGTCCTAATGCCGTAGTGTCCATACATCTCATAGTAGGCAGCCTGCGGCTTTATAGCGGGTACAAGGTCGTGTATCTCGTCGATTATCGCCTGATTGAAATCAAATATAGCCTTAGCGGCAGCCTTCAACGTCCAGCCGTCGCTGTCAAGGTAACGGCGCTGTATAAAATCAGGGACATACTCCAGCTTTGGATCAAGTCCCACCACCGTAGGATTTTTCAATTCGATTATCTTTTCGATAAGTCTGTCAAATGACATTTCTTTTCCTCCTTGTATTATAATGCATTGTATCTTATCTCGCCCTTTGATATGGTGACGAGAGGCTTTCCTGTCAGCTCCATGCCTTTGAATACTGTATTTTTCGACTTTGAATGCAGCTTTTCCGGTTCTACTGTCCATTTTCTTTCTATGTCCGCGATAACAAGGTCGGCTGTGCTGCCCTCTCTGATACACGGTATATCAAGTCCCAGTATCTTACGTGGATTTATACACATAAGCTCCACTACTCTGTTAAGGCTTATCTCTCCTGTATGATACAGTGCTGTGAGAGTTGCTGCAAGAGAGGTCTCAAGTCCTACAACACCGTTGGGAGCCTTTTCAAAATCAGCCTTTTCCTCTGCGGAATGGGGAGCGTGGTCCGTGATGATACAATCTATAGTACCGTCCTTTATGGCTTCGATTATCGCTCTTACATCCTCAGGAGTCCTCAGCGGTGGATTCATTCTATAGTCCGCGTCACGCTTTTCAAGGAGTCTATCCGTGAGCATGAAGTAGTGAGGAGCAGTCTCGCAGGTGACCTTAACTCCCCTCGATTTTGCAAAGCGAATCATAGCTGCGCTGCCCTCTGTTGAAACATGGCATATATGTATCCTTGCGTCCACTGATGAAGCAAGGATCATCTCACGAGCGGTTATGTAGTCCTCGGACGCTCTGTCCATGCCTTTGACTCCGAGCTTTTCGGAAGTCTCGCCCTTGTTCATTATACCGCCATTTATAATGCTCAAGTCCTCACAGTGAGAAGCAACAAGAAGTCCATTTTCTTTTGAAAGCTCCAAAGCCTTTCTCATATTTTCTGCATTCTCAACAGGCCTGCCATCGTCGGAAATACATATGCAGCCTGCCGCTTTCAACGCGTCGTAGTCGCAGAGACCATTTCCACTCATGCCGCCTGTTATGCAGCCTACGGGATATACGTCAACGCCTGTTCCATTTGACTTTTCGATAATATAGCTAATAGTCTCCGGAGTGTCGCAGGGCGGCTTGGTGTTCGGCATAGCAAGAACTCCAGTAACTCCCCCTGCCAATGCCGCAGCACATCCAGTGAGCACGTCCTCCTTATGAGTGAAGCCAGGATCACGGAGATGAACATGCATATCGAACAGCGATGGTATAAGTACAAGCCCTGTTCCGTCGATGACCTGTTCTGCCTTCTCTGTTATTCCGCTGCATATCCTTGCGATAACTCCGTCCTTTATCAGTACGTCTGCTGTTGTATCCGTTATATTATCAACTGCTCGTATATTCCTTATCAGAATAGATGACATAATTACCTCTCTTTCAGTTTGTGGTGGATATTCAGTAGATAGCTACTCCGTCGCTACCGTCGATTTCCTCGACCGAAACCCTTACGACCTCGCTGTGGGACGTTGGAAGATTCTTTCCTATATAATCCGGACGTATGGGAAGCTCTCTGTGTCCGCGATCGATAAGCACAGCAAGCTGTATTGAGCGTGGTCTGCCACGCTTTATAAGTGCATCTATGGCTGCCCTGGAGCTTCTTCCCGTAAATATCACGTCGTCCACTATAACTACGTTCTTGTCCGTGATATCAAAGGGTATCTCCGTCTTTTCAGCGTCTCCGCCCGATTTGCTGTCGTCGCGGTAGGGAGTGATATCAAGTGAACCGAAAGGGACCGTGTTTTTTTCGAGCTCTGAAAGCTTTTCTGCAATACGTCTTCCGATAGGCACACCTCTTGACAGAATACCAACTATGCATAGATCCTCGGTGCCCTTGTTTCGCTCGATTATCTCGTAAGAGATACGGGCAATAGCACGTTGCACAGCCTTATCGTCCATGATAATGCGCTTCGACTCCATACACTGTTCTCCTTTCAGCAACAAAAAATGCCCCCCGCGCGGCAGGGAGCATACTTATAGTTATAGCTATGTTATAATTACAGTATCAAATAACTCGCCTTGCCGACCTCACGGGATCGAATTAAAGGGTAGTTTCAATTAACGAAATTATTATATCACATTATATGTATCTTGTCCAGTGATTTCAGTAATATTATTATTTATTTACAAAAAGCTGCTCTTAAGGTTGCCGCTGATTGTAGAGCATTTAGGTATACGAAAATTTTTCGCAAGCTATTGGATTTTACAAGAAAATGTGGTATAATTATTATCAATACGATTACGGAGGTAATTTATGAGAATACGTCATAAACCATGGGCTAAGCCCGAATTAGAGGCTTGTCCATTTTATATACAAGAACCACAGAAGCAGATAGGTCATTGGAGAGAGCTTTTCAGCGAGCCCGACAAGCCACTGTACGTTGAGCTGGGCTGCGGCAAGGGCGGCTTCATATCACAAGCTGCTCCTGCTCATCCGGAGGCGAACTTCATAGCTATGGACATAAAGAACGAGATGCTAGTCCTCGCAAAGCGTAAGCTGGAAGCCGCTTACGCGATAAAGGGAGCTTCTCCGGACAATGTCCGCATAGCAATACAGAACATCGAGCGTCTCGAGCTTGCATGGGACGAAAATGACCGCGCAGACAGGATATACATCAATTTCTGCAACCCGTGGCCTAAATCCAAACACAAAAAGCGCCGTCTGACACATACCCGCCAGCTTGTGAACTATAAAAAGTTCCTCTGCGGTGAGCTCTGGTTCAAGACTGACGACGACGAGCTTTTCGAGGAGTCATTTGAATACTTCGCCGAGGCAGGCTTCAGAATAAAATACAAGACCTACGATCTCCACTCAGAAAGTCCATACGAAAACTTCGTCACCGAGCATGAAAAGATGTTCTCCGACGAGGGGAAGAAAATAAAGTTCCTGATAGCTGAACCTGTAAGGGAGGATTAATATGGAATTCAAGAAAGATTTCCACGGTATTCATATCGAGGGCGGTTCTGTCAAAGCCGCCGGCAAGGGCAATCTCGCGGTATCAGAGGAGGTACCACAGGATATACATACCAAGATAGTTCCTAAGACCGTTGCAAAGACTGCTGTAAAGGCTGCCGCTCTTACGGGACTTGTTATCCTCAGACACAAAGTAAAGAAGCGTAAATCATAATTTACGTGAGCAGTCACTAGAAAGTAGTGTGTAGAAACAGCTTCGTTTCATAATACTACTCACTACTCTCTACTTACTCAAATCAAAATTCGGCATAACTAAATTTTGATTTACAGCTTTACAACAAAAAAATAGTGTGATATAATATTAACGTAATTTTTAATCACAATTAGGAGGAATAATACAATGGCAAAAGTTAGAATCGGTATCGCAGGCTATGGCAACCTCGGCAGAGGCGTTGAGCTCGCTATCCGTCAGAATGATGATATGGAGCTTGCAGGAATATTTACACGCCGCGACCCTTCCACAGTTAAGCCCCTCACGGCAGGGGTCGGTGTCTACAGGATCGACGAAGCCAAAAATATGACAAACGATATCGATGTTATGATAATCTGCGGAGGAAGCGCTACAGATCTTCCCAAGCAGACCCCCGAAATGGCTAAACTCTTCAATGTTATCGACAGCTTTGATACTCACGCAAGGATACCCGAGCATTTTGCAAATGTTGACAAAGCTGCTAAGGAAAGCGGTCACCTCGCTTTCATCTCTCTCGGCTGGGATCCCGGTCTCTTCTCCCTTAACAGACTTTATGCAGAGTCCATACTTCCCAACGGAAAGAGCTATACATTCTGGGGCAAGGGCGTAAGTCAGGGACACTCTGACGCTATCCGCAGAGTTGAAGGCGTAAAGAAGGGTATACAGTACACTGTTCCGATTGAGTCAGCTATGGAAGCTGTCCGCAGCGGAAGCCAGCCCGAGCTCACCACTCGCCAAAAGCATCTCAGAGAGTGCTGGGTAGTTCCCGAGGATGGCGCAGACCTCGCTAAGATTGAGAACGATATCAAGACCATGAAGAATTACTTTGACGAGTATGATACAACAGTAAACTTCATCAGCGAAGAAGAATTCAACGCAAAGCACAACAAGATGCCCCACGGTGGCTTCGTTATGAGAAGCGGTCTCACTGGAGACGGTGAAAAAACTCATCAGATGATAGAGTACTCTCTCAAGCTGGAGTCAAATCCAGAATTTACGGCAAGTGTGCTTATATGCTACGCAAGAGCGCTTGCAAGGCTCAAAGCTGAGGGCGTGACTGGCTGTAAGACTGCTTTCGACATCGCTCCGGCTTATCTTTCAAAGCTCAGCGGCGAAGAGCTGAGAGCCTCGATGCTTTAATAAAAACTTTTCAGGGAGCTGTATAATGCAGCTCCCTTTCTGTATGCACTTAGTACAATAAGCAGTAAATCCTTCTGTGTATTTTGTGAGTTTTGCTCTGAATTTATTGACATACGCGGCTTCAAGTGGTACAATTATTATATAAAATATGGTAATAATAGGGGGATTTTTATGGCACATACAAACGCTATATGCACTAACTGCGGCAAAACAGTAGAAGTTGATAAAACCAAGGACGCTTGGGTATGTCCTCATTGCAGCACTCCTTTTATAGTCAGCAAGGCTGTGAACAAGTACATGTCACAGCACAAGGAGGTCGCAAGAAAGATAAAGGCAGTCAAAAAGCAGAGCAGCGATTTTGAAATAACGGACGGCGTGCTCACAGCCTATAAAGGCAGCGTAGAAGATGTTACTATACCGGGAGAGGTCCGCAGGATCGCTAATCACGTATTTGAAAACAATACTGCCATTAAACATATCACCTTCCATGACAAGCTGGAGGCCATTGGAGGCTACGCATTCCGCGGCTGTACAGCCCTCGAGGAGGTAAAGTTCCCGGACAGCATATTATCGATTGATATATGGGCTTTCCGCGGTTGCACATCTCTGAAAAACATTATGTTGCCTCCACACCTGCAAAGCATATCCGATGCCCTCTTCGCAGACTGCTCCGAGCTTGTATCGGTAGAGCTCCCAGAAACTATAGGCGAGATAGGCGCATTTGCCTTTTCCGGCTGTAAGAAGTTGTCGAATATCGAGATACCGAAGTATGTTTCACAGATAGGAAAATATGCATTTTCGGGTTGCGAAATGCTTGTAGCTGCCAATATACCCGAGGGCGTTTCCCATATACAGGAATGTACCTTTGCCAACTGCTCATCACTGTCAGCTATAGGTATTCCTAAGACTGTCAAGTCGATAGACGCTGCCGCATTCCAGAACTGCGTATCTCTCAGAAGCATAGAGCTTCCTACCGGAGTGCTCAGCATTGACGGCTTCAGCGGCTGTACAGGACTCAGAGCCATAGAAATACCGACAGGAGCTACGTCGATAGGCGATTTCAGCGGCTGTGAAAACCTTGAGAGCATACGCATACCCGCCTCCGTTAAAAAGGTGAGCGGCGGCTTCAATAACTGCCCTAACCTTCTGACCATATCATGGCAGAATCTTGCGGACAACGCCTCTAATTTCCCGGCTTACTATGAAACAGTTGTAGCTAGCCGAAAGACCGCAGGAAAGTGTCCCTACTGCGGCGGTGATTTCAAGCTTATAACCAAGGTCTGCAAGAGCTGCGGCAAGAAGAAGGATTATTGATGCCCAGACTGCACATAAGCTGTTTTTGAAGCAAACTATTGACGAAAACGCGTTTTAGAGCTATAATACTATTGTATCATTTAGTACAAGGAGAATTATATGAAGCTCTTTTCCCGCATAACTGCTGTTATCGCGGCTGTTCTGCTGTGCTCATCAGCATGGAGCTGTAAAAGCTCAGAGGCCGACAAAGCCATTTCAGCAGAAGACAGTACCGCTGCAACAGAGGCTGTCTCCGCTTCCAGATCTGAAACAGTAAATGAGGAGACCACAACTGCGACAAAGACCTCTGCAGCTGTAAGCTCAACAGATACTGCGACCAAAACAGAAACTTCCGCGGCAGTCACGGAAGCTGTCACCACTGCTACAGAAACAACAACTTCTGCCGCAGCAACGACTGAGCCAGCCACAGAGGCTCCACAGAAGGGCTTTGCGACCTGCTTTGAAGCCGCACAAGCCTACTACAGCGCTTACCTGCACGATGACGCAAACGCCGTATACGATATGTTCTGTCAGGAAGAGATAGAGGGATACCTTGCTTATCTCGACACCTCCAATTCAGAGTTACTTGACGGCAAGAATGCGCAGGTAATGTTCAAACGCTCAAAGGTCATGAGCGCTATCAGCAATTCCATAAAAAAGATCCATTCCCTTATGGCTGAAAAGTCTGACGTTCCGCCGGATAAATGGACTACCACCCTCGAAGAAAAGCTTCTCAGTCCAACGTCTGAAAACGCTCTCAAGGACTTCAACAAGCAGCTCGGCACGAGCTTCACGAACGCTTCAGGTTGCGGCATCGTTTATTACAAGGATGGCAATGATGAGCATGATTTCATCGGAAACGGCTGCGGCTTCGTCGAACTTGACGGAAGATGGTATCTTTCTTATGCGACCGTTATGAAATGTGAGCTGATTACATACATGGATATTTACAGATAAGGGCGGGATACTGCCCTTTTCTTCTGAAAGTAAAGGAGAGGTATTATGTCTGTATTCACAAAGACATGTATATTTATCACTGGTTTTCTCCTTCTCCCACTTTTAGCTGCAGAAATAGTCGCTCTAACGACAAATCTCATTTTCGCCCCTGCCCTTGGCATGAGGGTAACTAATATATCCTTTTTTGGTCTGGAATTCAACGTTTCGGACAACAAGTGGACTGTTTCCTTCCGCCAGTTCAGTCCTATCATACAGCATGACGTCCGCTTTGACAGCCGGAAGTCCGTGGAGAGCTTCAGCGACAGAAAGGCTGATATGCTCCAGTTCCTGAGCGTTGCTGCCAAATTTGCAGTAGCCGCAACACTTTGTTTTTCTTTACGCGGCCTGCTGACAAAGCCGGAGCATTTCTCTCAGACAGAGCTGCTGCTTTTCTCATTTGCGGCAGGAATGGTCTTTCACGCCTTCTTTTCGCTTGCAATGTATATCTACACAAGCCTCATTCTTGTGAAAAGGCTGGGCGGCTGTATTAATTCAATCATCAAACGCCTCAGGCAAGGCGAGAGCTACGCTTCTATCGACATGAAACCATTGGAGGAGCTAGGATTAAAGAAGTCCACCAAAAATGAGCAGTTGCTCTATTATCAGCTCTACATGGGTCACCTTGCCGCAATCGGCAATTACAACGGTATGCGCGAGCCATCCCATAAAGCCATGAATATCCTTATGGACCGAGGCTATTTCGTTCAGGAAACTGGCAGTTACTACTGGCTGATATACTTTTTCTCTGAAGTGGAACCGAATCCTCAAATCACGGAGTTCCTCCTTGAAAGGCTGGGCAGCGTGATAAACAAGGATAACGACGCAAACGCAAAACGAGTCCTGGCATACTATCTGTTCAATATAAAACGTGATTTCAACGGCGCTCAGGAAATGGTAAACGAGGGCTTTCGAGCTCTCGATTCGGACGCCGGTCTTGCTACGGAGCGCGACCTTGAACGTCTGCTCCTCACAGACCTAAACGAGCGGCTACAGGTGATAAATCAGCCTGCCGCCATGACCTGCTGAGCCTTTATTATATAATATACCACACGGAGGCTCTCCTTTATGGACAACAATATGTTCAATGAAACCGCTGACGCCACAAAACAGGTGCTCGACCGTTTCGGCATTGATATTCTCTCTGACCACAAGAAATTCTGCTCCGCTTTTTCCGACTTTGCTCCCCGTCTCTCAAAGGAGAACAAGGCATTCTTCGTTGCCCTAAGCGAGGATATAGGCGATATATTCATACGCGAGAATGACGCCGTTCTTACAGGCTCAAAACCTGCCGATGACGTTGTACAGCGTGCAGCTTCGGAGATAAGCGAATACCTCAACGCTGAAAAAGCAGACCTCGTTGCCTACAGCATAGCTTCAGCCCTCGGCTGGAAACTTAAAAACAGCGTCTCCCTACTTTCATCAGACAACGACGGCTTTATCAGCATCGGAGACGGAACTTCTCTTATCGAAGACCTTTTCAGAAGGGCTCAGAACGGCGATAATGATGCAAGCTTCAACCTCGGAGAGAGGTTCTTTTACGGAAGAGGCGTAAAACAGGATTACGCAAAGGCAGTAAAATGGTATACACTCTCCTCGGACAGAGGCGATTGCAGCTCGCAGAAAAAGCTGGCGGACTGCTATTACCTCGGACAGGGTGCGGAACGCAATGTTGCTCTTGCCGCAAAACGCTACGAGCAGGCTGCCGAGCAGGGTGACTACGACTCACAGAAGGCTCTTATACGCTGCTTTACTATCGGCGGCGCAGGACTCTCCCCTAACAGGGCAAGAGCCGAGTTCTACTCAAAAAGATACGGTATCAGCATAGAAGCGAATACTTCTGACGGCCTTCTCAGAAGCGCTCAAGCCGGCGACCCTGAATCGCAGTTCAAGCTAGGAAATATGTACCTCAGGGGCGTAGGTATCGAGCAGGACAGCGAAAAGGCTATGTACTGGCTCAAAGCGGCTGCCAGTCAGGGAAATACCGACGCACAGTTCAACGTTGCCTGTTGTTATCTGTCGGGCATAGGAGTTCCGCAGGATAAGATATCAGCGGTAATGATGTTCAAGGAAGCCGCCGATAAAGGTGATCTCGACGCACTGAACAACCTTGCAGGCTGTTGCCTGCGCGGGGATGGCACCTCAAAGGATCAGAGCTCTGCTGCGAAATACTACAGGCAAGCTGCTGAACAGGGGCACCCGAAGGCTCAGTACAATTACGGAGAGTGCCTTTTCAACGGTTACGGTGTGCCTAAAGATGCCACTTCAGCTGTAAAATGGTACAGGCAGGCTGCCGAGCAGGGCGACCCGGACGGTCAGTATTCCTATGGCTGGTGTCTTCTAAACGGAGTAGGTACGGCTGCTGATCCTGTAGCAGGAAAGGATATGCTGGAGCTTGCCGCTGAACAGCATAATACAGCCGCTCAGAAGGAGCTGGGCTACTGCTATGTAAACGGCACAGGCACTTATAAGAATTACTCTGTTGCCGCAGCTCTATTCAACAAGGCTGCTGCCGGCGGAGACAAGGAAGCTGCCGAGGCTCTTATCGCCTGCTACAAATACGGTGGGGAGTACCTCGCCGCAAACGACGCAAAAGCTTACCGTTATGCTGAGCAGTATGGCATTGATTACTATGATATATAAGCTTAGTTCCGTGGCATACAATAATGCCACGGGACTTTATCTCTTTATTCCGATTCTGAAACCTCCTTCAAATACTGCATCTTTTATTTTTAAGTGCAAGAATTTACATAAGAAACAATATATTTAATATTTTTCGCTGTTTCAGATATTGCTTTATTTATAAATCTGTGTTATAATAATTCCAACAGTTTTACAGCGCAATATACAAAATTTACTCTAAGAGGTGAACAAATACTTGAGGATACTACTTATCGGCGGAACAGGCACTATAAGTATGGCTATAACAAAGCTCCTTGCACAGCAAGGACACGAAGTCTTACTGCTGAACCGCGGCGGCAGGAACAGTGAGCTGCCAGAAACTGTACGTACTATACAGTGCGATATCTCAGACGAAAAGGAAGCAGCCGAAAAACTCAAAGGTATGAGCTTCGACTGTGTCGGAGAGTTCATAGGCTTCGTACCTTCACAGGTGGAAAGGGATTTCAGGCTTTTCAGAGGCAAAACGAAACAGTACATCTATATCAGCTCCGCCTCCGCATATCAGAAGCCACTTGCAGATTGCGTGATAACTGAGAGCACCCCTCTTTCAAATCCACACTGGCAATACTCACGAGACAAGATAGCTTGTGAGGAATACCTTATGAAGCAGTATCGTGAAAACGGTTTCCCCGTAACAATTATACGACCAAGCCACACCTACGACGAGAGGTCGGTGCCACTCGGAGTACACGGCGATAAGGGCAGCTGGCAGGTGGTCAAAAGGATAATGGAGGGCAAGCCGGTCATAATACACGGCGACGGCACCTCACTTTGGACTATCACCCACAACAGCGACTTCGCAAAGGCTTATGCTGGACTTGTAGGAAATATCCACGCTGTCGGTCAGGCTTTCCATATAACATCTGATGAGAGTGTAACATGGAATCAGATATACTCAATAATTGCCGACGAGCTTGGCGTTGAGCTGAACGCATGCCATGTTTCGTCGGAGTTGCTAAACGCTATAGGCCCCTACGATTTCGAAGGTACTCTTATCGGCGACAAGGCAAATACAGTGATATTTGACAACTCAAAGATAAAACGTGCAGTTCCCGGATTTACCGTAGCTATACGAGCAGATCAGGGTATAAGGAGCACTATACGCTATATACTCGCCCACAAGGAATGTCAGACAGAGGACGAAGAATTCGACATCTGGTGCGATAAGGTCGCAAATGCAGTGAAGAATATAAAAATATAATAAAGGGAGGAATATACAATGGATAATTTTCAGTTTTACAGCCCAACGGAGTTTATATTTGGAAGGGATACGGAATCAAAAGCAGGAGAAATGGTAAAGAAGTACGGAGGCACAAAGGTGCTCATACATTATGGCTCAGGATCTGCTGTAAAGTCCGGACTTATCGCCAAGGTTAAGGCTTCTCTCAGCGAATGCGGAATACAGTTTACAGAACTGGGCGGAGTACAGCCAAATCCCCGTGATACTCTCATCTACAAGGGAATACAGCTCTGCCGCGATGAAAACGTTGACTTTATCCTCTCTGTAGGCGGCGGCTCAAGCATTGATTCCTCAAAGGCTATAGCTCTCGGAGTCCCCTACGATGGAGACTTCTGGGACTTCTACGGCACAGGTAAGGAGGTTGAAAAAGCTCTCCCTATCGGTACTATACTTACTATAGCAGCTGCCGGAAGCGAAGGCTCTGGCGCATCGGTAGTCACCAAGGAGGAAGGTAGCTTCAAGCGCGATGTAGGTTCAGACCTTCTGCGTCCACGTTTCTCGATACTGGACCCCGAACTCACCTGCTCCCTCCCGGCATATCAGACAGCCTGCGGAGCTACAGATATAATGGCTCACGTTTTTGAACGTTATTTTACAAACACTCACGAGGTCGAGATCACAGATCGTCTCTGTGAAGCGATACTCCTCACTATGATAAAAGAGACTCCTCGTGTTATCGCGCAACCTGACAACTATGAAGCAAGAGCTAATATTATGTGGGCTGGCACTGTTGCCCACAACGATATAGTTGGAGTAGGCAGAGCTCAGGACTGGAACAGCCACCGTATTGAGCACGAGCTTTCAGCTCTCTATGACTGCGCTCACGGTGCAGGACTTGCAGTTATCATGCCTGCATGGATGGAATTCGTATACAAGCACAATGTTATGCGCTTCGCTCAGATGGCTGTCCGTGTATGGGGCTGTCAGATGAATTTTGAGAATCCAGACGAGACCGCTCTTGAAGGAATACAGTGCTTCCGCGGCTTCCTACGCAGCATAGGTATGCCGATAAACTTCAAGGAACTGGGGGCCAAGGAAGAGGATATCCCTAAGCTGGTAGACAAGCTAGGTCTCGGTGACGGAAAAACCGGCGGCTTCGTACATCTATCCGCACAGGACGTTGCAACTATATACCGCATTGCAGCTCACGCCGAATAATCAGCGCTTAAACCTCATATCCCCTGCAAACAGCGCAGAAGAGGCTATTAACAACGGCATAGCTCTGCTACCGAGCTGACATACAGCTAAAGCCGATAAGGCTATATTCAGAATTCCTAATGCCTTCATGGCAAGGAAGACTGCGCGTTCACAGGCTCTCCCTTCCGTAAGAGTGCATATTAGAGCACCGCCGTCAAGACTGTAGTATGGCAACATATTATACAAGGCAGTGGAAAGGTTCAGTAGTGGAAATATACCGTCGCAGTCAGCAAGCTTCATAACAGAATAAACGACAATATTGGCGGTAGGTCCCGAAAGCAGCACGAATATGCTGCTTCGTAGTGGGATCGTGCCGCCTTTTTGTGTGACAATACGTATCCCTGCAGCGCTCAGTTCCACAGCCCTGACGCTCCCGCCACAGATGGCATTAGCTGCAAGATGTCCTGCTTCATGGATGGCGCATACCGTATAGAAAGCTAATATGAGACTGCTGCTTCGAAAAAGGAATATAAGCGCATTGAACACTAGAAAAGAAAAGTGTATACGGACTGCCGTGCCAGATATCCTAATGCTTATCAATATAATCTATCAACATATCTATGGGATTAGGCATTATCTCTGCTCCGTCAGCCGAAAGACTTTTTATCTTGCCGTACACCTCTCCCGTTATTTCCGGCCGGAATATCCTACCTCCCACAAGCAAAGTCACAAGGAGTATACATATCACTGCCTGCGTGGCTATGATGTCGTCTGCCCTATTT
The DNA here is from genome assembly GCA_017961625.1 of Ruminococcus sp. Lineage (GTDB taxonomy): Bacteria > Bacillota > Clostridia > Oscillospirales > Ruminococcaceae > Ruminococcus. The sequence continues at coordinate 9,404 of JAGCWY010000138.1, read as the reverse complement.
CTTCGCTTTCTGTCGTATTCTGCCATAAGAGCTTCCGTGCTGCCACTGTCGTACTCCTCTTCAACTTCATCGTTTCCCATAACATCACCTCGGTAATATTTATGCAAAAAAATGCGAAAAAATGCAAAAATCCCCATGTTTTTTCTCATTTTCGCAGCTCATAATACTATTGCGGAGTTATTCCGCACTCAAAAATCAGAGGTAAATGTTTATGAAGATAAATGCTTCCGCTGCATTGCTGACTGCGGCTACTTTGCCATGTACGGTGGCATACGCTGCCGACTGCTCAAAGACAGGTTACGGTCAGGGAACCACGGTAGATGAAAAGAACCGTCCCCTTGATGCAATGCAATTTAACAGCCGATTCGGCGACCTTGATGCCTTCGCCCTGTCGGAGGACGATAAAAGAATAATCATCACCTTTGATCAGGGCTATGAAAACGGCTATACCGCAAAGATACTTGATACGCTAAAGGAAAAGAAGGTACAGGCGATATTCTTCCTCACAGGTCCCTACGCAAAAACAGAGCAGGCTCTGGTACAACGTATGATAGACGAGGGACATATTCTAGGAAACCACGGCATGACCCATGCAAGTCTGCCTGATTTGTCAGACAAAGACGCAAAGCATGAGATACAGTCACTGCACAGCTATATTTTGGACAAATACGGCTATCAGATGCAGTACTTTCGCTGTCCATGCGGTGAATACTCCGAACACGCTCTCGAGCTAGCAAAGGAATGCGGCTACACCACCCTTTTCTGGAGCAGCGCATATGTTGACTGGAAAACAGACTGTCAGCCCGATCCAGATGAAAGTCTGAAAAAGCTGACAGACGCGGCTCACGGCGGAGAGATACTGCTCCTTCACTCTGTTTCGGCTACAAACGCCGAAATACTAGGAGAGCTGATTGACAATTTCCGCACCAAAGGCTTCACGGTATAAAAAATGGGACACGAAAGTGTCCCATTTTACTTTATGACAGTCTGCCCTTTATAACAAGAGTGCTTACTCCTGCCTGTACAGACCATACGCCTGTTGTATCTGACTGAGTGAAGCTTGCCGCAGGTACGGTCACCTCACCATCAAGGCTTGTGAATACACCCGTATCCGGATCGTAAGCATAGTTAGTTCCCGACGTCCAGGGAGTTCCGTTGAACTCGGCTGTAAGTCCGCTGAGAGAAGGCGTGAAGGTATCGCTGAATATCACATTATCAGCAGTCTCTGCCGAAGCTGTTCCGAAATTCTGGATAATAAAGGTGTAAGTCACCTCTCCATTCTCCTCAACAGCAGCAGGGCTGAGAGACTTGCTTATTGCAAGTTCGATACCATCGCTGTAGGAGATAGTCTCGGATACTGTCACAGGATCAAAGCCGGCACCGCTTATAACTGCTGTATTCTTTATATCAGCGTCGGTACCCATAGGCGCGAAGCTGTTTGCGGAAGCTGCATATACCAGCATAGCATTGCCGCCTGCCGGTACATTTATACCAGTCACCGTGAGGGGTGATAAAGATGTCACCACAGGTTCTGGCTGTTTTACTCCGTTCACATAGTAAACGAGAGATTCCTCCCTATAGGTCAGGGGAACAGCAATGTCGCCGTCTTCTCCGAAGCTGTAGGCACCGAGGTCATCTGTGACAGTTAGCCCGTTGTAGCAGACAGAACCGGAATTCACGATGCTTATCATATAAACGTTTTCACTTTCTTGAGAATAGCTGTCAGAAACAGCGTCCTTCTCCGCGGAAAGCACTTCAAGTATCTCGCCCGAGGTTATATTTGAGCTTGCCACTGTACCGTTATAGGACAAAGTAGCCTGATTATAGAAAGTCGCCATACATTTTCCTCCATATAGCGGCTGTGCCGCTGTATTAAGGGAGGGAGAGCTCCCCTCCCTCATTAATATTATATGCCGGCTCCTGTTTCTCAGTGAATACCGCTATATGATGATACCACTGAAATGGTCTATCTCGTGCTGTATTATCTCTGCCTCAAAGTCTCTGAATATGCCCCGGCGACGCTTGAACTTCCTGTCCATGTATTCCACTGTTATGATACGATGACGAGTTACTGGGCGTACTCCGCTGAGGGATAAGCACCCCTCCTCGGTGTCGTATGTCTCCTTTGATCGGTCAACTATCACGGGATTAATCATTGCAATATACTCATCGCCTATAAGTGCCACAAGTATTGTCTTGTGTACTCCTATCATATTTGCAGCCATTCCCACACAGCGCTCCTCATTTGCCTTTACCGTTTCGAGAAGGTCACGAACCACCTGCATATCCGCTCTTGTTGCTGGCTCAGACTTTACGGACAGTACCGCTTCGTCCCTTACTATATCTTTTACCATAAGATATTCCTTTCAAAATTAAAACGGGACAGCCGTGTCCCGTTTTTGTCATTTTATTTCAAGAAATGCCTTGAAATTGTCTGCAAGTATCATCTGATTCTCTTTTTCGTTAAAACCAAGCTTCAGGAAACGCATGAGCTCGTCCTCATGACTCCACATGGGAAAATCAGATCCGAAGAAGCAGTTTTCGATACCGTACTTTCTTACTATCCCTGCAGCTCTCTCGGGAGTGAGAAAGGCAAGCGAGCTGCTAACGTCGAATCTGACGTTTTCAAGTCCCGTAAGAATCCTTTCAGCTGCGTCCCATTGCTGATAGCCGCCGAGATGAGCAGCAAGTATCTTAAGCTTTGGGAAATTGTCGTGTATCCTCTTTATGCGTTCAGGGGCGGAGTAATCATATCTTGCGTCACCGCAATGTATGAGCAGAGGGAGTCTTCCCTCCATGAGCTCGTATATTCTGAAAGCCTCAGGAGAATCAGCGTTGAACTTCTGAAAATCAGGGTGTAGCTTCACACCGTGGAGTCCAAGTGATATTATCTGCTCTATATCACCTTCAAGGTCCTCTGAATCCGCATGGGTAGTACCGAATCCATAAAAGCACTTGTGCTTCTCACACTCTCCTGCGATATATATATTGATATTGCTTGTCTGCCTCGGGCTTGTGGCTGTTGAGCACACAAGATATTTTTTTACGCCAATCCTGCTGCCGGCTTCGATGAGTTTCTCGCTGAAGCCTCTGTTATTCATCGGTATGCCGTAAAAATGTCCTATACTGTCCGTAGCGGTATCGGCTATCTTTTCTGGAAATATATGAGAATGAGCGTCTATTATCTCATATTTTCCGTAAACCTCAGGGTTCATTATATCCATCTCCTAAAATACAAATTCAATGAACATTATAACCTATCCTCCGGTAAAAGTCAAGACGTTATGTAATACTTATCGCTTATAGGCAGTTATCACCTTTCCTCAAGGCGTCCCTTTGCAGCGCTTTCCTTCTCGATGTCAATTCGTTCGAGAACTATCTCACGTCCTGCGATGCGGAAGCCTATCTCCTGATAAAAGCTGACTCTGACGTCGAGAGCAAGGAGATACGCCCTTTTTCCGAGCCCGTTGAAGAACTTTGCCAGCCATTTCAGGAACTCCCTTGCGTAGCCCCGTCCCCTTGCAGCTGTGTTTGTAGCTACCTGTCCGATAAGGACTGTGCTGCCGATATCAAATACTGCAGATGCCGTTGTGGAATTGCGATAGGTAAACACACGGCTGATACCGTGACGACAACGGTGTGAGGTATCAGTGTACCAAAGAGAAAAATCAGCTATATTTGGGAAGCCCTCACAGAGTATCTTGTATACATCAGGAAGGCTGGGATTAAACTCAACGTGCTCCTCGATAGCTTCAAGAGGCGTATCATCTGGGATAAGTTCAAAAATTGTACGGTTGAGCACCTGATAACGGTCCGGAATGGTTATACCTTCCAGTATCTTCTGGTCGCCCTCGATACGGAATGGGAGATTCATACTCACAAAAAGGTCTATCTCGTCATTGGGTTCGAGTTTTCCGTCGCCGCATATTATAAGTGTGGAGTTGATGATAAACATGAACCCCGTACCGATACCATCAGTTATCTTGTAGAAACGGCAGAACTCATAATTCGGACCGTATGCTCTCATGTATGCAAGCATTTTTTTTCCCGAGAGCGTTTTATTGAGCAGTACGCGATCAAGCTCATGCTCATGTTCAATCAGCTTTATCATATCTCATGTATCCTTCCGATAAGAGATTTTACAAGTTTATATGTATTTTCAAGGTCGGAATAATTTATCACTGAAGAAGCCGAATGGAGGTACCTACACGGCAATGATACAGCCATTGTACGCACTCCGCCAGCGCTGGTATGTATGACTCCAGCATCGTTTCCGCCTGCTATCATGGTCTTTGTCTGACAGGGTATACCCTGCTCTTTAGCAATATCAAAAGCAAGGCGATAAAGCTCCTTATCGTATATAGTATGCCTGTCCATGAAGGATACCACCGGTCCCTTTCCGACCTCGCAGACCCTTTTTGCTCCGAAAGCTCCATCAATGTCCGCAGCTGTGGTGGATTCGAGGACTATGGCATAATCAGGAGCTAAAGAATAGGCAGAGGCAGCAGCTCCGCGGAGACCTACCTCCTCCTGTACATTAAACACAAAATAGGTATCATATTCAAGATCCTCGTGCAGGAGCTCTGTCATAATGGTACAGCCTGCTCGATCATCGAGAGCCTTTGACTTTATACAGCCGCCCATTTCAACAAACTCCGAGTCAAAATAAGCACAGTCTCCGGGAGAAACGTATTTCTCAGCCTCAGCTTTATCCGCAGCGCCGATATCTATGTAGAGGCTGTCGGTCTTGGGAGCCTTTTCGCGCTGCTCCTTGCTGAGATTGTGTACAGCCGTAGAGCCTACAACTCCGCTGATACGTTTTTTCCCCACTCTGACCTGCCTGCCTATAACTACAGACGGGTCGATACCACCAACATTACCGAAGCAGAGGGTACCGTCAGGACGGATATATGTTATAATAAAGCCCACTTCGTCAGTATGCGCACATATCATGAGCTTCCTTTCGGGAGTTTTCCTTCCCTTTTTGAAGCAAATCAGATTTCCGAGATTATCTACTCTGTACTCGCATAGATTATTTATTTTGCTTATTATAAGTTCGCGCACAGCGCTCTCATCACCTGAAACTCCGTCCGCGAGACACAGCTCTTTCAGCAACTCCTTCATTTTACACCCTCCCTTATGAATCCTGCAAGAAGCTCTGCGGTTAGCTCAACGTCCTCAAGGTCTATGATCTCAACGGGAGTATGCATATTCCTCAGAGGTATGGATACCGTACAAGTCTTTGCTCCGCAGCAGTTCACGGAATAGCGGTCGGCATTGGTAGAGGTAAGTCCATTCATTACCTCCCTCTGGAAGGCAATCTTCTCTGTCTCAGCCGTCCTTATAAGCTCGTTGCTAATCTCACGGGACAGGGTGGGAGATATACCTATCATGGGGCCCTTTCCGAGGTAACCACACTTGTTCTCTTCTTCGCCTATAGCGTAGGCAAAGCTTACATCAACAGCTAGGGCTATATCAGGATTCACCTCAAAAGCGCCGATTTTGGCACCGCGCTCCCCTACCTCTTCCTGAGTGGAGAATATTATCGTAACATTGTATGCTAAAGGCTTATCCCTGAGCAGTTCAAGCGCGTAAAGTATGGAAGCAACTCCACAGCGGTCGTCAAGAGCGCCCCCAGTGATTCGTCTACCGATAAGGTCACGGCAGGTCACATCAAAGGTTATGCTGTCACCTGCTTCAATTACCTCTTCAAGCTCAGACTTGGACAAACCTGTATCTATGGCAACGTCCTCAATTTCGAGGACCCCACTGTCTCCATTAGTGAGATGAGGCGGAACTGAACAAATAACTCCCTTTATATCGCGCTTTCCGTATATCACAACAGGCTGTGCGGGGAGGAGCCTACGGTCTATGCCGCCTATATTTCCGACTTTTACAAAGCCCTCGTCCGTGATATATGTTACAATAAATCCCACCTGATCTATATGAGCGTCCAGTACCAACAGAGGAAGTCCCTCCTTATGAGTGCCAAAGCATCCAATAACATTGCCGTTTATTATCTTTGCGTCGGGACAGTATTCCTTGAGCATATTGAGAGCAATCTCCGCTGCGCATTTCTCGCTGCCAGAAGCACCACTGGCTTCTGCAAGCGAGATAACGGTCTTTTTTATATCCATTGCCTTTGTCCTTTCGTAAGGTGTTTAGAGTTCAGTTTCTATTATATCACATCATACGGTAAATGGCAATATTCGCTGAAAAAAAGTTACTGTTTTTTACAGCCCGGCGCGGATCATACACAGACGCACTGTAATCTGCTGCACAGCTAACAGCCAAATGTTGTACTAACGAAACCTCTCTTGCATAAATGCGGCAAAAATGTTATAATCATACTATGAATATACTCAGGAGGTACTGTATGAACATAAACGACACTATACATGGCTTTAAGGTAGTACGCACTGCTCCCGCACCGGACAGCGGCTCGGAGCTCATAGAGATGATCCACGAGAAGACTGGCGCAAGACTTATCTGGATGAAGAACGACGGTGAAAACAAGCTCTTCTCAATAGCCTTTAGAACCCCGCCCTCGGACGATACGGGAATTTTCCACATACTAGAACACTCCGTCCTCGGCGGTTCAAGGAAGTACCCCGTGAAGGAACCGTTCCTTGAACTTATGAAGGGAACTATGAACACCTTCCTCAACGCAATGACATATCCCGACAAGACCGTATTCCCCGTTTCTAGCAGAAACGATACAGACTTTATGAACCTCACGAGGGTCTATCTCGACGCTGTATTCGATCCCGCCATATACTACAATCCCAACATCTTCTATCAGGAGGGCTGGCATATCGAAATGCGCAGCGAATCTGATACTCCTGTATACAAGGGAGTGGTCTTCAACGAGATGAAGGGTGCTATGTCCTCGGTATACAGCCGCATGGAATCAGAGATAATGAATGTACTCTATCCTGACAGCTGTTACCGCTTTGAGTCCGGAGGACTTCCAGAAGCGATCACCGATCTCACTTACGAACAATTCATAGAGGGCCACAGGACTTATTATCACCCGTCAAATTCCTATATCTACCTTGACGGTCCCGTTGATATCGACGCAGTGCTCAGTCTCATCGACGAAGAATACCTCAGCCGCTTTGGCAGACGTGAGGTAATGAGCGAGATACCCGTGCAGAAACCCATTAATTCTTCCGTCAGGAAGTCATACTATGAGATATCCGCAGACGAAGATGAAGCTGCCCACACATATTATGTCATCGGAAAGGTACTCGGCAGCTATGAGGAACGCGAAAAGATCACAGCAGCAGCCGTACTCGGCGAAGCTCTTACCGGCTCAAACGACGCTCCACTGAAACGTGCCGTCCTCGATACAGGACTGTGCCTTGACGTTTCCCTTGACGTCAGCGACGGTCTCCTCCAGCCCTTCGGCAGTCTCTGCATAAACAACACCGATCCAGACAGCTGTGAAAAAATAAAGGAGACTGTACGCAACACCGTTTCTGAATTATGCAGGGATGGTATCAACCGCAAGCTCCTTGCTGCCGCTATCGACCGCCACGAGTTCCGTTTCCGCGCAGGCGGAGAACCGAGAGGTCTTACAAGGAATATTTCCGCACTTTCTGCATGGCTCTACGGCGGAGACCCTCTCTCCTACCTTGAACTCGGTGAGGTATATGATTCACTTCGTCAAAAGGCTGACACAGGCTATTTTGAGGAGCTTCTCAGAGAATGGCTCCTTGATGAAAACTGCCGCGGCGAGCTGTACCTTCTCCCTTCACATACATACGGAGAGGAACAGAAAAAAGCCGAAGAAAAGCGCATAACAGAAATAGTTTCCAGTCTTGCCTGCGAGGAGCGTTCCGTTATCGTCGAACAGAACCGAAAGCTTGACGAATGGCAACAGTCCGTGGATACTCCGGAACAGCTTGCAACAATGCCTCATCTGGCTATTTCTGAAGTGAGCGACAAGCCCCTTCCGTTTGAGACCGTGACCAACAGCTGCGGAAACGTCACCCTGCTCCGTCACCCTGCCTCAGATAATGGAATAACCGCCCTTAATCTTTATTTCTCACTTGCGGACCTCTCCGAAGATGAGCTGTCTGCCGCTGCCGCAGCGACAAAGCTTTACGGAGAGCTGCCGACTGTAAAAAGCACAGCTGCAGAGCTCCAGCGCAGGATAACAGGTACTCTCGGTGAGATCTACTTCACTGTAAGCGTATTCTCGCGTAATGGCGTTACGGATAAATGCTCCCCCTACTTTATGCTGACAACTCGTTTTCTCGACAGAAATGCAGCTGAAGCTCTCGACCTTATTTCCGAGATACTCACAGAAACAAGCTTTGACGATACGGACACCGTCCGCGAGCTTCTCATGCAGTCGGACGAGAATTTCAAGCAGTCAATCATCGCAAACGGTCACAGCTACTCAATGAGCCGCGTCCGTGCATCGCTCTCTTCAGAAGCTGCCGTTTCCGAGCTTGTTTCAGGCTATGAGGCATACAAGCGTCTCCACGAAGCGGTAAAGGCTCTGGAAAAGCTGACAGAGACAATAAAGTCTCTAAGCCGCATATTCTGCACTTCACGCCTATGCGCAAGCGTAACGAGCACAGGCAGTATCTCAATAGAGCCCCTTCTGAACGCTCTCCCCGCCGGTGAAAAGCCAGCAAGCGAGGAAATGAGCTTCAAACTTGACATACCCGAAAAGCAGGGTATCATAATACCCTCAGGCGTATCCTACTCGGCAATGGCTTTCCCAGACAATTCGGCTGACAAGGCTGTACGCAGCGTTCTGTTCCGCGCCCTCTCTCTTGAATACCTCTGGAACGAGGTCAGAGTAAAAGGAGGAGCATACGGCACAGGAGCTTACATGGACGCAAAGGGAGAGCAGTCCTTCTATTCATTCCGTGACCCCTCCCCTGCAGCTACTATAGATACATACCGCTGGTCGGCTGACTTCATAAAGGGCTACTGCGACGGAGAGCCCGACATAACACAGTATATCATCAGCAGTATCGCCAAGGACGAACCTCTTATGTCAGACGGCAACAAGAGCCGTCAGGCTGATGAACTTTGGTTCAGAGGCATAAGCTATGAGGAAAGAGCAGCTGAAAGGAAGCGTATGCTCGGTGTAACTGCAAATCAGCTGAGGGAGGCGGCGGAAAAGCTCCGTAGCTTCGGAAATATATGCGTAATGGGCAGTGAAGCAGCTATGGAAGGTCTCGGACTTACCGTCGAGAGTCTTACATAAACCGAAAAAAAGCAAAACAGCCATAAAGAGGGTCAAACTGACCCGCCCCCTGTCAAGTAGACAGTGGAAAAAACAAAAATAATTCTATGTAATATCTAAAAGCAGTCTGTTCAATTTGTGCAGGCTGCTTTGTTGTTAGCAGTAACTGGCAAGCACCTTTTGGAGTGAGGAGCGT
>JAGCWY010000137.1 GCA_017961625.1 Ruminococcus sp. | reverse complement strand
TCAAGTCCAGTCACCTCGATCAAAAGAGTTCAAGGGTTTCGGGTTTCCGGAACCCTTGTTTTTTTATGTCTACATCATCAAGATATGTAATCACTTAGGAAAACGAGCGGGAATCCTCGGTTCTTCAAGTGCCGAGATGAAAGCGACTTGATTTTTATTAATACTATGCAAGAAAACGACGAAATATATGAACAATTGTTCGCTTTTTCTTGCTTTTTTATTTCTCATGTGGTATACTATATGCATGAAAGAAAATCTTATACATTATCGCACATCTGTGTGCAATATCAATTACCATGTGGTATGGTCTGTAAAATACCGTCGCAAAGTCCTGGATACTGAGGTCGAACTATATCTAAAGGATCTGGTCTGTCAGATAGCCGCGGACAAGGGTTTTACGGTACAGCTTTTTGAATGCGGTGAATGTGATCATGTCCACTGCTTCGTAACTGCTCCGCCTAAGCTTTCAGTTACAGATATCGTAAAATATCTGAAAGGGATCACCGGACGAAAGCTGTTTGAACGGTTCCCGGCGATACGGCAGAAACTGTGGAAGGGCGAGCTTTGGAACCATTCGTATTATTGTGAGACAATCGGTTCCGTATCCGAGGAAAACATCCGCAGATACATTGAACACCAAAGCAAATCATACTGAGGGAGGAATAACCATGCTGCTGTCACATGAGACCACTGTCAGGCCGGATGACTCATCTGCAAACATTATCGGACATATGTGCTATGCAGCATCCAAGCTCTGGAATGTCTGCAATTACGAACGGAACAACTATAAGGAACTGGGTCTTGCAAGGTATCCTGACTGGTATTATCAGAAGTCTGCACACAAGGCCAACATCTGGTATAAGTCCCTGCCGTCCCAGACTGCTCAGGAGATATGCAAGCTGCTGGACAAATCCTGGAAGTCTTTCTACCGGCTGCTGAAGACCGGAGGGATCCAGAACCCCAGGCCTCCCCGTTATAAACAGGATAATATAGCCATTACCTACATGCAGAACGGCATCGTCCATGAACCGGGTTCTGACACTGTCAGACTGTCAATCCCTAAGGCATTAAAGGGATATATGTTGTCTGAATATGGCATCGGTAACAACTACCTTTTCTTGAAAAACAGGATTTTTCAAAGTACTGATGTCATAAAACAGATCAGGATATATCCTCCACAGAATAACGGGATATGCAGACTGATAGTCGTCTACGAGATAGCCGATATTGATACACTGCCCGATAATGGAAAGTACCTGTCAATAGATCTCGGCCTGCATAACCTTATGACCTGTTATGACAATAGTGGGAAGAGCTTTATAGCCGGCAGAAAATACCTTTCCATAGCCCACAGGTTTGATAAGGAAATATCAAGGGTACAGTCACAATGGGCGAAAGTTCAGGCAGCCAAGGGCATAAAGTATCCAAAACCATCCGGACATTTACTGAAACTTTATAGGGATAAGAGGCACGCAATAAAGGATTATCTTCATAAGATAACAAGGTACATAGCGGATTACTGCAGGAGTAACGGTATCAATATGGTCGTGATCGGTGATATCACAGGTATACGCAGGGACAATGACCTTGGGCATAAGACTAACCAGAAACTGCATTCCCTGCCTTTCGCTCAGATCTATACAATGCTGGAGTACAAGCTGAAGATGTACGGGATCAGGCTGATAAGACAGGAAGAATCGTATTCCAGCCAGTGTGCTCCGACATCGGAATATGTATCTGAAGCATTTGCGGTCAAAAAGAATCGGGTTAAACGTGGTCTGTATATCGACGATAAGCATCTGTATAACGCGGATGCAGTCGGAGCCTATAATATCCTTCGGAAGTATAGTGCTGTTTTGGGTGTCACAATAGCTATGCCCGTTTCCGGGCTTGATAACACAATGATAATTAAAGTAGCTGTGTAACCTTTACAGGTAGCAGTATGGGTGTCATGGACGCACCTCAAGACCTACGTGGCTTGCCACGCGCACTTGATGCTCGGTAATTCAATTACCGATGTAGTTCACATGAATAAATCCCCTGTACAGAGGCAGGGGTTTTTCTAAAAGGTAAATTAGAATGAAAGAAAGAAAATCAATTAAAAGATACATGATATGTCTTGTCTGCATACTGGCCCTTCTTCTTACCGCCTGCGGTGCACCCAGGGTTACACTTCCGGC
>JAGCWY010000136.1 GCA_017961625.1 Ruminococcus sp. | reverse complement strand
TACTGGACAGGTAATATGGGCGAGGACAATAAGCCTTGGGAGATGATGGGGTTAGGCTTACCTGAGTCCGGACACTATCCAACAGATCTTTTTTCTCCTCGGGAAAGGGTGCTGCTCATTCGTCCGGTGTGCGAATATTGATATCACAGGAGTTGGCTAATTCCAAGCCAACTCCTGTGATTTAATACTGGGTATAACTCACAGGGTTGCCTGTCTTGATGGCACAATTCACAACCGCTCAGTATGTTGAAACATTCATAAGGGAGACTTCACTCTGATTCCAAATAAACCTGCTACCAATACATTTTCTTCCTGACCTGAAGGCGGATATCCCTTGCCTTGCGGTTCATTATCTTGACCGGCTTCTCCATAATATTCCGGGCTGTTTCTTCCATCCTTACCGTGTCTTCCTGCCGTTCGTAAAGGAGGAACAGGCTGTATAAAGGGGATAGTCTGGAAGGACACATCTCCGATGCCATGAAATAGTGTTTCTCGGCATCGCTATATGCTCCCAGTCTTTCATGAATATTGCCCAGCAGCATTTCCGTATCGTAGGCTGCTATCTTATTACGGCTGCTGAAGGCATCGGCAAGGCTTTCATCAAACCTTTCAGCATAGTAGTTCACAACGGCACGGCTGTATAAATACCGGCCGTTGTCGAGCAGTACGGCATCGGTATGCGGAATGGTCTTTTCTCTTAGCATAGTGGCTGTATGCTTGTCGTCCCTAAGATTATCGGTTATCTCTTTCCACTCTGTCTGTGCCTTGTACCATCTGAGTGCGGGAACAGACGATATGACAAGAGCTGCAGCAGGAATGAATCTGATAATTCGTGATTTATTGTATATTGTTCGGACTGCATGCTCCAGCGGGTCACGGAAACATAGCACCGTTGAAAGCAGTGTCAGTGGATACCTGAAAGGATAGGAGAAAAGTGACAGTGTGCCTATTGCTGCACAAAACATCAGGATATTGAGCTTTGCATCCGGCCATCGTCGGACTGTCATGACAATCAGCCATACAGCGATAGACATTATTACCGTCAAGCCGCATATCCCGTAATTGACCGCAAGCAGGAGGTATTCGTTTAACGGATGTGAGACATTGTCCGACAGCAGCAGCAACTGTCCGGAATCAACCGTTTTAAGGTACTCGGCCTGATAATCCATGTATTCGCGAGCAAAACCATCCCGTCCGTGACCAAGCAGAGGGGTGTCTTTCACCATATTGAGCGATGTGACGTAGATTATACGCCTTCCGTATGTCGAAGCAACCTTGGACCTGAAGAGCACTGTCAGTCCTGCCGCTATTAATCCAACAATTATAAATGCCGTTATAAGTATGCGTATTGAATGTTTTTGACTGTATTTGAAGAACAGCCATACAGACATGCCTGCTGTTAAGCCGATAATTCCGGCTCTTGACTGGATTACATATAGTAATGTGCAGTCGATCAGATACACAGATACGGTAAGTATGGTGCAAAGCCTTTGTTTCTGGAAGCAATAAGGAACGAAAGGAAGTGAAGAACAATATAACGCAGCAACCCCCGCAGGATTGTCAAAATCAGAAACAGCCTCAAAAAAAGTATTGTTCTCTATAATACCACATAATTGGAGCATGCATACTATGGTCACCAATATGTTCATTGATAACATGATGACGGATATCGTACTTTTTTCATTATCTGTAGTACCTGGTTTGTTTGAAAGGAAATAGATAGCCGTGTATAGGAATAAGAAGAATAGCATCCCTATCCATTTCCCGCATATTTGCCATTCGTTCACATTACGGACAATAGAAAAAGATGCACTCATACAAGCGCATGACAACAGTAAGACAAGTATCCAATCCAAGCATCTTTTCATATATGCAAATATATCTTATTTCCTCCATAATAAACCATAAGTATTTGTTTTATTTGATAATATGTGAGTTTTAGGTTTAGATATCAGAGCGTTTTCGTACAATAACGGCAGACAACGGAAAGGAATTCGCCCGTCACAGGGAAATATCAAGGGAACTGGACATACAGTTCTACTTTGCGAGACCGTATCACTCTTGGGAGCGGGGCGCCAACGAGAATTTGAACGGACTGGTGCGCCAGTACATACCCAAGGGTACAGACTTTAGCAATATAACGGATGAAATG
>JAGCWY010000135.1 GCA_017961625.1 Ruminococcus sp. | reverse complement strand
AGCTGCTGCCGCGTGTAACAGTATTACCCACAAGTATTAAGGGGCAGTAATAGCCTGTTCTGTTCCTTGTGCAATTGTTATGGAAGATCATCAGGTTGTAAAATTCATCGGGAATTTCTTTTTCTCTACTCAAAAATTCATCGTAAAATATAGCGCTGCATTCACCTTCATCTGCACCTGTAAAGCCTTCAACACTGTTTAAGGCGCTGCATATTATAAACGGCTGTATATCCTTATCAACTATTTTGCCGTCATCGTCACGCCGTATGAAGTAAAAGCGGTTTGCAAAATACTGGAAGTCATTAAAGCGGCCGTTAGATAGATTCATAAGCGCCTGCTTATGTGGGCTGCATAGTGACATAAGCGCCTTACGGCTGATACTCTCACGATACCGGCGCAGATATCGCAGCGGCCGGCCTGTCTTAAATCTGTCTTTTAGATATCTCAAAAGTATGCCGTATGTTTTGCCGTTGCCCTTGCCGCCGGCAATGCCGACGACAGGGCAGGCTATTTTTTCCGCATAGTCTATAACTGGATTCGGGTCATAATGTATGCTGTTTTCTTCCGTCATGGTAAATACACCCCTTTTATCAGCGCCTGCTGTATAGCTGCCTTATGATGTGCAGGCGCGTCTATAGCGTCAAGCTTTACGTTGCTGCATACTGTAAGGCCGTGAAAGTCTGACAGTTTACCCGCTTTACAGCAGGCAAAGCCCACTGTATTACCGTATGTTGCAAGGTCAGCGCCTGCAAGTGTGGCCGGCTTATAGATAAATATACGCGCGGCCTGCTCAGATAACGCACCGTTGAAGGGGCTTGCAGCTGATACATTATTAATTGACGGCGCTACATGATCAATATTGTACTCTGCTGATTCTCTGCTTACGTCGGCGCTATACATCTGTTTTAAGCTGTTTGCCATACCTAAAGCACCTAAAGCAACGCCGGCCGCGCCACCTGTAGCGGCTGCCGCTACTGTTCCGACTATTGCACCTATACCGGCAGCAGCTGCGCCTGCCTGCGACAGCTTTGACTGCTTCAAAGCAATTTCTGCCTGTTTGATAGCTGTCTGATAGCTGCCCTGTGCGATTGCTGATAGCGGTATATCTACGCCTACTGTACCGTTTATAGTTTCCATAAGCAGGCCGTCACGATATACTAAGCCCATTGCAGCACCTGTGCAAAAGTCTATCTGTATTGCAGCGCTGATAGTATGATATGTGTTATCAGGTGATTGACAATATACAGCAGGGTCTAAATCTACATAGCCGCACCACGGTATATATAACTGCAGCTTTATATAGTTGTCACGGAAGTCACCGAAGCAATACGGCGGCTGCATAACAAAGCTACCTAAATCATAATAACTGCGTGTGCCTTCACCGTATTCATACGGTATTATACTAACGCTGCTGCCAACGTTGTTATATTCAACTTTTATACCGCCTACGGAAAATTCAACGCTTGACGTACTTGCAGGCACTTGAAAAGGGTAATAACGGATTGACACAATATAATCCGCGGGATTTACTCCCTTAAAGTCTGCCGTCAAGTCTGCGTCGTCAGGTTTATATGTCAGATTAAGCCACTGTGACAATAATGTCATGTCAACAGCGTCAAGCGCTAATATGCGCGCACTGCTTACCACTGTTCCGCTGTGGGTATGTGTTGTCAAGTCGCCGCTGTCGCTGCCTGTTTCTTCTTCATTATATCTGAAATAATCTGAACTGACAGACGTTGCATTTGCGTATGGTACATTAGGAATGTCTGAACCTGTAAAATAATTACCTGTTGTTGTACCGTTTACTAATTCGGGCAAAAATATGTGATCGTTTGCTGTTCCTAATGTTGCGTTTCGTGCTTCATTTTCGCTATCTGCAAAGTAAAAGCCGTAAAAAGCTATTTCATGCTTTAGAGCTCTTTGTACCGCTTCGCCCATTGTTGCAGCGTCTTTTTTATCAATAATATGCAGAAGTGAAACAGTTGTAATATGGTGACTACTTGTCAGGGTATCAAGCGGAAAACCGTTATCAAGTTCAATAAAACCTTCTTCATAGATATTGTGCATTTGCCACTGGTAAGTAACATCGTCAAACTCTTGTACTTTTGTTGATACATGCATGAAGCCGCCTGTTATCCTGTTACTGTTATATGTTGCCGTTTTTCTTCCTGTTCTTATCTGTGAAACTGTATTCTGTAGTAATTCACCGATACAGTACGGCATAACTAACGACAAAACACCGTCATACCATGCCTGCGGGATAGCCTGCGTAAATGGTGAATACTGCCTGTCGTTAATCCATGTTTCTTGTGGGTTATCCTCTGCAAGCGGCAAATATTGTAAGTCAAGCTTGACAGCTTCTGCGTTATCAGGTATAGGCCGTTCTATCAGTATATCAGGCGTTGCATTTCCTGACACTGATTCACTCGGTACGTATGACATTTCTGTACCACGCGGTGTATTTTCGCCGTTGTATAAGTCAAGATACATTAAATACACGTATCTATGATCAGGGTCACCATTGATATATGATACAATGTCTGTCAACGTTCTTGTGGTTTTCGCGTTGTTAGATGTATTATAACATCTTATACGCGGATTTACGCAGAATTTAGTGCGATTGATATCAACGAATAACTTTGATTTGTAATAGTTTATCCATGTATATTCAAGAAAATCATAGCACAAACGCGCTTTTGGGTCTTTGTAAAAATCGCGCGTATCTACATTACATAACTGCATTGCAAGCGGTACTTTTGACGGCTGATTATATGCGCACTGTAATTCAAGTGTATCACCTGTAGACAAGCAAAAAGCTGCATTTGTACCGGCAGAAGACCCTGCGCCTATATGCCATAGATAAATTGATTCATCGAGTTTTTTATCTCTGTTGACACTGTAAAGCGGGTTGCCGTCATAGAAATAACCATAAGTTGTTTCATTTAATAGTGTACCTATTGGATTTTCATCAGTGTAATACAGATAATCAGCCGTTGCAATGCCATATATATTATAATTCCACGGTATCATAAAAATCACCTTTAACTTTCAGCTGTATTTATAACTGCAACATATTCAGGCGTCAAGAATGCCTGTTTAAAAACACCCTCTTTTAAAGGCTCTGTATGCAGTATAAAGCGTGTAGGGTCTATAGGATATTTATCGTCTTTAACGTATGTAGTGCCTGCTGCTGTGCGTATGACGTTTGCAGGACAGTTAAGTATCTGTGACGCGTATGTCATAAGCGGGTCAAACTCACATGACAAGCTAACCTTTTCGGCCGGATATGCTTCACGGCTCTTTATAAAATAGTATGCTTCATATATTGTTGTCGTGTTCTGTTTTATCGTCAGCTTACCATAATTTGCAGTCAGGGCTTTTGCATTGTACTGTACATCTATTACTGGCGTGTCAATGTTTATGCCGTCTGTCGGACGTATCACAGATAACACTGTACCTGTATCAAGTGACTTTATCAGCGCTGCGTTGTCTGACGATGTGTTATATAAAGTCAGCGTCATACTCAATGCAAACACCCCCTGCAAAATATGTATATCTGTCAATAAAGCGTGCTATGTAGTCATAAAGCAGTGACTGCGCCCTTAATGCAATTTCTGCAGTAATAAGCTGCTGCGAAGACATGACGCCGATATTGCCTGATCTGACAAGAGTACGGCCGTTTATCTTGTCTGCAGATATCGTCAGGCCGTTTACCGTCGCTGTTGTTGGTGTATGTGTTTCAGCGTTTGTTACTTTCAGATCATCTGTTACTGTAGATGTATTGCCGGCTGCTGTGCCTGACGTCTGAGTTGTTGTTTTGCCTGTATTTTCGTCATAGCTTGCAAGCCGGCCGGCGCTGTCGTCTTCATACGTTGTTGTGTAGTGCTTTGTTGTGGGCTTGTTTGTGCCGTCAGCTGTGACCGTGACAGTTGTGTCAAAGCCTGTTGCTGTTGTTACTTTATTATGCGCGTTGTCAGTACTGCGCGTGTTGGTAACATTGCCGTCATGTTGCTCTGCTGTTTCTGTTTCTGTCATGTCATAGTTATTAAGCGGATTATAGGCCGCGTACATTGCATTATATGCAAGCCAAAAATTATCACTGCTGTAAAAGTTGTACTTATTCCATGCAGACAGCAAATCATGTTCAACAGTCAGGCGCTCATCATATTCAGACATAATAGCCTGTATGTATGCGCCCGAAAATGATACGCTGCTGTCACTGTTCGTCAGTGTCATCGCTTCTGTCTGTTCCGGCGTCATTGCTACTATCATTTTCCATATCGGCGTCGCCTTCATCATTGCTGTTTTCCTCACTTTCTATTATATTCTCAGCTTCTGCAGCGGCCTTGTCTGCTTCTGCTTCTGTCTTCTCTGCCTGTGCCTTTTCCTGTTCATAGTTGATATTTGCAAGCTGCTGCTGTTTGCTGAGTACGTCAGACAACTTGTATTCAAAGTCAAAGTCAATGCCGGCTGTACGCTGCATAAACTCTGCAGCACGCTTAAAGCCGTCACGCCTGCAGGCTGCTCTGTCATTTATAATAAAGGTTGCTAAGGCGTCCATGTCGTGCAGTTCGTCTGTCAGATTCTGTGCGCTTTTTGCTGTCGTGCTGAAAGGCAAGCCGCCTAATGTTGCAAGGCGTCTGACAAGCTGTTCATGATGTTCATCTATGAAGTGCATTTTATCAATTGCACTTTCATCTGTAAGGCGCATTACATTGTCATCTATTGTGGCATGTCCGTCAGTAAATGCTGCAAGTTCATCAGATATTACTGTTATGTCGTCGCCGTCCAGTATGCGCTGCATAGCTGTTTGATATTTTGCTATGTCTTCATTAGTCTTTGCCTTTGGTATAGGATTCATACGCGCCCATTTAATAAGCTTATCCATTGTGATATCTGTTTCTGTCAGCTGTTCTGCATAGGCCGTGAAAATGTAGTCAGGGTATAACGCGCTGTTGTTATAGATCAGTATGCATTCTTTGTCAACCGTCAATTCTAACGCATAGTCACTGCCTGCTGTTGTTATCTTATCCGCTATACCCATATTATTGACAACAGCTGCCGGCCGTGCAGGTGTACAGCACCATTTATTATAGTTTACACTGTTCTTTTCTGTGCAACGGTAAAAGGCAGCAACGCCTGTATTGATTGCTGTTTCATACTGATATTTATTAAAATCAGGCGTTTTGTAGTCGTGACCGGCTGCAGCTATCAGCGTTATCAGATTCATGTACATTTCTATCAAGTCTGCCTTGCGTGCTTTGCCGCTGCCGCGCCTGATAAAGCGGTAAAGGCTTGTATTATATAGATTCATGGTTTTATCACCTCTTGAAAGTAAAGGCCGCACAAAGGCGGCCTATTTACTTGTATTTTATTGTGTATGCTTTAAGAGTTTGTGACAGTAACAGTAACTGTGCTTGTTACTGTTGTACCGTCAACGCCTGTCACTGTTGCTGTAACGTCTACGCTTCCGGCGCTGCTCTTAGCTGTAAGCAGTCCTGTGCTGCTGTCAATAGTCGCGTATGTTGTAGCGTCAACAGACCATGCAACAACAGCGTCAGGCGGTGTAGTCTTAGCTGTCATCTGCAGTGTCTGTGACTTCACAACAGACAGCGTATCGTTTGTTATTTCCACTGTGGGCTTTGTGCCTATAGTAAAGATAACTGCATTTTCGTCAGCGTCAACGAAATAGCCGGCTTCAAACATATGAACAGTGTTGTACCACTTATCAAAATTGTTGTATTCAACGCCGGATTCAAGCTGCTGTGCGTTGATCATGCAGGCCTGCTTACCGAAAATAATACCGACAATGTTTGACTGTCTGACTACCTTTCTGTTGTCAGGTGAACCACCTTCGGGCGCTTTACCTTCGGAAGGCGGGATTGCGTTTACAGTACTGCGGGTAAGGTAATTTGTTCTGTTTCTGTCACTGCCTACGCCCTGCCAATAAGCTATAGTCTTATAGCCTGTAAGCTTGACATATTCATCATTGTAACTGCTTCTGTATACGTATGATTCAAGGGCGCGGGAAAAATCAGAAATAAGGTAGAAACGTCTATCTGCTTCTGTTGTCTGTGATACATACGCAGCGTTGTTATACAGTGCTGTAGGCTCAACCATAAGGTCAGCAATTGTACGAATGTATGTATTTGCGAAAAGCAGAAAAGGCTTTGAAACATTCCAGTTTGTTGCGTCAACGGTGCTGTCGCCTGTTGCAGTTATATACTCTGCAAGCAGGTCAACGACGTTGTTTCCGTCTTTAAGCTTTTCAGCTATAAGGGCTGTTACTGCCTTATGTGACAGAAGGTTGATTGCAAGTCTACGCTTTGCAAGTACGCGCTGCTCAATAGCACCTATGAAGCGTATCATTTCGCCGCGTGACTGGAAGGCGCTTCGCCACTGCTTTTCTGTGATCGTGTAAGGCTTTGTCCTGAATGTTGTTGTACTGTTGAAGTACTTTGCATTTACGTCAACGGCGTGATAGCCAAACATTTCCTCATGACTGCTGCCGCCGTCCTCTGTAAAGTTCCACGCGTCATTATCGTCAAAATCAGGGGCTTCAACTCTTATCTTTTCAAGTACGCTGCCGTATTCTGCGTCAGTTGCGTAGATATCAAAGCCGCCGCTTGTGATACTGCCGTCCTGATAGATAGTCTGACCGACTTTATCATAGATTCTTTTAAGCGCCTGATTCATAGCCTGTGAACCGTAAGGCGTTTCCGCTGTTACGACGCGGCCAACGTCAACGACGTTTGACAGATCGTCCTTGAAAAGTTCAATGCCGCTGTCTGCACCGGCGTCTGCATTGTCTGCGCTTAGTGTGCCTGTGGCTTCGGGATAAAAGCCATAGTTAAGCGCGTCTGCAATCTGATTAATAAGCATATGTTTTCACGTTCCTTTCATATTGTGTATTGTTTGAACCTTGTGTATATTATAAGCTGTACAGCTTATATTCATTAGTCAAGCAGGCCGCTATATTTGCGCTGCCCGTCTATGTATATTTCAATTCTGTGCGCCTGCTCTGTTACTTTGTCCGGCCTGTATCCGTCGTCATATATGCCTAATTTATTAGGTATACCTGATATGTCACTGATATTATACGCGCTGCCGGCCATAAATGCAGGCCTGCAGCAATAATGGCAGTGACTGCCTGTGCTGCGTCCTGTGCTGCCTTCTGTACCTATAATATCAGTTATGCGCACGCAGTCACCGGTTTTTACATTGATCTTTGAAAGATGACCAAAGTAATAGTAATTGCCGTCACAGCGTATGCATACATAAAGGCCGAAGCCCTGTGAATGATCTTTGTCATTTTCCCACCCTGCATAGTGTACTACGCCGTTGACTGTGCTGTGAATGTCTTTACTGTCAAGGCCTACTAAGTCAAGGCCGTCGTGTTGTGCGTGCTGCGTCTGCGTGACTTCAAAGCGGCCTGTATATGGACTGTTCATATATTGTCACCTCTTTTCTGTAGTGATGTAATAAGCCGGTTCACGTTCGTGTCAAGGCGTGTAAGCGCTTTTGTTACTGTTTCACTGTTTTTCCAGTCTTTGTATATTAGGTAAGCTAATATTACATAGGCAGGTGAGTTATTCAAGAGTGCGTCAATGATAGTCTGCATACGGTTCACGGCCTTTCATTTATTATTCTACCTGCATTATAACATATATGTACAATAATGTCAATAGGTATGCAATATAATATCATGTGAAAATGTTTCACGTGGAACATTTGCAGGGCAGGGCAGGGCGCTATAGATCAGCAGGGCAGCAGCGGGCAGCGGGCGCTGTTGATGAGCGCGGCAGGACGCGGGCGCGATGATCGAATAAAGATTGACAGCTGTCGTTACTCTTATACATTGTTT
>JAGCWY010000134.1 GCA_017961625.1 Ruminococcus sp. | reverse complement strand
TAAATACATACCTATTTTTCATACAATAACGGAAAAATAACGGAAACGATTTATCATTCAGAATTTCTAAACTTACTCGTTACCTACACATTATCATCGATAGCATCTGGCTCTCACAGTTTTGGCTGTGAGAGCTTTTTTTGTACAATCTTTAAAACGAATGGCCGCCATTGGCGGCCATCATGTTATAGCTTTAGTTTTGTATACACGGGCTTGACGAGTGTTCCGACGAATAATAAACAGCAAAGCGAGTTGTCGATAACGGCAACTCGCTTTCTTCATCATTTCATTTTTATCAAATCAATCTGCCGTGTACCGATTTTCTGATATTTTGTATCATGTGTCACCATAACTACGGTTTTCCCCATTGCATTCAAATCGGAGAGAATTGCCATGACTTTTGCCGCATTATCGGCATCAAGCGAGCCTGTCGGTTCATCGGCAAGTACGATACTGCACTTTTTTACCATAAGTCTTGCAAGTGCAATTCTCTGCTGTTCACCGCCGGACAGCGTACACACCTTTTTATCGAGATAGTCTGTCATTCCGACACGGTGCAAAGCATCGTCAAGGGACATTTCGCTCCGGCTCTTTTTCTGCACAAGCTCCAGATTCTTCCGCACCGTCATATTTTCAATCAGGGCGAAATTCTGAAAGCACATACCGAGCTTTGTCTGATAATACGCAAGGCGGTTTCTTCGTTTCAGGATATTCACACCGTCCACCAACACCTCACCGCTGTCAATCGGTTCGATTCCGGCGATGATGTCGAGCAAAGTCGTTTTTCCACATCCGCTTGCACCGATCAATACCGCAAACTCTCCGTCTGGGATTGTCAGATTCAGATTTTTAAAAAGGACACGCTCCCCAAATGACTTCCGTACATTTTTCAGTTCAATCATAATGCGCCGCCTTTCAAACTATTCACAATGCTGCTTCGTTCTGTCCGGATTGCATATGCAAATATTGTCACGGTATCGGCAATCAGCATTCCGCTGCAGATCAAAGCAAGCACCGTCGGCTGAATGTGAAGCTGATTTCGCAGCAGAACAACAAGCACGATGCTCACCAGTATTGAAAGCACAGACATCGTGAGGAAGCTGCCGAATTTTTGCAGCATGGTATAACCAAGCACAGTTTTGATGCAGTATTCTTTCGCTCTCAGCCGATACTCCATACGAATTAAAAAGCCGCTGACAAATACATTCAGTGCAATAAATACGGCACAAATCAAAGCGAGCGCTCCGCAGATTCGTTTGACCGAATCAAATTCACGCTGAACAGTTTCGCCGATCGGTGTGATTTCACAGCGAATGTTGTCCCGTGCCTGTAAATCACGGAGCATTGCATCATCTGTGCGGAATGCGATATTTCCCGCTGCCGGAGCCTTATGCGTATCCGTCAGCGGCACGCCAATTTCATCGGGTGTCCGCATGACATAAACGACAATCGGATTCTCCACAAATGTCAGCAGCGAATCCTCAGCAGAGGAAATATAAAAGCCTATTTTCCTGCCGTGATAATGAATGATCTCCACTTCCGGCTCCCAGCTTCTTCCAGCATAATCCGGAATGCCGAGACCTGTTGCATTCTGAATCACCGGATCATCCTCCGGAACACCGTCCGGAATGAAAATGCACACATCTGCGTTAATTTCATCACGATATTCGCCAAACAGCCGCTCAATATAATCCGCTGCATTGGCATTGCAGTAAATAAACCCTTCGCGCTTGCCGCTTGTGAAGCTGTGCAGATTATACGGTGCGATCATCAAAGCATCATTGCTTTCATAATACTGCCGGTAGACTTCCTCGATCCGCAGATTTGTCAGTTCCATGTACCGCACCGCTTCATCCACATCAATGTCACCGAGCAGATTTGCCTGCGTCGTTTCGATTTTGACGATGCTGTAATCCGCGTATTCCTTTGCACATCGGAGAACACGCAGATTCCGAACGAAATCCGCACCGAGTGATGCCGTCAGACTGAACACCGCCATTGTGATACAGAGCAGAATTGTTTTATAGATATATCCGAAATTAAGCAGCCGTGCGACGGAAAGGCGTTCCTGTGTGATGATCGTATAGCTCAGCCCCGTCAGCCTAATATAGGGCATTATAGAAGCGAGTACCAACAGCACAAGCACCAGCCGGTATTTCCCGATTTGTACAGTCACAAAGCAGCCTGTCACAGCCGTCACAATGCTGATAATGCCTGTCATAACAAGCAATTCTACGCCGATATTGGCAAGCAGAATTTGAAGCGGAGAAGCTCCGTTCATGATGCGTACAAAGCTGGTGCGCCGTTTGGATTCTGTATCGAATGCCGACAGGAAAAATACAAATGCAATCAGGATTCCCCAAGCGATCCAGATAACCGCAAGCATTGTGGATGCATCCTGCTGATACATGATGCCGCCCTGAATGGTAACCTGTGAAGAAAGTGCTTTTTCAAAATCCTTCTGTTGATTTCCAATAAAAAACAGCTTGACAGGTTTCTCAGGCACTTCATAATCCCCGAATGCGTGAAAGCGTATCTGTACTGATTCTTTATAAAATACGCTGCGGAATGTTCCGAATTGGATTTGCAGTTCATCAACCAGCGTGCTTTCATCGGCAGTGGAATAAATGTCAAACGCCTGTGTGGTTGTCATTTTGTTATCCACAATACAAAGCGGAATCCTGTGTTGTCCGGACAGTTCCGAGATCACGGGCAGATCCTCCTGTGTGATCTGCACTTCATAGTACGCACGCATGGAGCCGAAAGCAAAGTTCACAGTATACAGCAGCCGTGTTGTTTCCGCAAGAATCAGCACCGCACAAAGAAGGATGGAAAGCGTCAGGTATTTGACGATCCTCATAGCCCGAACACATCCTTTGCCCGAGTAAACATCGCATGCGCTTCATCATGTGCATCGTCCCAGACCGCCTGCCCGCCGTATGACCATTCCTGTATGATGTTCATATCTGCGTCTACCTCAAAGGTATATATATTGCCGCAATCCAGTTCTGCTGTCTTTCCTGCGAGGTAATCAGCATTCGCTGTTTTCTGATCATAGATCTGAATCTGATAACGCGGTTCGCCAAATAAAGAAGGGTGTATGCTCAGATCGATTCGATAATCGCATTGATATAGCCATTTTCCGTTCTTTTCAATTCGATCTGGTTCTGGTGACTCATGTGCAGAATAATTATATGCAAATCGAAGATAAGGTGGGCAGAATACACCATAATGTGCTGTTATGCCGTTTTCAAGCGGCACCTCACTTATGTAATAAACATGCATACCTTTTTGCTTTGTCATTCCGGCTTGCTCTGCTACACGAACGAAACAGTGTTGCCGATAATACAGCCAAAGTCCATTCCAAATACCGAACAATATCAACAGGACAATCAGAATGCGGATAACAATTCTCCGAATACTTATCGTCTTTTCTTTCATGTGAACCGCCTCCAAAAAGAAATTCCCGGGTTGCTTTTATTGTAGCACTCCGGGAATCTCTTTTCAATATAATAGGTATAATCAGCGGTTGAATGGGTACAATCAACGGTTCAGATACATCATCACAGCTGCCGTGAAAAGGTGGTTTTCGTAATTAGTTTTCAGCTCGCCGTGATATGCTTCCAGTGTGCGGCGTACACTGTGCAGACCAAGTCCGTGTCCTGTGCCTTTTACGGAGACAACCGGCGGTTCACCTTTACAGGTGTTCTGTATCACAATATATAAAATGCCCGATTCATAACGCATGGAGACAGTAATCCGGCGGTTCTCACATTCTTTCAGCGCCTCAAGCGCATTGTCAAGGAGATTGCCGAGAATCACATTGATGTCAAATGCCGGAATCTGCGTATCTGTCGGGATTCGCATATCGGTCACGATCTCTGTACCAAGCTGCTGTACGGACATGAGCTTATAATTCAGCAGACTGTCTATATCGTGATTTCCGGTGCTTACGAACTCCTGTGATAACGCAAGGTGATGCGTTGTTTCCTGCATATATTGCCGAAGCTTTTCGGTATCCTGTTCTAATAAAAGCTGATTCATGTGAAGCAGATGATTATTCATATCGTGCTTCAAAAACCGAATCTGTGCCTGCGACTGCTCCATGATCTCCATCTGATGCCGGTACATCTGCATTTGCAGGGATATGCGGTCTTTCTCACGGCGGCGCTTGGCGGATTCGAGCATCAGTACCGCAATCAGCTTGACAGGAGCAAGCAGCCAGAAAAAAGCCTGCCAGTCCATATGTTCTATGCTGCGATCGCTCAACAGCACAAACATTTCTGCCGCCAGAAAATCCGCCGCGAACAGCTTCAGGATGCCTAGCAAATTCTGTTTCAGGTCACGCCGATACAAATATAAAATACCAAATTGCAGTACAGCAAGCAGAAGATAAGGCGCAATCAGATAAGCAGCTGAATGATAATTGCGCGGCATTGCAATCAGCGCAGCACAAAGCAAAAAGGACAGCGCATATGCCAGAAGCTCCGTTTTCCATTTGAGCGTTCTCTGCGGAGAAATCAGCCTTGCAAGACGGAAATTCGCAAATACATATATCAGCATGAACAGAACGGAAAGGAGTGTTTCAATCGGATTCATAAGCCAGCCTCCCGCAGCATTCGTTCCTGCTCACGCTTCATGAGAAAGTCACGCACAGCGTTCTGATAACTGCGGCTGATAGGTAGTACGGTGCCGTTTGTCAGCGTGATCTCTCCATAGCGAAATTCTTTGATGTGACGGATATTCACAAGAAATGACTGGTGAATCCGCAGAAACTGCCCGCTGAACGGTTCACTCAGAATGTCAGTAAGCTTTGCATAAATCATAATTTCTCCGGTATATGTCATGATGCGCAGCTGCTTCCGCAGGCTTTCAAAATAAAGGATTTCGCTCACTGCGATCTGCTGTTTCCGACGGTCGGCGGTATATGTGAAATAACGGTCAGCAATGGGGAATACCTGAAAATAGGTATCAAGCAAAGTATTGAGTCGTTTCTGTGTAATGGGCTTTACAAGGAAGTCAAACGGGCGGTTCTGAAAGAGCTGCATTGCATATTCTTCCTTTGATGATACATAGACTATCTGCACTTCATGTGATTGCTGCCGCAGTATCTGTCCTGCATTGACACCGTTGATACCCGTTAATTCAATATCAAGAAAGATCAAATCATATTGCGTTTGAGAGAAGTTCGCACAAAGGGCTTCACCAGTCAGATGGATTTTTATGTCGATCTCTGCTTCGATAGTTTCAAAACAGCAGTTCAGCATTCGGTGAAAGCTTTCGCAAAATTTGGCATCGTCATCACAGATTGCAATTTTCAGCATGATTCTCACTTCCGTATCGTGCAAGCGTTGTAATTATTATAGCAGACAGAAAAGGAAATGTCAATCATAAACAGCAGAGGGCATTATGCTTAGATCTTGCATAATACCCTCATGGTATATCGAATTTGGAACTGCTTGCGATTGGGGTTACCTAATGGCTATTTGACATTAGTGAAAGACAGTCATAACTTACTGCTCGCATTCAATGCAGTGATTCTCACAAACTTTGCAATATAGCTTTATTTGACCTTTATCCCAGTTGATTCTGTCCATCTGAATCATTTTCTCGTCTTTTCCCCAACATACAGCGCAATAACAAACCTTTTGATTATCACCTTCAAGTGTTAAATACGGCTGTTCATGCCTAACAAACCTTTGCTCCGTTTCTTTGGATTTTTGTAGTTCTGAATTCTCTTCCCGTAGTTTTGCTATTTCTGTCTGCATATCCAAAGCCTGTGAGCTTAAATCAATGAGTTGTTTGTAAAGCTCGACGTTATCAGCTTTTTGTGCTATTCCTATTGCGTCCTTAATTCCTTCATAAAGTCCCATGTTAATTCTCCTTTCACGTTTGGTGATTATTACTTCATTTTTGTAGTTCTTTAAGTCATGTGTAACCGCCCCACAAAGGGGCGGCTGAGCATTTCTTCTATGTTGTGATTGTTTTCAGGAGGAAAATGGTGATGCTCTAAAAGCATACGTCTTTACCGAGCATCTCAATGGTGTAGATGTCATCGAACGGGATAGTAGTCTTTATGACCTTAAGCCTGCGGTAAGGGAGATTGATTTCTGTTACCACTCCCTCGATGTTTGTGTATGCGTCGATGTCGTAATATCGTATCTTGACGGTTATGCCTACACGAAGCTTATTCAGAGTATTG
>JAGCWY010000133.1 GCA_017961625.1 Ruminococcus sp. | reverse complement strand
GACAACATGGATAAACGTTTAGACAACATGGATAAACGTTTAGACAACATGGATAAACGGCTGGATGCCATGGATGAACGTTTAGATGGCATGGATAGACGTTTGGATAGAATTGAAGCTGATATTGTCGAGATCAAAGAGAATGCCGAAATTACAAGAGCCGCAGTTAATTATAACGGTGAACGTCTGGATAATCTTATCCAGGAACTCAAAGCAAATCAAATTATAGCATAATTAAATACATCAAAGACATAAACTCCTGTGATCATCCCCCCACAGGAGTTTTTCTTCTTATATCTGTCTGTCAGTCCTGCAGTGATTGATAGAGTGATTTAATAAGTGATTTAATAAGTGATTTAATAAGTGATTTCGGTACTCTGAAACAACGATATATAGCATGATTGCGGAATCAATTACGGACTTTCGTTTCCTTGATTACGGACTTTTATTTCCGTAATTACGGACTTTTATTTCCCTTATTACGGACTTTTATTTCCCTAATTACGGACATTCATTTCCGCTATAAAGGCTGCTTGGATTTTAATTACGGACATTCGTTCCCATCAATTACGGACTTTTATTTCCGTAGTTTCGTTCGGCAAAAGCCATAGAATATACCGTAATTTACAGCGAAATATAGCCACTTTTTTGTTAAACTGTTTTAATTACGGACTTTTATTTCCTCATATGAAACGCCCTATGCCGTACATTTTCTGTTCATATTTTTAATTACGGACTGCGGTTTCCACCTCTAATTACGGATTTATTTCTTGACAAGTCCGTAAAAAGGTGATATAATACAAAAGAGGTGATTATCTTGAAAGAATTGTTTGAGACAGCAATCGTAGAGAAAAGAAATATCCTTAATGAA
Source organism: Ruminococcus sp. (assembly GCA_017961625.1). Taxonomy (GTDB): domain Bacteria; phylum Bacillota; class Clostridia; order Oscillospirales; family Ruminococcaceae; genus Ruminococcus. The sequence goes on along the minus strand of JAGCWY010000133.1, from coordinate 147,661 downwards.
CTCAGAGCGAACAATATGTCATTGCAGGAGCTGAGATTCTTCAGCATATATTTATCAAAAATAAACCCTTTTGACCTTGAAACGAGGATAGTAAGATTTCCGCTGAACGACTTCCGACGGATAATGGGTATCGGCTCTGATATGAACATGACTCATTTCAGACAAAAGCTGAGAAATATAATGCAGCAGCTCGTTGAGATACCTAATGAAAACGGATACGGTTACAGGACCATTACTCTTTTTAAAGAAGCTGATGTCAGCAAAGACGAGACAGGGGAATGGTATGTAGCCTTTGATGCAAATGACAAAGCTCTGCCGCTGATGTTTGAATTCAAGGACAAGTACTTCTCCTATGAACTCTGGAATGCGCTGAGACTAAAAAGTAAAAATCAAATGCGTATGTATGAAATTTTAAAGCAATACGAAAAGGTCGGCAGACGAGAATTGACTGTCGAAGAACTGCGAAGTCTTCTCGGTATAGACCCAAAAGACTATTCAGGCAGGACAGGGTGGTCTGACTTCAAATCAAAGGTACTCGACAGCTGCCAGCAGGCTTTAAAACAAACTACGGATATCTGTTATACCTATGATCGGGGACAGTCAGGTCGCGGCGGCAAATGGCTCTCGATAGTATTCACAATACAAAAGAATACAGAATACGTGAACCCTCTTTCGCTCGACGGTTTTATAAATATGAACAGCGACGACGAGATGGGCAGCAATAAGGATTCTGCTGAAACAAATTTTGTTTTTAATGGAAAAGAACCCGTAAACATTTATCAGAATGAACGACTCAGTTTCTTAGCCGGAGCTTGTGATGACGAATTCAATGAAACTGAAATGGAACATATCTTCAAACTCATATGCCCCAAGTCACTTCCCGAGCATCAAATGGGAACTGAATTTGCAAGATATGACTACTTATCAGAAATGTTCTCAAAAATGAATGTTTATGCCGATAAAAATAAAATCACCGACAGATATGCATATATCTGTAAGATGATAGAAAATGATGACAGATATTAAAAAATCGCAGAGCGGAACTGAGTTCTTCTCTGCGATTTTTTAATTATCATAAACGATGCTTCTGTGTCCAATAGTAAGCGCCACAAGTAAAAGTTCATCATCATGAATATCAGCAATTATGATGATTTTGTCAAGAGGGGGGCATAAAATATAAAGTTGCACCAAATACAAATTTGACGAAACTGCAAAAAGGAAATGCTCCGGATTTCAAAAAGGGTCTACAAAGTTACAGTAGCTCCATTCACGTCCATGACCATATCAGATGTTCTCAGTTGAAATGATCTGCTGCCGTCTATTACAGTTGTAGACACGGAATCGGCATTTGCCACTGAACAGCTCACTGTATATTCAGAAGTCTTGAATGTAAATCTGCTGTCTATAAGGTTCTGAAGATACAAATATCCCGGTACAGATCCTGTGGATACAAGATAATCAAAGGATTTATCAAATGTACTCAGCTGCTCTGCGGTCGCTCCTGCCATTTCGAGTATCTCCGCAAGATCGGATTTGCAGAACTGAGTAAGTCTTGTATCTCGTGAATACTCAGTAGAAGCATCTATAAGGAGCTCGTTTATAGTGAAAAGAAACGGATATGAAAGTTCATCACCGAATACGGTACGAAGTAGCCACAGCCAGTGCTCTTTTTCCTGCTTCGCAGACACAGGAGCTTTGCAGCCGAGACCATCTTCAATATATATTGCAGGAAATTCATTCTGCTTTGCCACATAGACCATAGCTGAATTTACATTTGCACTGCGGTCATCAAATGCCGGGTAAAATAGTCCATGCAGGGGTTTCGGGATAATATGGAGCTTTTTATCTTCCTCAGTAGAAAATTTCTTTTCCCCAAAATCATAAGAGAAGCCGGAGTCTACTGTACATACAGGACAGTATGCCGAAACTATAAACTTAAACTCCTCAGTATTATCTTCATCAGAACTATCGTCTGAACGTCTGTGTCTTACAGTATATGTGCAATGAGCAGTTATAACAGCATACGGAAGTGCTGATGGATATGTAAGGATAATGTCATTTGTGTACTCAGCAAGGGCTTCATCTGAATTTATAGCAGTTTGTACTATGTCGTATAAAGCCTGCTGCGCCTGTGGCAGACCCTGCTCTCCCGGTTCAAAATCTATCTGTACGGACTTCTTTCCTACATTTCCGTTCATAGTATGGAGCAGGATATCTCTGTACACTCTCTCCTCACGCTCACTCGCCATTAAGGGTGAGACAACTCTCTGCATTTCAACTTCATGGTCTGCATTTACAATAGTTATAAGGAATTTATTAAAATTTAAAAATCCATCCTCACTTTTTAAATTCTTTTTAATTTCATTTATTTCTTTTCTGTTCATATTGCACCTCATTCGTTAAGCTTGCGTTCTTCTTCAAGTAGGTCATTTATCGTATGAGCTATCGCCCTGCCCTGGGCGTAATCCATAGAATTGGTAAAGCTTGCACTGAGAAGGAACTTACTTGCGATTTCAAGCAGGTCAAGTGCGCCATGCAGTCTGATATTTGCAAATCCTGCAAGCCACCTCATGTATTCGATGTTGTTCCACAAGGCTTCCGCCTGCTTGTCAAGTTCTTCCTCACTTATTTCGCTGCCGTCAAATGTATATTCTTTCAAAGTATCACCGACCTTTCAGATAAAACGTATATCCCATATCCTGTCACCATAACGGAAACGCTTGAATTTTATCTTTCCGCCCACTTCGATCTGCTTCCAGTCGGCTTTGCTTATATTATACCTTGCTTCATCTTCCCCAGACACCCCGTACACTTCGTACCTTTCAGTATGGGCTCCTCGTTTTAAATCCCCGATCTCCGGATTTGAAACACTAAACTGCAAAGAACACTCAGCCTCATGAGGTGTGTGGTTTATTCCGACAGAAGTTATGTCACGGACTTTATCCCATTTATTTATCTTATAGTAATAATGCCACTCATAAACAGGCTCCTGAAAAGTAATATCATGTCTGATACCCTCGCTGTCCACCCACTCCCCTGTTTTTACAGTACGGTGATGTTCAACTTCCCATTCCTTACGGACATCATATGCACCCTCAGGAGCAGAGCTCCAACGGCTCTCTTCATGGACTGTATACTGATATACGGGGATATCCCATATCCATCTGGTACGGGAAACATACATCTCACGTTCTACGGGTATGGCAAGAAAGCAGATGGAAAGTATAAAGACAGCAGAAGCTGCAATGCCTATACACAGTTCAGTATAGTCTTCCCATACATCTCTGATAGTTTTCACAACTTACCTCCTGAAATATGCATGATTTTGATAATTCATATGGTCAAAATATGCGTGATTTCAATTCACCGTCGATATCGGTGACCGTTTTTCCCGTCCGTGAAAAATGCACTATATTAAGCAGCATATTTACAAGCGAACGACCTACCGAACACACCATGCGTTCACTATCATAATCAACTATATGCTCGGAGCAGAATACAAAACCAACTCCCATCTGAGTGAGCACACTCTGTTCCGGGTCCAGTTCAGGTAATCCCTGTACAATGCAGACCAGATCCACTTTAATGTCTGGTATCCTGTCTGCACTGTGAGGGCATATATGAAAATCCATTGAAGTCCGGATAGTCATAAAATTTACTTTTTTCGGGATAGTATTATCAATATATTCTGTAATGTCATCAATAAGTTCCTGATACTCAGGTATTGGTAAAGGTTTTACAAATTCCATATCAATGCTCCTTAAAATAAACGTTTTTGTCTGTAATCTATCGAAGGCACAGATATGACTTTGTCATTATCATTTACCCCCTCACAAATATCGACTATATGCTCACAGAGCATAGGCGGAATGACTGCTCTCTCCTGGGCATTCTTCATTCCCTGAGTTCCCGTCCTTGCTCCACGAGGTGCTGCCACATGGCAGTCAGCCCCCGGCTTGCAGGGCGGTTTGAACTGAGGGTTCTGGTGATTAGTCCATATATCCGTAGGTTTCTGCCTTGTATCGCCATACTGACAATACGTGACCGTATATCTCGGCAGACCCTGCATGAAACGCTGTTTACGCAATCCTGCTCTCGGGTTCTCTATAAAGTAGTATTTCGGAGCAAGTTCTTTGATAAGATCGACCACATGAGCATTGACTCTGTCGCAGAACTCAGCATATTCAGTCACGGGTCTCAGATTTCCGTCGGGGTCTTGTCTGCGGTGGTATCCGATAGCGGCTACGCTGTAACTTGTGCAGTCAGGCGAAGCCCATATAACGTCGGGTCTGCCGCCGCACAGCTGTATCACATCATTGGCAGTGAGACTTCCGATATCGGCATACAGACTGATATTTGCAAAATCCCTGCTCCATTCTACTGAATAAGTCTCATGACCTCGTCTTTCAAATGCTTTGCTGATAGAGCGTGTACCGGCAAATAATTCAAGAACTTTCACTCGATCACCTACCCATCAGAACAGCCTTTTCTGCTTTCCCGTACCTGCCGGAGCAGATATTGTCTTCTGCTTTGCAGCATTGATAGCTTCTCCCACAGCAAGTGCAACAGATACGGTAACACCGTTTCCTGCCTGCTTATATAACTGACTGTCGGAATTCACAAAAGCTGCTTTTTCAAAGAAATCATCTGACCAGCCTTGCAAACGGAAGCATTCTCTCGGGGTCAGCTTGCGTATAGCTATGTAGCACTGATACTTTTCATACCATACAGCATATACAGTATCAGACTCATTAAGTTTTACATAAATACCTTTAGTAGGAGCAGGCTCATTACTTACCTTAACGGCAAGCAAATTATCTTTCGGAACACTATCGAGAGTATTGGAAATGCCATCGGTACGTAATTCCTTTTCTGTGAATTCATGTCTGCTGATATCCAGTTTCCCTGCTTCATAAGAAATAGTCATACCCACTGCTGTTGCTCCGAGACTATCAGTACGGATAAAATTCGCAACACTGTTTTTAGCCATCTGAGCTTTTAGTGTTCTGCAGGTACCGTCATCTTCCGGATTAATAAATCCAAGACCCACGCCATGTCTGTCCTGAGCAGTAAGAGTAAAGGACGGTTCACCGTCATCTTTGAAACGTCTGCCGTTCTGCCGCTTCTCTATTATGTTGTCCTTATCTACAACAACTGCAACTGCTGTCCTGTCCTGTCTGAAATTTGAGACTCCTGCATCATAACGTGCTTTAATGCAATTAGCGATCTCAGATTCCTGCCCGTTAGTATTATAGTCGATACCGAAAGCAACAAAATGCTCACGACCGCCACCCTGACAAGTCGAGAGAGCCTCAGTGATACCCGTCGGTGAGAATACCTGAGTGTTTCGTCTGTAGTTCTGATGATGTGCTATTATATCTATTTTCCGAATACTATCTTCTTTGCCTGCTGTTCCGATAGGAAATACTTTACATTCACCTCGGGTTCTAAGATGTCCAACAGTATACACTCGTTCTCTGTTCTGGGGAACTCCGAAGTCTTTTGAGTTGAGCAGCTGCCATTCGATATCATACCCGAGCTGTTCCATTTCAAGAATAATTGCAAGGAAGTCCCAGCCTCTATTGCTGCTAAGCATTCCCTTAACATTTTCGTAGATAAGCCATTCGGGTCTATCTTCGAGCCGGATTTCTCCAAGAATTCTGAAAACCTCTCTGACAAGGGAGCTCCTGTCTCCGTCGAGACCTTTTCGCTGTCCTGCGATAGAGAAGTCCTGGCAGGGAGCTCCAAAAGTCCAGCAGTCTGCCCGAGGGATATTTTCTCCTGTGACGTTACAGATGTCGTTTGAATACCATTCTCCATTTCTGTACTCCTCTTTTAAAATTTCTTTCTGCCTTTTATTCAGATCGAGCGTTGCAAGAAACTTACGCTGCTCCTCTGTTATGCAATGCATTGATGTATAACTTGCAGTTGCAAACTTATCCCACTCACAGAATCCGACACAAGTGTGTCCTGCAAGTTCGAGTCCACGGCGAAGTCCGCCTACACCGGCAAACAGATCAATAAATTTCACTGTATGTCAATCCTCCTTACTGATTATGACGTGCTCAGATGGCACGGTTATCTCACTGCCATCTTTGAATTTCAGCACATACATATATGTCTGCATCTGCTGTGTACTTACACTTGTAACATCTTTATACTCTTTTACTTTTCTTTCTGCACCTGTATTCTCAATAACCACTGTCATAAATATCACCTCTTGTGAGATATTGGCTTAATATATCTGTGAAATATATCTACTCCGTAAGTCAGTGCATAGCTTTTACCGTCCTCGAAATACACCGATATTTTGTCCAGTTTCGGGTCTATATACAGTACACGCCCTATGCTGTCGCAGGGGTGACCGCTTGCTGTCGCCCGGTCAAGAACTATGCATGAATTCGGAGGAAAATGGCTCTGCAATATGCTGTGTTCAAGTCTTGTCATAATGTTATACCCATCCGTATTTGAGTTCAAACGCCAGTCTTGACAGAGCGGCATGAGTTCCGAGCCGCCCGGTAGCTATCGCATTCAGACAGTTTATACAAGGTTGAACCCAATTACTATTTGAAAACATAAGATATCTTATTACTATTCGTATAGGAGTTGATGTATTATCCGGGAACTTCTGAAATTTCCATACGATCGATGATACAGACGTTTTTAAATCGACCATACCACAGAGTGATGCAAAATATTGTAACTGCTCTGCAGACAGCTGCGCCAGCGTATCAATATCCGACGGGGATTTCACACATCTCCATAATGTTTTATCCGTCTGCAATTTACTGAGTATCTCCGGATCACTGTGCTTTGCATACAAAAGCAGATCATCATTTGTCATACCCGGAACATCGACAGTAACACATCGGCTAACTATAGTAGAAGGTATCTGCCGTATATTCCTGCACGTAACTATAAGGTAGGTACCTGCTTTCGGCTCTTCCAGAAATTTAAGAAGTGCATATGAAGCACCGTCCACTCCGCAGTCAAGGTTTTCGATACAAAGGACCATATCACTACTGAGTCTGTAACTGCTCTCTATTGCCTCGCGTACCGTCCCTACTCTGGAATCAATTATCTGAAAATCAGATACTCCGAGCATACTGCCATATTGCTTTGCAAGATAGGTCTTGCCTGCTCCGGCAGGACCGCATATGAGGAGAGCCTGCCTGTAGCTGTCAGCGTATCTCCTGAGATCAAGCATTGCCTGCTGCTGATTTTTAAATTCCACTATGCATTACCCCCATCTGTGGTATCGTACCATATTGAAGCAGGAGGAGCAGATACAGCAACCTGTCACGGATATTATATCCCTGCAATTCTCTTGACTGTTCAAGTTCGCTGTAAACCTGAATGAACATATTATATACGGACTCCGCTGTCCACCCCTTTATATATGCCCTATAGTCTGACTTTTGTTTCGGATTAGTGATAAGCTTTTCCAGTTCAAGCAGAGAGGCAAGCATAAGGTAAAAAACAGAGTCGAAACTATCCTCATAATTATCGAGCATACTGACACACATCCGTATATCCTTTGCAGCAAACGCCTGCCTGAACTGCTCGTCTCCTGTCAGCAGACTATATCCGAACATCTCGTCCATATCCTTTACGCTTATATGCTCTCGTTCGTCCTCAGACACACAATTCATTACGGAACATATGTTATATGCCCCTATATATTCCCTGTGTATCCTGACAGCTTCAGCAATAATACTGTCAGCAAGTCCCGGAAAGTCAGCACGCAGGTACTTTTTTACATACTCAGTGTGTACGGCATCGAACGAGACCGTACAGTCCGGAAGATATTTTGCACATTTGACCGCTGCTTTTTCTGTTTCGTACAAACATATCAGCGTACCGTTTATCTTCGTCTTCTCTATCTGCTGCCGGGACTTATCCCCGAGAGACGAAACAAAGCTTTCATCATATCTGACGATATAAAGCTTAGGCGGTACAGGGAGCAGGCTCTTTTTCTGCATGGACTCTATGACTTCACTCACAGTGTCTGCGGTAACGGAATGTTTATAGAAATTTTTCAGATGTTCGATATACTTGCGTTTCACACCGTATTCCGTTCCTGCGAATACATAGAACTTCCCCGGTCTGTCGCCAAGTATTTCCGAACCTGCCTGCTGTATCGTCAGCATCAATAATCACCTACCACTTCCTGCAGGTCCACTGCCCGTACTATACATAACGAGGTCGAGTCAATAAAAAACGGCAGACTTGCTTTTTTGCCCCTGAAAAGCGGTTTGAGATCTGAGTGTCTGAATGAAAGCTGTCCCTCGGAATCCACCATAGGTCCTGCCACCATTTCAAATCCTTTATCATCAATACATCTGCTGAACACGACCGCCCACGTATCATCTATCTTCTGAGTGCCATTGTCAATGAACAATACAGGGAGCTTGTGCAGGCTTCTTGCTTCATTGGCGAGCTTGCGCCATACAGACTTTGAAACAGTAAGACGGTCGATCTCCTTAATATGTGTCTTGCACTCGGCAAGCCACTGATCGGATTTCACGTCACCAGGGTGAAACGGTCTTGCTCCGCTTGCGGATACGGTCTTCCAGCCGAAGAAATCAGCTATTCGTCTCTCCTGTGTAGTGCTGTAATACTTAGTCGGTTTCGGCATCCTTATCCCCCACTATATCTTTCTGAATATATTCTCTGAGTGCTGCGTAGTACTCCTTGTTTGAAGCAAGATAATTATATACATTCCCAAGTCCGTTGAGCTTCACGTCCCTGCCCTCAGGTGTCTGCATGACTTCCCCCGTCTTCGGATCAGTAAGAGTATACCAACCGCCCGATTTACGTATAAGACCGTATGTATTGATAGCAAGCTGTGCATAATCAAAATCGGGACGTATACCTGTCTGTGTCATAAGAAAATATGAACCCATTCGTCTGTCATTAGGAGCAGTTTTCTGTTTTATGAGCATAGCCTCTATCTTGCAGCCGGCAGGATCTATTGTCTTATTTGGAAGTTCATTTCCAAGAAAGTCTACATATGAGCCTTTCTGGAACTGCAATCGCATAAGCGAGAAGAACTTTATCACACGACCGCCGGGGGTATTCACCGTATATGGATTTACAAGATTATCTCGCATCTGATTTATGAGTATAAGGGTGCAGTGGTATCTCTTGAGCAGCGGATTCACAATAGGAAGAAAATTTGTCATAAGTCCTGCAAGCGCGGCCACTGTCTTTTCCCCTACATCTTTTTTAAGCACTGCCTCAGGTGTAAGAGCAGGCACTGAATCGATGATAATAAGTCCGAGCTCCCCGGTAGCTATAAGTTCCCTGACCGTTTGCAGAATCTTTTCGGCAAATATAAGAGGCGGCTGCATTACATCTATAGTATTCTCGTCCTCAGAAAACGTAAGTCCCAGAACAGAAGCCCACGTTACATCAAATGCGTTCTCTACATCAATATACAGAACTTTCTTCGGACCTCGTTCTGTAAGTTCATCAATATCGTCCTGGGCTTTCTTATCACCGGCAGAAAGCTTTTCCTGCAATGCACTGAGCTCCTCCTGATATTCCTGTCTGAACTGCTCAGATGCATTCTTTGCAAGGTCGAGTGCGGTAGTAGTCTTTCCCGAACCTTCAGCCCCATAGAACTCAGTCACCCCATCTCTCGGGATACCACCATAAGTGAACCAGTTCATCTGCGGACTTGAAAAAGGTATCCTTTTACCTTTTACCTCGTTCACTGCGTTCATGAGCCACGGGCACTCCCATTCCTTCTGCTTCTTCTTGATTATATCCGCATAGCTCACTTCTGCTCACCTCCGAATATAGGGGTCTTATAGGCAGGAATATTACCTGGGGGCGATACAGGATTTACCTGCTCCGTCTTCCTACGGGCATCCCATATCTTCTTGGCACCCATGATAAGTTCCTTTGCAAGATCTATCTCATCGTCAACTCTTGCAATGACCGACTTGTACAGTGTAATAGTCACCTTGGCTTCAATGAGCCTACTGTCGGCTTCCGCACGCTTCTCAGTAATGGTCCTTGCAGTCGATGTCCTCATTATCTCAGCTTCCTGCTCTTTCATTTTGAGCTTCAGCACTTCCAGTGAAGTCTTGAACTGGCTGAGCGTTTCAGAAACACTGAAAAGCTGCATAGGCAGATTAAGAAGTATCTGCGACAGTTCATCGTCGGTAACAGGTCGTACCGTTGATTCAAGACGTTTCCGCAATTCACGTACTTCCTTGAAATGTGCTGCGAACACTTCCGTATATAGTCTCTCACTCTCGGACACCACAGCGTTCACATCTTCTTTAAACACATCTGTATTCACTATCCCACCTCTTTCTTCGGTGTCGTCAGCAGTCTTGTAAGAGCTACTTCCTGCTGATAATTTGTTGTCCTCAGTTCCTGGCACAGGCTGAGCAGTATATTTGCAAGTCTCAGGCAAACGGTATAATGGTTCATGTTATATTTTGCGAGCTTGTCTGTATAATGAGCCGGTATCATGGTACGGTCAATATCCCTTACCACTATATACTTGGCCACATTAAGGACAAACGAATGAAAATCGTCAAACCATTTTACAAAGTTAGTTCCCGAGTTATACACCCTGTCTACCGTATCTGCAATTGCAGTATTATCGTGCTTGGATATCGCCCCGAGCATTTTAAAGAAATCATCGTAATCAAACATAACAAGAGAAGCTGTAACACTTTCTGATGATATATCCTTGCTGTACATAAGGGTCTTATCCAGCAGCGTAAGGGCATCTCTGAGACCGCCGTTTGCGAGCTTGGCTATAAAGGCAATGCCGTCGTCGGTGTAGGTCAGGTTTTCACCCTTTTCCTTTTCCTTATCAAGGATATATTTCATTCGTTCTATGATTCCGGACAGACTTATCTTTGAGAGCTGAAACTGCTGCACTCTCGAAAGTATAGTCTTTGGTATCTTCTCCGGATTTGTAGTACAGAAGAACCAGCAAGTCCTTGCAGGCTGATTTTCAATAGTACTGAGCAGGGCAGACCACGCAGCTGATGACAGAGCATGACATTCGTCCAGTATTATAGTCTTGACGTTTCCTGTAAGCGGATACGTTTTAGCCTGCTGCGTAAGTTCCCTTATCGCTTCCGCAGTACCGTTCGTTGCGGCATCGACCTCGATGACTTCTCCGTCCTCACCGCCGTTAAGACTCCTCGCAGCTATTTTTGAAAGCGTAGTTTTACCTACGCCCTGCGAACCTGTCAGCAGGAAATTCCTGCACGGCAGCGATGGGTCGGAGCATACGCTCCTCAGTATTTTTACGGTAAGTCCCTGCTCCACCACGTCTTCCCATGTATGGGGTCTGTATGTATTGGCAAGTGACATTGTATCACCACTCTCTGCATTTGATCTTGTACTCACAGTTCGAGCACATATAATCCCCTGTCGGCAGTCTTTCCGGAGCTATGCAGGCATCTGCCATCTGCTGCACATACCGCATTCCCTGTCGTACCGAGCACATCTCAGTCTCTGTGACCCTGTGTTCATAAGACTTCATACCGCCGTACTGCCTGTCAACATACAGGGTGAGCACATCAGGCAGATTAAGAATAGTCGAATACATCTCAATCTGATCCCTGTGATGCCCTTTGAATGTAGACAGACTATGCCAGCTGTCATACTCGGAACTCTTTATTTCAAGCAAACGGTACATACCACTCAGTCTCAATATACCGTCAACAGCAAATCTGACCGGTGGATCTTCTATCTCTACAAGAGTCTCATAGCCCGATTTTTGCAGTGTATATTTATACGGAATCGGAAACTCCCTGAGATACTCCTCTACATCTATCCAGTCTGCACCGAGGGCTTTTGAAAGCTTCTCCTGCACATACTGATGAATAGCCGTACCGAGCATGGCGGTAAAATCCATTACGGTATCCGGCTCGGAGATGATATCAGGTTCTGCGCCTCTGAGTCGGAACCATGATTTTCTCTTACAGCGCATAGCACTTGGAGCAAACGTCCTTGACTTCGGTCTGAATCCCTGTGCCCGGATATCTTGCTTTATGGTCCGTTCGATAATTTCAAGCAGCTGACAGCTTGCATCTGAATTGAACAGTGCAAGCTGTGCTGTTTCTGCCTTTCTGAACATTTAATCCACGCTCTCTGAGTCCACGCAGGCGAGTATTGATGTCATCTGAGATGTATGCACGATAATGCCTGCTATCTCCCCGTCCTTCTCATGCGGTCCGATTTTCAGTTCATCATCAGAACTGTTACTTATGACCGATTTAAGCAGAGCAGTCTTGAACACAATATCATACGGAGCAGTGACATTACCCTTGCATGGTATCTCGATATCGACACGCTTGTCCTTTAATCTGAGAGCACCGTCGGACACGATAAACTCTATTTTCGGGTTCTTATCGGTAGTAAGAAGCGCAGACTGATTTAGAGCTGTAAGGATATCCGCTCCGTTTACCTGAATATAGCTGTCGCCAAGCTCCATGATACTCATGATTATATCCGAGCAATACACTCCGTTCTGGTCGTTCTCTTCAAGCGGAGTTATCTGTGTCCTGTACTCATAGCTGTCTGTGCTGATAAACACGATATACTTGTTTCCCAGTCTTATGAATTTTGCATTTTCGGGAAGTGAAGTAATGAGGTTCACTACTGTGTCACGGAGCAGGCAGTTAGTATCAAGCTGTCCGACCTCAGAGTGAGTAAACAAAGAATTAACACTGTCTCCTACAAGAACGTCGCCGTCAGTACCCATCCAGATGTAGGTATACACCGGCTCTGTAAAGGACGTAGCGATCGCATAAAGCTGATGGTCTTTTATGAACTTCCAGCTTCCGCCGTCAACAGCCGCTGCATCTGCTATCATTTCATCTGTGAGTTTTTCGGGAGAAGCAAAGTCGCCTTCGCTTTCATCTGCAAGCTTCGGCAACGAGAACACCGATTTACCCGAATGGATAACAAGAGCGGTATCAGTAAATTCAAGTTCTACCTGGGCGGCATTCAGAGTAGATATGAGGGCTTTAAGCTGCAATGCATCTACGAACATTACGGCTTTATCGTCGTCGCCAACACCTCTGAGAGTGGCTTCGGAAAGCAAAGCACTTGCCTCTGTATTGATAATAAGCGTATCACTTGTAGCTGTCATCTCGATCATAAGCGAACGATTGAAGAACTTGGATACATTGGCGTTTACTACTACAAGATTGACAGCCGTCCTGAGCGGCTTTGTGGATAATGTAAACTTCATGATAATGATTCCTTTCGTAATTTAATCTGTCGTTCCCTGTGTGACCAGTCTGTCTATATGGTCAAGGAACATATCGTCATCTGTGAGTGAATATCTGATACGGTAGTCATCACAGAACTGTTTAAGTTCATCGGACATAACACCGTTCACGCCCTTTGCAGCAACACCGATAGGTTTTTTGCCGTCAGGTCCTTTCATGACGGGGAGTTCATATCCACATTCATACAAGCGGCTCTGCAGCCACTTTATATTCGACTCCGTCATATCATCATAATCCATAGACGACGGACGGTCATAGGATAATATATCATCCACCCCAAGGCTGTACCAGCGGAATGTCTCCTCAATATCACAGCTTATAGAAAAAGGAAGAAAATCTCCTGCCTGCTCCATACAACGTTTGAGTATCGCCGCCCCCTGCTCCCTGTGTTCAAAAGGAACTTCAACTATGAGCTCATCATGCACCGGAAGTATGAGCCTGCCGCCTATGGCTATCCAGTCAGGGTCTCGGGTGAGTTTCAGTATGGCAAGCTTTGTAAGCTCCGCCGCACTGCCCTGTATAATGGCATTCCACACCTTGCGCTTGGCTTCCTCTATCTTCTGACGATTATTGATCACCTGAATATGTTCGTATTCATCAAGCTGTTTTATACGTCGGTATACCTGCCCGAAATATTTATATGAAGTAAGCTCTTTGTAAAGCGCAGCCTTTATCCTCTCCGGGATATCGTCGGGATTATCAAATGTAGACGGATCAAGTGGGTCTATATCCGGATTGACATACCCCTTTCCCGGCTTGAACTGGTATAGCGGAAGCTGCATATCCGGCTGATGCCTTCTTCTGCCGAGTATAGTCTCAGTATATCCCACACGGGTCGCCTTTCGCTGTGCGCCGAGGATAGCATTGTTAAGGTCGGGAAATCCTCGCATAAGAGCATTGAATATCTCTTCTGCCTTTTTTGTCTTGTCCTCCTCGGAAATAGACGGATCGTCGCCATATACTTTCTGACCTATAGTCTTCATATCCATCCCGTAATTGATACCGAGCACAAGGACCTTTGCAACACCTCTGCGCTGCTTGCCCTCGGGCTGATACTCATGGGTCACAGGGTGGAATTCAAGACACTCCTCATAAGGCATACCATAAGCTATTGAAGCTATAGTAGCATATATATCCCTGCCTTCCTTGAATGTATCTATCATCTTGGGCTCGTTTGAAACATATGCCGTAAGCTTCGGCTCCTGCTGCGAATAGTCGGAAGACATCATTACGTAGCCGGGAGATGCTCTGAACATATGACGGATATCCCCTGCATGAGACGGGATATTCTGCATATTGGGCTCAGCGCTGGACATTCGTCCCGTATCCGCACCTATACTGTTGAAACGGCAGTGTATCCTGCTGTCAGGCGATTCCGCCGCAAGCTTTGGCAGTTTCTCGACAAATGTACCTATAAGGGTAGAAAGACTCCTGCATTTGAGTATCTGCTTTACTATCGGCACATGAGAGAGCTGCCCGAGAGTTTCCTTGTCAGTCTTCCGTTTCTTGGTAGATATAAGTTTCATATAGTCATACACGAGCCACTCCACATGGGGATTGGAATTCGGATTGAACTCGTCGCTGTCTGCAAAAGGCCTGCGTACCGACGTGGAGTACTCAGTCGATCGAAGCAGCTGCCCGACAATCTCTCTCGCCTTTGCCTGCTCTGCCGTATATATATCTCCGTATTTCTTCCTGAGCATACCTGCCACCGACTGCTCAAGATATACTCCGCTCCGGTGCATCTGCTGACATACGCCTATCATCGGGACTTCCACGCCCCAGTAAAGGTCGGCTATGCCCTCAAAATGATGTTTCTTGCATTTAGGATTATCCTTTTGCAGATATGGGAGCTGCCACTTGAACAAGTCATATGTATATCTTGCATCGGCAGCAGCATAAAGCTTTGCCACCTGTGGGTCGCAATACGGGAACAGATCGGCAGTAAAGAAATCCGAGAACTTCATACGGTCGATAGCTCCTTTGAGGACATACTTTGTATAAAGTCCTTTAAGTGAATTGTCCTGCTCATTCTCTTTGAGGCAGCGCCACGCTGTAATAACGTCGTAGAAACAAACGGGTATCAGGTCAACGTGCAGATCCTTGAATATCATTGCAAGGTCAAAGTCTGCATTTGCAAATACCAGCTTTACATCTGCATCGACCAGTCTCTGCAATTCGGCACTCAGCTGCTCATATGTCAGCTGATCCCTATACGGCGTATCAAATATGGGGACAATATGCTTTACAGGGATATATACCTCAACACCGCCGGGGTAATAAAGTGAGGCACCTACTATCGTATCTTTAAGACGGTCGAGACCTGTGGTCTCGGTATCGATAGCACCTATTCCGGCTTCTATCATCTTTGATATATATTCATGGAGCTGCTCCGCTGTGGTTATCAGCTCCGCTTTTGAATCTTTGAAATGTTCGATGACCTTTTCAGATATCCTCGATATCTCATTTCTGAGACCTCGTGCATTCTGAGTTTTCTTCACCTCGGTGACTTGCTGAGTCCGCTTGGCGATAGCATTTATCTGCTCCATCTGAAGCTTCTGGGATTTACTGAAAAGTCCCAATCCTGTCACCTCCTAACGCTAATCTGCGGCAGCTGTGCCGCCGCAGTCGCGTTCTTTCCGTTATCAGCCAAAGTCTACGTCCTCGGTTATCTCGTCCTCAGCTTCATCACCTGCTACAAGCACACCGCCGGGCAGTGCATTGTTATATGCAGGAGCAGATGCTCTCGGAGTCGGCACATATTCACCGATAGATGACTCCGAGGAGCCGGTATCATTGGACATACTGGCCCATTTTGCAACAGTAGCCACATCGAACTCCTTTACGATATGATCGTAATAATCGGGGAACACTGCCTTATTATCAGACATTATCTTGTCATAAGGCATAGTTACGTTCTGACCTGCCACCACAATGGAATATGTAGTCTCCTTA
Source organism: Ruminococcus sp. (assembly GCA_017961625.1). GTDB lineage: Bacteria > Bacillota > Clostridia > Oscillospirales > Ruminococcaceae > Ruminococcus. The sequence goes on along the minus strand of JAGCWY010000133.1, from coordinate 131,432 downwards.
TCACCGAAATCGCCGTTTCTTGTGATACGGAACACGTATGCCGATGGATTGGCAAATTTTCTGAACAGCACCTGGTCGAGGATATGCTCGAACTTAGTGCTTTTCTCCCAGAACTGTATCTGATTTACGGGTATGCCGTTCTGTGAGATGACATACACAGGCACAAACAGCTTTGTACGTGCCCTGTATCCCTTTTCGCACTCGGGGCAGCCTGTTTCGAGACAGTGGATATATCCCTTGTACTCTGAGTTGTTTATAAAGTGTACTGTTGCTTCGAGCATTTCGTCTGAATTACGGTAAAGAAAAATTACATCTGCGGTATCTCCGTTACCCTCAAGGACAAATCTACCCTGGTTCTTTTCTGCTTTTACATCGTTCGCTTTCTTGAAAGCCATAGTCGCTTTCCTCCTTTGATTATTTTTGTGTGGGGCGGCTGTGTCCTACCCCTGCGGTCTTATTAACGAGGTCGGAAAAATAAAAAACGGCAGACTGTGTCAAAAATCACCTATCTGTAATAATTTTATGTTAGATAACGCTAACAAAAGGTATATAAAAATATCCATAGCCTATTGACTATGGATATATACTGAATAATTTGTAAATAATTTGTTAAGCGTAAGTTTTTCCACACGATTTTGTGCATTATTTTGTGATATCTGCCTATAGAATTATCGTGCTTATGTATATACTGCACAATAACGACCGTCCGTTTTAGCACATCTTCCGAAATTGATTTTTCTGTTAATTCCGGGTTGACTTCATTAAAGCTCAGTGATATAATTAGTTATATCCTCTAAAATACAATTAACTGGAATAGTAAATATAGTTAAATTTATGGATTGTAGAACGCAAACACTTTATTACAGAAAGTAAAAAAGTCTGCGCTACCAACGCAGACTGACCTACTTTAAGAAGTTTTACGGGCGCATTGAGTTTAGCCGACACGCAGCGCCCATAAGCACCAATGTTACTATTATACTACTGTCAATCACCACAAAGCCAGTTGTACTTAATAACATTCACGAACCTATCATCGACCGAGTTACCAGCTCATATCAATAACAGGAACAATGACTATATGCCTATGATATTCTTATCATGGGTTTTCCTTCATTGCCACTTTACATTGTACCACAAAGTTCAACAGATTACAAGAGGTAATTTGCACAAATATTATTACTTTGTGTTGTTACAAAAACATAAATATTGATGACTGTCGATAGTTAGAACGTAAAGTTTATGCGTTTAATTTGCAAAAATTTTACCTTTATCGACAGTCTATTTTTATGCCCATTTGCACTTTAGTGATTTAAACAGCAGAAGTGCTGCTGTTTTTATAAAATTCAATCTCGTTATGCATTAGCAGAGACATGACCCATACGGTCGGAAGGAGTATTTATTATGAGAAACAATGATTTTGCAGAGACAAAGAGAAGATTTGAAGCTGTTACCCCCGATGTGGAATACCCACTGTCCTATGCAGAATGGGTAAAACTACCTGAGAAATACAAGGCATCAGCCCTGTTCGTAACATTCTATCCACAGATAGTTTCAGCTGCCGGACGTATCCCCTACGGTATCATATCCGACATGGACCTCATATCATCGGTGGAAATGGTCTTCCTGCAGAAACTGGAATACATTGAAGCCGACCCGAAAAGATACACCCCTGCATATATCTATACTATGGTGTACAACGCAATGCTCACCACACTCCGTGTAAATTATCAGCGTACTGTTTTTGACCAGGATTTTCCATATGAGATACCAAGTGCAAAAGACCCGACCCATGTAGTCGATATCAGGGAGCTGACACCTGACAACTATGATCCTGTATTATCTGCGGCCGAAGAAGCCATAGGAGAAAAAATGCTTGAAATAGAAATAAGCAATAAGGACCTCAGAGTAGCTATGAGATATGCAATGGGCAATCAGAAAAAACTCGGCAAGGCATACAAATACAAATACCCTGCTCTGCTTGCGCAGCTCCGCAGCATATTCAAGGAATACAGATATGTATATAACATACGGCTCGACTGCGATACATTTACCGATGTGATAAACAATGAGGAACTCATAGAATACGCTGTAGTCCTGCTCCCCAACGGAGAAAAAGGAGTATACGAGGGCATAAAGACTATACTTCGTAACGGCGTGATACAATATCATTTCTCTACACAGACACAGGAAGATATAGTCATTCCTGCAAGCAAGGCAGCCTGTCTGAAAGTTCTCCATACAGAACCCATGGAAGACTGATCTGCCCTCTGAAAATGTGTAAAAAACGACAATTTGCCCTCTGAAAATGTACGGAGAATGACATATTCAAAGCTTGCCACTTTGCAGATGTAATCTGCTAACATGCTAAAATATGTTTTTAAAACGACAATTTGCCCTCTGAAAATGCACTCTGTGATACAAATTCTGTATGCTAACTGTTATTGATAACAGAACTATCTAACAGAACTATCTAACAGAACTAAGCAGATTTCAAAAAATCAAGTTTACGCCTACGGCGTTTATATCAGCCTGGCGGCTTAGCCCCGGACGGGCAGGCTGACCCCGGGGCGCATACCCATACCAAGGAAAGGATCTGTTCAGATGGAAAAGCACACTGACCCTACACCAAGAACCTGCAGTATCGAAAAGGCAGCAGAGCGTATTGCTTCTATGCTGAGAAAGAAGCTGGCTGACCGTTCACACTACAGACCTACGACGGAGAAGCTTTTACGCACAGCGGACACGCTGGTAAGCACAGCCAATATGATCTACTCTGCGTTTCACAAGCCCGTATATGTAAGGCAGAGTACGGAAGATACCCTCAGAGAAGAGATCGACCGTATACGAAACGACATGACCGACCTGTCTATACGCTGTGATATGGCTGAGTCCCGTACAGTCGAGACTACATCGGAGCGTATAATAACCATAACAGACAGAACGACCGAAAAAATCAGCGAAGAGCGTGCCGAGACTTACAGCGGTCAGTTTGTCCGGTCTTTCGGAAACCGCATCTTTGAGGCACAGAAAAATACCGGTTCCGGGGAATATATGTACAGCTGCATTAACGAACTCCTGCAGATGCTGAACGCCTATTACTACAAGCGCTTCAGGCAGCAGTTCAGAAAGATAGGGGTGTATAACTATAACGTGGAGCAGATACCGGGGTTCATCTATACGATCATTCTGAAATATGCCATTGAATACAGCCACTGTCCTCAGAATGCAAAAGCATTTGTAAGCAGCATGAATGAATGGCTGGACCGAATAGGTACAGACAAAGATGTCACACTGCATGATTCTCTGCCCCGTTGTCTGCATACTTTCAGCATAGAGAAGGACGTTGAGATAAATGAGACAGTGATATATATCTGGTGGCTCCTTATAGACGAACTCAGAAAGGCAAAGCGCACAAAAAATGAGACACTTGATTTTGATGACCTGTTCGACTATGAATATATAGACGAACTTGCCGAGAAGTATAACCCAGAGGCTTACAACCGATGTATATATCCACCAAAATACAGTGATGTGGCGAAATATCTTGAATGAGGTGAAACATATGAAGTTTTCTGCTATTGCAGATAAGCTCAGATATCCTGCGAAGTTCAGTCAGCGGCTCAGGACTGAGCACATGAAAATAATAGACTATGCGGTCAGACACTGCCAGAGCAACAGACAGTGGGAGCGTACAATAATCAAACTTATGAACTCAGTGACCTGTGCCATTGTAGAGGAGAATGCCGTAGCAATAGATTACGGGCAGGAAAATATGCTTGACCATATATCAGTACTGCTTCGGGATAATGAGGAAATGAGACGTTTCCTGCAGGAAAGCAAATGCGATAAGCTGTTCATCGAATTCAAGAACGTCGAGTGGGATATAGAGCCGGTAGAGCAGACAAAACAGCCAGCGAGATCCGTACCTGCTCCGGAGCCGCAGGAACAGACTGCTTCCGCAGCAGAGACCCCAAAAGAGGACTTGTATCTCCGTGCTCCGCAGTTCCCGAGATACGATGTCAACAAATACTGGCTCAGTCAGCGTATAGGAAATGAACATTTCTACATCTACCCGTCACTGCCGGCAATACCGGAGAAACAGAACGACGTTTCATGTACTACCGATGCCGCTGCTATGACAGACAGAGACCTGCTCAGGTTATACCCTAACCACCTGATACGGACAAGAAATGCTGTCATGTATGAGCCTGCTGACGGCATTGACTATGATGACGAACTGGGACTTATCCTGCCGATAAAGGGTTTTACCCGGAAACAGCTCAGAGATAATCTCATACAGTATCCGCATTTCTATCAGCTTACCCGGACTGTCGGAGAGGAAGATGTAAGTTTTTACAAGCACATAGAGATCGACGGAGTGCTGCATGACACCCTTGAGGTCTGGGACAGTCTTCCGGATACGGCAAAGCTGCCGAAAACGGCAGAGTTTATCAAAGAATACATAATCAGACGTTATCTGCTCGAAAGAGACAGCGGCATCGAGCATAAATATCCGCTGAGGGGAAGCCTGCTTCCATATCTTACACTGTTTGCCCCTGCGGATTTTTATGTAAAAAACGGCTGCGGCGACCCGGCAGAGCTTGCAAGACAATGCGTGACTGCCAGAGCTGACTTTTTCAGATCGCGCAATCCATATCTCACCAGATACCATATTGCACTTGAGGGTGGTCCTGCATACGGAACAGTAGACTGTCCGTTCAAACAGTACTGCCGCAGAGACAGATGCAATGCCTCCTGCCCGAGCAATGCCGAGATATCATATCTTCTGGAACGGAATTGTATATCACAGAATGACCCGGTGTTTATGATAGACGACAGAATGCTCTCAGAAGTTTCAGAATGGCTCACAGCGGCTTCCGGGTGCTATAAGGTAGTTATATCCCCTGACAGTTCAGAGACGGCTTCTGCATTACTGTACGCAGCCATATGCCAAAGCTGGTATGGTAACAGACTTCATTGTGCTGTCTATCATCTGAACTTTGCAAACTATCTTGACAGTCTGCAGAAGAGCTGGGGCATGACTTCCCTCACTGACGAAATGGAGTATGAACAGATATTCGTTGCAAAGGCAAAAGTACTTGTGATATCCAATATAGAGTTTATCAAATTCAATGACTTTGCGGCCCAGACACTGCTCAATCTTATACATACGAGGAAAACACAAAAACTCAGCTCCATTGTAGTATCACCGAAGATATCCACCCTTATGGGAAACGGTCAGTTTTATGAACGCATGAAGCAGGTCCTCGGAGAGGTGGTGCTGAATAAATGAACATTTCAATTGAATTACAGGTCATTGCACGTATCCTTACAACTACCGACCCCGAGGAGAGAGATATACTCTGCTCCTATGACAGCAGCTATTATGATGCCTTTAAGCCTCAGATAGAGTTTATCCTGAAACACCGTGACAGATACGGCAAAGTTCCCGATAAGTTCACCTATCAGACTACATTCCCGGAGCCGGATATAAACTTCGTAGTAAATGAAAAACTTGAATATTTCAGACAGGGTCTTATAGAAAACAAGCAGACTATCATGCTCAGAGAAGCTGCCAACAAAGTGATCGATGAAGGTGCTGCTCACCCTGCCGAGACGTGGGCGTATCTCCTGCAGCAGGGCGAAAAAGCACTTGACCTCAGCAACAGCAAGCCGCTCAGCCTTGTACATGATGCCGAAAAGCGAAGCAAGCAGGTCGAGGAGTACAACAAACAGAAACGTATACCGACAGGCTTCCCCGAAATAGACAATGCAATGTACGGCGGTCTTTCTACTGTGGAAGAACTGATACTGTTCTTTGCACGTATGAATAACGGAAAGAGCTGGGTCGCTACACGTCTGATGGAGACTGCACAGGCACACGGCTTCCCCGTTCTGTACTATTCGCCTGAAATGCAGGGCTGTTTTCTCGGCACACGTTTTGATACATGGCGTGCCCATTTCTCAAACAGCCAGCTTCATCAGGGCAAATACGCCGAAGATTATATAGAATATCTGAAAGACCTCGAAAAGCAGGACACTGATGCTATTATCATCGAGGACAAAGATGCCCCTGACAACGTAGTGAATGTGCCATATATCAAGCAGCTTGTCCGGAAAAACGGAATAAAGCTCGTCATCATCGACGGTCTGTCTTACATGGAAGACAGCAGAGCCAAATATAACGATACGGATTCGACAAAGTACAAGAATCTATGCGCCGACCTTTTCAGTATGTCAAAACAGTGCGGCTGCGCCGTAGCTGTATTTATGCAGGCAAACCGAGCTTCAAAGGAATCAAAGGACGAAAACGGTGAGACATTCCCGAATATTTACAACATCGAGGGCTCGGATCATCCTGCACGTATAGCTACCCAGGCATTTGCCATGCGCCAGCTTTTTGAAAAACATATTCTTGAACTCCGTATGGAGAAAGCAAGGTCCGCAGCCAATCAGAAAACCGTATTCTCATATTCATGGGATATAAACACAGGTGATGTTCAGTATATGTCCGATCCCGGTGAAGTACAGGTAAACACTCCTGTCATATCGACCAACACTGAGACACCCGATATGCCTGCAAGCGTTTCGGATATCGGACTGGATATAGATGATACCGTAGAGTTCTGAAAAAAGGAGGAATATAAATGATAGAAGAAATGATAGAAAAGCTTAAAACAGATTTTCCTGATGAAAACTGGGTCGAAATGGCACGCTCGGTAAGATGTGTATATATGCTGTCTGAAACCGGAAAGGTGTACACTGTCTTTAAAAAGAGATACAAGGAAAAGCTCCCCTGGAGTGCCCAGGGAATGAAATTCATCACATATCAGGACATCAGCGGCAGGAGCGTGAACCGCTCGCTATCCAAACTGCTGGAATCTCATTTCGGGAATATATCCGAACCTGCGGTGCAGGTGTATTGCAGGAGCGGAGCCGGTAATCTGCTGAATGCTACAAAGCTTCTGCATACACATTATCCCGATGAAGACTTTGCAGAGATAGGCAGATCGAAAAACTTTGTCTATGTTCTTTCGGATAAAGGCAGAGTATTCTCAATACGCGCCACAGGCTTCAAGGAGCTTACTTATACTTACAGAAATAGCGTTCCTTATGTTACTGTGTCCATAGACGGCAAGAACCACAGATATTCAGTAATACGGCTTCTTGAACACTATTTCGGAAAAAAAGATTCCGACAGTTATCCCGATGAAAAATGGAAAACAATAGACGGTTTCGATAAATATGAAATATCCAACTACGGACGGGTAAGAAGTTATCAGAGAGGAATGGCGCATATCCTCAAAGGACGTTCCTTGGTGAACAGACACCCGTTTGTCCGTCTGCAGAACGAAAGCGGAGCCAAGATGTGCAGTATCAACAGGCTTGTAGCCGCAGCTTTCATAGACAGACCGGAGCAGAAAGAATATATCTATAACAAAGACGGTGACTACGAAAACAACTCGACCAAAAACCTTAAAAAAGTCAGCCGCAGACAACACGCTTCCAATATGGGACGTAAAAGTCCGCATAGGCGTAAAGCAGTACGCTGCATAGAAACTGGTACTGTATACAGTTCATTTACCGAAGCAGCCGAAGCACTCGGACTTTGTGTAAGCCATATTTCCCTTGCTGTCCGCTGGAACGCCACCATAGACGGGAAATATACATTTAAAGTCGTAAAGGAGAACTGATATGGCTGAGATACGTCCTGTTCTTGACAGACTAGAAATGCTCGGAATGATAAAGCAGCACAAGCAGACAGGTAACTATATGACTATCACCTGCCCTTTTCACGGAGACGGAAACGAAAAACACGCTTCCTGCGGTGTTCTGCTCGTAGATGAAGTGCGCGGCGGCAGGAAGTATCCGGCAGGACTGTTTCACTGTTTCACCTGTCATTATTCCAAAGACATAGCAGGCGCGGTCAAAGACCTTATAAAGTCTCACGATGTTGATGCCGAGAATATAGAATGGTTCAAGGAGAATGTCCCCGGCTACGGAGAGATACGACATGAAGATACTGATTTTCTGCTTCCGCCCGAGTCGGCAGAAAAACTGCTCAACAGTCTGACTGTGGATTATATAAATCTGCTCCGCAACCCGGACAGCAATAAATTCGTATCCGAGCAGGAGCTGGTGAAGTACCGCTATACTGTCCCGTATATGTATGAGCGCAGACTCACCGATGAACTTATTGAAAAATTCGATGTGGGTTTTCAGGGTGACTGGATACCGCCGGGACGTAAACGGGCAGTTCCCTGCATCACTTTTCCTGTACGCGACCGGTACGGCAGAACCTTGTTTATAGTCAGAAGGTCAATTGAGGGAAAGCTGTTCAATTATCCCGAGGGCGTTGTGAAGCCCGTATACGGTATATTTGAGCTTCCGGGCAATTGCAGGTCTGTCATCATCTGTGAATCCATATTCAATGCACTTACCGCCTGGAGGTACGGTAAGCCTGCTGTCGCTTTGCTCGGCACGGGAAATTCGTATCAGATACAGCAGCTGAAAGAGCTCGGAGCAAGAGAGTTCGTACTGTGTATGGATGGGGACGAAGCCGGTCAGCGTGCTACTGAAAAGCTGTACAAACAACTCAGGAGCACCGCTATCATCTGGCGTATGCATATGCCTGACGGCAAGGATATCAACGACTGTGAGGAACAGGAATTCCTCGACCTGTACGCTGACAGAGACTGATCTTCTAAGGGGGAATGCAACTTGAAAAATGAAAATACGTGCTGTATCTGCGGAAAAGAGATACCCGAGGGCAGACTTGTATGCCCCGGCTGTGACCGAAGGTCGGCATATCCGCCGCCAGTAACGGAAATAAGACGGGAAGCAAGATCCGGAAGTTCTTCGGATAAGGCAGGGGTGATACTCGGAATTCTCAATCTGCTTATGCTCATAGCCATACTGGTGAAAGTGGTGTCACTATGACCAGGGAACAGGTATGTTCACAGCAGATACACTGCCTCAGCTGTCCTATCTCTTCAAGCTCCACCGGCAAAGACTGCCGGGAGCTTTCATCTGCGGAGATAGAAGCTATCATGACTGAATACAGAAAACAGGAAGCTGAGGGGAATGGTATAAAAATCTGCTATCATTAAAAATCTATTAGTTCAGGAGGTCCATATGTATACGGTAGTTTTAGGCCTTAACGATCTGCCGCCTTTCAAGCTCTGCAGCAGAATGTATTTCAAGGATGCACTTGACTTTGCGTATTATCACCGTGAGTACTTTAACTGCGACACATATATCTTTCACGGACGTACTCTTGTAGCCTCGATAATGATGAACTAAATTTCCCTGTATTAAGCGGAATATCGGATATTGAATATAATCAACGTACAAACTGCATAAAATATAACAGGCAAAAGCGGAAAAGTTTGGCATTAAAACTTATCCGTTTCTGCCTGTTTTTATATCCTGCTTCCATTTTTTGTGAATTAAAAGTCGTTATACGGAACGTAGAGAGGTCGCACAAAAAAGGAGGTGTCACATCTTGGAGCAGAACAACAAGAACTATGTAAAGCAGCGAACGCTCGAACTCTACGCTTCGCTCCCCATGGAACTTGAAGCGAGAAAACAGCAGACCGCTGTCCGCGACGAGATATTGCAGCTCAACTACAAATTTTTCGGATATGTGGCAAAGGAGACCTATGTCGCAGGTGCCGAATATGAAGATAAATTTCAGACAGCTATAATGAGTTTTCTGAAAATGTGGTGGAAGTTCAAATGGACTCCGAGATACAGGGACGATTTGTCATTTGCTGTATTCTTCAAGCCGCGCATATCCGAAGAGATACGCCGTTATCTCGGAACAGTCAGCTATTCTCAGAAGCGTATGCTGTGTATAAAGGTAGCCGAACAGCTCCATAAAACATGGGGTGAGGTAAACTATGATGACCTGGCGAGGGTACAGCTCCCGGAAGATGATATAATAGCGCTGAAAGCCATACTGGGTACGCCGCACCCTATGGATATCTCGGAACTCGGTATGTTCCTTGAGGACAGCCGCCCCGTTTACGGCATAGACAAATATCAGACATACAAATACAACTCAACAGAAGAACTGCTTATCCAGGAAATGATAGAGCAGGAAGCCCCTATCACGGATAAGCAGCTTAGATATATGTCTGAACTTTATGGTATTACCTATATTGAACTCAAATCAGCCCTGCCGAAAGCCATGAAAATGCTGCACGACAGACTGACAGAAAATTTATAGATCATCGAACTCCTCGGCATCTCTGAGGAGTTTCTTTTCTGTGTAACCCTCAGCAATGAGTTCGTCTGACCACTTTTCAAACTCAGGAGTAACGACTTCGTAAGGAGTAATATATCTGTGTATTATCTTGTCATTCCCAAGAGATACATACTTTTCCAGTCCGTTTACTTTTGCATTGCGAGGGAGCTTGTATGGGTCATAAAACTTATCGTTGTACCTTATCTTAGTACCGTCAGTCACACAGATGAACAGATCGCCGTCCTTAATAAAACTTCCGTACAGATGACCGCCAAAATCAAGAGCTTTCCAGCCCAGTTCCGAGAACAGTTTGTAAAGCCATACGTTCTCTGACTTCTGTGAAAAGTGAGATATAACGTCATCGAGAGTCAGTCTGTAAAAGGTCGTACCTGTAGTCTGAGCCGGCTCTACGTTTGCTTTGATATATCGTTTCATAGTATCATTCCTTATAATGGATATAATATTTAATTGCAGCAATATCTCTCGGCGTATTCATGTCGTTTTCTAACAAATAGCCCAAAGCATCACGCTCAGCAAAAGATAAACGTATAATACCTGTAAATGGATTCGCATTTAAAGCTCTTATGACTTTCCTATATATGGGCTCATAAGGCTCACCTTCAAATCCTTCCACAAGAACTCTGAGGTCATCTAATCTGATATACCTCTCATTGAACTGCTCAGGGGTAAGGTAAGAATATAAAACCTTACCATTGTTCAATGTATACTTTCGCCTTTGCTTGGTGGCACTCTGTATATATCGTTTCATAGAATCACTCCCCTTTAATTTCAACTTTAGCTACCACATCAGCACCGTAGCCATTACCTAAGATGATTTCATTCTCATCTGCTCCCCATTCGGATACCTTATCAGCAATGAGTAAGACAACACCAATAGGACTATAATCATTTAAAGCTCTAAAATATCTGCTTTCCAATTCAGCATCACTCATATCCGCATCTACATATAACGCACAGGTGCCATTCAATCTTTCATCTGTCCAATCATTTCTATCCCACACCCATGATGGTTCAAGATAACCTCTACTGATATAATTCATATCAGATTCATGTACACCACGTAAACCATAGTAATTATATTTTCCTGATTCAAGCTCATCTCTGAGTTCTGAGATAGATGTTATTACATTTACATCATTCTGTGATGCTCTTATGTAGCGTTTCATGATTCAAACCTCCAATGTAAGAGTATGCCCTGACGGCTTATACTTCTCAAATGCAACGCCGCACTTCTCAAGCATGATGACAGCCGCCTTTGTGCTTTCCATCTGAGCATACTTATTATCAAGATATACCACACGCTTTATTCCGGACTGTATGAGTGCCTTTGCACATTCATTACATGGGAACAGAGTAACATACATAGTACAGCCATGCAGATCGCTGTCGCTATTCAATATGGCATTGAGCTCGGCATGACAGACAAACGGATATTTTGTATCAAGAGATGTCTCACCGCTGCGCTCCCATGGCATATCGTCATCACAACAGCCGTTCGGCATACCGTTATACCCTATGGATACGATACGATTCTTATCATTCACTATACAGGCACCCACTTGTGTGGAATTGTCCTTGCTCCTCTGAGCAGACAGGATAGCTATCCCCATGAAGTATTCGTCCCATGATATGTAGTCAGTTCGTTTCATACTGCACCTCAGTTATTTACAGCATTCGGAAGAACGCCTCGTTTATTGCCGGTAAGCTTGGAATATTTGAAATTATCTCTGACGAGCACCCAGAATGTATGACCTACGGAGCCAGCTGTCAGCAGTCTGCGATATGTCTGCAGAGGTACATCATAGTAAATATACAAGTCCCCTGCTCCGCCATTCGGTCCTTTGAACTGCATCATCATATCACCAGTCTTATCACCCTGCTGCTTGACGTTATAACCGACTGCCCATACATTTGATGAACGCACTCTTGTAAGGTCCTTTGCCATGTTACGGGTATTGATAGCAGCTGTTATCTTATGCAGTCTGACATCGAAAGCGCACTCGATAAACTCTATGGCTCTGCCTATGCTCACAGTAGCAAATATAGTTCTGCCGTGAGTAAGTACAAGACTGTTACCTTTATAGGAGCAGGTCACACCACCAGAATGGTATTCATCCCTATGTGTTCTTTTAAATCCAAGCAGCTGCATACATTCAACATAGTCTTTATGCTTTATCATAAAATCACCTTTCTCGGCAAAGCTCTGCCACCAGCAGGATGTCAGGGGGTGCCGGCGGCAGAGTCAGCAGGATATCAGAAACCGTAAGCTATATCTCCGGGGTATTGCTTTGCTACATTCTTTTTGACTGCCTGTAATACAAGAAGCATTCCCTGTTTCAGATCATTGAACAATTCACTTGAAAAAGTATCAAAGCCAAGTGTTTTTTCTTTTTCAGTAAGTTCAATTGTATCTACACGTATTTTATTATTATACGCTGTGAGCATTATGAGAATGTCATGCCTATGTATGGGCGGAGACTCGGTATACTCCGGGAAATCCTGATACTCGAAATGCACATAGATGTCATATGTATTCGGACCTTTTCTTGTCTTATACACCCCGTCAAGGTGCTTTGACAGATACTTACCTATACGGTTTACAGTTTGTGCGGCAGCCTTGGGGTCAGGTTGCTGCGCTGTTTTTATATATCGTTTCATACATAGTACCTCTGTTTCTCGAATGTAAAACCGTTAGGGTGGTACATGAATTTATTCAACTGCATTCCCTGGAAGTAACTATTGAATGTTTTATTGTCAAGTGCCAGCTCAGTTACCCATCTATCCAGATAACCTTTGGGTTGTAAATCTGACCATCGAATAAAACCTGTTCCTTTTCGTGATGGAGTATCGTCTATATACCACGTACAGCTCGCTATACGACCGTTCCAGTGATCGCTGTTACGATAAACACCCTCTGGAGTATACCAATACAAACTGCCATTTGTTGCATAATAATCCTGACCATGGTTCGTTGATTTCAATTTGGTACTATCAAAATCAGGCATTCCTTTTGGTTTGCGACTTACTCTCTCCCACATTCCAATAGAATTCATAAAGAAATTCATTTCGTTTGCTGTTTCAGTAGCTAACGTTTTAGCCAGATAATATTTATATTTAAACGGCATACTATCTGTTTCCATAAACTGTGCAACTTTGTTGTCAACTATATATTTAGGAGCATTGCTTTCTATGTAATTCCATGCGGCCTCCATTTCAGACTGTGTCAGCCCCAAAATTTCTTTACTCTCAGAACTTTTTATATACCGTTTCATGTTATCACCCTATCCAGAATTGATAATTTCAGTATATCATATAGTACTCAAATTATCAAGTATATGCTCCCCATGCTCCCGAGGTGTATATCTTAATACCGCCCCAGCCAATGCCTAACGAGCCCTCTGGGATAGTACCTGTTGGTTCGGTAGAAGACAGATAAAGTCTCATGCTGTTACCAAGCTGAATATAATTATCTCCACTTGATTTCATACCCCTGAGACCATCGCCTAGCACATCAATAGTTTTATTCTGACTTAAAGCTTCAAGAAGCACATTCCAGTTTAAAACCTCAGTAGATATACTTCCTGATGCACCCGACGTAGAAAGTAATGCACCACTGTTATCTACAAGAGACAACGCTTTAGTTTCATGGACGCCTGAGCGACCAGATGCGACCCACTGATGATAACTGCTGTTACGATAAGTATTTGTTACATCAATACCTTCAGTTATTATACCACCTGAATTATTTAATTCCAATATATGCAATTCAGCCATTTTGTAGAAATCAAATGTTGACATATTTGCTTTCATAACAGCAGAAGCATAATATGTAGTGCCCCAATCATTAGGCGGATATGCTATTGGTGTCATTTGTTTGATAGTTTGGATATCAGCAGCAGAGAACAGATACCATCTTTTTGTTACAGGTGCAGAACTTGTTGTTACAGAACTAATTGGCTGAGACATATCACGACCTGTAGCTGCATACTGCATAAACGACTGAAAATCTATATTATGATAATCCGAATGAATGCCCATTGCTGTCAGTATTGTGGTTGATACTACATCTGTTACCATTATGGATGAGAACCATTGAACAAATTGATCATTAAAACCTGCTGGAGATTTAGGGGTGCCTGTATAAGGTTTCCAGAATGCTTCAAAATCCTTTACAACATTATGCAGTACTGGGTGATTCTGGAACACATATACACCTGCTGTATCTGTTTGCTGGGAGCAGGTCGTAGCAGTAGGAGACGATGCAATGTCCCAATATGCTCCCATGATATCAGTATTTGCAGGAGGAATCGTTACACCTTCAACCGTAATTGAACTTGTACTGAAATTAAACCCATGACTGGCGTTCATATTTCTTGTGCCATCGATACCTATGCAAATACGATTAGTACGGACATCCACTGGTAAAAACATACCTTGTTGTCCAACCCCACTTAATGACATAAATGGAGAATAGAAAAAAAACTTGAAATAATCTTTGGCTGCTGGATTGTTGACAAAATCATATTTAGTCGCAATCTGACGTAAATAAGAACGCTGCATATACATAAGATCACATATACGTCCCTCCTCTGTCGCAGCTATAGCATCATCGTAACTTACGCAGAAATCAGTTATGAACTTATCTGACACATAACCTGTCATTCCGACAATATTATTTATTTCCTTAGTATCTGATAGCTCTTCCTGTGATGGACCTGCGGCACCTAAAACATGAGAATTACGGAAAAGCCACAGATATCTTGTATTATATACATAAAGGGAAGCAATATCTTCTGTTACATCATCAGATACAGGCAGATAACGATCAGAGTCTTCCTGCACTGCGGAATTAATTTCATATATAACAAAACTATCATCACGGAAAAATCCTGTATTGTATGGAATATCCTCTTCCACCAAATCTGCAAGTGAATTTCCACCGTTTCCCGTGTATAATTTAACTGTTCCTGGTGCTACTGTATCAACAGGTCCTAATGTCTTCTCACCAGTTGAACCATCAATAAACGAGCCGCCAAAAAGTGCATAAGGGAGACCATCGCTGACTGCATAAGCAGTAAGTATAGAACCACCTGTTCCTGGTGTTGACAGTTGTGAGATATTTATATCTATAACCGAATCCAGGAATCCGTAACTATTATAGTATTCAGCAGGATCATAACTCTTGAAATCGATAATCGGAGAGTCTGTGACCGATACTGCAGAAGCATCAGTAGGAAGTTTTCTTGTATAAGTTGCTGTAACTACCGGCGTAGGTGGTGATATGTATTCTGTAAACGCAGGTGGTATAGAAAATATTATTTTTGCTGCCCATGGAAATACCCAGGGACCGAGAAAATCTCCGTCATCAGGCGAACCCGAAGCAGTTGCTGTATCTGTGCCGGATACTCCCTGCACTACAAATTTATTGGAAAATCCGGTGAGCAGGATAAAGAATGGGTGCTCTATCCTATCTTTAAAAGAAATGCGGATGTTGGGTATATCAGCCATTGTAGGCTGAAAATCGCAGTATGGTGGCTGTGCTTCTGATGTAGGCCATGTGCCCGGCTGAATAACTATACCATCGATGATTTTCAGATATTCGGGTATCTGTGCTTTCATCTCAGGTGTCAGGTCACCGGTAGCCGTACTTGTCGGAGGGACTGTGCTGCCGCTCGGGTGAC
Organism: Ruminococcus sp.; assembly: GCA_017961625.1. Taxonomy (GTDB): domain Bacteria; phylum Bacillota; class Clostridia; order Oscillospirales; family Ruminococcaceae; genus Ruminococcus. Next base: position 115,481 of record JAGCWY010000133.1, on the reverse strand, counting down.
TCGATGAAGTATTTTCTATAAGAGGACCGTAGTCAGTAACCCTTGTAGCAAAACCTGTATAGTCGCTTGAAGCTGAGCCTATGTATCCGCTTCCTGCAAAATATGAAGAAAAAATCGTATTTGCCGCACATATTTTGCTGTCAGCTGGTAATGGGATATCTCTGTAATGTACCCCCGATACATTATCCGTACCTATACGGAGCAGCATAGAGTTACCCATAGTAAGGGTGGAACAGAGCCATTCCTTTTCGGTAGCAGGCGGAGTCGTAGGTGACTCAATAGCTACATGGCGCAGATAGAGTTCATAATTTGAAAATCCGACTACTCGACCTAAATTCCATATTTCCTTGGACATATATATCACCTCGTATATCCTCAGTTCACGAGAACACTTTTATATATTAAAGGTTAAAACAAAGGCAGCTCCTGAAAGGAAAAGAAAAACAGGAGCTGCCTTGTTGAATTGTAGAAAGGATAACACGCTGACCGACAGCACGCCCACTGCCATATGGTCACACCTTATTAAAGGTTTTTCTGATTTTCACCATTTTCTTTCTTATCATCGACATTATCGTCTTTGACCTTTTCAGTTTCACGCTTTTCTTCGTGCGCTCTTAAATGCTTCACCAATTTATTTACCCAGCCAGCAGCATCAGGGTTGATCTCCGCAAAATTTTCCAATATAGATATCATTTCCATTACTGCAATATAACTGAATATAAGGATCGCGGTTACTGTGCCTGTGATAGCTGCAAGTCTTTCTGAAATATCATAATACTGACTTAACGCATTAATACCTGCTTCTAATCCACAAGCTGTGGCCATAACAACCAACTCACCTACTTTATTTACTCCGCCTTTTCGCATTTTAGCACTGTTGAGTGTGCCTGTAACATAGGCTTTTATCATGCCAGTCACAAAATCTGCAATTGCAAGCCATGCTACTATGATCATCATGATAACGTATTGCATAAATCTCGCACCTCTCTTTGTGGTATTTATATTATACAAGGTTAAAATTGGAGCAGACTGACCAGTAGCCTGCTCCAATTTTAACTAAATTCTAATTTTTTCGTTTCAGCTCATTCCCAATATGGAATATAATGGTCAAGAACTGTTGAACCTTGTACAATTGTTACATCTCCAAGTGAAGTATCATTATAAGGCATATAAAATCCATAATTGCTATAACTACCTGTCATTTCTAATATTGCTGTCGAATGTGGTTCACAGGCTGAAAAACGCCCAGTTCCACCATTTACAAACCAATATAATGTGTTGTCAGTGTCATTATAGATTGAGTATGTGCCTTTAGAGCAATAGATACCGTATCTATCTCCAATGGTTAATGTTACGACATTATGCTTGTCATAGATGTTCTCCGACTTCCTCTTAGGTTTACAAATCTTATACCCGTCATACGTCAAACTCATCTTAGATGGCTTTACCGATGTATCAACATCAATAGTGTTAAGACCTGATGTCGTGGGGATTGTGGGAACGGTGACAGTTTCGGTTGTCGGGGTTGCTAAGATATACCATACTGTTACAGGCGTTCCGTTTGTATATTGTTGTGCAAGGTATTGCTGCCATGTTGCTACATCTGATGCAACAGCACTATATCCATATACTTGAAAAAACCATGCATTACCGTTAATTATTCCTGTATTATCATTAGGGAAATGTGAGCATATTAATGCACTTGCCGCTAATGGTGCAGGAATATCTTGTAAATTGTTTTGAGATATAAACATTTGATTTGTTCCTAAAGACCACAATTCAGTGCCTTTAAACTCATATTTATATGTCAGCCTATTTGCTGTTCCACTTGAAACAATGTTGTCTGCGGTATCACCAATCTTCATAAGCTGCTCTGTCAGATATACAGGTGTCAGTTCAGTCTGATTGGATACAATTGATATTTTATACTGTCCGCAAGGCTCGAAAGGCGATACAGGAACACCGTTATCAGAAAAAGCAACTGCAACACTTAAACCGTCAGCATTTACGCCGCTTGCAAACTGAATTATGTATTTATTAATCGTCTTTCCTGCCATACCGCTATATGATGTATGTGTTCTATTTACAACATTCAATTGCCATGCGTCAACCTGCGTGTTGCCGTTATAAAACATAACAACGGCGTTTAAGGCTTTTGTATTATTAAAAGCGACAGTGCCTTGACCACCCGCAGGTGTTGAATACGGAATTACAAATTGCTCACTTAAATCAACAGTTATATTTACACTCGCACTGGCTGTTCCTGAAAAAGTACATACTCCGTCAGCGCTAACATTATAAGTGATTCCATTAATCTCTCCGCTTGCCGCCGCTGTTGGTGGTGGCAATAAATTCGCCGTTCTCTCACCCACACCCTGTACATCAACAGGATTACTCAGAGACGGATTTCCACTGGTTTCCGTGTTACCGTCCATGCTCCATATTGGTATAGACTGCTCTGTTGTACGGAGTACAATCGGAAATTTGGTATAAGTCTGTGCGCCTGTGATAGACTTTGCGTAAGATTTGGTATTCCATGTATCGCCGTAAGGTTCAAATGGAACGGCAACAGAACTATCAGCAACCATTATCTTAACATCACGACTACTATGCCATACAACAAGTGCATTTTGTACTGTCACAACTGTACCAGCACCACTTGCGATTGGAGATGAACCTGATGAACTCACACCGTCACGCCAAAATATATTTCCACTTGTGTTATTAAGTACATAATAAGTGCCTGCGGCAAATTCACCACCCCATCTCTCGTCACCTGTTTGATTAGTGGTCTTGCTGTCAGGATTTAACAAATTCTTGCTCACATGAAATTCTTTTATCATTAAGGTTTTCACCTCCTATAATATTTAATGGTATACAAGGGCAACGTCGCAACGCTACCCTTGCTCGTCACGAAGAAACTCTCATTTCATTGATTCAGGTTATTACTCTACCCACTCATAATATGGGTGATACGGAAGAGCTGTTGTACCCTCGTTGAGTTGCATTGTTGATATGTCTGCGCCCTGTCCTGTAAGCCTTACATAAGCCGCATTTGTCGGCGTTGTAAAGTAATATACGTTGCTTATCTGATTTGACCAACCACTAACACGGTCTTTGTTGCTATCATAGAAACAACCTGCATTGCTTCTTGTGGTTGAATCATTCCAATAGTAAGTTTTTCCTTGTTCTATTGGGATATAATCAGTTGCAAAATAATTACCACCTTGAATTATCTCGCCTGTTGATGATGATACGTAATATCCAAGAGTTGCAGTCTCTTTGTTAAACTTATTGACTGCCCCACCAACATATTCCTTGACATATGCATCATGCCAGCCTGTCCACGTCGCTGTGAACTCGGAAGGCTGTACTGTGGTGTCAACTGTTATGCTGTTTGCTCCCTCTGTGGTGGGGATAGCTGTGGCGTTGGATATGCTGTCGGCGTATGTGTCTATCTTCATCAAGGGTTCATTTACTATGCCTGTTGTGGGTGTTGCTAAAGTATAATACAGAATAATCGGTGTTCCTGACTGATACAAGCTTTTTAAGTAATTAGTGAAATCGGTTGCTGAATTATATTGACTTGGATTGTTTGGACGTATACGTAATTGTACTGTGCCTGCAAATCCAATACCAACATCTGTACTTGAACTACCAATAACTACTTGCTCATACTGATTACAAATTAGTGATGTTCCTAATGTAGCTTCATCGGTAACTGTGAAATAGAAGAATTTACTATCACCAGTACCATTTGCATTCCAACCTGTTTCTGTGCCGTCAAGCACCAACTTCTTAACCTGCCGTGTTGACTGCGTACTGCCTAAGTAAAGATTTGTAGTAACCCCACCCGATGAAATCGGGATTTTATAGCCGTAGGGTTCATAAGGTAGGGTATCTGTACCGCGATTAACTTGTATATTCTTTACCTTAATTGAGTTACCACAAAGCCTTATTTCAACATATGGGCTTGTCATATTAGAATTAAATGTTGCTTTTATGATTGCTCTACCACTTGCTCCCCAGTTTCCAGAAACATTTACACTCGACGCTCCTTGTCCAATATAAGCAATAGTATTGTTTTGCGTGCTGTGTTTTTCAACAACTTCATAATCAAAACTTATTACGAAATTATCACCTATTGAAAATTGTGAGAAATCCATTTCAATACAGAAAAATCCATTTTGATATCTGTTTGTGCCATCGCCAGCATTAGATTGTGTTATTTCAACATTCCCACCCGTAGTAGTAGATAATGTAGTGCCATAACTATTAGATGCAACGTGCGTACCTGCGGTATTTATCGCAGTAGCAGAAAAGCCAAGGCTATTCCATAAATTCGCCGTTTTATTACCAACGCCTTGCACCGTAACAGGGTTGCTCGGACTTGGTGTGCCGCTTTGCGTTGTGTTGCCCTTTAGTGTATATGCTGTGATAGCTGTACCGTCTGAATATATCGTAGGCTCTATATCTGCTGTAGCTGTTGTGAGCTTGCGGAGACTATGCTCCCATTGACTGCCGTCATATTTTTTGCTGTCCGCCATAACATCAACCTCCAATCCAGAGGTCGTTTATTCTTGCTCCTGTTGGGGCTGTACTGCTTACATATACTCTTATGCCGCCTACTGTGATGTAATTACTGCCACCCTCACTCATGCCTGTGGTCTTGCCTTGAAGCTCTGAAATATCGTCTTTTACGCCATATATACCACAAAAGCCTAATGTTGCGGTAGTGCTATTGATAATACAATATGCCGCATTGGTCGGGGCTGTTACTGTTCCACCTGTCATTCCTGCACCGTCTGCCGATTTGCTTATAAGCTTATAATCCTTGTCGGTAAAAGCCCATAATCTTGGTGTTGAACCGCCTTGACCATTGATTGTTATGACCTCTCCTGCATTACATGTTGAAACTGTGTAGCTCCATGAACCAACTGGATTAGGAGTTATGTCAACAGTTGCTCCAACGTCAACATTTGTGGCAATATTACCGCCACTTGTAAATGTAAATTCACGTCCATTGACTGAATCCTGAACCGATGAAATATTGTTTTCATCATTGCGCTGATTGTTGTCAATCTTCTGCAAAGCCTGTAAAACAGTGTCAGTTCCAGCAGGTGTAGAGTGAGTTGTTGCAGTCCCAGGAGTCCAGCTTCCGAGAACCTGATTTTGTTTGGTTATGAGTCCTGTTGCATTGCTATCGGCTTTGTATTCAAGCTTTCCGACAGCAGCGTTAAGCGTGTCAGAAGTTGATATAGCAGAAGCCGCAGAAGCTTTAACATAACCAGTCATTGCAGTGATGTCCGATGATATAAGCGGATCGTCATTAAACCAATAATCCCCGTTTACAGGATTAGACGGTGTAGAATTCTGCATATAGTAGTTCTGAGTTTCAGAACTATCCATTTTTATTCTGTCTGTCTTTGCTTCGTCTAAGGAAGCATTATTTTCAAGTTTGTTTATAGCCCCCTGAATTGTATCGGTTGCAGCTATGCTCTGACGAGATGTCGAAGTCCCAGGGGTATAACCTGTTAAGACAGCATTGCTTGAAACGTTGGTCTTAATGGATTTGCTTGTAGGTATTTTGGCATCGCTTGTACCATCAAATGTAGTCTCAATAGCTGCACCTGCATCAGCAACAGTGTAGCCGTCAGCTCCCCATTTTACAAGATTATTTTGAGTTGTACCTGAGCCCACGCCTTTAATGTAATCTAAAACATATGAGGGTGTCCAGTCCAGTACCAAACCCTGAGTTCCCCAACTTGACGATGCTGTTATAGCATTCCAGCTGTATGGAGAAACATTTAATGACTTGCAGGTCCACCAGTATGCAGGACCGTTTACTATAACCTCAGCTTCACCGTTTCCTGAGAACGGAAGTGCAGCAGTGTAGATTTCACCTGTTACTATTGTATTCTGAGGGAGATTTTTAGCTATAAGCTCATTAGTAATCTGAACAAGGGTCTTACCTGTTGTATTGATATCCAGCTCCGTAAAAGTAGTAAAGTTATAGGTAGCAGAAGCTCTTTCGTAGATCATTGCGATTATATCATTCAAGGGACCCTCTACGGTTGTTCCCTGCGCAGCACTGGGGTCATTGACCAAAATACCGTCACCGTCAAATTCAATAGTGTCACCTACTGCAACACCGTCCTTAGTCAGGCTGTAAGTAACTTTGCCTGTCTGTGCATCGATATGCTCCGCAATTGTGTAGCCGCTTCCGCCACCGCCGCCACCTTTGCCACGAGCCAAAAGCATAGGGAATAAATATTCAGTATTCATAATCCCACCCCCTATTACTGTTTAACCCATGTTCCATCAGTCTGCATCATATACATATCGCCTGTAGCAATATCGTATGACAATGAGCCCTGACCTATCTTATACTTATACGAATCGGTACTGAAACAATACAGATCGCTCGGAAGCTCAGATGCCGAATCCATAAACAACTCATAATAGCATACGGACGTTTCACCATTGTTCTCCCATTTCATGTGCTTCTGATTAAAAATCGACAGCATATTATTCACCTAACTTTCGATTAAATAAATATCTTCGAGGTCCGTATAGTATAGCGGCTTTACTTCCTGAGACAATGTGTTGGTCAGATACCAGCCTATTGTCGGGCGATTACCGCCCCATGAATACCAGCCATATTTCACGACCCAGGTTTCAAGATCAAATCTGCCGAGCTTGACGACATCTCCAACTTCAAGAGTGATATCCAGCTCCGGAACATTAATCTCCATATACTCACCTCCGTGGTTTTTAATATACAAGGTTATTGAACCAGGTCTGCCGTTTTTTCTATTTCTGACCTCGTTATGTATATCAGCAGGGTAAAACACAAGGGGGTGTGTACTATTGGCAAGGCCAAAATCTTTCAAGACCTTGGAGCAGGAAGCTGTCGCAGTGCTTGGTCGGCATGGCTTTAAATTTGATCAGAAGCTTAAATCTGAAGAGATTGTAAATACCCGTATATATACCAAAGGGTTATCAAATGGCTGTGTACTGTCAGTACATATGGGAGAAACGAGCAGTCTCACTCTGATGTTTCATGAAAATTTTGTACAAATACTGTATTCAGCAATATTTATTCTTACCTTTAATAATTACAATGTCGAAGTCATCTCAGTAGATGTCACAAGCAATGCAAGGTATTCCTGCATTCTGAAAGAACTTAAACGTGAACTGAAAGGAATTTGATTATGGGAACAGTAATAATTCAGTCCGAGACCGTAAAAGACCCTATCACTGTTATAGGCAGAAATGCAGGCACATGTTACGGCTCAGACACATCAGACGATAAGAAAAACTATGAACGCGGAATAGATTGCATAAACCACAGGCACGGCAGGACCTATGAATTTGGCTGGGTATCTATGGTGCTTGACGGATATTCTGCAAAGGTCATACGTGAGTTCTACACGCATATAGGGGGGAGTCCTACCCGTCTGCAGGCTTCAACAAGGTATATAGGATATGGGAATTTCAAGTATATAGTGCCAGACAGTATAAAAGAGAACTCTGCGGCTGCGGCTTTGTATCAGACAGCCATGCTTGAAATCAGGGAAAAGATACGTACACTTGAAGAAATATATCACATTCCGAAAGAAGACAGTTCAATGCTGCTGCCCTTTGGCATGACTACAAAATGTGTAGTCGGCACGAATGGCAGAAACCTTATGGATATGTCAAGGAACAGAGAATGTCATACAGCATTCTGGGAATATAGAGACGAACTGTTCCCGGACATAAAAAAAGCTCTGAGCGAATACTCAGAGGAATGGAAAACATTTATTGATCTGACGTTTTACCCTAAATGCAAGGAGCTGGGTTACTGCCCTGAGGAGAAATGCTGCGGAAGATACCCAAAGCAGATCGTAGAGTAAATAAAAACCCCATGTGCGATACATGGGGTCAAATTTTGCTATTCTTCAATATCGGTACAATGATCCTGTCCATTAAGGAGCTTGCAGTAAACATTAGTGTACCTGTTGCACTCAGCTCCGTCGCTGTTCAGCATCGCCTCAAGGAAGAATTCCTGCGCTTCTTCCCTGCTGCCCCATCTCTGCTCCTGTCCATAACATACAGTAATTACTTCATGTTTTTTCATACTGATCATCTCCATTCGTATTTCAGCCTTTTATAATGTACCCTTTTTGACAGATCCTTTTCGAGATAATTGTTCTTCTCATAAAAGGAAACTTCGGTTATACGCTCCGCACAGTAGATTATAGACACCTCTATGCGCTCGTCGAGGAAGAACGTAGACTTCTCACGATGCCACCTTACGTTATACAGTCCGCAACCTCTGAACAATTCGACCAACTGTCTGACAGCTTCGTATCTGCAATCCGCACGTATCTCACCGATAGCTTTCTTAAAGCCCCTGGGAAGCTCGAATTCCACGACAGGACAGTATGCTTCGCCCACCAGCTTAACAGTATCCGTGAAAGTCTTTTTATCTCTCTCGATAATGGTCTCATACTCGTGGAAATACTCCTGTATAAGTTCTACCATGGAGTCCACACGGGTATCCCCGTACCCCCGTATATCATAATCGTTGAGGATAGCAGGGTTCTGATTTACGGTACTGATATCGTTTGTACCGAACACCCTGAACATGAACATATCATGCTCATTCTTTTTCTCTTTGCCTGTAAACTGAGCAAGCACTTCCTGTCCGTTCAGTCTGTACCTTGCCACACAACTCGGATACCTTGCCATAAACAGTCCCCCTTTGGATTTACGGTAAGCTGGTTTACATTGTTTCTGATTAGGTTATCTATATCCTAATATTAGTATACACCAAAGCAAGACTAAAGTCAATAGTTCAGAGAAATATTTATATATTAATGAAAAGGACCACTACGATATGCAGTGGTCCGTTTTGGGTCAGGTCATTCAGCTAAATCTTCGTATCATTTTGTAGATAGTGTCCGAAGCCACCGGGATCTCCTCGCCCAGTACGACGAGCCGCTTTATACAGCCGTTCACCCTGATTTCAAGCAGTTTGTTTATAAAATGGTAATTACTGTCGTATTCCTTGGTCTCGACACGATCACCTGCTACGTACTCGATATGGAACTTCTTGCCCTTGGTCATGATATATTCTCCTTTCTATCCGTACTTTCTTTGAATTGCAAAGTATTTCGTCCTCACCTCTGCTGTTCAAATACGCGAATATGTCAGTTTTGTCTACTTCACCCTCGATGATGTATCCGTGTTTTGTTTTGGTATCAAACCTGTGCGAGAACCATTCGGCAGTCTCCCTGTTGCAGGTCCATGAGAGCCCCTGCCGTTCCGCTCTGCCTACGGCTACACCCCTGTATATCTTTACCTTATCGGGCAGTGCGTTATAGTACCCCAGCTCGTCCTCGCCCATAAGATTCCTGCGGTCAGCGGCACTGAACCATTGTATGAGCTCAGTGACAGATACATTAACGTCCTGGTTAGGATTTTCGGAGGCCACCCATGCATAAGCAAGATGATACTCGAAATCATCTTTGCTCATATACATCTTTACGTGTTTGAGAAACGCAAGATGGTACTTAGTAAGCATTCGGAAAAAGATACGGTCGAGATCTGCCTGTTTCAGTTCTTCTCTGAGCTGAATACGAACTTCCTCGAACTTCTCAGGCTCTGCAAGTATGTCTACGCTCTCAAACCCCGATTTTGTCTTACGCATCACCACACTGTTATCGAAGAATGGGTGTGTGACAAAAACAGGAAATGCCTTCACAGGCTCAGGAGTGAGATAAAGGAACATTATAGCTGTACGCCTTACAGCGTCCAAATCAGTCTTTTTCCTCATATCAGTCCCTCAGTTGTGACCAGAACACCACACTGTCCTTTGAAATATCCAGGGCAGTCATGTTGTAATCTTCATCATAGTATGTTGCCCCGAGACTGCGTGTACCGCTCGGGTAATGAGTAACGTCCAGTAGGTAAGGAATTTCGTCATCATAGGGAGCCCACTTGGAGCAGGGCACACCGTTTGCCCATCTGAGCTTCGGATCAGCCTTTTCGACCTCTGTGAGGAAATCATGGTAGTTTGATCTGTTCACAACTACAAAAACGTCACCACGCAGGAAGTACTCTATGATACGGGACTTTGTACTGCGTGTAAGGTCGTATACAAGCGCAAGTACGGTCCTGTACGCTGTGAGCATACCCTGCTGTCGCTCACTTAGTTCAGCTTTATCCTGCCCCTGTTCATAGCTTTCGATATCTGCTATCTCCATTTCAACGGCAGCAAGCAGAGCTGTCTTTGAAATACTGTCTGCCCTGTTCTCACAGGGGTTGAACCCTTTTAATGCTTTCATAGTAACTCCTCCCTTAATTTCCGCATAGTTGGTGTCATCGACTGCAACAGCACATTCGCCGCGAATGAACTGTCTGATGACATCCGCACGCTTATGTCTTACCGCCCTCACGTTTGCCGCCCCCTTGGCTGTTCGGACTTACTATGGCTAGCCTGCTTTGCTGAGACAGTGTCTTTGCGATTATATCCTCGTGACTCCGAAGATTGAAATACCAGTTAGGTGTAAGTTCTATACGGCTTACTACACGTTCTTTCTCCCATGTAATGGTAATGATCTCAGCCTGCTCCAGTCTCAGACAGGTATTTCTGATGTTCGGTGTCTGCCCGTTAGGACCTGTTGTCAGTTCAAACGCTGCACACATCGCAGAAAAGCCACCATCAAATCCATTGTTGCGGTACAGGAATTCAATTATACGGGCAGCCATTTTGCTTATCCCGTAAAAAGAAAACATACACTCAGCCATGAATTTTGTTGTGACCGTACTCTTTTCGTTCATTTTACGCCCTCCTTGATCACCTTGCGGATCTTACGATACTCCGCAAGCCCTTTCTGAATGTTATGCCTTTTGATTTTCGGCATTTCTGCTTCGGTTATAATGCCTCTCCCTTTATACACTCGCAAAGTGTTCAGGGCACACTCTCTTTCAAGGTATATCATCTTGTATTTCTCCATGAGTTCATCAAGTGCTGCTGTAAGCTCGTTGCTGTGCTGTATAAGCTGCAATGCAGTGTCCCTTGCCTGCCCTTTCAGCTTTCTCATAACGTTATACCCACCTTTCCGTTTTTCCGCAGTTACCCACAGGGTCTGTCTCATAAGTTCCGGTCACTGCGATCTTGGGAGCCCAGAAATTCTCATAGCCGGGTCTCTGACCGATATCAACTGAAAATACAAGAACAGCATTTGTTGACTCACGCACTACTCTGTAAAGATTTCTCGCCTTGCGCGATCTGTCCTTATCTTTTCTCGCCCAGGGTTTCAGTGTAACAAATTTATCCGTATATTGCATACTTGCACCTCCGTAACACCAGACTAAGGGTTTTTCATATCCTTAAATATATTATATCATGTCACCATGTGATTGTCAATACCTTTCCGAAGAAAAATATATTGATATTGTATATTGACAGCACCCCGGTGATGTGATATAATAAGGGTAGCAAAATACCCGAAAGGACGTGGTAGCATGGCTGAAACCGAGACCACCGGCAGAAAGGTGAACTGGGGTGACGGTGAATGCAGAAACTGCGGAGTTACTTTCCCTAAGAACTCAGGTGCTCAGATATACTGCGTAGATTGCGCTAAGATGTTCATGGGCAGAAACCGTATGCGTGCAGCAGAGAAATATTCAAACCAGCACTACGACAGAATAACTATCAGAGTAAAAAAAGGATATAAAGATGTGATAGCAGATCATGCAAAAGCAATGGGTACGAGCATGAATGTGTATATCTGTAATGCCATTGACGGTCGTATAATAGACGACCTCACCAAGAAAAAAGAATATTAAGGAAAAAGCACTTCCGTTTTAAGCGGAGGTGCTTTTCCCATAATTTATAGGAGATGTCCAATGACATTGAGCTGGCGCGGACGGAGCAGGCCCGAAAAAAAGAATATCTGCTCCGCTGCTGAAAGGTTGGTGGCACGTCTGCAGTTGTGACCTGCTTCTGTGCAAAGAAAAGGCTCGCAAAAATCAAATGAATCCAGCATTTTGTTATCAAAAAGGATACACAACGGGTGATCGACCGTTTGTGCGAGCCCCGAACAAGGAGTATTTAGACTGTCCGTGCGGACGGACGGGTGAGGATCTCCGGGAGTTACCCGAAGCTCCCCATATGCCCGGCACTCCCGTACCGGGTAAATATATTTTGAGGAAAAGAAAAATGCTATTTTCTGCCGCCTGCATTGCGCCTGCGAAGTCTTGACTGCTTATCCTTTGAAGCTGTTTTATCCTTATATGCCCTGTTCGCTTCTGAGATCATCTCGTCAAGTGACTTGAATACGTGCTGCTTCGGGACATACTCCTCAGCAACAGGGACCCTGCTCGGCTTTCTGACTTGCTCCGCAGTACGTTTCGGCTGTAAGTCAAGATGTGACAATATGAGCTCGGGACGTTTTCCGCCGATATGCCCGAGAGCCTTGTACTTGTCTCCGACACTGACGAACTCGGCAGGCTCTGACACATAGCGCCTTGCTATCTTTGAGATATGTATAAGTGTCGTATACTCTGTGCCATCAAGCTGAACTATGATACCCTGGGGCAGAAGTCCTTTAACAGTCACAGGATATATCTCATTAGGCTTTATCATGTCAAGCGGTAAACGTGCGGTCGTCTGTTCCATAGTTTGTGATTTCTCCTTAAACATTTATCACAAACTGCTCCGCCTGCTCATGTTCGCACTTCTGAACGCCTGCGATAACAGTCTGTATTGTACTGTTATACAAGGTTGAGAAGCAATCCTTTATTCTATCCGGGTCGAGGTGGTCGAGCAGGTCGTCCACAAGCACAAGTTTCAACGGAGCCTCGGAGCTTTCAGTTATCGCAAGAAGCAGGGATAATGTATACAGACATTTCTCACCGCTCGAAAGCAGATCATACTCTATATACTTCCCGTTGTTTATACCGAAGCTGAAGCTGTTGGATTTCTCCCCCACGAAGAACTCAGCCGTTACATCGGAATTAAAGAACTGTCTGAGGTATACAGAGATTTTTTCCCCGAAACGCTGAAACGGCAATATCATAAGCTGAGACTGCAGAGCGTTCACTCCTGTTATCTTCTCCCATCCCTTATAGATATCCAGCATATGCTGGGCTTTATACAGATCGGTCGATACGGTATCTTTAAGCTTTTCATACTGCTCATTGGCTATAAGGTGCTTTTCAGTCTCTCTCAGAGCCTGTATTTCATCAGATAGTCTCTGCACTTCCACAGCAGGATCACCGGCTTCGTCTATATGGTTCAAAGAAATACTGATAGCTGCGTAGGCTGCCATCTTCTCACCGAGACTGTCAGCTTCCTGCTTTACTGCCGCTTTCTTTGTATTGATACTGCACAGGGTATCGCGCTTCTTATTGATATCGTTCCTGCAGGCATTCTGTTTATCGTAAAGCTGAGCATTTTCACTGATAAGCTTGCTGATATACTCTTTTATACTTACGCATTCAGTATTCGTATACGGGCAGATACCATTACCATCAATGACTTGTTTATTGCTGTCATATTTCAGCTTGTTCTCAGTAACAGCCTGCTCCACTGCCTGTATATCAAGTGTGAGTTCTGTTTCCTGCTCCGTAAGACTTCTGAGCTCCGCACCGAGTTCATCAAGTCGTACTCCCATTTCCTCTGCAGTCGAAAATCCTGTTTCCCTGCGGATAACTTCAAGCCTTTCAACGTTCTGTAGATTTGCATAATAAAGAGCCTGCTGACTTTTTGCAACATCGAGCTGTATACCTTTTTCACGTATCTGCTCTTGTATTTCGGCTAACTTCATACCGCCGCTGCAGTCATCATAGAATACCAGACTCCGGAGCGTGCTTTCAAGCCTTGTAGTTTCAAACTTATAATTACCTGCCTGAGCCTTGCAGTATTCATTGAACTGCCTTACCTTGTCGAGTACATTCCCCTGCATCTCATATATATGCGCGAGCGTGGTGTCAAGCAGTTCCTTGTCATCGGGAAATACAAGGGGTTTGGCGGAGAGCAGGTCCTCCCAATCAACAGCCGACTCCTCGTCGGGCAGAAAACCTATGAACCAGTCTTTCAGCTTATTTGCTGACATAGCCGCAAATTCGTTGAAATTGAATACCGGCAGTTCAAGTTCTCCGAGAATGCTCTCGGGACGGAAACTGTCAGGTAGCGTTGTCATCTTGATAGTACTGCCCGACTTCTCCATAGTCCTTGTCACGACCTGTCCGTTATCGAAAGTCAGAGTAACAGACATAAGCTTTCCGTTTGCATGACGGAACATAGCAGTCTTGGTCCTATCTGTACCCGGAATGTACCCGAGTAAAGCAAACTGGATAGCCTGCATGACCGTAGACTTGCCTGCTCCGTTCCTGCCGAAAAGATATGCCATATCGCCGAGATCATATATTTTAGACGGCACATTGTGCATTCCTGCTATCTGTACGGATTTTATTTTCATAGTACACCTCACATGATTAATTTTTCACTGTATGTATTACCACGTCAGATTCGCCGTACTTTTCGTTTACATTCACCGCAGCTATCCACTTCGGTCTCTTTACCTTTTCGACCACACCGTATACATTGTAAACAGGCTCGTTATTCTGATCGAGCTTGTTGTACCAGTAATGGGACCAGTGTGGCTTACGATAATGAGGTCGCTTCGGGCTGCCTTTGCCTTTTGATGTGTTATAAGGGGTACCTCCCTGCTCCGACACTCTGTGCAGAGAATACTTTCTGAAAGCAGTGCCGAAACGGACACCTACCTCATGCTTCTGTATCTCGGAAAACTTGTTCTTCACAGGAGTTCCCTTTGTACGGGGACGATAAGTGCGCTTTGTCGCCTCGCTCTCCCTTACATCGGGTTCTATTGATGACAGATATATGAGCATATGGAGTATGAGAAGCACGTACTGTACGTCACGTTTCTTCTCATTCAGACGTTCACTGTTACCATCGAGCAGGGAGAATGCCATGTACCATTTAAGTTCCGCACAGTCCCATGAGAAATCACCGTCTTCGTTCTTGAGAGGCAATACCTTACGTGTGTATTTTGTATCACCTTTCATAGTAAAAAGGTGTATCTCCCAGCTGTCCTGCTTCTCGTCCTTGATGACCTCAACAAATGCACCGGGAGTATCATACGTATCCTGTATGTACTGACAGTCCTCAAAATCGAAGTACATCAGACTACACGGCAGAAACTCAAACACATCTCTTGTAATATGCAGGTCTTCTGTTCTGATAAGCTCCTGCAGAAAATCGCTGTCAAACTTGTATACCTGCTTGTTCTCAGCCCAGGCATGGATAGTGGATATGAAATCACAGAGCTGTACATTCTCATCGCTCATATCCTCATATGTTCTGAAACTCAGCATCTGACCGCTTTTTCTCACACGCTCAGCGCACGCCTGTATATCATGGTTCTTGATCTCAGCAGAATAGACACCTTTGGACAGATGCCTCATTTCTTCCGGGGTAAAAACGATATCCCTGGTACATTCAGCTGTTTTCTTAGCTACATGAAGCGGATAATATTCCTTGATGTTCGACATAACAGCGCACCTACCTTTCATACACTATTATATCATGTCACCAATATATAATCAATAGGCAGATTATACAAAGAAAAGTACGTATCCTTGTGGACTAATCCCACAATCCCACAAACATTCCCTCGGGACATGGGTATTTATCATTGCTTGTCTCACACCATATCGTCAGATCGGACTTCGCCCTTGTGCAGGCTACATAAAAGCAGGCCATATTGTCTTCATCTCTGAACACAGGGAAGCATCTGCCGTTTACTCCGATGACATGAACGATATCATATTCGAGACCTTTTACCGAATGAATAGTACCAACATATATTCCCTCATCAGAAGTATGCTCGGCACAACTGACAAGGTAGTCTATGGCATCGGCAAATTTTTCGAGTTTGGTCGCCTGCTCCTCGTTCACCCGTATTTTGAGGTTTTTTGCTATATCCTTTACAGCTTCATGCAGTTCTTTCTCTCGCAGTGTATTGCGGCAGTACATTATCCTGCCGACTATCCATTTATATCTGTCGCCGAATACGGACAGGAACTTTGGTTCAAGCTGCATTTCGGGATCGGTAGCTGACAGGCGGATATATCTTGCATACTCCTCATTAGGAAGCAGGCTTGATATCCATGATATGCAGTATTCACTGTCAAGCACACTTTTCAGTATACCGGTCAGTTCAGAATTATCAGACCTTCCTTTATGCGAAATACCGAGTCTGTCCAGCATATCCGTTATATGCCTGACTTCATCATTGGTCCTGCACAGGATAGCCACGGATCTGGCAGTGCATTCATCTGATAACCTGCGGAGTATGGGTGCAGCATATTCGTCTGCAGCAGGGAATTTGCATTCAAGATGAACATCACCGCCCTCTGTGTTGCTGAGGCCGCGAAGATAATAAGGACTTCCCTGCCATGCCTGTTTGAATATCTGATTTGAATAATCTACTATCTGCCTTGTGGAACGGTAGTTCATCGGAAGCTTGATAGTAGTCCATTCGGGGTCGGAAGCCAGTCCCTTTATTATGTCATTGGTACAGCCTCTGAAACGATAAAGCATCTGCTGTGGGTCGCCACAGACAAAAAGCTGTGCTGTAGTGAACGATTTTATAAATTCCATCTGCCTCGGGTCGGTATCCTGGAACTCGTCGGAATAAACATAACGGAACTGCCTGTGGTATCGGGCTATGCACGGAGCTCGTCCGGTGAACAGACTGCACACATCATAGCACATCATATCAAAGGTGATCAGGCTTTCGGAGATAAGACTTTTCCTTACCTGCTTATGAAATACATTATACTCGAACTTCTCCTTGTATTTCAGATCACTGCCGTCACCGTCAAGCTTCTTATCCGACAGCTTTATACCGCACCTCACTTTCGCCTGTGTTTTTATCCTGCGGATATCTTCATCGGTGGCTATTTCCGGTATCCCTGTATAACCCAGTGCCTTGCGGACAGCTTCGTCTTTGACTATAAGGGAATAGCAGAAAGCATGGAATGTACCGAATACAGGGCTTTCGAGTCCGAACTTTGTGAAACGTTCGGTCATCTCCCTTGCTGCCGCATTGGTGAATGTAAGAACAAGTATGCTCTCAGGGTCTGCACCCTCACTGATGATGCGTCTGAGCCTGTTCAGCAGTACAGTACTTTTTCCCGAGCCGGCTGCGGCAATACATACTATCTTGCCTGCATTTGAATTAATGACTTCAAGCTGCTGTTCGTTGAATTCCATATGCCGCCTCAGTATCTTTCCGCAATGTGCAGGATATCACACACTCCTGAGCGTATGGCTTCGTAGATACTGAGAGCCTCACGGATACGTGCCTGCTCCATGCAGCTGAACTCTGCCTTGCCAGGGTCGATATCTTCGAGGAGTTCGGCAGGTCGCATGAGATCCACTTTGTCATGCAATTCTGTGAGAGCTGTGAGCACGTCATCATCACAGTCGAAGCAGGCTGCCACATCGTTTCCGCACTTGTCACGGATATACCCGATCAGCTGTTCATTGCTTGAAAAGAACTTAGTTCCGTCGGGAGTGAAGCAGGCTTTTGCGCCGTCGGTCTCAATAGCGGCATACGTAAGTTTACCGCCGTAAAGTTTTGACATATTATACATCTCCTTATAAAGTAATAAGCGAAGGGTGCTTAGCCCTCCGCTTATACATAACGAGATGAAATTTTTAAAAAACGGCAGACATATCATGCGGCAAACAGATAATTCCTGTTTTTGTCATAGAACCAGTTGAGACCGCCATGGTTTCCGTCAAAGAAGTATATGCTCGTATTGGTGCTGCCGTATGTAAGGACCTGCACCGCTGCATTATAGTTGTCAGCAGTGTAGTATCCGAGAGAATAAGCAGTTGTGAACTGTTCCGGAGCATATATGACCTGGGAAATACTCATTCCGTTTACGTTTGCTCTGTTCACAACGCAGTCAGCTACAGCTATCATACCGTCCCATGTTGCAGAGGACTCTTTGTTGATAAGTTGTGCCAGCAGGACTGCATCGCTTTCGCTATACGCAAGCGGTTCGGTATATACGACCTGCTCCGCAGGCGGCTCTGCCGCAGGAACAGGAGTTTCCGTGACCGGCTCGGGATCGTGAGCAGGCTGTGTCTCAGGCTCTGTCATCACAAACTCGGTCAACACAGGCTCTGTCTGTACCTCAGTCTGTAAAACAGTCGTCAGGGTCGTTGTCTCTGACGTTGTCTTCGTGCTCGTCACCGCCGTAGAAGTTGTCGTGTTCTGTCGGGTAGATGTTGTGCGGATAACTGATGTCGTTATAGTCGTACATATTTCCTCACTGCCCTTTTCTGCCGTATCTTTTGTATCAGCCCCGAAATGCCCGGCACAGCATATTATAAGTATCGTGGCCAAGATGATGAATATCACGCCCCCTATAGTCAGGGGACTTCGGTCTTTTGCGTTTGAATTTCTCATTGGTCTTTACCTCCATTTCTTGAAGCACAGCTCCTGTTTTACATAACGCTGTGCTCATCAGGAAAAGTAACACGGTTTATTACCAATTTATGAATTTTTTACGGCGACCTTGTTAATTGATTTCAGCAGACAACCAGATCATTGTCTGAATATCTTGAAGCAGCCACACCTGCTCCGTCATTAGGAGCAATAATAAGCTGACTCTTACCCTTTTGCTGTGCATTAGGGAATACCTGACGGACTTCGTCAAGATACTTGTCAGTCTTTTTATTGAGCTGATATCCGTTTCGGGTAGGACCTTCAACATCGTCCTTATTGCCCTCATGTATATATATGTATGCAGTACCGCCCGGCTTTACCAGCGATTTTATATTCTCAAGCACCTGAATGCGGTTCTGTGGTTCTTTGATGACATTAAGGACATTGGAGCAGGTCGCTGTGTCTGCACCGCCGTGCTCGCGGATAAGGTTGATACCTTCACGGTTGTGTCCCTTGCTCCTGTTAAACGGGTCAAGAACGATATTCACTACGTCCTTATCAGAGAGATAATCAGCGGCATTATCAAAACGGCCTCCACCGTAATCCACATTTACAGTGCCCGGCTCAAAGTTGACTATACTGAATACCTTGGGCAGACGTGTCTTATTGATAGATGTGTTCTCAGACGAAAATTCCTGGTCGATGTCCTTGATACTGTCCCATACGTCCTCATACTGGTCATGTTCACCTGTGTACTCCTCATAAGGTTCTTCCTCAGCACCATAGATATCGTCGCTGTCAAGGTCCTCATAGTTGTCAAACCATTCTATGGCTTCCTCATAGCTATCACCCTCCCAGTCTGCATAATCAGGGTCGGGTTCATAAATATCAGAGTCGCCGAACATACAGAAGTAATGCTTACCGTCAGTTGTCCTGTAAAGAGAATACTCCGTAAGCCAGCCGCCTGAATCACGTATATCTTTGCGTTTTACAAGCTCATAGCCATCCTGTGAAGCTCTGACAGGTCGGCGGCTCGCTTTTATTGCCTTATTCTTGTTATATACTATCCTCATGTTGTTCACCTCGTCAGACTGATTTTATGAGCCATTTGAGCTGCTGGTCGCTTTCCTTGTCACAGAGAGGACAGATACCCGTTACAGAGTTTACTTTCTGATCCGTCTCGACCATTGCCGAGATGAAAATACCATGACAGAGGTCGCATTCTGCTATATAGTGGTTAGCTATGTTGTTGTCGATCTCTATGTCTACACCATCTTCGTCTACTTCTTCTACTGTATCCTGCAATTCGTCAACAGAATCCGCAAGGTCATCAATATCTTCAGCTACGTCATATTCATCGAACTCAGCTGCCATAATAGGCTTCTTGTTTTTAGTAAGCTTCATACAGATGTCAGCTCCTTAACATAAAAAATATCAGCGGCAGGGCATGATTTGACCTGTCGCTGATATATAAGGTTATGGCAGGAGCAGACAGACGGAATAATTCATGAACTAAAAGCGGAGAACTACAATGCGTGATAAATTCTTAATGGCACAGTTCAGATAATTCAATGTGTCTCTCATTACCGTAACAAATAATATTTAACCCCTGAGTATATTAATACTCAGGGGTTATTTCTGTAAATATTACTTAATTTTCTATGCCGCCTGTATAATCTTCGTTTACGTACTCAGCGATATCAGAATACACGTTCCTTGCACTTGTGCCCTCGTTCGTGTATTTAGATAAGATACTTTCTAAGCGGTCTAAGTCACCCTCGCTAATAGCATCTGTTTCCCATATTGAGAAATCCTTATTGCCGTGACACCAAATAAATGCACATAATACTGGCTCATGGCTATCGGAAGCTTTTATAGGCTGTTTGTTTGGGTTATTATACTTTTTCATCAGCGTACCTCATTACTTATAGAAATCATAATTTCTTTCATCAATAATAGTTTCAAATTTTCCGTCCTCAGAAACAGCAGGTATTTGATGTTGATATTTTGATATATTTTTAATTACATCAGGATCGACAAGCCAAACAGCACCATTACGATTATTCTTTGGCTTCGCCTTATATTTTTTTATTTCTGCACTTCTGATGTATCGTTTCATCAACTCACTCCTTACAGTTTTGCTACCATGGCATCAGCCGAATTACCTACGTAAAGCTCGCCTGTATCCTTATCCTCGATAAGGATACCCGAGCGGTGACCATTGGTATCATTCCATGCGATACCTATAATATCATAATTCATAGCCATAGGGTCGAAGCTGCCTGCCATGTCCTCAGCTATACCATTATCTATCATATCCCTGAGTTCCTTTCTTGTAAAGAGAAACTTACCAGGAAATCTTTTTGTCTGCTTGCCATACTTCTTGCCGTTTGGGGCTACCCATGCAGAAGCGGTGACAGAACTTGAACGAATGTATCGTTTCATCTTAATTATTCCTTCTCAGACTCTCCGAATGGTTCGTCCGAAATCTCACCGGTTTCATCGTTATAGTAAAGTCCTACCCATTCGCATACAGTTTCGGGTTCAAACCACAAAAGGTCGTTAAGCTCAGTCTCATTGATGACACCTTCGCCTGCCCCCTCGTCATAGTATGCTTCATCAAGCATCTGCTCAAGCACATCTATCTTATCATACTCTTCAAGCTTGTTCCATGTATCAACTGCACCGCTCCATGGCTGATAACCGCCCAGACCGTCGCGGTATACTCTGGCAGACTTTACAGGCTTTCTGCTCTTTGCTGCTCTGGAAGCCGACACACCGTCCGCCGTTGTACTTACAAAAAGCTGATCTCCCTCAAAATACCAGTAGTTGATATCACTGTCTATCCAGTAACTGTCGATAGCCTTTGTGGTTGCAGTATCGGGAGATATATCATATGTAGCATACTGGGTTCCGTCATCACTTAGGAGATTAAGCTGAGCATAGTCGCCGGCAAATAGTTCAATAAATTCTCTTAGTTTCATAAGAATTCACCTCTTTGCCTATTTAATAAATATCAAAGCTGCTGAATGTAGTATAATCCGCATTCTCACGCAGGCTTTCGTATAAATCCTCTGTCACAGAATCACGAATAGACGGGTCCTCATTTACTATGAATTTGATAATAGCAGACACTACTTTCCAGTACTCTCCGTTATTAGGATCAAGTAGTGTTTCGTATTCAGAAGTCTCATTAGGCATAAATGAAATAAATCCGTCTCTGCTACTGAACTCACGATCAATGAATTTAGTAAATGCAGAATTTTCACTCAGTTCTCTGAACTTGTTCTCGACCCAGTTAGTGTCGATCGTCATATCGAACTCGATAACATCGTCGCTGAAATTATACTCTCTCGGGTGGTACCACTTGCAAGAACCGTTGACAACCGTAGCAGGTATATCATAATCATTGAACGCTTCCTGGATTGTTCCAGGAGCATAACGAAGCACCTGCTCAAAAAATTCGGGTACACCGTCATATTTTTCTTCTACAAGCTGCATGATTTCGTCGTAATATTCATCATCAGGCTCAATATCGCCTAATGCATCATACACAAATACGTCTTCTAAGGCACCTCTTAGCGAACCCCAGTAGCAACCGAAATCAGCTACGGGAATAACATCAGTATTCATGCCTTTGAGTGTTACAGAGCCACCGTCCACAGCAGCTGTCACTTTGTTTTTTCTGCGTTTTATGGAAGCTTCAACGTCCATATCAAACTCGCCGTTCCAGTTGTTCTTCTTAGCTAACTCGTCCCATATAGCATCCCAGTCACAAGCATATATCTGACCGTTTTCGTCCCATACGTCAGTAAGAACAATTTGATCAAACATAGTTGTCATCGAGCAGCTGTATTTTATATGCTTTCTATCGCCGTGCATATCATATATAAGAAGTGTCTGACCGTTAAGCGTGCCGAACTCGACGCATTCGTCGAAATCGATAAGAGGGATTATTTCATCGGCATTATATATAGTCTGAGAAAACTTACTCATAGGCTCAAACCACATATTATGGGTTAGATATAATAAATTATCTACTATCTCATTACCATTTGAAGCTGTTACCCTATTACGCCTTTTATAGCTTACCTTGCCAGTGGAAGCATTAACTTTAAATCTCTTTACAGATTTCTTGGAAGCCCTTATAGCTCTTTTACGCTTTGCTCTCACTGATTCTTCGATATCTTCATCGTCCTCATCATCTTCGTCCTCGGGGTAATTCTCCTCAAGATAATCGTCCCATTCACGAAAATCATTCATACGGAAGATAAAAGCAAGATTTTCAGCAAGCTCAGTATCGCTGAGAGCATCAACTATCTGCTGATTAATATCTTCTGTACCAAAATACTCCTCAGCAAGGTCGTATGCTTCATGTGCGAGATGATCGGGGACTTCCCAACCGCCGTCAACAGCAGCCTTAACAGACTTTTTCTTACCGCAAGCCGACTTCACAGACTTGCTCTTTTTCATTAAACTCTTATCAAACAGCATCGCTCATACCCCCAATTATCTACCTCTGCCGAGTTCTTCGAGAACTTCGTCAAGGACCTGACCAAGCAGATAACATCTGATAGACACGTCCCAATAACTGTAATCTTCCTCAAGGAACTTCTCTGCTACGGTCTCAGCTTCAATACCAAACTCTGATACAAGATCACGGATATAATCCATAGCATCGGGGTCATCACGAAGCCACTTCCATGCATCACCGTTGTCTTTGGTATAATTACCCGAGCCGTTACCCGTTACATCGTCCTCGACCCAGAGGTCATCGTTGATCGTCTCATAAAGGTCCTCATTATCTTCGTATTCATCGAGGTTGATATTTTCATCTATCCATTCCTTGATATCTGCTTTTAACGCATCATGATAGCTATATGCCATAAATAGCACTCCTTTCGTAAATAAAAGGGCAAAACCCTATTTGCTGATATATAAGGTTTTGCCCGGAATTGCTTATAACAACGACATCTGATCTGCCATCTGCAGGAGCAGGACCATAGGATACTTGTTCGTAGCCTGGTACAGCTCCGCTTTCTGATAGTCAGAAACATCGTATACACCCATATGCCAGCGGACAGCTAACGCCTGCTCCGCGGACATTTTGAACAACTTCTCAGCCATATACATGGAAGTGATACCGTGACCGAACGGGAACTCAGGTTCTTTATGCCTGTAGGCAAGGACTTCTTCCCATTTACCCGTATCGGGGTTCTTCACATTCCGTTTATACTGTTCATAGAAATTTATTTTGCACCAGTCGTGAACGATAGCCGCAAGCACAGCCTCGGCAAGGTTCACACCTCTGTATGCTGATACTCCCGAGAGCTCGGTTACATTGTTCACTACTTTCAGAGTATGCCTGAGCAGACCTGACGGGTCATCATCATGATACTTGGTTGAAGCAGGAGCAACATAAAAATCAGTGGAACTGAGCCACTTGATAGCTCTCGCAGCGTACTGCTCGGCTGTGCTGTCTTCATACATAGCGTAGCAGCAGCCCATAATGTACCGCTCACAGTATTCTTTGAGTTCCTGCTGCCGCTCCGGGGTAACAGGCTCGTCGCGGAGCAGGTCACCGGGTATGAGCTCACCGATGATAAACTCAGGACGATTCATATAGTCCCAGAACTCATGCTCTATCTCAGTAAGCCAGTCATCGATACCATGAATACCTGCGTAATCGGCTTTCGGCACAGCGGTGATATTGCCTGCTACTTCGATACGAGCCATCTCCTTATCGTCTTTCCATACTTCCCATGATTTACTGGTACAGCCCCTGCGGACAAAACGATAACGGAACTCACTCTTTGGTTTAAAATCTGACATAAATCACATCTCCTTTGACACGATATTCTTCCCTTATATTATATCATGTCACCATGTGATTGTCAAGCACTTTTCAGACATTTGCAGTTTCCAGTTCCTGCGAGGGGTCAAAGCTGAAACGATTGAGCTTTTCGGCAAAACGAGTAACCGGCTCCCATCTCGAAGCGACCCAGTAATGAGCACTGTCGGAGTAGTCCATATCATCATAGTTGAGCTCGGGAAAATCCATATCTACTGCATAGTAATAGATACCGTCCTCAATAACCGTCTCAACTTCAAGCTCGGGCATAAACTTTTCGTCCTTAGTGCATTTCAGCGTAATATTAAGGTCACTGTCTACTTCAAGGTCGTAATCGACTTTTCTTGCTTCTGCTGCAAGCGTGCTGTATGCTCCACCGAAATCCGTATCAGGGTCAAACGTGCTTGCAGTTATAGCGTGCTTTCTCTTGATTCTCATATCTATCACCTCAGATAAACTTAATATTTTTATATATAGTACCCATGATATGACAGCGTATCTCTGCCACTTCCTCGGGTAAATAACTTGTATCTATATATGCAAAGTCGAAGGATTTGCCATGAAGCCGGAACCCGACTTCGTCCGGCATGGCATGAATGGCGTATACTCTCTGATCAGGCTTATCGGTCCTGCCTATCCATGTCATAAGTTCTCTGCATTTTTTAAGTACTACATAACGGAACGGGCTTATTATTAAAATATTTGTTATAGCTATCACCCCGACAAAATAATTTTACTCTAACCCTCTTTAGGAAGTCCATACCTTTCAAGCTGGGCATTCCATCTACCGATACCGTTACCGTCAGATGTTTCCTGCAATGTATTGAGCCACTGCCTTGACCACTCCCACGCTTCGGGAACATCGAAGCCTGTGTAATCGTCACGTACCCACAGCCAGCGATGATGGAAGATATAGTTGGAATGACCGGTCTTTACAGCCCCATCGGGAAATACATTGATGTAGTCCCCTACCACCGGCTCCCTTGCAGTATCAAAGTTAGGACATTCCTGGAATGAAACAGCACCTGTCTTCGGACTATATCTCATACAGTTATATTCAAATCCGGGATGTTCCTGCTCCAGTATCTGCCTGGCGTTGCGGAGAACATCCTGCGGAATTATCTCAGGAGCATACATCTTATGAAAATATATGTCGCCGCCTATCTCCTTACCTACCCCGTACCGACTGCTGCGCTTTATAGGGCTGCCTTTGTAGGTTTTCAGAGTTGAGCCGGGGGCAGTCTGTCTATCGTTATATTCCTGTGGTGTGGCCGCTGATCTGATATATCGTTTCATTCCACTCTCTTCCATTCCTTTCCGCTTACAGCCTTTCGGAAATAATCATTGGCTGCGTTCTTATCTTCAAATGTCCTGTGTACACTGTTTCTGCTGTCGCTATATCTGTGTTTGGGAGCAGGGTTAAGGATATCCATAGCAAGATAGTATTTATCATTATATTCATAAGAATAAATATATGTATATCCTTTGAACTCCCCGTCAGATTTATACTCTTTTATCTCGAAGACCTTGAAATTTGAAAGTTTACGTCTGTCTTTGAGCTGTCGTATCTCACGAAAGCTTTTCGGGTCGGCAGCGCATTGTACATATATCCTCATGCATCATCACCGCCCTGATTGCTTGCAAAATAGAAATATCCCGACCCTTTACGCATATTCATAAAGTCAAATTCCATAATTACATTGAACTGACCGCTGTACGCCAGCTGAAAGTCATAGGGCATACTCTTCATGGTCTCGGTAAATCCGTCAGTCCTGTTGGTGTGATATGGGACTTTTGAAGCAGGAGATGACCATTCGTCAAACTTCGGTATCCAGTCGGTAAGGTCCTCACCATGCTCAGTCATTGCTTTCTTCACAGCTCGCCAGAACAGCAGCGGTGTGGTATTGGAACGGCTCAGTTCAAAGGCTTTCTGCCACCTTGCCTGCTCCTGGGCTTTGACATATATCTTCATCTGCATTCTCCTTCGGGAAATCAAACTCCCCTGTATAGTCGAGCAGAGCCTTTCTGCTCGGAACTGTCTGTATCTCAACATATGGAATTGTCCATTTATCTATCTTCTTTATATTCAATGAATGCTTGTCATGTTCATTTATGAGCTTGTCTATATCCCGGATATCAAGGATAAAGGCTCTCTGATACGAAGCGAACAGCACGATAACTACTCCGAATACCCCTTTTATCTTGGATTTGCGGAGCAGACTCGTATACTGATATTCCGTCAGCATGGAGAACTTGAAGCTGTCATCGTATGTGGCTTTGCTTTCGATATAGTAAAGGTAGGGGGATTTGAAGAACTCAAAGTCTGATATGTTCTTGCTGCCGTAATAGCCTGATACCTGGTCGTAGATACGGTCGATACAGTATCCGTCCTCAGGTCGGTCAAGCCATTCCTTTATCTTCGATTCAGCCTTTTTTCCTAAATTATCGGGTATCAAAGTTTTCACCTCGTATATATAAAAAGTGGCAGACATATACTGTCTACCACTATACAAGGTTATTTGGAATATCTGCTGTCTGAAACTATCCTGCTATAAGATCCGCAAACGACTGAAACCATGCAGGATACTGCTTAACAAGCTGCTGTATCTCATTTATCCGGACAGTTGCTTGTGCTGCCCGGATAGCTGATATTAATATATTGAAATACCAAATGCCTTAGCTTCGTCCTCTGTCATCTCATGAGTGCCCGAACCAACTTCCACCGGCAGGATAAGATTCTGACTGTATAATTCATATTCGTCGTTCTGCCATGCAGCAAGTTCTTCCTCAGTAGGCTCGTCATTTTCCAGACTTACAAGAGCACTCGTCTGTAATGTACCGGCAAGATAAACATAATCCTCAAGCTTATTAGAAAAAATCCCTGAGGACTCAGCTATATCGTTTACAAGTTCCTGGGCATTGGCATACTGACCTTTCAAAGGAAAATCCCATGTAGTTATCAGATCGCCCTCACCCTCGGTATAACTTTCTTCGTATATTTCCACCTGCCCGGAGCTGGCATATATCATCATGCCTGCAATATCAGCTGCGGCTTTTACGAACTGTTGGTTGTGATTGGACACTATCTTCATACAGTCACCTCATAAATTTATCAATACTTAATACGGACAAAATTCACATAGTCCTCAGCAAGTCTTATAAGCTCACCGACACATTCATTATATATATCATCAAACGAATTACCATATGATTGTATAGTGTCTGAATCTGAAACCGTCACCACAAGAGCATCAGTTCTTACTTTAGTACCTGATTCTTCTGTACATTCGATATTTACTGTTCCAGCTTCTTCTCCATCACAGTAAAGATTCAACTCGCACCAATAGCTATGGTCACCAGGTGCCATTGTACCTTTTACATCCCACATTGCATCATCATATTGATATAATGCATCGGATACCTGACGGTCAACTCTATCAAGGAAACTTTGAAATTCCGTTCTGAATGACGATGTATTTGCCTTTATAGCCCTTCTATTAGTAGAAGCATCAACAGGCTCATATACATTAGTATAATAATCTATCAGAAGATTAATTGCGCCAGCATCAAGGATAATACCTTTGGAACTTCCCGATTTCAGTATAGCATGGGACCAATTAGGATTGTTATCGTAGTCTATATCATTTAACATTTTTCTAAGCTGACTGACCTTATAATTGTCACCAGTACACTTTATTGCTGTTTTGTTAGCTTTAATTTTCATAGTATCACCTCATAAATTCATCAATAAAATCCTGGGGTTTGAAATCCAGTATTTCCTGAAAACCGTCATCGTACATATCTTTACGCTGAGCATTTGCTTCTTTCAGGAACTTTCGGAGCCAGTCGGAAGCTTTTGCTTTTGACGTAAAGGACGAACCGCCTTTGGTTTCCAGTGGGGAGATATCGTTACCAAAATATATTTGGTAACGATACTGTCCTTGTTGTCCCTGCAGCCTGCCGTTATACCAGCCACCCCTGATCGTGAAATCAGAGGATTTCCACGGTTGAAACTCGAAGTCTGCTTTAATATAGCGTTTCATTATGTTATGCCCTCGATATCATCATCGTAGTCTGAATAGAATTCCTAAACAGCTTGCTTTGCATTATCATATGGGAAATAAGTAGTCTGAATAGAATTCCTGAGCAGCTTGCTCTGCATTATCATATGAGAAATAATCGGATACTTCCTTGTACAAGTTTACTATGCCCTGAGCATCCTTTGCTAAATCATACTGCCTATCGCTCTGAGTCCACAGGTCAAATTCAGCAAGCACTTCTTCCGAATAATAAAGCTTATCTTCATCATCATAATTATTGAATACCTTGTAAGGGTCTGTGGCTAAATCCTGAATAGTGCAGCCATTTTCAAATGTGACCCAGTACAAATCTTCCATGTAGTTAGCCCCCTCTACAAACTCCATAAGGGATTCAACATCGTCACCATAATTATACAAGTCTTTACTATTAAAGTAACCATAAGATACATTAAACTCTGAACCTCTACGGTTGTAAGATTGGATTATTTCTCCACCATCAGGGTGATTGCCATCGAATAAATCCACATAATCCTGTACGTACCATTCATAGAAGAGTTGTCCATCATCTTCAACAGGTACATCAGGCACTTCGATAGGAGTCCAACTCTCGCCACTATTTTGGAAAATCTGAGAGGCTGCATTAATATCTTCCATCACTTTAGAAGCATAATACTTGATTTTTTCCACATTTGCTTCAAAAGAACCTTCCGCTGCAGTTATGCGGCTTCTCTTAGTTTTAACTGAATTGTTACGTTTGCTCTCTTCAACTGCATCATATTCATTATCATACTCAAAAGCACCGCTTACAGCATCGTCAACGTACTCTATGGTTTCTTCATCAGTAACCTTAATCTCTATGAGTCCGTCATGTTCATAATCAGTAAGTGTACCGTCCCATGTAGAATGCGACCAACCGCCGCCATACATTACTTCGCCGTTACTGATAGTATCATAAATTTCATTATTCAGGAATTCAGCAGCAAAATCTACACCTGCATCATAGAATGAACCTAATTCAGGCCACTGATCAGGGTCTATTTCAAATGATACTTTTGTCATTTTAGCAGGTACACCGTTTATAGGACGATCGATACCATAATAATAAGAATAAGCTTCTACGATTTCGACTGTAACATCTACATCACAATCAGCTTCTACTGTTATAAGACCATATTCATCAGGCTCAGATACGTTAGTAACATTGAAAGAATTGATATTATTAATGCTTTCGAGATTCCACTTGATAGTATAACCTGCTCCTGGGCCTGCCATTACAGCAGCAGCTCGTACAGACTTTCTCTTTGAACAGGAGCTTTTTACTTCCATGACATTTACAGTATTACCGTCAGCGATGGACTGTCCATATTTTTGTGCTTCTTCTTTGGAATTACAAGTTTTATATTCTCGTTTTATAAGAGCATCGGGGTTCCCCTTTTTATATACATCAATACGGAACTTTTTATTACCGTCCTGCTCCGCAGCCTTAACTGATTTCTTACTACCACAAGCACCTTCAACACCGATAAAAGCATTAGCTCTATCTTCATAATCAGCAATAAGATCGTTTAAATTATTACGGGTAAGCTGACTGTCGATAGCAGATGCATCTTTAAGTACTGTATCAAAAAACTTCCGACCATACTTCTCATAAACAGATTTATACTCAGGTCGCATTTCATCTATGTTTAAACCTGCATTATACATACTGTCAGCTATATCAACAAGCTTGTTATGTTCATCACTCACATAAGCACTTGAAGTATCTACATAATCTCTTAAAACTACAAGCATACTTACAAGATCATAGGGGAGCTTGCCGTCAACTGCGGACTTAATTGCTTTTCGCCCACCACAAGCAGACTTGACATTTTTATCGGCGTAATCACTTGAAGCCGCGATAACACTGCCGTTGATCTTTATTTTCATATTTTTCACCTCACTGTATATTTACTCCTCCCCGACGGTACGTGACCGCCGGGGAGAGTATAAACTCTGTTATATATTCGTCGTTCCGTTGTATATCTCCATAGCCACAGGAGCAGCCAGTTCCTTGATGTATCTGGCGATAGCTTCATAGTTGTAATCTGCTCCGTAAGGTGCAGCAGGAGTTTCATCATAGATAATATCTATGACTTCGCCGTTCTTTATGTAGATGTCACACTTAAAAGCATAATCCTTTGAAACGTTCCAGCCTTTAAGTTCACCGCCGAAATCTACGAAACCGTTGTCAAGGAACCACTTTCCGTCACCTCTGAGCTCAAAGCAGATATAGAACTCTTCCTGTATGTACGGGATAGAGCCGTAATACTCGAATGAGTCACGGTCGACATGAGTATATCTGTCATACTGAGCAAGCTCTGAACTGTCCAGTATCTCATTTGCTATCCTGCAAAGTTCGTCTACTGTACTTTCGTCAAGAGCTTCACCGTTGCTGTTGAAACCATAGCCCAGATCCTCATCATCACCAGTGATATAGTCAAGGTCGTCATCACCGACAGCAAATTCGATCTTTCTCATAGCAGTATCGGGGTCGTAAGTCGCATCCCATGCGCGGTCAAATTCCTCACGCTCTGCCTGCTCCAGACCGTCACGGACAACAGCTTCCGCAAGTTCTTCCATATCATGCTCCAAATCATCAGGCTCGGGAACAATATCACTGACAGGCTGGACATATACTACATTACCCTCGGCATCAGAGAACGTGATTGCTTCATCTGATATCTCGTATGTAAGCTTCGGAAGCTTGTATACAACACCCTCGGCAAGGTCCTTTAAATACTTATCAAGCTCATAGATTGGATTAGAGATGTAATCTGTTCTACTTTCATTGTTTAATGCAGCATTTATTGCTTTATCAAATTCAGACTCAGCATAATCATCTGGATCAATTATTTCTGAGGTATCGTCTGCATAATCCATATAGTCCATATCATATTGAGGAATAGCTCTGCCTGTACGCTCAAAATCACTACGAGTAAAAACTGTAAATAGTTCTTCATCTTCAAATGTGCCTGTAGTATCATACTCATAATCCACTTTATAAAGATCGATAGTATCAACTTCTGGATATGCAAACATATCTGATACAGCCTGTTTAACATCTTCCTGAAAACCTATGCGGTCAGTTGTAATATCTTCCCCTGTGGATGAACAACCTCTGAGCACCCATTCAGCTGAATGTCCTGCTCCTGCTTTCATATTAAGTGAATCAGCTGCAGTTACAGTTTTCCCAAAACGGTCGCCTTTAACTGACATACCGATGTCCGTATTGTACTGCCAGTCTTCTAACCATGGTTCAACATAATGGTCCATTCTATCGCTTCGTACATTTTGCACCCAATCTGCGATTTCAGATGTACATTCAAATTCACCATCGAAATTATCCCAATACTCGTCAGGATTAATTTCAAGCTTGCCTGTAAAATAATCTTCAATAGACGTTGGACCTTTACCCAGACTTTCGTGTGCATAATCAATTGCTTCATCAAGGTTGTCAAATACAGCGCAATCTTCAAGATCACGGAAGTTATCATCAAAATAAGTACAAACTCTGAATTGCATATGCTCATCAAGATCGTTATAATTATCAGAGCGTGAGCATTTTACAGCCTTTGCAGAAGCATCGATATCATCTCGATAACCATCCCACTTCTCACCATCCACAAGTACCTGTTCGAGCAATTCAGGAATGTATTGTACAGCATCAGGAGAATAACCATCGGATTCACTAACGCCATATCTTAAAGCATCATCTATGAATTCTTCAACTTCATGCCAATTCCTGAATGTCGACAATCCGTGAACTTGACGATAACCTGTGAATTTTATAGGTCCTGCAACATCATATGTCGGCTTTGCATAATGATAACCCAAAATATCCATAGCATCTATAACTTCACGCATAGAATATTTCTCTAATGGAGCATTCCATATATCATCATTAGGATTCCATGTTATCTCATCATCAGCCTTTACTGGTTGCTCAGCACTTTCAATACGCTCACCGGGAGTGATCTGATAAAGCTTTTCAACTTCTTCCTCACACCAGTCGCAGATAAGAGGCGGTTCACCGTAATCAACTTCGCTCTCAAATTCGTCATAAATGACCTGTCTGCCCTCACGGGACTCTATATCCCAGAGACAATGCTCGCACACACATAGCGGCCCGTCCTCGGAGCAGGCTACTCTCTGTTTAGCTCTGCGTTTTGCAGCGGCAGAAGCCTTGACAGTCTTCTTCGACTTCTTACCGCCGCAGGCCGACTCTACATCGTCCATGCTGTCAAGGAATTTATTTACCTTATCAGCATCTGCCTTAGTAAGATAAACCTTAACATAGGTATTCTGTCCTTCCTCGGACGGCTCATACTCATAGCCGTTCTCTTTCAGGAACTTGCGGAACTTAGCATACTCTTCTTTTGTAAGAGAGATGTTATACCACTTATGGGCTTCCTTGTTCATATTATCTTTCTTTGCAGCCTTAACAGACCTGCTCCGCTTGGAAGACTTTAAAGATGCCTTAATGTCCCCAATGTATGTCAGTTCGGGATAAATGCGTTTTATTTCTTTTATAGCTAAATTAGCAACTTTTTCAGACGGGGTGCGTTCAAAATAAAATGAATCGCCGTGCTTAACAATTGTAAGATTATTTTCGTTATAAGCATCTTTAATAAGCTTATACTTTGTCTTATCCGCAAGCTCCGATTCAAGATACTCAGTGGAAGCCTTTACAGTCTTACGTGCAGGCTTTCTTGCAGCAGACTTTACAGGCTTTTTACCGCCGCAGGCACTATCGACATCACCCGAACGCTCATATGACTTATATCCCAGGTTCTCGACTGCTTTCTCAGGAGAGTCACCGCGTTTGATAAGCCCTCTGATAAACTGCACGTCACCTTTAGAATCAACAGGTCTCATGTATTCCTTATACATATACTTGCCGTTCCCGAGACCTACCACTACAACAGGCCAGCCGTTCACAGTCTTGCTGATGACTTTACCCTGCTCCGGGAGCTTGGCTATCTTATCAATGGCAGAAGCCAGTATAGGTTTGCAAGTAAACTTCTTCACAGAAGATCTGATATCTTTCTTCATTTTATTCGCCACCTTTGCCGATTTTATATCTGTTGAGTCATAAACGAGCATTTTCTGATAATCATCAAAATCAAATTCCCGTATCTTATCCCACATTTCTGTGAGATTTTTAAATTTATGAATTATATTCTTGACTTTATCATTTTCTTCATATACTATCTTGCAGTCAACAAGGTCAAGTGCTACCTGACCCAATGCCTTATCGCTGTGACCCTCATAGGCCACTGCAATAGGCACACTTTTCAAATCGTGAAAATCAGCAGTACCGCCATAATTGGTATTATAAAAATCCTGAATGTAATTTTTTATCAGGTCAAGTGTTTCGTTCTGCTCCGATGCGGTAATTTTAAATTTCCTTTTAGCCATTATATCTCACCTACCCTGTCAAAATCTTCTCTTGCGCTGACATCAATATACTTGTATATGATCTCAGTCTCGTCCTTGTCAGGGTGATATACTGCTCTCAGGTCGATCATAGTATCATCATTTGCTATCTCATGATCAAGAGCCTTTGCGAGCTTTGCAGGAGTGACATAATTGCCCTGGAGTACAAGCCGATCATAAGAATAGACTTTATCAACATAACTTGCTTTAATAAACCTTTTCATATTGTCCTCACTTTCCGACAGTGCTTGTAACTCTGCCTGTTATACCCATAAGGTCGGTACGGATATCAAGTGCTATTGTCAGTGCCTCCTTGCCGTTACCGTCACGGTCAAGTTTTTCAAGGCCGTCTATGATATAGTCGAAATCCGCCTTTATATCCGCCAGAGCTTCATCGAGTGCTTCGTTCTTTTCAGAAGCTGCTTTGATATATTTTTTCATATCAGAACCTCCCTTTATCTTCTGCAATAACGTCTACGACATACTGCACGTCGTCTATCTCTGCGACGTATGTATTGTCGATCTCGGTGAGATTGCCGTATTCGTCATCGACTATCTTTATACCCTGCTCCTCGCAGTACCTCTCATATTCGCCTTCGGCATCTTCGATCTCCATAAGAAACTCATATATCTTATGCACTCGCTGTGCAAGGTAGTCCTCGTCCTCATGGCAGAACATAATGATTATGCCTGTCATGGTAGAAAAGAACTTGTATCCGAATATATGGGGAGCATTATCAAAAGCAAAACCGGGTTCATCGTCATAGTAATCAGCCTTGATATACCGTTTCATCTTATCACTCCTGTCTGTATAGGAATATTCTAAGGATATAAAAGGTTTAAGGAAATTCAGGCACTTACAGAAACAGCAGTAAAGACTTTTACCCCTTACTGCTGCTTCTGTAATATCTGAATGTAATAATGACTGCCGGATCACTCTGCGGTGTCTTTTGGAATATACCCCGAACACTTGTCAAAATACGGGTCGTCTATCGCTATATAATCATATCTGCAATACCATGCAGTACCCAGGTCACCTACGGTCTCACTTACGCTGTTTTTGCAATTTGCACAACATTCATGCATTTTCTGTCTCCCCCTTTCAGTTTTTGATATCTTCAACAAGCAGTTCATATATAACGGCGTTATGGTACTTTCCGTCAAAGTAGCAGGTCCTTGTGAGCTTGCCGACCTGCCTGCCGCCGCAGCGTTTCATATAGAAGTCATACAGTTTCTTAACAGGATTATCCTCAAAACATAGTATCTCAAGTCTCTGGGCTCCGTGCTCAAACATATCCCGGACGTTTATGAGTACCTGCCGGACAAGTTCCATGCCATTGCCCGAGAAGTCTATCAGTCCGAAGTTCTGCATTGACTTGCTGCCGTCATTGTAGTTATATGAGAAGTATCCGCTCACGCCGCCTTTATCATCGAGCAGGACAAAATCCCTGCGCCAGTCAGCATTATCCCCGATATCAAACTTATGATAATTACCGCCAAAGAAGTAAGTATACTTCGGCTGATACCAGCAGGCTGTAAGTTTCCTGTTAAGCTCTTCTATATGAAGCTGAGCAGGTACGAGACTGCACTGTGTCTGCTTTGCAGGAGCAGGCTTTGCAGTTTTATGGTCGCTGAAATCCCACCAGCTTATAAGGTTATACATTTCAGGATCGTCGATGAAGTTTATATCGCACTGTACGAGTTCCTTATGCCCGTCGGCAGCAGTCGTTGCTGACATTACGTACCCTTTTGACCCACCCTTCCATTTCCACTGAGCAGGTCTGCTTCCGTCCTCCCATTTTGCATGGGGGTCAAATTCCTCTACTGTCCTGAGAAAACTCATATAGTCCCTCTCCGTAACGAGTACATCGTATTCGCCGTTCAGGAACCTCTCTACTATATGTCCACCTATTATACTATCCATGTAAAATTCCTTTCCTTGTAAGGGCAAAGGCTGCGGAAGTCCACAGCCCGGTCAGCTATATCATATCGTTGATTCGTATACAGAGTTTTCCGTCATAGATACCGACGGGTATATCGCTGTCAAATGTATAGATACTCAGAAGTTCGCTCCTCTCGAAAAAGTAAACAAGTACTTTCTCATTTTCGGGGTCTACTATCCAGTATTCCCTTACTCCGTGTTTCTGATACAGACTGAGCTTGTCTATAAGGTCATCGCTGCGGTTAGTTGAAAGCACCTCGATACACCAGTCGGGAGCGCAATAGCAGCGTTTGTCGTCATATTTTGACGGGTCACAGATGACAAATACATCAGGCTGCACTACATTGTAGTCATCGAGCTTGATATCAAGAGGGGAAATAAAAGGCTTGCATTCCCCTTTATTGCCACGGATATACATACGTATCTCTGAATATAGGCTTCCTGCTATATCCTGATGTACAGTTGTCGGTGAAGCAAACTCGATCACCTCACCATCTCTGAGTTCTGTGTGCCGATCGGCCCCGGGAGTAAGTGCGAAATACTCCTCTGCAGTATATTTATTCTTTTTTGGTAACGGCATAGGCTCACTCCCCTTTCAGCTTCTTTATTTCAGTTTCGAGCTCGCCGACCTTGTCAACGAGCCCTTTGTTGATACTGTTAAGCATACTTACCGCATCTGTCATGTCTTTGATATACTTCCACATAGAACTGATAGTATCTATCATCCCTTTCTGTCCATCAGCAAGAACAGCGATAACTCCGTCTATGCTATCCGCCCAGTCGCCGATACCGTCCGTATCGACTGTCTTCCTTGATATACCATTGCCCTCGGGGACATACCTGTAAAATCTGTCGTTATATTCCATATTACCACTCCAAAGGTCTATTGCGGATATTTATCTTTGCACTAAGCAGGACATCTTCGCCGTTGCAGGTACGGAACTCCACATAGTAGTTCGCAAAACGGTCGTATGTGAGGACCGCCACGAGAGTGATATGGTCATCTTCAAGCTCTGCAAGCATACAGAGGAACTCGTCGAGCTCTATTGAAAAGTCGGTGTGGTAACCGTGAGGAACGCTGACATTGTTAGTTTTAACGACCTGCTCCACGGTCTCATAGAAGCTGTCGCTCAGAGCATCGAGGTAATCACGGTTATCCATTTCGTCCTTATTGAGGACAAGATCCATAACGAACGCAGCACTGTTGAACAAAACGCCCTCATAGCAGAGCTGATCCTTTACACACCTGTTGTCATTAAGTGAGATTTTTCTGATATCTGCACAGTTTGTCATATATACTCCTCCTTAAATGGAAATGGTTTAATATATCCTTTACTGTATTATATCATGTCACCATGTGTTTGTCAAGCGGTTTTGTATATGTTTCAAAGATTTTCTTTTAGTCCGAGCAGGTAGTCAAAAAGTTCCGGGTTCTTTTTCAGATCGAGCTGGTCGTCTACTATGTATTTAGCCATGCAGTCCTTATCTTCGAGTATCCTGTGTACTCTTTCATCTACGGTGTCCTTGGACATAAGGGTAAAGACATTGAGCGGCTTAGTGCTGCCGATACGGTTGCACCTCTTTATAGCCTGCTCCTTATCTGAAGGAGTCCAGCACTCGTCAAAAAACAGCACGTTATTTGCCACAGTCAGTGTGACCGAAGCACCGAGCACGGCAATAGTGCCGAGCATTATCTTATACTCGGGATTATTGATAAATACCTTTTTATGTTTCTCACGGTCTTCTTCTTTCATGGAGCCCACATAACAGCATACCTTGTATTTCTTACCGAGGAAACGGTATATGTTCCTGAGCGGCACTGCCCAGTTGGAAAATATGACTATCTTCTCCCCTCTTGCTACGGTATCCTCTACTATCTCAAAGAGCCTCTGCAGTTTGGCGTTCTTTGCAGGGTATTTTTCATTGACTTCAAGATGCTCGTCAACGACCTCGGGAGAGCCGTTCACCTGACGCAGGCGCAGGAATGCTGTCAGAGGATTCATCGAATCCATTATCTCACTGCGTTTTTCTTCCATTTCCTCGGCGACACTCAGGGCAAGAGTCTGCTGATACCTGGTATTCTCCACATACTCATTGAAATATATCCTTGGCGGCAGATCGAGAACTTCCTCGGTCGTGCGCCTTATCATGTTCTTTTGCAGCATTTCCTTGAGCAGAGGGATATTCCTGTATGTCAGCTTATCAGAGCCGTAATCACCGTATACGCAGAACTCATTGGACCACTGACGGAAGCTTGAGAACTCATGCCCGTTCACAAGTTTGAGCGGAGCGTATACATCAGTAGGCTTATTTCGTATCGGTGTTCCGGTCATGGGGATCCACTGAGCCTTCCGCCCGGTCGCCTTATGTATCCTGAGCATTATCTTGCCCTGCAACGATGTAGGTGACATATTCTTATGACATTCGTCGATAGCTATCATGGGGATATCACCGCTCTGTATCTGCTTCACTATGGTCTCCGCAAGGATATATTTGCGGTTCAGGGTTTTTACTCTGCCGATAGCTTCGATATTGACTATCAAGAAGAACGGCAGTTTGTCTCCGCCTTTTTCTCCGTACATCGTACCTTGAAGCAGGTCCTTTACCTTGTTCATACCATCGCCGTTATACCGTATCTGCCCTTTTTTCTTGCCCCTGACAAGCTTACGTGAGCCGAGGATATATGCCTGCTCCTTTCCGTTGGTGTGCCTGGCAATATCTTCCTGCCATGCATACTTGGCTGCGTTGATGCAGGTGATTATCAGGCAGTGCTTATAGCCATAGCGTTTCCTCTGATAAAGAGCATAGTTGATGACTTCAAGGGTCTTGCCGCAGTTATGCACAAATATATCGTTTACAAGAAAATTATGATGCGGACCTGCCAGCTTTATATCATAAGTCATTTCGGTACCTGCATACGTAAGGCGGAGAGCGCGACAGTATCTGCACTTGCTCTGTCCGTCTATGCAGATATAGTCGGGGGTAGTCTCAATGCTGTTATAGCAGCGGATCTCACGGGCAGGAACAAAGCCTCTTGTAGTCAGTACCTCATGGTCCCCTGTCAGCCTCAGCCTTACGCCGCTTTCGAGTTCAAGCTCATAGACTTCTTTCATACCGGAGATAAGAACATCACGTATAGGCTCAAATACTATCTCATGTGTCACCGGGTCGCAGGCACGTACCATATATATGGAACGGGAACATCTGGGATTATGGAATCTCCGCCAGAGCCTTGCGAGCGAAAGCACTTCGTTCGACGGACCTCTGCGTATAGACACTATGGCATCGCCTGAAATGCAGCCCATGTCATCTGCAAGTATGAAACCGTTCTTTTCCTTTGCCTTGGCATATTTAAGGAAATCCACCTGGTGTTCATACAGGGAGCTGCCTTTTACAACATATCTGTCCACATCTGATATGTCTATATCCGGGATATTCGTTGTAGAATCGAGCGTTGCATTTTCTCCGATATATTCATCGGAAACTATACGGAGCCGGTTCTGATAGACTGTACCCGTTACAGCTTTCATGAGCCACCCGAGATGTGTCTTCGGTATAGTCCAGTATTTTCCGTCGGGAATGTATTTCCTGCCGGGCACTCTTTTTATCAGAGCTATGAACTGTGGGTCGTAACGGAAGCGTACTTCATATATATCACCCTGCTGGACAACAGATATCATTTTATTTTCCTCTTTCTATCAGCTGATTGATAATGTCGATGCATTCGCATACTATATCCATGGTATTATGGTACTGTCCGCCCTTTTCAGGGTCAAGTCCCGAGAAGTCACCGGGAGCATTATACCGCCATCCTATCCAGAAGCCCTCAACGGGCACGCCGTCCATGGACACAAGGTCACCTGTAAAGTCTATCTTACTATGGCACTTTACATCTATCTCAAAATAGTATTTATTGAAGTATGGGTGGTTCTCGGGTATACGTATATACGCACAAGGCCATGCTCCCACGGAAGCCACTTTGTACTCAAAGCCGCGGTAGCAGCTTGCTTCAAGGCAATGCCTTGCATGGATAGTCCGTCTGTAGATCATATCTTCCATAACAACACCTCGGAATAATCATTTGCTTTCATTGTCTTTCACCTTTTGCTCTGCCCTGTCGGCGACTATAAGGATCACGCAGTCCTTTACAAATTTAAGTATCTCCTCATAATTCTGCCTGCGGTTGGATACATGACGTACCATATCTACGTTCTCTCGGGTCAGGCTTTGCCAGAACCATATATCAAGATACCCGAACTCTGTATCGTAATCAATGGACACGGAGTAGGTGTCCGAACTCCCTGCCGTCAGGACCATGCTGAATACTTCCAGTATCTGTGCCTTTGTCATAACAAATCCCTCCTGACTTCTTCCCAGAGCATTTCCCGGTTATACCATTTCAATGCCCGGATATATTGGCTTTTTGCTTTTTTCGCCGCAGCAGTCTCAGCTTTCAGTTCTTTTCGTCCGCGAACTCTCTGTCTTGCTTCGGATATGAGCGCAGCTGTGCCCCAGATAAGGAGCAGGCTCGTAGCCATAATATCGAATGCGGCTAAAATCTCTAATCGTGTCATGTGCTTCTCCTTAAAATAGTTCTGCAAAGATATATCACTTATACCTCCGATAACTATAACGAGGGTGGAAAATAAAAAAGCGGCAGACATAGTAGGCTGTCTGCCGCATTTTGGGT
The DNA here is from genome assembly GCA_017961625.1 of Ruminococcus sp. Lineage (GTDB taxonomy): Bacteria > Bacillota > Clostridia > Oscillospirales > Ruminococcaceae > Ruminococcus. Next base: position 74,998 of record JAGCWY010000133.1, on the reverse strand, counting down.
ACCATATCAGAATTTTCATCACATTGAATAATAAACAGAGGTTAAGGGAAAACACATTTTGTACATATGTCATATATTTGTAAACTGCCTACTCAGTCTACTTTTCAGTCAAGCTTTACCCAGCCTACCCCGGATTTAAGTTTACCGTACTTGACAGTCTTTTCCTCTACAATAGTATAGTCAGTAGTTATAGCCACAGATGATATCTGCTTTCCGCCTGCTCCGTCATATATGGGTGTCCCCTGTGTGAGCCTTATGAGCTTACCTGCCGGAGCAGCCGGCTTCGCTGACACGGATTTCACCATGATAAGATTTGAGGTGTTTATCGGTGACTGAATATTCCTGTCACCATTTACGTTCTTACCGAGAACAGCCCTGTCGCCGATGATAGAGTCGATATACCATTGCTCGTTCTTTACCCACGCAGGTATGGAGCTGCCGCCGTAGTATGTTGCACCCTCTCTTATCCTTACAAGGTCACCTTTCTGAAATTTAACAGGAGCAGGAGTCTCTGTCGTTTTCAGCTGAGCGTTCACCCTGCTGCATATCTCCTGTGTTCTTGCCTTTATCCACGGTCCTGGACAGGCTGTTGCAGCGAACATATAGTGGTATGTAAGAGAACCGCTCGGATCACCCGTGAATTTGAGCTCTTTTATGTCGTTTCTCTTACAGATATCAACGCACAGCTTTATGAGTGAGTTGTACGCTGCTTCGCCCACAGGCCACCCTGAGGCATCACCATAGGCGCTGTTGGACACCTCGATAGTTACAGCCCTGTTGTCGTTCCATGCGGACGATGAACACCATGAGCGATCGCATTCAGGGCAGAACAAACCTATACGTCCGTCATTGCCTATGGCATAGTTGGCAGACATCTGCCTTGCGGAGTTAGCCACAAGGCTGCCGAAATCTTCTACCGACATTATACCTGCCATATGATGTATCGTTATTTTTGTGATAGATTGATTTCTCGGGGAGTTCCTGTTAGGGGAAATCCTTGTATATGCTACCAGTGAAGAATTCGTATAAGCCATACATCAGCCCTCCTCTTCTTCGTCATCACCTCTGCCGAATGACAGTTCCGCTTCGGTCGCTTCACCGATGACGGTAACTTCTTTTTCGTCAACCATTCAGATCACCTGCCGTTTACTTTATATCTCCCTTGTCCACCCAGCCGAGAAGCTGCTTTATATCGCCTGCTCCCTCAGCTTCCTTTGTTACGGGTATTCGACCTGTAACTTCGTCACCCCAGGGATATACCTCACCGGTAATGGTCTTTATAGTCTTATTAGCCACAGACGTGGGATAGAGCCATGCGGTGCCGTTTATTACAAGCGGACCTGTCTTAGGCTCAGCGGCAGCAGGCTCTGCCTTTTTACGGCTGCGCTTCGGTTTTGGTTCTTCCTTTGCCGGCTCCTCAGCAGGAGCTTCCTTTATTTCATCTTTGGTTTCTTCTGTTATTTCCGGGAGTGCTTCGCCTTTCACTTCTTCTGCTACAAGCTCAGCCTGCTCCTCAGGTTTGGTCTCAACAGCCGCAACGGTCTTTTTCTTCTTAGCCAAAATTCTTTCCTCCATTCATTTTATCTTTCTGATAAGCATTTTAACAAGAATACGTACCCTTGCTTTCCGTGCTTCGTCAGTAATTCCGTTATATACATATACAAGGTTGCTGTTCTGCTTGCCTTCATAATACGAGTCGTATACCGCATCACATACTTCCTTGTCCTCGATCGAGCAGAAAAAATCACGTATGATCTCTGCTTCCCTCTCCGAGCGTTTCATCTCTTTCGGAGCCGGTTCTGTGCCGTGCAGGATATGAGTTATCGCCTTTGAATGCAGTATCTCATTATTATGGTCATCTGCAAGCTTTCTCGCCTGCCTGAATACCATGGTAACATCTGCATATGGATTCTCACTCTTTTCAAGTATTCTGCGAAAATCACCGTCTTTGTCAAGTGACATATTCCATCACCTCTATGATATATATAACGAGGTGGGGTGCAGATAAAACAGCAGAACATCACATAGCCTGTTTCAGAGATATCTCCTTTGTCTCCTTCAGCTCACGGATAAGACCGTCCACCTCGCGCTGCATATCATGCGGCAGGTTTATATACTGCTGTTCCAGCACTTCGAGGTATGCTGTAATAGTATTATCGACTGCGGTTAGGAGCTGGATATCAGCATCGGCTTCACTGCCATCAGAGAGCTGAACAGGGGCAAGATGACACTGTGAAGTATCGCAGACACTGTCTGTCATCTCTACGTACCACATACCGAACCTGTCTACCCAGGAATTAGCAGACCACATAAGATTACCCGTTACAGTAAACAGCTTACTGTTATATGCACAGTACCATTTAAGTATCTGAATATCCATCTGGAACTGCACCGCAGCACAGAGCAGACCATTAAGAGCAAACTCTGCCTGCTCCATTATGGATATATCCGCAGGGACTATATCAAAATCATCTGCTGTTTCGGTTATCTGAAAAGTCTGAGGTTCGTCGGACAATGTACCCATGAACTCGTCGGAAGTAAGCAGACTGTCAAGATCGGCATAAGCCTGTACAAGTTCATAGTTTGCTACAATAGCAGACAGATTGACTGATGTTTCCTTTGCACCGCAGATACGCTGCAGACGGACTTTCATTGTTCTTGCGCCCTTTATACCGAAAGCCTGCTTCGTATCTTCGTCCATAAGTTCAAGGAACATTTCTCTTGAAACTTTCCAAAAGTCCTTACCCTTTACATCTTTTCTGTAAGCGGTCTTACCTGTGTTCTCTGTAAGCGGTTCTACATATACGTCGCAGGCGACATCAGCATAGAATTTCTGCAGGTCATCAATATCAGGCATTTTCTTGTATTTTCTTGTATACAGGTCAGTATATTTAGGCAGTATCAATGAAATTTTATACTTATATGGTGACGATTTGGTACCGTCCGAATTCTGCAGGAATGTGACTTTAAAATCAAACGCCTGCTTTGCTTCATCATCTTCCACCTTTTCAACCTTATCAACTCTGATATCCCTTGCATCGGACTCATCGAGCCATGCATACAGGTCATCAGATATCTTTGCAATTATATTCAAGATGTTGGTTATAACTCCGGCTTGTACATTTTTCAACTGTATCACTCCTATCTCTTGACAAATGCAAGAATATGTGTTATTATATATTTGGCTATGAAAAGAGTATCGTTCAAGATGCGATATGTTAAAGCGGAGCGGATTTATTTCTGCTCCGCTTTTAGTATTATTCTATACGGCAAATAAACGGGAACTGGTCGCTTGTTTTCTTAACTATGTATATCGAATCACACGGCGGTTGTCCTGGAACAGACCCTGTTACATAACCTACAAAAGTATCATCTTTAGTAGCATTTTCAGTAGATGCGCCTGTAACCGTTACAGGATTTCCATCACTAGTGAAACCCTCAAAATCAGTATCAGGGTTGAATACTAGTATTGTAGATGGAAGCATACGTGCAATATCGATTTTCTTAGCCCTTGTCCCAAGCATGCAAATCTGAGATTGACTATCAGTGCTTGCTAGATAATTTCCATCAGTTCTATACATTACATGTGTTACACGTAAAGTAAAATCCAAAGATTGACCATATCCTGTGATATACGGAGTAGATAAAAATAAGTTTCTGAAATAAGGCTTTACATTTACACCAACACATGAATATCCGTCTGCACCGTCTGTTTTCGCTGAGTAATCACCATTTTCAGTGATAGACTTCTCTATAAGATTAGGAGAACAAGTCCCAGCCGCATTTTTCCACTCGTCGTTATCCTTACGAGCGTTTATCATTGAATTCTGATAAAATTCATTGTTTGTATTCATATGTTATCACTCCTTTAATATTCTACGTATTGGTAATCACCATCATCAGGATAATTAGATGCACTTGTATACTCAGAATAGCTACCTTCTGGAATATATATTGCACACGTTGTAGGTATACCCAAAGTACCATTTAATCTCGGAGGGTGTATCGATTCAAACTGTAATGAAACCAAAGCATCACAATCACTGAAAGTATAACCCTCTATCTCTCCGATTGAGCTTGGAAATACTATCGAGGTCAATCCTGAGCAATTTGAAAAAGCCAGAGACTCAATACGAGTGACAGAATATGGAATTGTTATTGATGTTAATGCGGAGCACTCATTGAACATATTTTCAACAATAGACGTAATTGAATTAGGTAATGAGATTGCAGATAGCGCTTTACAATTATAGAATATATCGCCATCAAGGAGAGAAACCCCACTTGGAAGCACTATAAAGGACAATGGGCATCCATAAAAAGCACCAGCCCCAATACGTGTTATAGAATTTGGCATTGTTATTGAAGATAACTTAGTACACGAACTAAATGAATTTCCTGCAATATATGTGATACCAGTACCTAACTCTACTTTGTTCAGACCTGGTACAGGTGCTTCTAACGAAGGGAATGAAAATGAACCTGACACAACAGTTATCGTAATAACTTGCGGTTTACCATCATCATACCACATACTCTTGTAATCATCACCATCATTACTTGTCCATGTTTCATGTCCGTAGTTACCACCCCAATCAATGTCAAGCTCTGTATTCTCTGCAAGGTTCAAATATAACGGTACTTCAAGGTAGTTCCTGTCAGGCATAAAGTAGAGCCTCGTCTTACCATCATTGGTTATATACATCTGACCGATGTTAAGTTTACCATAACCAGAAGTTTCAATAAAGTTCTGTACATCTTGGAATGACCAGTTCCAACCCTGAGAAGTAAGTCCTTCATGAGTGGGGTTTGCAGGCATTTCTGTAAGAGTTGAGAAATCATAAGCTGAGTATGATGCAACTACAGTACCATCATAATCATAGAATACGATATCCTTTCCTGATGAAGCACCGCCACCACCTGAAACATTTACTGTCACACTGTTATATAAAGTGGTATTGATAGTACCATTCTCAGTTATTTCGTCAGGCATAGATGTCTGAGATACAAGCGCACCATTATCTACTACTTTACCCTCATCTTCCGATGTATATGAATTTGAAACAGATACACTTACGTTTGAATAACCGTCAAGTCCGTCATCTTTGGCTGAATAATCACCATTCTCGGTAATTTCCTTTGTACCTAATTCTGACGGAGCAGGCACAGTATCCTTAGCAAGTCTCCACTCGTCCTCGTCCTTGCGGATATTCATAGAAGCGTTCTGCCAGTATGAGTTGTTACCATTAATCATAAATATCACCTCTTGTTGTATATTAAATAAGCCACCGACACTTATGTTATCCCTCCTTTAATACTCTTCATATGTGTATGTCGATGGATTTGGATAATTATTTGCACTTATCGTAGGTATTTCCAAATTACCATTTTTAATACTCGATGTAAGTAAAACTACTTGGATTAGGATAATACCTTGCTGATTTGTATTTGGAAAGAGTCCCTGTCGGTACATAAATTATGCAATCGTTTGGAATAGTATCTGCACCAAATGCATATGATGATGAAACTGTTGGTGGAGTGTTTGATTCAAATTTGATGAACCCCATTCCCATACAGTCAGAAAAAGCCTGGCCTATTTGTGTTACTGAATTTGGTATTATTATACTATGTAATCCTTGGCAGTATTGAAAAGTATTAGCAGCTATTTGTGTTACTGAATTTGGTAATATCACACTTTGTAATGTTGAACAACTTGAAAAAGTATATTCTCCAATACTTGTGACTGTGTTTGGTATTACCACATTTTGTAATGTTGAACAACTTGAAAAAGCACGGCTTCCAATACTTATGACTGAATTTGGTATTATCACACTTTGTAATGTTGAACAACCGGTAAAAGCATTGGTTCCAATACTTGTGATTGTATTTGGCATTATCACACTTTGTAGTGCGTAGCACTGATAGATCGCATAGGTTCCAATACTTGTGACTGTATTTGGTATTATCACACTTTGTAATGTATAGCACTGATATAACGCATAGTCTCCAATACTTGTGACTGAATTAGGTATTGTTATACTCTTCAATAAAGTACACCCACGGAAAGCATAGTTTTCTATGCTTGCAACTGAACTTCCTAACTCAATTTTCTCAATTGCGCATAGATATACTCTATCCCTGTCTGAATTAGGGGATGCACTGCAGATCAGTATATTACCCCAGGAGGATGAATTCCCAGTAAATTTTATCCTTCCGCTATTAACATTAACAGTGATAACAAATTTCCCTTCAGTTGCGTATATATGAGGTGTATAAACAGTAGAAGTTTCAAGAGAAACAGTTTCAGTATTACTACCATCACCCCAGTCAATCGTGACAGTTGTCCCCGCTTCTATACCCGTCAAACCAAGATAAGGGCTTAATCTTCCATCATGGAGAGAAATATATATCCTTGTCTTACTGTCATCCGTGATATACATCTGTCCAAGATTAAGTAGACCATAATCTGCTACATAAGCTTGTGCATCAGCCAAAGACCAATTCCAACCTTGTGCTGTAAGCCCTTCGTGAGTTGGATTTTCAGGCAAAGCTGACAAATCAGCAAACTCTGCCGCTGTATAAGAATTGACGATAGTTCCGTCATAATCATAGAAATTAACATCTGCACTACCAACAGAACCGCCACCGCCTGATACATTGACAGTAACGCTATCATATGTCGTAGTATCAATAGTGCCATTCTCGGTTATTTCGTCAGGCTTTGCTGTCTGAGACACCAATTTTCCATCAACTACAACCTTACCTTCGTCAGCTACACTAAAGCTGTTACCGACTGTATCCTTGGCTATTTTCCATTCGTCATTATCCTTGCGGTTGTTGATTGCCGCATTATGCCAGTAGGAGTTGTTTCCATTGATCACAAATATCACCTCTATAGTTATAAAATAAGCCATCGACACTGTTGCGCCGATGGCTTTATTGTCAAGAAAAATTACTTTCTCTTGTTAGCAAATCTCTTAACGGTCTTGCCAACAGGCTTTCTTGCCATATTTCTCGAAGCTGTTACCTTGCGGTTCCTGGAAGCCGTAAGCTTTCTCATAGACTTCTTAGCCCTTACAGACATCTCTACTACTTCCTCGTCACCCTCTGCTTCGCAGGTATATGACTCGCCTGCTACCTCAAAGGTAACTTCGTTCTCGTCAGCAGTAACGTCAACGTCTTCGCCGGTGATCTCAGCTACGAGCTGAGCAACATCCTCTACCTCAAAGAGAAGGTCTGTAGCTTCCTGCTCAATATTTGTCTCTGCCTTGATAGGCTTTCTGTTCTTATTAAGTCTCATATGGTATGCCACCTTTCATAGATTAATTTCGTATACGAAGCTTGGGAGGTTTAGCTTTAAGCTCATTCCTTGCAGCTTCGAGCTCTGCATTACCCTCATCGAGGAGCTGCGCTCCGTCAAGGGACACATTCGAGCCTTCTATAACATACTTACTTCTTGTTCTGCCTATTGATATCTTGGCATAGGCAAGAGCAAGACGGGTAAGGTAATTCTGCCATGTGGGCTCTACTATCTCGCACACATCTGTGAACTTGGGCACATACTGTATGGTGACAGTAGCTGGTATGGGTGCTCTGTGCGGTATGTATACCACATCATTGAGCTGGTCGTATGTGAAGTCCAGATCAGTGGACAATGTGTTTCTCACCTGCTGCAAAGCAAGCTGTGAAACTATAGGATCTATGTTAAGTCCTGTGCCTGCTCCGTAACCGCTTCCGAGATTGACTGCGGCAGCTACCTGAAAGACGTTACCGCTTTCAAAGGAAGTAAGGCTCAGACCCAAACGGGGCTCTGCTGGTCTGACACGCAGCACATTCACGGTATTTATACCGACAGCCTTTAGGTCTATCCTTGTAGCATACGGAACTGTAAGGCTGACAGGAGTCTTCATGTATTCCTTCAATTCGTCAAAAGCTATCCTGACAGCCTCTGACAGATCGACCCCCTCGATATTCTTGTTTGCAGGGAAGCCGAGCATGAAACTAAGCTTCGCTGTATATTCGCTTACTGTCATTTCATGCTCACCTACCTGTAATAAGAAGATATATAAATAGAAAAGTCAGCCGGAATGACCGTTATCAGCCTTCAACAGCCTCTACTGTAACTGTGAAGCCCTGGTCGCCGAGAACAGAACCTGCCTGCATATACCAGAATGCTTCCTCATAAGTATCAACTGTAAATGTAACAGTCTTGCCGCCCTCGCCGTCATCTTCGCCGACAACTGCAAGCTTGAACTGAGCAAGCGGTACAGGATACGGGAAGCTTGTTGTAGCATAAGGCTCCATGATGTTGAGCTGACCGAAGCCGGGAACGTTTGTATCATATACAGTACCCTCGTAAGCAGGAGTATCAATATATGAATTAGTAGGTACATAGAGAGCGCAGATAGGGCTTACAAAAGGAATATTTGTAGGAGCCTCAGGTCCCTTGTACACAATTGTTACTGTGTATGCCATACAATTACCTCATTTCATATATAAAGTATTGGATCTCATGCCGCACACGCAGTGTGTACGGCATGACGTATCTTATCTCGCCGATCAGAATGTGCCGAGGAGTCTGCCCTTAACGATAGTATCGGGATTAACAACTTCCATAGCCTGCATTGATACATAGCCCTGCTGGATCGAAGCATTAGCAAGACCGATAGCATCTGTGCTGGTAAATGGCATATATTCGCCGAAGAGAGCGGAGTTACGACGGATATCTGTGCTCTTGCAGCCCATGACCCATGTATCGGGGTCATAGTTAGGATCGCAGATGATCGTCTTGAACTGGTCGAGAGAACCGAGCTTGTAAGGTCCTACGTTATCCTCAGCTGTATCAGCCTTGAAGCCGTTTACCATCTTGAGGTACTCAGCTGTGTTTGTACCTACGATAAGGAAGTTAGGCTGTGTAAGTCTTGTACGCTGATAGATAGAAGCGCTTGCCTGTCCGAGCTTGAGCTTGAACATATTGAGGTAGTCGCTTGGAACAACGCTGCCGGACTTAACAGGAGCAGCATCCCAGTTGTACTGAGGATTATAAGCTGCCGCATCAGAGAGGAGCTTGAAGCCTGCTGTGTTGAGCTCAGCTGTAAGCTGGCTGAAAGCAGCTTCCTTGCTCATGTCACCGATGTTAGCGCCATACTCCTGTGAAGCAGCAAACGCACTGTATACAGACCAGTAGCAAGCAACCTCACGAGCGGTCGCAACGAGGTTGATCTCGTCGAGCTGAAGGTCTATCTTGCCCATTGCTGCGCCGTACTCACCGTTTGTGTTAGGTCCTACTGTCTCGTTATCATACTGATATGTAGCCTTGACAGTATCGCCTGCTGAGAGTACCTGAGCATTTGTGAATGTAAGAGTACCTGTTGCATAGTCGATAGTACCTGCTGCTGCGCCGCCTGTACCGACGATGTTACCTGCTCCGTCATCAGTGTAAGCTGTTGCTGTGCCGCTGATAGTAACGATAACTGTTACTGAGCCGGGAAGAACAGGGATATATGCAAGATTGCCTGTTGTGAATGAGCCTGCTGCATCGGAAACGACCTCATTCTTTACAACTCTGCCTGTGAAGTTGGGGTCAACACCCTGAGCATTCACAAAAGGAGAAGCAAGAATTGTGTTCTTTAATGTCTCACCCTTTGTATTCTCAGTCTTGACCTTAAAGTAAGGGATAAGCTGCTGTCTGCTCTTCATTGCAACTGAACCGAATACATCGAGAAGCAGGAGCTTCTGTGTGAAGATAGGGAGCAGTTCCATGAAATCAGGCTTAGCTGCGATATTGCTTGTATTTGTAGCCGCTGTGATAGGAGTACCCATTCTGCGGTAATTAGCCATGATAGCTCTTGTAAAGTTCTGCTTCTCGGGTGAAAGTGAAGCCATTACAGCATTGAACTTTGCACTTGTAGCAGACTGAGGTCTTGCATTTCTATTTCTTGCAGCCGATGTGATAGATTTACCGGCTGTGATAGCTCTGCTTGCAGTTACGGGTCTGCGGTTAGCAGGTCTGCGACCGGCAGGGCTGAAAGACTTTTTGATTGCCATACTATTCACTCCTTAGTGTTATAATGTAATTAAGTCGCCGTTATCGTCATCGTCAATAAACATTCCGTCCATAACGGTGACAGACGGTGTAATATTTACTGAATTGGTCGAACCCGAGATCATCTGCTGAAGTTCATCAACTGACATCGAGGACGATATCTGCATAGAATCAAAGCTTACGCCGAGGGCATGAGCATAGATATTTGCATAAGCTTCCTGATAGGCTCTCAGATTTGCCTGACAGCTTTCAAGTTCTGCGCTCAGTCTCTCATTATCTGCACCCAGGTCAGATGCTGCTTTCTCCTCATTTCTGCTTGCCGCAACAGTTTTGCGTACTTCCGAACGGAGAGAAGCTATAATAGAATCCTTGCGCTTTGTCTCAGTATCATGCTTTGCCTGAGCCGCTTCGATCTTCTGCATATATATAAGGTTAGACTTTTCAGCAGCTTCCAGCTTCTTTGAAGCGGATATGTATTTAGTCTTATACATATCCCTTGAAGCTACTGCTTTGTCTAAGCTGACACGGATATCCGACATCTGCGAAGCGGTGATACGCTTTACGGCAGACATCTTACGCTCTGCGGCACTGACTTCCATACGCTTTTCCTCTCTGAGCTCGCGTATCTCTCTGTCCTGCTCCGCAATAACGTCCTGACTTTCAAGGTAAAGGTCAGTCATTGCCTCGACCTTATCCTCATCTATATTTAAGGTTTCTTCTGACTGTATATCTTCCTTGCGTTTCTCAAGGGCCTTGTATTCATCCGACTGCGGAGCGAACTGAGACTGGATAATGTCGATAGCTTCAACACTGTCGATATTGTCGATGTCTTTGCTCACAGCAGCACAGATAGCCTGATACTTCTTACGCTTCATCGGATCGGTAGAAGCAGCTATGAACTCGGGGACACTGTCCGGATAAGCAGGAAAAGCCACCAGGTCAAAACCGCGGAACATAAAAGTATCGGGGTCTACCGAACTGCCTACGATATCACCTGCTCCTCTTATTGAGATACCGAATACCACGCCTGCTTCCTGCATAGTCTTCACTATACGTCCCACGGGAGTATCGAGCAGATCGAACTTAGCGTATACCTTGCCGTCATCATCAATACTCATATCCGTCATCGTGATGCAGGCATTCTTGAAATCAGCGCAGAGTGGGTCTTCCGGGTGTCCGAGATATCCGAGATACCACTTTGCCTCAATACCTTTCTGGTATTCATCGGAAGCAAGAACGTTCTCAATAACATCTCTTGTGATGTCGAGACCGTTGAGGTTCGTTATATTCGTATCGAGAGCTTCGCCCTCATACGTACCGAGTATATTTTTATTCTTTACAGAATCAGCCATGCAGCATTACCTACCTTCCAGTATTTTGGCGGCAAGCCTTACTGCACCGCCTACAAGCAGAGTTTTGAGTGCTTCTTTTATAAGTCCCGATTCCACAGGCTCAGGCTCTCCGGCTATACTGCCGACAGCTTCATCGGCTATATCCGATATCTCAGCCACGACCTCTTCGGGAACTTCTATGACTTCCTCAGGTTCTGCTATCTTGTATGTGGTCTCACCGATAGTAAGGGAGATATTACCGTTATTATCGTCAAGATGTATATCGTAGTCACGAAGTTCATCTATCTGAGACAGCAGATCGAGCACACCTGCCGATGTGAATACAGTTTCTTCCATATCGTCACCTCACTGGTCGAAATAATCTATGATGGCAGCATTGCCACATAAATAAAAGGTTTTTCCGTTCATACGGAGTGTCAGCACATCTTTGTAGTCGGTCTCAAGCTGCAAAGGATAGAATATTCCTGACGGTATGCCGGCATCTGCTCCGATAAGTGGGAGCAGGCAGTTGTATCCCTGCCCGTAGCTCGCATTGAAATTCTTCTGTATCTTAACGCCTTCGCCGAAGGTCTCCCCGGTGACATACAGTATATAGCCTATAAACTCATATGTCTTTGTATTTACGTCTACATTTGAGCCGTTTCCAAAAAATCTGCCGGCTACATTCTGCACATTGTTCTGACCGTCCTGCGAAAGAGCCTGTGCTACAAAGAAACCGTTGGGTATCTTGCCGTCAGACTCGGCAGGCATTGTGCAGGCAAACATACCCGTATTGTTCTCTACCATGAACAGTCTGCCGTTCTGATAATTGGGATTTAGGATATCATCGGTATCAAACTCGTTGTTGATCTGAAAAATGATAGAGTAGGAACGGGGAAGCTCATATGGCTCACCCACTGCAATACACACAGTTTCTGCCGCATCAAGATAAAACTTCGTGAATTTGTATGCAGTACCGCTTATAGATATAGTCTGCCCGTATTCTACATGATCCCAGTAATCATAGGTAAGCATTCTCTGACGTATGCGTTCTGTTCCGCTGCTGTCGGAATACGTTTCATCATACACCTTAGCCATCAGGTCTCCCCCTTTCCGATATATATGGAAGTATCATATATCCTTGATGTGAGCTGGCTCATAGAACCTATCTGTATCTTCCAGATGACCTGTACGACCTGATTGATACCCACACGTATCACCTGACTTTTAAGCAGCTGACGATTGGCAGGGATACTCATATCCCAGTCATTCTCGCTTGGCGGAGCTATACGGTAGCCGGCAAGCAGACCTCTGCCTATGGTCTGAGGGCTTTCTGACGGGTCAGAAGAGTAAACGGGGGTAGACCACAGACCTGCTTCGGTTATGAAGATATAGTCCTTGTCAGGCTCCCTGAACTGAGCAAGTGCCCCGGTGGATATCATTGCAGAATAAATGATATCTATAGTCTCAGGAGTTTCCGACCTGTCCTCGGGGGTAATGCTCCTGTATGATATCTGAGCTCTCGGAAACGTCGGACTTACAAGCTCACAGTCTATAACGGAAGTCGTTTCCCTGTACTGGAAAGCAGGTCCGAGACCAAGATACGGACGACTGTTATTCATTGAAGTATTTGTGTAGTAGCCGTCTGCTCCGTAACTCGGCATCTGCTGCATATAACTGCGGAAACGTCTTATTTCATAAGCTTCGGCAGTTTCTTCCTCGCCTTGCGGCTCTTCACCATAACCGCTTATACCTGCCGGAAGATGTTCCTCGTCCTCATCCTGGTTCATAAGACCCATTGTACCGAGTGATATGTATCTCGGGAGCAGACTGCTGAGCATATCAAATCCCTGATTGAGCACACCGTCACCGCAGAGATAATGGGCTATGCCGGTGAGCATAGAATTGGTAGCCTGATTATGACCTTCATAGCTCCTTACAAGCGTACCTGTTGCCCTGTCTAATATATTGAACCGAACATTATGGTCGATACGCATATTCCTGTCGATTCTGAACATCTGGTAATCACCTCGCATGATGTTTAGTCTTACCCATATACAAGGTTAATATATAAAAAACAGCTCCTGCTTTGTGCAGAAGCTGCTATTATTATGGTATCTCACTTGTGTCTTCCTCAGACTCAGGTACGAATATATCCGTTCTTCTATAGTTATTCACTCCGAAAATATATTCCTCGTAGTTTATATCATACATATCCTCATAAAATAGTATCTCACAATTCTGAGGAAATGAATTGAACGAATAGCGGCAGCTTTTTGAGATCATAACACACTCAAGAGCAGTACCCATAAAAGCGTGATTGCCTATTTTCTTTACTGACTTCGGTATTCTGACAAAGTGCAGATCTTCACAGCCCTCAAAAGCGCCTGGAAGTTCGGGAGGAGGTATAAGTTCTAATGGTATCATGGAATTGAAAACGTGATCAAGCTCTTCATCAAAATACCATACCGTAGCAGGGTAAGGTCTTGACCACCTTAATCTGTCAGGCATACCACTGGCATGAAGCACACTATCAGATTGCATATACCACACACCATAAGGATACGGAGCGCTCCAACCGAGTGGAGCAGGTACAGCTTCTGCACTTATGGCCTGCTGCCTGTTCATGTACCATGCATATTCTGACTTATGGGTATAGTCATAGGATATGCTGCTCTCAGGTGTTTTGCCTGCTATTTCAAGTCTGCCATCGGAAGTAAGAGACCATGCATTAGCTGTCGGCATAGACTATCACTCCTTTAATCAGGTATAACGATATCAAAACCATTCTCATACAGCCACTGAGCATCTTTGGATTGTTCTACAGTAGCCAACAGAGGTTTTCTTGCAGACGATGGCAAGCTTGGACCTGCATCAGTCGCTAAATCAATAGTGATAGGAGTACCATTTGACTTATGTGCTCTCTGCACATACAGACCATACCACCAGCCATACTTGACATTGTTAAATGAACCACAGTCAATAGATGCATCAAACACATTCATAGCAGACGGAGTGTAGCTGGCTTCATTCTTACGCCACAGAATATCACCGATACCAGAAGTTGTAAAGGCTGTTGTGTTGTATGCACCAACTTTCATATCACCGTCGATATAGCATCCCGAACATCTGAAAAAGCTGCATGACCACACATAACAATCTGCACTATCATATCCTGCCTTATCTTTTATCTGCCAGCCTGTGTAATGTTCACGAAACCAACAATAGTTTGCTACAGCAGAACTTGTAATACTACTGCTTGTAATCTTAGGTATAAGAGATGTACAGCTCAAATCAGTTTGTCCGAGACCCTGCCACGGCAGATTCACAAAGCATGAAGTCAGAGTTATATTCTGATAGCTGTTATACAGATAGCAGTCCGCTCCGCTTCTTGTACCAACAAAACGACAGTTTTCAAAAATAACGACTAATCCAATATTGCTGACACCCCTTGCAAGAAATGCTGCGCCTGATATGAGAAGATTTACAAAGTCTATATTCTTGAATTTTAATGTATGTGTGTTTGAAAGAGAGCCACCTATGGTGATTATAGCTGATGAACCGCCGACTACATTTCTCAGATTACGCACCTCATAACGCTCTTTGCCTGTTGCAGTTCCATCTATTGTAAGTGTACCTGTACTGCCGTCCTTTGTAACCGATGTAGCACTACCCTCGGGAGCTTCATCATTCAAATCTATGTCATCTGTAAGCTTTATAACAGAGTCACCCCATGTACCCTGACCTTCTGTCACCAAAGCTGCCATAGCCGCCGCCCATGTATTAACTTCATATATTGCCATTCGTATCACTCCGTTTCTCTCTGCCCCCGATAATGCAGATAAGAAGAACTGCAGGGGCAAATATGAATATACCTATGTTAACTAAAAGAAACAAATATTTCACAACGATCACTCGCTTTCCTTGAAATACCTCTTTCCCCTTTTACTCTATTTTTGTGAACCCCTCGGGGATATCAACAAAATATACATCTTTACCGGCAAATGCCCCTGAACCTATCGTGGTGATCCCGTTTTCAGGAAAAAGAATGGAAATTTTAGGCGAAGCCTGCTCCCCGTTATACTCCACTATCTTTTTATTTTCCCTGTCGATCGTAAATTCGGTAGGTCTGACATCATAGCTCGGAGGATAATTTATTGCCCTGTATACACCCTCAATATGTTTATCCATTCTGACATGGAGATTAGGGTGTGTGAAACCTACTTCGTCTCGTGTCAGATCAAGTTCATCAGGCTCGTAAGCAGGTCCCTGTGCAAGAGCAGGTATGTCTATAAGGTCAGTGCCAGTTGCACCACACCTCGGACAGGCTTCTTTCGTTTCACCGCCGTAGCCGCATACTTTACAATACATCGTATCACCACCGATAGCTTTTCTTTACTTTTTATACAAGGTTTTTGATACAAAAAAGGCAGCTGATAGATATCGGCTGCCTTGATTCTAATTTGTCCATTCTTAAATATTATTTTATTATAGCTCTATGATTTGCAGAATATTTTGTGATAGTCACCGATAAAGGTCCAACACCATATTGTCTATTGCATTTAGCAAGATACCTTTTACCATCCCCAGGTACAATCTCATCTCCAGTGGATAGCACTTTATTGTCACCATCATAGAATCCATCAAAATCAGACGATGGGGTGAATATTATGTTCGGAGTAAGATACAAAACTGTAAGTTTTTTCGCTGGTGTTACCAAACTAAAATCACAAAATTCTGATGTAGATTCAATAGCATATAATCCATCTTTACTATCTAAAATCTTACAATTCACATTACCTGTAGCACTTGGAACAGTAACATCTACTTCTGAAAAATGAGCATCGCCTGCTACATCAGCCGTAACAGAAGAATAACCGTCAAGCTTATCTTCCTTGGCAGTATAAGTACCATTCTCTGTTATAGACTTCTCACCGAGCTTCGGAGGTGAGTTATTGTTAAAGAATTCACCCTCACCATTCTGCATATTAATATACATACTCTGTGCATACTGATTATTTCTATCGTTCATAAACTATCACTCCTTAAAGGGGCATTTTTCTATGGATATATAAGGTCAGGAGCAGGAACAAGCAGACTATAAATGGGGTTTACGCAGGTCAATTTCATTACTCTTGACAAAATGCACCTAATGTGCTATACTGTATATATAGGGGGTGCATAATATGGCAGAAACAAATTCAGAGAGTCGTATGGATAGAGCTTCGGCTGAGTTCGTCATCTATATGATAAATGCGCTTGCAGGCGAATACAGACGTTCTTCTTCGGAAATATACCACATTCTCGATAAGACCGGCTGCATAAAAGAATACCTTGTCCCATTTTATGATGTACTACATACTATGGGCGTGGAAGCATTGATAGAGGATATATCAGAGTATGTGGAGAAAAGAGGAAGTAAATTATGTTAGTGTACCACGGTTCGTCTGTAATTGTTGAAAGACCTTTGGTGTCATATTCAAAATCAAGACTTGATTTCGGCAAAGGCTTCTATGTAACCACAGTGTTATCCCAGGCAAAACGCTGGGCTAAACGAAAAGCCAAAATGGAAAATCAATCTACAGGCTATGTAAATGTTTATGAACTTTCGGACTTTGCAGGGTTCAGAGTTAAAGAATTTGGCGATAATCGTTCCGAATGGCTCAATTTTGTCTGTGACTGCCGCAGAGGTATCGACGTATACAGTGATTATGATGTCATAGTGGGTGACGTAGCCGACGATACGGTGTACAACGTGGTCAATATGTACAAGAACGGTGTATACGACGAAACAACAGCAATTGCCGAACTGAAAGTATATAAGTTATACGATCAGATATGCATAACATCACAGGGAGTAGCAGATTTCCTGCTAAGCTTTAAAACAGTGATAGAGGTGAGTATATGAATAAACAATTTATCCGACAGATGTACAGAACATACATTGAGGAAGATATCATTCTTAAATTTAGTGAAATGTACAATATCAGTCTCGAAGAAGCTATGCACACTTATTATAGTAGCAGTGTCGCAGATATGGTATATGACGAGGAGCAAGAACCGTTACAGCTCGACTGCCCGAGTCTCATTGATATCTTGGAGCAGGAACTGATAACATCTTGTGAAAGGGGTGCATGAAATGGCACAAGCGACATTCAGTGTCCGCATGGACGAGGATCTGAAAAAACAGTTTGAAGCAATTTGTGCAGAAATGGGTATGAATATGACTACAGCGGTCAATATCTTTGCAAGAGCAGTGATCAATCAGCAGAAAATACCGTTTATCGTATCAGCCCAATTCAAGGAAAAAGAGCAAGCAGAATAGACATACACAAAGAAAAGTGGCTGTCACCGTAAGGTAACAACCACTTTTCTCTTTTGAGTATCTATAAAGGAAGCTTGTGAAGATATCATAAAGTCGGTACTTTGATTATATTACACCCAGGTGGGAACGATTCATCAAAGTAATCGCAGTCCTCAGCTATACGCACTTCTTTGACACTTGTGCCAGCATATGCGTTATATCCTATGCTCTTGGTCGTAAGCGGAATTTTAGTCCTGCTATTTGTTTTAGGAAGCTATATGAAGATTTCTTATGGGTAAAATTTAACATTACAGCCAACAGGAAATGATTCATCGTAGAATTCACATTCCTGTGATACTGTAACAGAGGTTATCGCGGTTTTTGCAAAAGCAGTATAGCCTATTGATGTAACACTCCGTGGAATAGTTACTTGTCCCAGATTTCGTACACCAGCAAACGCTCCTATCAGTATCTCATCCCATGTTGGTATATGCGGATATGCACCATATGCTACAAAAACACTATATGGTGTAGGGAATGACGGCATATCTACGAGCTGCCAGTATGGGTATTCAGGATAATTTCCCTGAGCAGTCATTACATCATTAACAGGTAAAGGTGCTTCATCAAATTCGATCATATTCCATGATGTCATCTGAGGATAATCATTGTCTGTATAAAACGTAGTGTCAGGATTCCATGTATGACCTTCACTATCAACCATTCGGAATTGAGGCTGATTCATATTGTTCAGGCCGCTGGTGAAATTACCTGTTGTAATACGAATGCCGTCCTGCTCTACAAATGTACCACACATCATATCTGGGTCCACCCAGACTCTAGGGGTATCAGATGCAGATAAAGCAGAATATTTATCACAGAAAAACAATCCGTACTGTGCAGCACGTTCATGTGCATATTCCTTTATAACTGAAACATCTCCTGCAGTAGAGATAGTAAACACGTTCGGCACTACACGATATCCATATCCATATATGGAATCACCTACACGTTCATACCAGCACTGCTGAAGATTGACCCCTAGCAAAACAGGTATATATGAAGCATTACTGGCCCACCATGTAAAATCCGTATGATTTTCCCAGTATGATCCTCTGCTGTAATTTGCACCGATATTTATAGTCGAACCCATACCTCCCGATATGTCACCAAGAAGCGGAAGATTTGAATACGTCAGACTTCCAGAGGCATTTTGATTATATGTATACCGAACTATGGGAGACTCATACTGAGCCATAGTACTCAATCTGATACCGCCGTTAAAAAGAACATTAAAAATAGGAGTATTTGCACCACTTCCGCTACGTGTATATGTAAAAGAATCCCTCTGAGATCGGTTGTATACTTTGCAATGCATACCAAATACAACCAAATAGACGGACCATGGAAACTCTGATCCATGAGTATCCTCATAATTATGAAGGAATGTTGCTATATCATCAAGTCGCTGCTGTATGAGCTCAGGTGTAAAATCGGCCAGAGGTATGGTCTCTGTCGAAAACAAACCGTCGGGTCTGGCTCTTATACGACGTGTCGACTGAGGGGACGATACTTCTGTTCCGTCAACTACTGTACCATATGTAATATTTATCTCAAGTATAAAATTTTTAGGGCAGAAGCTGGTTATAGGGCTGCTGTTATTACCTAAGAAATCATTAAGGCTCCACATAAACTGATAACCAGCTGAGACGTTTAACTTAGTTCGATCTTTTACATAATACATATTAGTTGTATCTTGCACATATACGGTTTGATACATCGGGTCTACCTGCTCCTGTGTTAATGCAAATCTTTCTGTATCATTAGCACAGATTATAGCATCTTCAAGGTCTACTTCCGTATCAGGAGGACCAGAAGAAAAACGGATTTTTGCCTGATTTTGTTTTACACTTCTTACCAGATCGGGATTAGATGAAGGAGCGAACCAGCCGTCTATTCCAGAAAGTGTCCCTATACTTGTATCACCTGTATATCGATAGACCTGAAACATTACAGGGGTAAGATCATTATGATATGTATCACCTACCCATCTTCCTTCTTCATAAAGATTGTCAAAAGTGAATGAAGAAGCAGCTGCCCACTCGTACCCTATAGGTTGCGGACTGATCGAAGAATACACCCATGCAGGGCTTGAATCAATAGTAGTATCACGAGTTATAGTATTAGCAGCAAGCAGGTTGGATAATCTACCGTCTGTCTGACCTTGTGGACATCCAGTTTTGATTTTTGGATAAAACTGGTCAAGAAATATATTATCGCCGCTCCAATCCTGAGCGGAACCAGGAGTAGTCCAATCTGCACGATTACCATATATATTTTCATTAACTGCCATTGTACATCACCTCTTACAATGTAAGAAAACCATATCTTAACAGAGTGCTGCTGCTTTTCATTTCCGCTGTGCTGAGCATCATATAGTTGGTGCCATCCGCATATTCCCCACCAAGCAGGTCTTTATCGACTACATTCATACCTGTTAACTGAGCACCAGAAGATGATATATTAAATAAAGAGGTGTAATTAGTCACACCTGTAGTGATAGCAAAATAACAATTATTGATATAAGAAGAGCATAAGTAATGAGATGCAGAAGAGGTGACATTAGTTTGATATATAAGGCCTGTAAAGGCACAGTTTGTACAATTAAGACCTGAGCCTCCGCCTGCAACCTGATTATACGCAGTCGTGGACATTACACGTAAATTGTTAAAATTAAATTTAACACGGTTTGCAACAATCGATGATGAATAATGCCCGGCTATCAAAACATTCTGTTCAATAGAACCAGCCATGTTGATCGTCACATCATTTAAATATATATTTTTACACATAAGATGCGCCCATCTGTCTGTACTGAAATATACGCTCATGTTGCAACTGTTGATCGTCACTTTACCAAAAACAGGGTGTACAGTATTAGCATCGTTTCTATTACCCATCAAAACGATATTCTTGAAATTAATATCGTGTACTGTTCCGTTATAGATTATGCCGTTAGGCGTAGTTTTTGGTGTATTGGAATTTATTACCATATTCAGAACAGAATGTCCTGCTCCGTCAAGGTCACCTTTATTTCCCTCAAACGACATATCAATTAAAGTATCAGTAGTAAGTCCATACTTATATACACTATGATCATTAAAATTTACGTCCCTTATAAGTACTGCATATTGCTTATGCTGAGATGTAGCATAAACGTCAGCCTGAGTAGTCATGACATTCATCCATGCACAAAGATCATAAATATCTTCTATTACCGCTTTATTAGTTTCAGTTCCACCTTCACCTGGGTAGGTTTCAGGATCATTATAGTACTGTGCCTGAGTTTTAAGAACACCATTCATATAGTATCGCTCCTTATTCGATTATTTGTATACCGTTAGGTATCTCAGCAACAGAAACCGATCTGCAGTTGAACGCTGTAGCATGCACTATTGTGACGGGCTGATTTTCCAAAGTCAACGGCAAGCGTATTCTTGTCTTTGTTCCTATATAGAACCAGATTTCTGAATGGTCTTCATGCACCGTGTATATATAATCATTCTCATCTGTATCCTGCACGTCACCATAATATTCCGTATTTTCAGGGTTGAGTGAAATACCATCCCCGATCTTAGCCATAATCGGATTGATCGCAGGCATAGGGGTGGGTCTGCCCTGCTGCGTAGGATTAGGACTTCTCCACTCGTCGATAGTTTCCACATCGTAACCCTCAGAGGTCTTGCGTGTATACTCATGATCTGTCTCGATATCGTATCTGAGGTTATATGCATCAGACCCAGGCGGTGTAAGATAATAGTCATCAGGGTATTTTATACCTATTTCCATAGGACCATAACCAAGAGTGAATATTGGTGGGAGCAGCGCTTCCACTACGTGTTCATTATTAGCAAGCTGCAAAGACTGCAATGCCCTGTAACCCGGATTCGGGTAACTACCCGGCTCTCCCTCATAGGCTGAGTTCCTGCTCCATACGGGATATCTCTTACCGCCCTCGGGAGCAGGGTCGGCATTGACTGCAACAGGCGAACTGTGCATAACGGGATATTCCGTATAATCCCAGGTATACGGCTCCCACTTATCCATTTTCTGCAGACTTGCATAATCTGACCTGCGGTAACGTCCGACCTGAGTAGGTCCGAAGCTCATATTAGTGTTCTGCATATTTGTGAGCTCGGCATCTACGGTTATCTTGGTCTTTGCGCCAAATTCCACACCGGCTCTCTGGAAAGCAAACATACCGAGAGGCCGTACATATTCGATACAAGCATCAAGCGGTGTCCTGTCGGAGAAGTACACCACATCTATATATCCTTCGGTCGTATGGGCAGTAACAGCTACCGAATTGGTAGGCACTGCCGTATTTTCAAGCCTGTTATAGAGCATAGGGTTCTCCTTGCCGTCCGCAAGTATACCGAACTGTGCAAGGTTCGTTTGAGCAGCAAGTATCATACCGTTCCTGCTTCCCCTGTTATATATCATGGACATAAAGTACAGCAGCACAAGACGATTGAACGCAGCAGGAAGTCTGTCATCGAACTTGAAGCCCATAGTGTCTGCAAGACACCAGAGCAGCTCCTCAGGGCATCTGAGCGGATCGTACAGATCGGGAAGATTTTCGGTATCATACCTTGTCTTTTCAAGAGCGGTATCGAACCATTCGATAAATTTGCGGAAATCCGCACTGCTTCTGTATATCTCAGGAGCAGGTATATCTCTGAGTCTCATGTTATCACTCCTTACCCGATAACATAGTCGGGAGCTATACGGATATTGCCCTCACCTGCTCCGACATCTTTGTACCTTGCAAAGGATATGGGATTGAAGTAGTCTATATCATACTGTACGGTAAGTATCTGCCCGTTACCTGTATCTCGCCTCTCACCCCAGTTGATAACAGGGTTTTTAAGCGCACCGGCATCAAAATAGCGGATATTGTCATCAGCATTCTCCACAACTTCGACTACTTCCATTACAGTGGGCTTCTGACCGAATTTACGATTTGCCGCCGAGAAATACAAAGCAAGAGCTTCCTTTACCTTAGCAATTATAACGCTTGCCGTACTTGCAGATACGGGTGTCTTGGGGTATATCTCGCCTACCACGTACCATGGGAACACTCTTGCGTAGCCGAACTGCAAATCGACTGACATAGCCTGCAGACCTCTGTAATCAGCCACAACGCCGTCAAGGAACGATACCGGCGGCTTATATCTTGTATAGTTCATATATGGCATGGCAGGTGCACTCGATGTCTGATTTACATATCGGAGAGGCGCTTCTTCAACGAACTCAGCTGGCATATAGTCGGTGGCATCGTTGAAATCGTTATGCACAAGATAGCATACCGCTGTCATAGTAGAGAACCTGCACTCAAAGGGAAGCGTACCCTGTTCAAGGTCCTTTTCAGCAACCCCTGCATCGGCAAGAATATTACGCCAGTTAAAATTATTTACAGTTGCTTTCGGAAAATCCAGTTCCGTTATATACTGCTTGCGCTTCTGTTCGTCTGTCAGCAACCCGTTCTTATAGATAGCAAGATTGATCTCCAGTGCTTTCTGACAGTCTATGACAAATGCGCTGTCAACGCCGGCTTCGCGGTTCATGAAACGGTTGAAATCCGGAAGAGTTATAAGGCTGTCCCATGTGTTTATATATTGTCTGCTGTTATAGTATGCTTCCTTTGCAGTCTCAGGGCTTTTACCCGTTACCGTATGGGTATGAGGCTGCTCAATGGTATTGGACAGGTTGATTATCCTCAGGCTCTCCGCTCCGAAATCGACACTGTCAGGGATAGCCTGCTCATACTCCTGTAGTACATTCTGCGCTACACAGCCTATAACTCCCGAACAGTCGAACCAGTAAACGACAAAGATATTCTCCTCATAGTTTTCGAGCTGATTGAGGACAGTAGACACTTGCAGCTGAGCATTACCATAGTTATCATATGTAACGCAGAAGCAGGGCTCACCGTCTGCGAAGTCAGCGGTAGTATCCACCTGTGTCCACCTTGTACGCAGAAATTCGTCCGCCAGGTTGGACTTTGCCTTGAGCCATACGGCGGTCCTGTCGATATGCTGAGACGGCAGTGTGATTATATAGTTATTGGCTTTTACGTCGGATACCGATATGCTTATATTACGCAAATGGCCCTCGATAGCTACTCTTGTGACAGACTCGCCCGGCTGCAATGTCACCCTGTCACTGTCTGTGAATATATCAAGGGAGCCGGTAACTGTCTCACGCCTGCTCCTTGAATCCTGCATACCATAGCTGTTTGTCATCGGCAGTATGTTATACGTGATGACTCTCGGCTGATCCGTTATGTCCGTCGTAGCCTTTACTGTGGAGAAGTTGTCTCCGTTGAAGCCGAAGTCGAGGGATATGGAGTTTCCGCCTTCGGCATTTGCGTTTTTAAATGTGACCTCAGTACGTGCAGCCACATACCAGCCGAGAGAATAGCCTATAAGGCTGAAAAGACGTTCGGCGTTCTTGCGCTGCTGTACCGACGGAGCATAGAGCTCATTGGCAAGCTGATCCACATTCACTCCGAGCATATCAGCTGCGGAAGCAAGTATCTTACCGAGTACGACACCGGGATCGGCATCAGCTTCCGGTTTCCATAATTCCGTGAGCTTGGGGACTATCTCCCAGAATTCTTCCATGATAGAGTTATAATCCCTGCTCGTATATTTTATCAGACCGCGAGATGTGTCTGCCATGTTATCACCGCCCATTAAGAATTAGCATGATCTATAATTGCCTGCAAGTCAGTAAAGTCAACTACTGCTGTATCTCCGAATACCGTATGGAGAGCCACGGTCATTTCAAGTCTGTTGAAATCCTGGGTCATCTTGTTTCCGCTGCCTGTAAAGAGCAGACCGTCGGAGAACTCGGTAGCCTGAGCATCGCAGCAGGGTTCATACAGACTGAGCTGTTCTTTCATACGATCCTGTATCATAGCTTTTGTATTTTCATTATTATACTGAAAAAGATAACGTTTCAGCCCCACGCCAAAGGTCGGGGCATTGTAAAGCTCGGTAGGTTCGGTAAGGAACAACAGCCTTGTCCTGTTGACAACGGATTTGTTCCCCTCATATACAGCAACACCGTTATTTGCAGTATTGAACATAACGGGAAAAGCCAGTGAGTTGGTCATTCTTCCTCTTCCTCCTCGTCTTCGTCATCATCAGTTTCAATGTCATCCTGCTCTGCTATGATACTATACCCGTCATCAGTCACATCTGTGTCGATCGAATATACCGTAGCCATGAGTTCTGTATACTCATGCACCAGTGCCACGAGCTGTTCGGGTGTCTTGAACTCCTCGGAATGTTCTTCCAGAATAAACATAAGCTGCAATATACTTGTACGGTAATCCTGCTCCGTCATTTTCTGAAACAGGAATTTCTGTCCGTTCTGTATCTTCATAGCATCACCTCAATTCGGGATTTGTAGCCCCTGAATTGTAGCTTCCGCCTGTAAGTCCGAGAACTATGAAGTTACTCAGACCGCTGTCCATAGCGGCTACTGCTGCCACCTCACCCTCGGCAGGAAGATGTGGAAGCAGGACAGACGGTATCCACGGGAGCTCGCTGTCCTCTACATAGTTATGTATCGTCTTGCCCCTGTACTGTGACCTGTCGTATGCACCGTGAACGGACGGTATCCTTATCTTTATCATAAGCGTACCGTCATTGGCATACTGATGGTCTTTTACGTATCCGAAAGTGATCATGAATACCCACCTTTCACATAGTTATCGGTGAACGGCGGAGCAGGTGTATGCGACCTTACACAGTCCTCACACTTACCGCCTTTATTTGTCATAATGAGATCGCAGCCGAGACAACCGCCGCCGCTGTATCTGAACTTCCAGCGGAGTTCGTATGGCATTTTGTCCGTGGCTATAAGGTAGTCGATACAGTCCTCACAATAACTTTCCTCATATCCGAGTTCCAGACCGCAGTTCCTGCATTTGAATGATGTAGGCATAATTATTTCCCCCTGAAATAGTATTATGTAATCATAGTTTGATTAAATAATCAAAGTATGCTTCCACCGTTTATTATCTTCTTTACGTTCTGTCCTTTCCAGCCCGATATATCTATCCTTTTATTCATTATCGACTGAGTACCCGGGTCGCAGCCCTCCCATTCGACGATATTGGCTCTGCCGTTTGAAGCGGTATGACCGTAATCGGCAAAGGAAGCCCCTGCATTTTCATCACCTTTACTGTCAGCGATAATGCAGTTTATGACTGCGCCGTTTTCGAGTACTATGGATACCTTGTCGCCGGAATAGCCAAATGTCGTTTTTAGTGCAACAAGGTAAAAACCATCTATGGTAGCTATATTCCTGTTGGACTTACGTCCCTTGCTGTTCCATATCCTTGATACCTGATACTGCTTTGTGGAAGAACCCCACACGTTATACAGAAACGGGTAATTTGAATATGTGGTATCAATGCCTGCCTGCGGCACCCATGAGGGTATCTCAATGGTATTGCCTGTCAGTATCTGACTTTTTACCTTTGAACTGCTCTTTGAGGTCGTAGTCATCTGTACCACGATGTGCTGATACAGACTGCTTGCAGTATTCTGTCGTTTTGCCGACTCATTGTCAACATTTGCCGGTATCTCGAAATTCCTTACAAATATATCGGCTGCCTGTCTTGCGCCCTGCTCCGTATCGGGTACCTGCATTATCGGCTGCAGGGTGCTGCCTGCGTAGCCGGTCTGCAGTTCCGACCACAGATATTCGAGCTGACCTGACAGATTGTTCTGCCAGTCGGAGCCTGCCATCTGCTTCATGCGGTCGCCGCGCCCGTAATGCCACTGACACAGTCCGAAGCTGGTACCATAGTCGCCTACCGCAGCAGTATTATATCCCGACTCATGCTGGATATTGGCACAGATGCCTACCGCAGCAGCTGAATTAAGACCTTTGCCGCAGAGGAACTGTATTATCTCCCTGGCTTTCGGGTCTATATCCCCGTCAAAACCTACATTCGTTCCGATATTATTGGTTATCATGCAGGGAACGAGCAGACCGTCCATAACTGACGAGAGCATTGTGGTATAATTGACTATCGACAGTTTTACACTGCTCTTATTTATAGTAGGTTTATTCTCACTGTCGAGATATCCCACCTCACGGACAGTAGCATCTTCCCTTGTATTTTCCGTTTCGTAGAATTTACCGAGAGCGGCATATCCGAGCATACCGGAAGTATAATTATTCACAAGCGACCATTTTGGGCGATAATAGCCTATAATAGTCTTTTCGTTCTTCTTTCTCTTTGAAGAACGGATACGACCATTATTCTCAATTGTAACTATCTCTATTATATTATCCTCTACGCCCGTTACGATATACATGGCATCGCAGTCTGTCTTGCTCTGATACTTACGTGTCTGCCCCGTTCTTTCGAGCATGATATCGCCCGGCTCGGGAGTGACCGCAAGGTTATAGAGCGCACCCTTTTTGAACGAACCCATTTCAAGTTCAACAGCCTTGTCGGTAAAATCCGAAGTCTCTTCGATATCGGGTATGACCGTACCCACAAGGTCGGATACCTGCTTTGCACAATATACAACGAAGGCAGCAGAGCAGGAACTTGTATCCTTTAGTCCCAGATCGGAAGCTTTTTTCCCTATACAGTCCTTAGCTGCTTTTATAAAGGCCTCTATCTTGGCAGCTGATGTGAAAACACTCTTGGGGTTATAGATGAAACCCTGCAGACGGAAATAACTGTTCCATGTATAGCCGGGCGGATACAGTGTCTGTGAATACCATCTCGTACCGCCATAGGCACTTTCTGATGTAACTATACTTCCGTCGGCATTCACCTGCTCCACTATGAGGACATGGCCTGCATCGCCTGTAGTGCTCGCATAGCAGCCGACAGCACCGAGCTGAGGAACACTTCCTTTTGTAAGTCCGTTCCCCACATTGGGCCAGTACTGACCTGCATTAAGTTGCCACGGCAGATCGTATGCCACATCACCGAACAGTTCGAGCCAGCGACCTACCACATATCCTGTACAGTTTGAAAGGACAGAGCCGGGCACAACAGGAGTCGTACCCTCGATACATGGGTTCTTTCCGCCGTGACCGCCGTCGCGCTGTATCCAGTTCGGGTCGGTATTGCCCGGAGCAGAAAGTCTTGCTATATATGCCACAGGTCACACCTCCGATGTAAAGAAATTACCATGAGTTTTGTCTCAGGCTATAGGGATTTTTTGACCACAGGTTATTCATATTACCATTTTAAAGGTCGAAGAACTCAGGCGTGAGCAGCTGCTCGATATCTTCCGTATCGTCTACATGGTCTACGAGCCACAGAAGCCAGTCGTCCTGCCACTTATCCCATGTTATCTTTTCGAGCTGAGCACGGGTGACATAGAATCCCATTTTACCTTTAAGACCGGAGGCTTCAAGCAGTTCTCGATATCGCCTGATCACAAGGTCATTCATAGCCACGGGGGCAGTCATATCGAGCATGAGCCACACTCCCAGCGGCGGAGTATATTTCTGGATATATATTCTGAACCATTTGAGCTCAAGATTAGCTTCCGCTATATTCCTTGCCCTCACTATGGTATACAGACCATAGGGCATATCCGCTTCTTTTGCAGCTGCGACCTGGGCTTCAAGAGCAGGACTTCTGAACTGAGCGGCCTCTACATGGCTTTTATCATACAGGTAGCCTGCTTCTATGACCGTACCTATAACGCCAAGCTCTCTGAGAGCTTCATAATCGACGTTTTTTGACGTTCTGTCAAGGGTGGTCATATATGACCTTATCTCTGTATAGTCGGGTTCTATGCTTATCATAGAACCATCTATGCCATACTCTGCCGCACTCGGGAATGAAGCAGGCTCACCGGTATACTGTTCTGTCTGATTAAGGTAACGGAGTGCTACGTCCCACGGATAGTTGTGGTAATTAGACACCCATATCTCTTCTTTGGTCTGGTCTCCCGAAGTTGCGCCCTGAATACCTCTGAATTCATCAGAAGAAGCCTTGACGACCTTTCCGTTGCCGATATACATTTCAACATGGCGCTGAGTATTGAGTACAACATCTCCGCGGACAAGACCTGCTCCCGTATCCTTGTTCCAGTTCGGTACGACAACAAATCCGCACTTTGTGAACACTTCCTGTATATTACGGGTATTGGTCGCGCCATTGTCCTTAACGGGAATACCTGCATTCTGATAAGCTGTTATGATAAAAGACGAACAGTCATAGTCAGGTCCCCATCTGTGTATCTGTGAGTATCCGTGAGAGTCGTCAGCGGCTATTGAAAGACACCACTGAACAGCATATTCAACTCTTGTCATAGTATCAGCTCCGAAGGATCATGTTTCCAGTAAGTCTGATCTCCTACTCTTACAGGCCACCGGGAGCTTCCCTGCTCCTTTGTAGCATACTCAAAATGCAGAAACCTGTCAGCCTTGCCGAGCAGCGTTCCTTCCTGCAGGATATCTCCTGCTCCGACAGCGATCTCGCTGAGATTACCGTACCGCAGGATATTGAATACATCGTACTGTACAGTCACCGAATAGCTGAAAAGGTCTGTGTCCTTTCCGACTGCAATGACCCTGCCGCTCGAATAACTGTACACACTGTCAGCCGTTATATCAGCACCTGTGTATATGAGCTTTCCGTCAGTATCCCATTCATGAAGCACCGTGTAGGGTGCAAATGTAAGAGGGGTATAATCCATATATCAGCACTCCACTCCGCCTACAAGAGCAGGGAAATCAGGATACATAGTACCGAAATCCACCTTGTACGGCGTTATTATATTCTTTGTCTTCCTGTATGAATTGTTCCCATACACCGCCGATGAATCCACAAGGATATTCTGAGCGGCAGCCACAGCGTTCGCACTGCTCATTACAAGCCTCTGCAGTTTCAGTGTGGTTATAAAGGAATTGGAGATATTATGTGCAACGGATACGATGTTGTATACACCTGTCACGGGAGACAGCGTTCCGCCCGTCATGACGAGCAGGGATACAGGCTGAGCTACCTGATAGGTCTTTACAGTACCCGGTATCTGCACCGTAAAATCTCCCGAGAACTGAGAAGCCAGTGCATTCACATCATTTATTATGTTCACCGACTGAAACACATCTGTCAGATTACTGCTCCATGTGTTGACTACCTGTGCCCCCTCGGCTATGGAATTACCGCTGCCGTCAACTGCAAAGCCAACCTGGGTAAAGTTCATATCCGTCATATTGTATGCGACACCGTTATAGGAGCCGGATAAAGTGAACACATTTGTGTTTGCCGTGCCGAATTCAAGCACATCAGCACTATGCGTGGTAAGCAGGTTTGCATTACTTTTATAGTGTATGACACCGGGGGAAGTCATCGTGGGCTCTGTTATCCAGAATGAAAACGAAGAACACTGCGGTGTCATATCAGTATTTGACTGTTTAAGGAAACTCTTTACAGGTGTGACACTTGCATTGTTCATCACCTGCTTGAGAGTCCTGTATCCTCTGCGTAAGCCTGCTGCTTCCCTTGAAGCGTTATAACTCTTTGACAGTCTGAGCAGACCCGGGAATTTATCATATTCATCGGTTCCATTGTACGAACCCCTTACATATGAATCCATGCTCGTAGTCATAGGACCGTGGTTTATATATGTCGGAGTATCATTATGGTCTACATCGAGCATATAGTAGTCGGTCATTCTCGTACTCTTTGCAAAAGCTGTCAGCACTGCCGACGGCTGCACATATCCGCAGAGTGACGGGACACGGAACACAGGCATATGATCCTGAGGGTCAAGCTCCGCAAGACCGCTTATCTTATATATCATATACATTCCGGTAGTGGAAGCTGTAAAGGTAAGTGTCCACCCACTGTATGACGTGAACTCCGTTACATTGCCAAAGTCATCTATATATCCGTATAAGAAAGAAACGGGTATACCCTGTGACGACGGATACTTGTTCGCAGCCTGAGCCGCAGTATACAATAAAGCTTCAAATGCAGCTCCATTGGCTTTTCTCGAAGCATCAGAAGCTATGCTCACAGTCAGTGTCCACTGCGTAGAACTGGTGAACTGGGAAGCCGACATCTCAAGCGCAGAAAACGCTGACGGTATCATGAAACCAAAACTTGTCAGATTGACTCCTGCAAAGACAAAGTTCACAAATGGCTGTTTTTTCACGTTTCCTGCTCCTTTCTGTATGAATTGATATATCATGGGTATATATGATATATAAGGTTGTGGAGCAGGATTTTTACAGCATAGCAGTATTTGCCTATTGACAATTAATATTTGAGATGTGAAGTGTTATAGCATAGACAGATGTCTTATTGCCTGCCCAGTCTTTCACTATATCATCCCCTTATCAAATAAAAGAACCGTTTAATTTTCATAATAATCTCGGATATATGGTTTTAGCACTTCTTTTATAGTTTTAGAATCAACATCGTCATCAATCAATATCTTATGAACCCTATATGCTCTCGCTGTAGATTTAGTTTCTACAAACTTTATACTACTTCCATTAGAAAAGGTTATAATATCTGATTTAATCTCGGCGTTTCGTGACAACGCCATCCTACACCACTCTTTTACTAATGATTTAGTCATAAAGTCATTAGTAACAAACAAGGCTTGGTAGTGTGGCATTGTCATACATTCCCACACAAGGATTTTCAACGTGTTTATATCCCATTTGATAATACAATTATCAAGATTCACTTACTCACCTCCGATAAAAGACACATTTTCAATCCTCTTGTTCATCATGTGCCACTGTTCTTGGTATACTTGAAAACGGCATATAAACCTTTGTGCCAGCAATAGAAGCTATAATCTTGCAATAAATTTCTATGCGGCTATCGCCATACCAGTACAGTGCGTGTTCTGATAATCGAGCTTGATACTTCTTCCGTTTACAAGGACAATAATCTTTTTGCCAGTCTTTACAAGAAGGATATGTGTCAAATCCTTCAGGGCTATGGGTTATTTCGAATTTCTTGTCTCCTATAAGTGTGTAAACCATCACTTTGAGATCTTCTTCAATTTGCGGAATCACCGCTTTGTCAATGTAAACTCGTGCGCGATACTTCAAAGTATCAGACATATCATTTTTCATTCTATTCCTCCTTATAAAATTCCCCTTTCTTCGTTCCACGTAATCTGTCAATTTGTACTCTGACATCACAAATTTGTGTAGTTTTGACAATATCACCTTCTTTCATTTATGCAAATGTACAAATATACGCTATGCGTGTGCTATCTTCTCAAAAACTTCTTGACTTTATACGCATTGCGTGTTATAATACAATCAAGAAAAGGGTGAAAGCCCGAACGGTACAACTCGAAAGGAGCGTTGACTATGATGTATATAGTTTATTTAGTCGAAGAATGCACAGGAAACAAATACGAAAAATGCGAGTGCAATTACTACTTTGATGCAGAAGTATATATAGATCATCACAAGTATAGCTGCCCTAAAGGTTGCTATTATGAAATAGTTGAACAGTAAATAAACCACAGCCGAGCGGAGCGGCTAATCTCCGCAGAATAGGGGCTATTATGAGAGGTGATAGAATATGACAATCAGAGAACTTCGCACAACTTGCGGTATGTCAATAGCAGCTTTTTCAAAATACTTTGAAATTCCTTACAGAACGGTTCAAGATTGGGATAGCAACCGCAGAACTCCACCCGACTATGTTGTAAAGCTAATTGAGTACAAACTTAGAAATGAAGAGCTGATTTAATCAGCCCTTTCTTTTTGCCCGAAGCTAAGAAATCCAATGCTTTGGGTGGGGTTGCATAGTAGTCATCTTTTTCACGCTCCTGCTCCGAATGACTACTTGCTGCAAGGTTCGCATAAACCGATACTTTATTACCCGTCCAATCAGGCACCTATCTCACCTCTTTATTATCATCGATCAAAAATTACCTTTTCATTGCTTCGGCGGTTCGGGTATTCTCACCCAAAAATCAGGCTGTTCCATTATTAGATTACCTTCGTCACTATACCAACCGTCCTCAGTATAAACGCCTAATCTAATACGTTTATCATTATAGCAAATAAGCACAAGTCCGTCATATATTGGTAATGCTTCATCAACACTTATCCACTTATTAACAGGCTGTACGTTTATGTCAATAATATAATCACTAAGTTTAATATACATTACTTTTTTACCTCGTTTCAGGCGGTTTTGGAAGTGGCTGCCAATACTCAACCATACTTGATACATTACCGCCATGTTCATTATACCAATTCTTAGACGTAAACCACTGTGAAACGTGTATATGCTCTGCATAGTATGTCAGATAAAAGCCACCTTCTTGTGGCTGTTTGTCCTTAAAAATTATCCACCTATCAACAGGCTGTACGTCTGCGGCGTTTATATCATCAAGAACAGATACTAAACCGTCATTTGCTTTTACTCTGCCCTCAGCATAAGCTTTCTGTAATATTCGTACTACTTCAATCTTGCTGACATACTCGTTCTTATCAATGACTTCCATGCTGTTTAGCCTCCTTTAGCCACTCTGCTATCTGTCGATATTCAGTTGCACTCTTCAAGCAGTCCACTTTCCTTGCAGGTATGTATGTGTTATCAATTTCATATTTTAGCTTTTTTTCTTCCAGATAGTCAGCAGTTTTTTCAAAATACTGTATAGCTTCACCAATCGTCATTCTGCTCACCTCCGTTGTAATTTACCTTTTTAATCATTCAATACTGGTCGATATCTTCATCAGTAAAATGACTATACAAAAATCTTATTTCTGCAACAGTTAATATTATTAGCCTTTCCGAATCGTCTGTATAGTCGTTATAACTGTGTGCTGAGCGGTCTCTCTTATCCGCTATCAGTTTATCAACTATGCTTTCCATTAGTTTTGTTTCTTCGTCAGTCATTTTCTCAACTCCAAATCAATAAAATACCTTTTCAAAGTCCTGCTCCACCATCATCATGCACACTACCACCCTGCTCCGAGATCACGATAGCCATGCGTTTTGCGAGCTTCTCGTTTATTTTCTTCTGAAAATCAACGTGCTCGTCCTCGTCCATACGGGATATCTGCTCCTGTACCATAATGGATACATCAGCAAGAGCATCAATAAACCGCGCTGCGGCATCGGGTGCTTCCCTGTAAATTTTTGATACTGCGACTATAAGTTCGGCAGCTTCTTCCTGCAGAACCCCAAGCCTTACGCTTGCGCTGTAATGCTCTGCTATCTTTTTGCAGACTTCCTTTTGTGATTTAGTCATATATAGGACCTCCTTTGTTGTATTTCCGTATTCCATATAACGACTTTGAAAAAACACAAATTGGATTGATTTATATATTTAACAATGAAGCAGGGTAAAAAGAAAAGACATCGCCTGAAATAAGCAGGAGCAGGTCGCCCTGCTCCTTAAAACTTTTATTCACTTCCGAGATTAAGCGACATCGGTGGCACAGAAGCCAGCAGTTCACCTTTGGCAAACAGATCAGTGAAGCTATTGAGTATCTTTATCTTCTGCCCTTCAAGAACAGTGAACCCATCCTCAATGTTGTTCATATATGCTATTACCCAGGAATAATTTGCCGAACCGTAAAACTTATAGGCTATAATATCAAGACGGTTCTCCTCAGATGTGGGCACTACGTAATAGCGATAGCCTGCGGAGCAGGTAAGAGCGTTCACAGTCTCAAGAGTGATATATCGCTTTGCGGCATCAGCCGGCTCATGCACTATCTGTCTGAGCCCTTTGTAACGGGATATATGTTTGAAATCCCTGCACACCGTATAGTCTATCCCGTTATATGATATCACCTTATAGGGAACAAGAGTATCATAATATTCAGGTTTGATGTAGCTCACCCTATCACACCCTTTCTTGCAACGGTATCGTAATTGAGTGCTTCCTGCGATACTTCCGTTATACTGAGCACAAGATCTACGAACAGCGGTGCATTATCAAGACCGATAGGTCCGGAATACGTAGTCTTGACATCTGTAAGCACGCCTGAGATAAGAACATTTCCTGCTATGTACAGAGTAACCGTAGAAGTCTGAACAGCGGCTCCGTAATATCTCGGATAGCAGCAGGCTTCGCAGAAACGGATAAGCTCATTGCATTTATCGTCCCGGTGGTCACCCGACCACATATCCCTGTGCATTTTAAATGTATACGAAACACTTCTCGGTCCTGAACTCTTATATATCTGCCACGGTTCATACTGGTAGATAAGATCCGGCATAGTGTCATAATTAGCCTGTACATTGTTTGACCAGTCATCAGGATATACGGGGATATCCATACTGCTGCCACTGAGTGACGAATAAAGTGTGACCTCACCCCAGGGTATAGGGAACCAGTTCACCGCAGGAACGCTGTTCACCACTCCCGGTGATGACTGACTGTACCTGCTGCTGTAAGTTCCAAATATTGACGGGTCTACATCTCTGCCCTGTTTAAGGCAGTCCATAGCCTTGGCATATATGTCTGCCGACACTGCAACATCAGAGCCGCCGAGCACGTCGGTAGCAGGCGGAAGCGTTATCGTGACCGGGATACGCAGATAGCCCTGTATGGTATTTGAAGCTGAAAGAACTTTCCAGCTGTCCGTTCCCTGCAGGGCCGCCGTTTCAAATACCTCGGCATCGGCTGTCAGGGTATTGAGCAGTGACATCTTTCGCTGATAAGATACTTCGGTAACGAGAGTATCGTCTGAGCTTCGCTCTGAATAGCCGGCTATTGCATTTGTACACATTTCATCATACGCTGCGGAAATATTATGAGCGCGGCTCACACCGTTGGTCATGAGCACATCATTCACATTGCGCGGACCGACACGGGAAGCAAGCTTTGACAATGTCATATCATTCGCCATAGTAAGAAACTGCATACGCTCACTCCCCCTCGGTATCTATAGGCACAGGCTTGTACCCGAGCCTCAACGCTTTGAGAACATGAGGCTCGCCGAACATAGCAGGCGGACGGACACATACCGAACTGCCGTGCATCTCATACCAGTCAAACAAGCCCATAAGCTTCATATACTGCTCCGCGCTCTCCCTGTACTTAGCAGGAAACGATACCCGGTCAAGCGTAGACTGCGGTCCGAGATAGTTATAACTGAGTTCAAAGCACTTTGACGAACAAAAGGCAGAAAATTCGTCCACTACACCTCCGATGCCGAGCTCCGTGCAGAGATCATGTATATTCAGATATTCACTGTTTACAGATATCGCACTGCCGAGCATATACGAATATACCCAGTCGGGTATAGTGTATGCCGTATCCTTGCTTGCGAGATACATAGCAAGATGATACTCGATAGTAAGAGCCAGCTCCCTGTACCGCATAGCAGGCATAAAGCCGTCATCGAGCTGAGGGTAGTTATCAAAGAAGAAACCTTTTCCGTCCGCATCCATAAAGGCAAGTATCATTTCAAGGTCGGAGATCATATGGTATGGGTAGTCGGGAAGATAGCCGTCGTTAATGTACCTTATCTTTATAACATCATGTATCATCATAATGCTCACCGCCTTTCAATATATCAGGTCTGTATCCTGCCCTCAAAATAATGGAATGTGTTTGTACCCCATACATCAGGCTGAACAGGATCTGCCTGCTCCAATATGTATGAATTTGTCAGAATAGCTATCTGACCGGAAGCA
Organism: Ruminococcus sp.; assembly: GCA_017961625.1. GTDB lineage: Bacteria > Bacillota > Clostridia > Oscillospirales > Ruminococcaceae > Ruminococcus. The sequence continues at coordinate 38,618 of JAGCWY010000133.1, read as the reverse complement.
GTAGTCACTGTATTACCGCTCGACGGTACGATACGCTGTGTCTGCAGTGTAAAATCAGTTTCCTGTATCATGTAGCCGGCAGGGCTCTGTGTAGTATATGCGGATATGAACCTGCCCGTAACGGTCACAGGCAGATACAGCCTTACAGGCGGATAATAGAGATACGGTCCCTGCGGCAGCACAAAATCATCAGTGAACACCTGTTTGCCTTCCATAACATTAGACGTGGAATCGTTTCGCATAAGGATACCGCAGCCGGTTATAAAGCCGTTGCTGTCAAATGTAACGCTCTGCAGAGCTACCATAAAATGATTATCATTGGAGTTTGTAGGAGTCCAGTATTCAGATGATACTACATTGTAGTTCGCCTGAGAATTTATCAATGAATTTCCGCTCTCGCCTACGCTGACTGTCATACCCTCAACTGTAAGAGCAGGGTCGCTTTCCTTCAGCTGCTCATACCAGAGAGACATACCCTGTATAGCATACAGCTTATTTATCAGATCAGCATCATAATAAAGGCAGCTTCTGTACAGCTGGATATTCGGAGAACCCTCTACAAGAGTTATCTTTACCTTTTCACAGTCTGATACCGTAACCGTGGTAGCCGAAGTAGCCTTGCCCCTTATCTCTATATTCACCGCTGTATTAAAGCGACTGTCTATGCCTGAGATATTGAGAGTACCGGGTTCAGTCGGGTCGTCCTCGGGGAGAGTTATCTTTACAGTTATCATATTTGCATTACTGGTAGAAGCCTGCTCCAATGTCGGGAAAGCCACACGCTCATTTACATATTCGCTGATGACCGCCTGTATTTCCGAAAGAGTAAGACCTGCTTCAACAGTATAGTCTGCACCGAGCTGATATGCCAGCGTGCCTGAACGGAGCAGGGCGTAATCCATAAGGCGAAGATGACCGTAATCATCAAGGTATACATAGCCGCCGTCAACATATGTGGACGGTACATTAAGGAAACCGCCTGTCAGAGTCTCAGTCGCAAACGGATACTGACCTGTAAGCTGTATAGGCTCAGAATATACGGAACTTGAAGCTACATTGTTTACAGTATAATAATAATGGGAATAGCCGGGGTTGGAACCTGTTCCTGTCTGGACTATGAGTTCAAAATAATCCTCTCCGATCTCGCCGTGATAATCGGATAATGTCCACCAGTCCTTGTAGTCCTGTGGATTCTGAGGATCGGGGCATGGCAGCTTGGTATCGCCCTGTACCACTTCCTTGACATCGAGCCTTGTACCCTCCGGCTCAGTAGTGACCGCCGCATGGATATGCGTTACGATACCCGGAAGTTTTACATATATAGTAGAAGGGGGTGTAAGCTGCATGGTGTCATTAAGGGTATTAAGAACAGTACTGTCCTTTGCTACTAGTATATAGTCGCCGGTAGCCCAGTCGGCTGCAAGAGGCGGCAGCTTTTTGCGGTCGGTCAATGCATCTACAAAACCTCGCTGCTTTCCTCCTGCAAGATAATACAGATTGTTTATCTCTTGTGTTATTGACTTCACCGCATCGGTATATTGTTTTGTTACTATACCGGGAGTACCCTTTGCCCAGTCAGCATTAGGAACACTGAGATACTGTGTCTCATAATACTGAGGAACGTTATTACTGTCGGTCATGCCGTCTACCTGCTTATGAGGCACAGCAAGCATTACAGTGTGGTCGTCTATAACACGGAAGCAGGCTTCCTGCTCCTCAGGCATAGTAGTCGTAAGCTGAGGATTGTCATCCCATACCATAAGGGCATCAGTACTGTCGCACCATGTGTCCTTACCCGTCTCGGGGTCAACGCCTTTGCCGGCAAAAGTATAAAGTTTCTTAGGGTTAAGTCCTGTCTTGGTAAGGTATTTCTCAGAAATAAGTTCATCTATACCGCCGAGTCTGCTTGCCGGCAGCATCTGGCACTTGCCGGGATAGTTGCTTTTCAGGTCAGAGATAGAGCCGTTTACAAATGTAAAAGTACCGAGGAGCAGGTCAGCATTTACGTACTGACGATATGTGGGCTCACCGCAGCTGCGTTCAACTCCGCCTATCTCAATAGTAGACAGAGGTGTACGGAAACCGCTTTCGGGAAGTATCACTACCTGTATACCCTCGAAATATTGTCCTGCTGAGTCCTCTACGAGGATAGAACCGGTCATGGTAGCTTCGGTACTGAACATGACTCTGAGACCTACGCAGAGCTTGCCGCTCAGTGCTGTACCGCCTGCGGCTACTGCCTCGCGGTTGACATCGAGCATATCCACTACCATATCGACAGTGTTCTCTACGTAGTATCCGTTTATGACTGCACGTCCTGCACTGATTATAAACTGTGTACCGCCCGAGACTGCATCGGGGAAGTACTCCCCTGCTCCTGCCGGTACACCGAGCTGAAAATCAGTCTCTGAATGACAGAAACTCGGACCGTGCATATATTTGATAGACTCAAAACCCTCTACGCTCTCCCTTGACCTCAGGTTGTACTCAGTAACGAGCTGACCGCCTGTAGTGGTATTCGTAGCAGGGAAAAGGTTTGTAGTTGCTACGTTGAACAATTTTAAATTCATAAATTTCACCTCTCTGCAAAAAGCAGCTAATAACTCGTATATATACAAGGTTAGCGCCACCTTAAAGGCAGCGCTTACCTGTTACTGATTGACTATGCCGAGTGAAAGTCCTGCCAGTGTATCCGGAAGTGATATACCGCCGACACCATTATTGCCCTGCGTAAGGATAGCATTTGCCACCTTGAGTATCTGAGCAAGCAGAGCATTTGTCTGCATTGTCGGGTCTACGAGCAGAGATACGTCATTCTGAGTAAGGGCATCTGCAAGAGCATAGATAGCAGTCTCAGAACTCTCCCTCTCGGAATCGAGCACTTTCTGTACAGTATCCCTTGTATACGCATTGTTATACACTGTGTGCTTGATATAGTAGTCTTCCCATTCGGAAAGATATTTATCGAATATAGTATATATATTTGAAGCTGTAGAGTTGATGCTTTCAAGCCATTCATTGCTCTTTGTGAAATTGAGCAGGCTTTCGTCCCAGAACTTATCCTCTTTCTTTTCACGCTCCGCCTTTGCCTGAGCACCTGCCTGGGACTGCATCTCACGGAACTTGTTCTCGATAGCTTCCTCGGTAAGGCCTGCTTCTTCCACCGCCGCCGAATAATCAGCTATGCCATATGTCTTAGCCGTAGCCAGATAATCTTCAAACGTCCTTGTAGTATCTGCCTTATAAAAATCTTCCATAGAGTCGAGCATTGTCTGAAGGTTGCTGACGAGTCTTGACTGGCTCTGAGCCGTCTGCACTGCGGTCGTCGCCGCCACAGTAGCCTCATTTGCCCCATAGTTCTGAGCAGCATAATCTGCATACATGGAAGCGAGAGCGCTTTTACCTACGGTATTCCAGCTGTATGCCGAACGCTTTATCGGTGATTTACGGCTGCGCTCATAAGTATTATCCCTATATGTATCGGGCGCATAAACATTTTCACCGGATACATTCCATGCGGAATCTCTGAAATTACGGATATCCACATAGTAGTCGCGCATTTCGGAAAGCAGCTGATTTGTCTCGGCGTAACTCGATCTGCCACCGAACAGACTGACTATATCGGGCGTAAGGTCAAGCTTTTTGTTATACGATGTGAGATTGCTGTACAACTGAGCATTACCTGCTCCGACCTGTCCCAGCGTAAGAAGCTGTGCAATATCCTGTCTTATGGCATCATCCTGCTTTGCGGTAGTCACAAGTTCAGTGACTTTCGCACCCCACGCCAGAGGGTTGACAAGATTAAGAATTCCCGAAACACCGCCTGCAAGCTTTTCGAGGAACTTAACAGCTGTACCTTTGAGCTCTACGGCATATGTAGTTTCCATAATTTCGCGTGCAAGCTGCTCGTTCCACATATGCTGCATTACCGCACGGGCGGCTTCATTATCAAGAACATAGGCAAGTCCTTCATCAGCAAGATACTCATTGACCTGGGCTATACGCATAAGCTCTGCATTAGTAGTGGACTGGCCCGATTTAAGCAGTTTCATGCTTGCATCGAGAGCGCCGCTGCTTTCAGATGACTGTCTTACAGCATCAGCTACCTGAGAGAAGTCCACACGGGCAAGCGTATCCATAGACACACCAAATATACCGGAAAGTCCCTCTGCCACTTCCATATATGCACCGTTTGCCATATTCTGATAAGTATAGAGCTTATCGAATATATCAGCCAGTATCTGCTGTGGGTTCTGTACAAGAGCCTGCAGGAACTGTGTATTGGAAGCATTTATGCCTGCAAGCGACCTGAGAGCCACAAGCTCGGAAGCATTGCCGCCTACCGCAGCCTTGTAGATAGCATCGACAAGAGACTGTGCAAGGTCGGGAGCTACCGCACCGGTAATAGCTGAAATAGCAGTAAGAGCAGAACCAAGCTGTGCGCCTGTACCAAGTCTGCCTGTCTGAGCTATCTGTTCCGCCTTTGCAAACAGATCAGAAGCATTCTGCAAGCCGGTGGTAAATCCGCCCGATATCTCACGTCCTGCACTGAGCAGGCTGTCTGCGAATGTTTCCAGCTCCTTGTTTGCAATAGCAAGGGCTTCTTCCTGTGTCTTGCCCTGATTGATAGCCTGCATCGCAACAGAAGCATAGGTGTCAGCATAATTGAAGAAATCCTGTGTCGGGATAGCCGCATTGAGCTTAGTAGCGACATATGCAAACTCCTCAGCTGCTGCACCCTGCAGACCCTTGCTGAGCACGTTTGACAGATTATTTACAAGCTCATTGGCACCTATTACAGATGTAAGACCGTCGGATTTCAGTCTGTCTACAAAACTGCCGTACAGGTATGATACCTGGTCTTTGGTATAGCCCTGAGTAGCTGATATGCTTCTGAGAGTGCTGTCCCATGTATCATACCAGCGCTGAGCGGCATCTTCAAGTATCTTGAACGGTGTTTCTGCCATAGTCCTGATGTCTGCTTCAAGCCTTGCCTGAGCCAGATCAATATTCTTTTCACGGGACTTCTCATATCTTCCGAGAGCATTGCTTGTAGCCTTCATCATATCATTGAACGCTACAAGAGTAGCTTTCAGCTTCTTGCCTATAATGTCAGTTACTACCTCAATAGCAAGAGCAAGAGCAAGACCCTCAGGACCAAGTTCCGCCACGATATTTTTAAGACCGCCGAGAGCTGCTTCTGCTCCACCGGAAGCCGCAGCTGTATCAGCAAGGGAGCCGGTCAGCTCTTCCACTGCCCCGTCATTGAGCGCCCTGGAAGCATTCCTGATACCGTCGGACATGGTATTCATGGCTTCAGTCACTTCGCCGCTGCCAAAAATATTACCTCGTCCTTTTGAATAGGCTTCTTTCATACGTTTACCGATATCGCCTGTATATTTATCGAAAGATCTGAACAGACCGCTCTTCTTTATCTTTTTTGCAAAATCCTTACCTACTGCCTGTCCGAGACTCTTGGGCAGATCCTCTAAACTCACCCCTAAATCCTTAGCTACCTGATTGCGGATATCATTAAGAGCCCTTCTGAACTGACTGTTACCAAACAGCTCCTGCTGCAGAGTCCTTCTGACTTCATCAGAGAAATCTCTTGAAGAGCTGCCGTACCCTCTGTTACGGCGCAGATTCTGATAATGATCAGAGCCGTTCCTGCCGTATCTGTTATTCGCATTTGAAGCGGATACATTTGTGCCGTTGCGTAGCAGCCAGTCAAATTTTTTATCGATAGCTTCCAGTATCTCTATTTCAGAACGACCCGGACCCGGAGGATTATACAACTGAGAAACTTCATTATTAATATTTGGATTATCAGGCATATGCTTCAGCTCCTTTATGTATAAGAGCCATGCGCTGCTTTATCAGCGGCTGCATGGCTCTCTGCTATTTTCTCTTGCGATTATTCATACGTGCTTCGCGCTCTTTGAGTTCCTTCGAAAAACTCTCTACGTACTTCTTGCGGATAAAGACCGGCTGCTCCATGAGCCACTCTGCGGACACCGCACCCTCGGAAGCACGGGAAATAAACAGAGTTTCATCTATGACGTTCTCATATATCCTCTGTCTTATCTCCTGATGCGTTTTCATCTCCCCCTGCACTCTCACTAAGCCTGTCTCTTTTCCAGTTCCGCAGATCTCCCAGGGTCGGACGAAAAAATTTGTCATCGGTAAGAGCAATGAATGTACCCCTGTCACTGTGACAGTTCGGACACTTTGTCCTGCCGGCTATACGCAGACCGTAATTGGTCAGATCGTTCATGACCTCTTTGAGTATCCTGTAATCCGCTACTTTGAGATTGCGGAGCAGATATGCCTTTATCTCCATAGGAGTCATGCCCTTGCGGTTGCCTATAGCAGTAATGCAGTAGCATATTCTTGCCAGTTCGCGGTTTATAGTTCCATCACTGTTTGCAAAGAGCTTGTCCTGGTATGCCTGCAGGATATCCTTGATAGTAGGAAGTCGGAGTGATATATCCTCATTAAAGCCTATAAACTCGTCTTTGCTGATAGTAATATCATTCTTGAAGCCCTGCGGCAGCGATACGCAGTCTATGGTATACAGATTAACGCTGTAATCACCATGCGTTGTCTGGTGACAATCCGGGCAGAATATGGTATTGACTGTATGATACGGACCGTAATTGAGTATCCTGAGGCAGCGGCAGAGCCACTGGTAGTCTATTTCGAGCAGGTTATAGAAGTCTATCTTCTCCTCAACTGCCATCGGAAGTATCTTTTCAAGCATCACCTTGTCAAAGTCTTCGCTGCCCACGTAGTCCAGCTCCGAAGCCGTAGGTATACTTTTCAGCGTAAGCGTATCGGGGATAGCTCCGCCGTAAAGCCCCTTGCCTAAAAGTTCGCATTTTTCTGAAATCATTTGATTTACACCCTTTCTAACGGTTTTAGAAAATATACCACAGGTATCCGATATACCTGCTGATATATATAAGGTTATGGGGTAAAATAAAAACGGAGCAGGCTACTTGACAAACCTGCTCCTGTATGATATACTATATTTAAAGAGAGCGCCGCAGTAAGCGGTTCTCATCCTTTAGTAGTTTTTATTCAAAGAATAATCGCTAACTTTTGACGGAGTGGGCGATTATTTTTTGTTGTCCTTGTTTATGGCTGTAATGATAGCAACAACTAAGCTAAGAAGCATAAGCATTTCAGTTATAGTCATATCTATCACCCCCATTCTGAGGACGATAACCGCCTACCGCTATGTGGTACTCTCTATGTATATTATACCATGTCACCATATATATGTCAAGTAGCCCTTGACAAACCAAGTAATACATGATATACTTTTTGTGGTCTTATATAGGAATGGTCATTCACTTTAGGCCATTAACTATTACACAGCAACGGAGCAGGTTTATAGCCTGCTCCGTTTATTATTCATCTATTTCGCCAGTTTCATATTCATGCATCATATGATGAAAAAGAAGCAGATGCTTTAATGCCTCTTTTGGAATTTCTATAAACTTTCATTATACTTACCTCATATTATTATAATCATTAGCATCAAATGGGCTTTCAGACAAATCAAACATATCATCGAGCCACACTTCTTCTTTACTGCCTACCCACTCTTCTTCTTCAACTCCATTGAAGTTAGTAAGGTAAACCTTTATACGGACATTACCATTACGCTCATAAGCTTCCGTTCTGACATCGATATCGGCTGATTCGATATCAGGGTCTGTAGGATTCTTTGCCGCTTCTCTGATAGCTTGCTCAAACTGAGTAAGAACATCAGGTGGAGCTAAGTTATCCCAATCAGATATAGCATCTACAGCTTGTCTTACAACCTTCTTATAGTCATACCGTTCATAATCCTGCATCTTGTTATAAGTCTTATAACGCTGTTCATACTCATCGTCATAAGCTTTAACAATAAGGACAGGAAACTTAGTATTCCATCCGAAAGCATCTCCAGCTGCCATCATACGATGCAAACCCTCTTGCCCCTTATCGGCATAATTAATATAAGGAAGAGGAAACACATCACCATTCTTCATAGCCGATGTATATTCTATAATAGCACTTGTATTTGCAGAACGAGATTCCTCAAGTGCTTTCTGAGGAATCTTGAATATCTTCTCAGCACACTCTCTGAAATAATCGTCAGGAGACATATACACTATCTCTCCTGTACGATTCTTATGGTCTTGCATATATTTAAGACCATCAGGTTTCAGAAATTCATTATAATATGATGCATGTGTATCATTGATATCGAATACATTATCGGGTGATACAGCAGCACGTATATATCGTTTCACTATGTATCACCTCACATCTTATACATTGAACTCTTCGGGTTTAAGATAGATAGCCTTGGAGATAACAAGTGTAGTTCTGCACTTTACGATCTCTCCGCCTTCCTGGTTTCCGCCGGAACTGCTGAGTCCCTTTATCCAGGTACCAGGGCACTTAATAACGTGCTTCGGATTGCCCTGTCCGTCATAGCGAATAAAGTATACAAGCTTCATGTACTGTGACGGTAATCCCATCTTTTCAGTCTCAGGGTCGTAGCAGAGCTTTCTCCACTGCTGCAGACCGTCAAATACATTAGGCTGGCAGTAACAGTTGAGTGTCCAGTCTACATCTGCATAGTCTACCTTTGTAGGGAACTTGATAAGACCGTTACCGTAATGTACAGTAATGCTGTCCTGCTCCTCTGCAATGTCGCCCACCTCGTCGGTAGTCATTGTAAGCAGTGTAGAGAACTCTCCCGGGAGACTGCCGTCCATGTTATATACTCTGATCTCAAAGTTATTCACCATAATAGGCACAAACGAATCCTGTCCGAGCATATGATTAGTACCCATATAGAGCGGTGTGAACATAGAATCATTCCTTTCATATCACAAATTAGCGGTTCTGCCGCCTTTAGTGATATATAAGGTTTGAACGGAGCAGGCTGTATATCTGCCACACATTAAAAGGTCGCCCTTTTCAGGACGGCCTTTCTTTATATTATATCTATTGTGATTTTCCTGCCAAGTATATGCGCTATCCGCTGCAATGACTGTACCGTAGGGTTGGCTGCTCCACGCTCAAGACGAGAAATAAAGGTCTGTGAAAGATCGGCTTCAACAGCAAGGTCGAGCTGGGACATTCCCTGCTCCTTGCGTAGTTCACACAGTTTCTGTCCTATTTCTTTCAGCATCGCTTCATGTTCTTTTTTCCAGCTCATTGGGCATCCCTTTCCGGTACATATTCTTTTATCACTTCATTCACTGTATTGAGTATAAGCTTGCGGTATATAGCCGGTGTTCTCCTGCGCTCCGCGAACTCCGTATCGAACAGGTCGCCAAGCCTTTCAAGCAGGATATCGCAGAAATCTTCGAGCCTTATCCTGTTCCTGCCATGCTGCATATATGCGCCGCATACAGGGCACAGGTTGTACTTATCGGTAGGCGCAGTACCGACTTCAAGTTCAAACTCTCTGCCGCACTCTGAACAGCGGCAATGTCTGCCGTCCTCATACTCCGTAAGCTGCTCCCATTTGCCGTAACGTACTTCCTGTGCAGGAACAAGCGGTGCTTCGGATATAAGCAGACGTGCTCTGAAAAGTCCTGCCTTATACTCCGAAATAAGAGTAGCAGGTATCTCACTGTCTATCCCGGCAAGGAGCTTGTCTTTATCTATAAGTTTTGCCATTACTCCTCTACCCCGAAAAGTGCTTTCAGATCGTCTATGGAATTCAAAGCTCTTACTTCGTACTGAGGAGCAGGCTTTTCATGCTCATATCTCCTGCGGAGCTCCGCTATTATATCCTGCGTACTGTCCTGCTCCGTCATTAGGTTTATAAAGCACATTATCCTTGAGGCGTGCTCTTCTGTCATAGGCAGACTGTCATACTCCCCCTCAGCATCGTAGCCGTCACACAGGACAGCCGCATTGCCGTATATGGGCCGCTCCGATATTATACTTGCAACGGGATTAAATGCACATTCATCGTTGAACAGGAATTCCTCATTGCAATATATAGAATACGGAAAGCCATCACTGTCATCATCGGCAGGAAGCCTTCCGCATATCTGAGCAGGACCGCCCACGCACTTCTGAATAGATGTCCAGTCAGTATACGGGAATAATACAGCTATACCTACGGGGTCTATTTTTATCATGCAATTTTTCTCCATATCATATCTCCTTTCTGTCATATCCTGCTCCTTTACAGAAACTGCTTGTATAAAGGTGCTAAATTCTCATTGAGAGGATAACAGCCGTCACACTTGAAGTCCTTTATCTTCTGAATGATATCTGCCTCGCTGTCATATATGGAAGCTGCTTTCGGGCAAAGCAGGGACTCCCCGAGGGATATACCGCCGTCGATGCGTATAGAGGGCGTACAGAACTTCCTGAGCATAGCAAGCTGCCATACTATCTTCTCAACAGTAGGAGCAGGTATCTGCTTCGTCACAGCGCGTATGTTATAGCACTTGGAAGCTTTGACATCAGGCTTAAAGCCATTCAGTTTCGCTCTGCCCTGAGGATACATATGCTCTACGCAGTCCTTGCAGAGAACAAACCCCGGCTCTCGCCAGATACGCTTTGTGACATCGAGCTTCTTCGGATAATATCTTGTATCCGTAGAGATCTGCCATTGCACTTTCACAAGCGGATCGACCGTTGCAATGCTCTTAGCCAGCTTCATGTTCTCTTCATTTTCGAGTATCCAGAAGCCGTTGGTCGTTATAGTCGGCAGGCATTGCTGTCCCGTCTTATGCAGTCTTGCCATGATGTATCCCATGATCAGCGGAAACTCCGGGTGTTCCGTAGGCTCGCCGCCCGTAATGATAAGCGCCTGATGCACATTATAACGTATGACAAAGTCCATAGCAGCTTCAAGAGTCTCCATAGTCATATGACCGCCGTCTGCCTTTGCGTTATCCATGCAATGAGAGCATCCCATGGAACACTTCTCAGTTATAGATATCATCATTTACTGTCACCATTCTTCTCAAAGCCCGACGACCTGACAAGACCCTGACCTATACCGAGACCGGATATGATAGCAAGTACGTGTTTCAGCCATTTTACATCGTGAAAGTACTCACCGACAATGATACCCACAAACGTAATGATAAGCATAAATATGCTCATGCTGAAAAGACCTTTGTTTCTGACTTTGAATTTCATGATATTACACCCTTTCTTTTTTCACCTTTTCGCTGCTTGACATTTCATAAAACATATCTTCCTTCTTTATGAAGGGTAAAACAGCCTTAGCGCTGTGCAGCGTTCTCTGTTTATTATACCATATTCCGCCTTTTTTGTCAATGACAAACATATATATGGATATATGACAGCATATTATCTGTCAATACCTTATTTGTATCTGAGACAGACTTGACATCGTCCCGGATATATGATATACTTAAAACATAAACCTGCTACAATAATCATTTATCCCCTTAATGTTTTCAAGCAGAGAGCTCCCTGTGGTCAATGCCGCAGGGAGCTTTTCTGTATATGTACTATCAGTCATCATCTTCGCCTGCACTGCATTCGCCTGCATGAGGACAGCAGGCACAGTACTGACCGTCGTAATCTCCGGTCTCCCAGCAATGCTCATAGTTATCTTCAAAACCTATTTCGCTGTAATATTCTTCCATGTTCCCTCACCCCATTCCGCACTTGCGGCACAGCTGCCGCACATAAGGCAATGATACTTTACTGAGCGATACAGGTCATGAACGTCCTTTCCGCATACGGGGCATACAAATTCCGCGGAGCAAGTTTCACCGCCCCCGAGAGTAGTCTGTACTATGGTGTATGCATTCGTAAGCTTACGCATACAATCAAAAGGAGTCTTTGCCGCGGTATCACCCGAATGATAATATACAAAGGCCCCGTCATTGACGATACGCTTTATACGTCCTATCTCAAACCTGCTTCCGTTCTGGTAAAGTATAAGCTCACCCTCACGGTATGTAGTATCAGTATCTTCACCGGCATACATTTCAACAAATATCTCATTGCCCTGCTCGTCCTGTAATCCGCTTGATATAGCCACAGTCTCGCGGTCTACTTCCGTCACATGACCTTCATGATCCATTATAAAAGTCTGCCCGTTATCACGCTGATAAATAACACCGTAAATGTATTCATTTGTTACTTTGTTCCTGCCCCGGAATACTATCATTGTTTTTCACCTCGGATACAAGCTGATCTATTACATCTCTGCACTCCTGTACTATCTCGGCAGTAGTCCATTTCTTTTCATTAAAATACGGAGATCTGTATTCAGACCCTAACATATGATACCCTGAATAGTCAAAGGCATGAGCGTAATCCCAGCCTATAAACCAGTGCTCCATGCCGTCATACGGATAGAAATTATCACCGCTGCCGACATACGTTATACCGCCATGGCAGGAAATACAATGCACACTTCCTTCATCACCGTAGAGGTCGTGCCCCCGTGGTATCTCCACATAGGCGCAGGGATGCGGTCCATAATTTACAGCAAAATAATTGAACCCCTTATAACTTCCCTGGTCGAGAATTATCCCACCCGGCATAAAATCAGGGAAATACTTCATCTCTATCATGTTGCACCGCCCTTGCTGTGCTTTATATTATCTATGAGATCGAGGAGCAGGATAGCCATATCTTCATGCACCGTCGCCTTTATGTTATACAAAGCCTGCTCCACGGCATCTTCGTCCTGCTGCTCAGCAGCCATACTGCATATACTGCGGAACACTGTCAGGTTATATGACTTGCTCACGCCTGCATGATGTCCGTCCTTATCCTCAGCTCTGAATACAAGATACACAAAATCGCCCTGTGTGTATTCGTAGTCAAAAGTAATATTGAATCCGTTTATCTTCTCGGGAACAAACCTGTCTGTCTGTTCATAGACATACACTTCTAAATCTTCGAGAAGCTGTTCAAATGATCTCACCGGCTGCACCTGCTTTCTTTCCTGTAATAGGCTTGTCAATACCACCTTGCGGCACATCATACACATCTGATACCTGCGGTCATAATGCATATCCATGTGTTTGCCTGCTTGCGATGCAATGTATAGTACTTGTACTGACATTGCGATACATAATAGCAGCAAGCCGCTCTACTTAAATACTCGCAGTCCGGCAAACGCACTTACCGGAAAACAGTACAGCCTACGCTTGCAGTTGCCAATATGCTCATGCAGTCCATAGCGACATTACACTACTCTGCTTGCAGTAAAATACATAATATGAACCGTGTACACGGATTTTCATGTGTACAATTTATTACCTTACCGGGTGTATCTGCTGCCCGAAATTCAGGTCCTATACATACTCTCCCGGTTCAGGGGTGTCAAGTCACCCCATATATTCAGTTTAGATTTTTACTTTATCTGGAGGCATACATTAGCTTAGCCAGTCATAGCGTTTCTCAATGCTTAGCCTATGTTAGTTTCGTTATCTCTTAGCATGAGCAGTAAATCTCACGTTAAATGCTCAGCATTGTACAGAACTGCATATAATTGCTTAGCAATGAACATGATGCAGTGACCTATACATCAGCCGCACGGATTTTGTGTACGGTTTTCAGCCTGCTCGGAGCAGGACTACCTTACCGGGTGTATCTGCTGCACAAGACTTGTGGCTAACGCATACTTTCCCGATTTAAGGACGCTAAGCCGCCCCACATATATAACCGGTCTTTGTCACCGGCACTTTTCTCACTTGATGATCGTTCTTTTTCGCTCACATCTCAGTTGTTTTCTCTATGCTCACCATATATCATATAAATCGCTCACAATGCATATCAGGCTTTCTCACTGCAATAATGCCGTTCCTTGATCTCACGATCCAGCGTGTGATCTCTTTGCTCACAATATATACACTCATAGCCTGCAACCGCGAAGCAGCAGATAATAATTATTCATGGCAGCTCACAGTCTATGCCCTTTCTGTATCCGGCTCTCACATTCCATATGCATACATAAAGCACAGCGTAAAGCACACGCGGTGTCCAGCTCACGATTCATGTATGTATATGGATTGTATACATAAGCTGCAACGGCAAATATACATAAAAGCATATGCGGATTTTGTGCATACGGTTTCAGCCTGCTTGAAGCAGGACTACCTTACCGGGTGTAAATAATGCCCGTGATACGGGGCTTATATATACTATCCCGATTTGAGGATGCTGAGCCACCCCTTACGGCAGATCACTTCCTGCCATTTACCTTTATATCCTTGCCGCCTGCGGACAGGTTCTGACTTGCGTTGTACGCCACGTCATGCTCAAAGCCGCACTCAGTACATTTGAACCTGCTCCCTGTGGTCTCTTCCTCGTTTACATGACCGCATCTGCAGCACCTCTGTATATCCGCACTGTCAACGTATACTATGTCAATACCGCGCTCCTTTGCCTTGTACTCTATCTTGGTCTGCAAATCGAAATAGGGCCAGTTTCTGAGATACCTGTCCGTTTCGGATATGCCTGTAAGCTTTTCCATACGGATAGTACCGCAGCCTTTCTTCACTGCATACTCTACGATAGCCTTGCTGTACTTGTGGTTAATGGTATCACGGGTATCGGCTACCTTATGACTGAGCTTCTCCATAGGCTCGACACGCTTCTTATAGCCGTGTCCTATCCTGCCCTCACCGCATACGGCACTCTGCTTTAGAATGGAACGTCTGCGGCTTTCGACAGCATTGCGATAATGCTCTATCTCATTGACACTTACCTGCAGACGGTCGTGGTCTCCGATGACCGAAGCGGTAAACGGTGTCTCCTGTGCAAGGTAAACTCCGAGGACCTGCTCCTTATCGAGCTCGGCGGTAGAGTACTTGTCGAATCCATATGACAGATTGATGTACCACATCTTCTTTTTTTCATCATACTTTATCTTACTGCCCGAAACAGAGTACACTCCGTCATAACAGCGCTCCACGATAGTACGTGTAGACTTATCCTTTATCCACAACCTGAACGGCAGGGCACAGCCGCCCCCGTTATGCTCATTGGCTGTAGCCTTGTTCATCAGAACTATATCTGCATAGAACGTACCATTTTCATGGCTGAGACGTATGGATTTGTTATGTATATCAAGAGGCTGATCTTTCTTGAAACAGATGATGGACTTATCTCCTCGCAGAAAGTCCTTTGCATTTGTCTTGAACTGTTTCTCCACAAGCTGCAGAGTAGACGACAGATTGGAGCTGGCAAGCAGAGACTCTGATTTCAGCTTGTCATACATATATCCGCCTACTGTATAGTTAAGGATATCCTTTGGCTTTGGATATTCCTCATGCTCTTTCTTATATTCCTGTGAGAAATTATTCCACTCCCACAGCATCTGCACCGCCTTGTTTTTCAGCATACGGGTGTTATCCTGTAGCTTCCACAGGAGCTTGTATGTATCCTTGCTATCCATACAAAGATATATCTTTGTGGTCTTTACCAAAGTTTACTCCTCCTTGTCGTTTCCGGGATATATATAGTATTCCGTATTCGCCTTTTTCAGATCGACCTTGTCCTGCCCGTTTGCGTAAGCATGAAGCACAGCCTGTGTCTTATAATACAAAGACCCCGTATTTTCCCTGGGAGTATTCAGAACATGATCACGGAGAGAAATTATGACTGCCTCTTTTTCGTCTCTGCATATCCCATGTATAAGGACAGTGCAGAAACGTTGAAGCATTTCCAGGTCATACCCTGCTATATATGCATTAAAGATAGCAGCGCAGAGCTGCGACCTTTTCACTTTCGTTACATTTCCACAGCCTGTAAGTATCCTATAATACACAAACTCACAGGCATCAGTGTGCTTCGTCATTTCCTCTATCAGATGTGTCTTTGAAGATACCGACTTGACGTTACCGTGATGGATAGCATTGTTCACCGCAGCAAACAGATTATTGTTACGGAACACAGGGATATCATCAAGCCCCATGAATCTTGCCACATCTTTGGCACTACGTCCTGCTCCTATATCATAGCAATTCGCATTGTTCTCCGGAAGATATATAACTACGGCGTTCTTCATAGTGACACCCGAAACTATAATAGCCTGCAGTCTGTGCTGACCGTCTTTCAGTTCACCGTCATTGCCTACTATGATAGGAACACCGTTGGCACGCCACTGCTTTGCTTTCATTTCATCAGCGTACACCTTTACTCGCTTCTCACGAATATTTCTGTTATGGGTATTGAAACTGAGAAACTCCGCTGCACGGGTAGGCGTAATATTCATAACAGTTATCTTCATATCGCCCTCGGATGTTGGGACGATCATCTCCTGCTTCTTTGCCATAATCACCTTTTCCTTTCTGTTTCCTTGCCACCTTTATCAGTCCGTCAGCTCTGTCATCAGGTCAGAATGCAAGTCATCGAGCATTGAAAGCACATCAGCTATAGCCTCGCTATACCCCCTGTTATATTCATCGCCGGGGAATACATCTCCGAATAAACGAAATGTACCGTTATAGTTTTCAAGCCGCATCCTTACATAATTGAACTTATCGACAGCATACTGACACTGCCTGTAATTGGAGCAGGCTTTCAGTATGTCCTGCAACTGTTCCTTAGTCTGAACTTCAATAGATGTGTATGAAGTCACCTGCTTCTCGATATCATCAAGTGTGGTCTTCTTACGTAACATCTTTATTCCCGTCCTTTTCAGAGCCAAGTTCACGCTCTTTATTTCTGACTGCCCTTTCACGCTCCGAAAGGTCTCTGTCCCTTTCGTCAAGTTCATCATTGATACGGGCTATGACATCATCAGCGTAATAAGTAAGCTTAGACAATGTGCTGCCTGTAAGCTCGACTATAACTCTCTGATACTGTCTGAGCACGAAGTCCAGGTTCTTTATAGGGTCGGTGCTGTCTATACCATGATCATCGAGGACCTTACACATAGCCACATATTCGGCAAGAGCCTTCTTGCCTACCCTTGCTCCCCTTGTGAAAACAAGAAATACATCAGGTTCTTCGTAGATAAATTTCTCTATATCCTCGATCGTTATAGTGCTTCGTCCGAATTCTTCATCGTCTCGCATTGACTTTACAAGACGGTCGGCATCAATAAGTCTCATGCTGCATATCTCCTTAAATCGTTATATTTTCCCACCCTGTAAACATATTACTGAGTTATATTATATCATAGCACCATGTGTTTGTCAATAATTTTTAGGGTACTATATATGAAATTTTTATTAACATTTACTTTAATTAGTCAAATAATCAACTGCCACTTCTAAAGCTTCTATACTGCGATCGTTCCGATCTTCCTTTATTGCTTGGATTTCCTGCTCCATTTTTTCTGTATCCCATGTTCTCGGAAAGCCGAGCCTGCATCTTGCGAATACCTCCTGATTGCGGTCGCATGGGACCTCATCTCCGTCAGGGTTCGCAGGACAACCTCGGCAGCCCCCAGGCAGATCCCCACGGCTGCGACAGGCTTCCCTTACTTTGTCAAGACTTTCTCTTGTATTACTGCTGTCCACTGATAATTTATTATTACACGATCCTGTGAAACACTCCTGTAATATCCACTCAATTGTTTCACAACGTACCTTATCATTTACGCTGCGCTCCATGAGTGCGGTCTGAATACGCCTGAACCTGCTCATTACATATTCACATATCTCATAGATTTCCTCAGCAGTGACCTTCAGGTTATATCCCGAAGCTATAGTGCTCCGTATATGCTCAGTCACATCTGTATGAGAAAACTCGGGAAATGTCCTCATATATATCAGAGTATCTTCAATTATTATCTGTAACGGTGTCATTGCCTGCTCCTTTCTCTGCTTCTGCAAAAAATTCTCTGAATGCCTGAATAAGCTTCTGCTTTTCTGCATACAGGTCATTGAGCGTTCCGAAGTACAGTCCGTTCAGTTTCAGTTTTCTCAGTGCTGCGATCTGCTTCTTTGTAGGACTTGAACCACAAGTATACGCTTCTTCCCACACTAAAATATATCCCGTCTGCTTCGCAAGAGATATACTTGGTCCGTCCATATCGGTATCCCGTTCTTCAATGACCCTGAAAGCTTCCTGCCTGTCGGATATATTTTCCTGCTCCATAAATACCCTGAGCAGTTTCTCCATATGAGACGGCGTTGCATACTCTATCTTGCCGTCGGGGGATATGACTACTTCCAGGTAATGTATAAATGTCAGCTTATGAAGCTTGATATCAAAAGGACCACGCAATACTTCCTGCGCATTATCTGCATTAGGCGGCATTCTATTCATCTGAGTTCTCCTCATAAGTCGGAGCAGGTTCTGCCTGCTCCTTCCTTTGCTCTTAGTGTTATTTATTCTCCGATTTCTCAGAGAACTGCTTGACAATCTCTTCAATATCTTTTTCTGACATATTTTTATCTGATGAATCTGAAGATGCACCCTTTACTATGTTATCCAGCTTCTCCTTCATTTCAGGGTTATTTTTAATAAGATTTTCATACATAAGAATTATCTGTACCTGCCGCATTTGCGCAATATCTGATTTTAATTCTTTAATCTCTAATTCCGTTTTCTTCATAAATGCGGTAAATGCAGTGTGCATCATTTCCAACTGGGATTGCATTAATCTTAACTCATGTTCGTTCATTTTTTTAACTCTCCTTAATATATGTATTAAACTATTTTATAGCCATCACTATATGATCCGTGCTTGGCAAATTATGTGCAGATATAGTATAATATATATGAAATTACCTTTTTAAAACTTCACGTTCTTGTACCGTTGCCTTTATCGACATACTGCCATGTTTGATATAACGCCCATGCAAGCGGATTTTTTACATAGTCCATTTTTAGGGCTTTATCATACTGTTCATGCAAGTATTTTATAGCATTATCAAGCTTTATATCGCCGCTTAGTTTGGTTACCCCCTTGCTTTCAGCTATTAGCGGAAGTCGGTCAATCGCTTTCAGCACTTCATCTTTATCAAGATATTCTATCATTTTTCAGTTCTCCTTAACTTGATATGAAGAACAAATCGAACTGTATGTCGTATCATTATACTGACTGCACCAGTGGATGCTGTTGTTATAATACCTGCAAGTTTCGCACATTGGCCTTTCCTCAACTTCCTCTTTGCTCTCTGTGCAATCCTGTTCAATCAAGGCTCGGATATAATCACTATAAGTGTCAAATCCTCTGAGCTTTGCCTTTTCGACACATATCTTATGCTCATCTTCGGTAACCCTGACCCGCAATACCTTAACTTTCATTTTCTCAGGTGGTGTGTGTGGAACATTCATTTTTTCTTCTCTCCGTTATATATTAAATGTGCTTTTTTACTTCACTCTGTTTACAGCTTCTATCAGTTCAGCAACAAGTTCTTTTGCACCGGCTTCGATCTCATTCTGAGCCTTGCCTATCTCCTGCTCCATTATGCCCCAGTCACCGCTGTCATAATATTTAAGATACGCAGGTTTCAGCTCGAAGCCAGAGATCACTATGCTCATAGATATCCGGTTACCCTTTATATCCTTAGCATTTACGGATATCTCAGTCCTGCCGTTATAATCCACACTGACATCTGATGCAAAGGAAAATCTGTTCACGCTCTCGGGGACTATCCTCTCAAAGAGAGCATTAGTACTTTTAATAAGAAGCTGGCGCACATCATAGAAGCTCCTGCGCTCTTCGTTCGCCGGCACTTGCTCTCCTGTGTACAATTTTTCTGTACGTACAAGCAGCGGCTCGGTCTCAATATCACCGGCAAGGAACTCCCTGTCGCAAGCATAGCACAGACATCTGCCGTTCTGAAAATTTTCTTCCCACCCCGGATTTACGTTATTAAACAAAGCAAAGTCGCAGTAGGGACAGTGATAGCTTATATACTCTGTAAAATAACCTTTGTCAATTAGGTCGTGTGTCACAGCAGACGTATCTTCCCCAAAGAGCCTGTGCATTGTCCCCTGGTATGCTATTCTGCCTGCTGCAAGAGAACACACATTGCGAATATTATTTTCATATCCTATTCTGTCTGACATATATACCACCTCAGTTATACACCGTCACGACGATGGCTTTGCGCCAGTATTCATTGTCGTGAACAATACCAGGTCGTTTTTCCATAATCATATCTCCTTTTAAGTAAGATAGTCATCTGCGTGTTTCGTAAGTTCTGCAAGTATCCGGTTAGCTTCATCGAGCCTGTACTTTGTTTCACCAAGCTGATCCTGCGTTACCGCCAGGATAGTGGTAAGATACTCCATCATAACTTCCTGCTCCCGGACTATCGCCATTGCTGATATCATAAGTTCTTTGAATTCTTCTATATCTGATGCCTTATCGCCTGCTCCCTGTGTCATCTCGATACCTGGATAGGAATAATCATCAGCTGCGTACACTCAGTTCACCCCCTTATACTATTTCGTAGTCCTCACTGTCATCAGCAGTCCCTGTCTGACAGGTGAAGCACATATCCACGCCACTAACCGCATAAGCCAGCGCCCAGATAGGCTGTCCGCAGCATATGCACTCAGCCCCATTCTGCTTATGTGCAATAGCCTGAATGCAGCTGTTCTTTAATGTCAATGCATCGAACTCGGGATTTTCCTTTACAAAATACCCTACAAATTCATCTACCGGTATAGGTGTCAGCATCCATTCACCCCCTTACCTACTTCTCAAGGAGTTCCACAAAAATAAGAGCAGCCGCCGACAAAAGCATTATGCCCGAAAGCATTAAATCAGTCTTTGCAAAAAGCTTTGCCTGCTCCTGCACATATTTCTTATCAGAATGCAGGTATGTATGCAAACTCTGTGCCCCTCTGTGCAGGAACACACCAGCTGCTATACAAGCTACTATTCTTGTGAACTTAACTAATATCATCAGAACACCTCTATCCGAAATACTTACCTGCTACCAGGGCAATGACCATAAGCATCAGAGCCGCCGACTGTATAAAGCTGCTTCTGATAACAAGAGTGTTTGTCTGCTTCCTCTCCTCAATTTCATCTTCAACATCACGCCTGAGTGCTTTCATTCCGAGACAGAAGTGCAGCACTGCCATTACAAGCAGCATTACAGCCAAAACGTTTGTCAGCATATCTATCACCTCACTAATTGCCTGCTGTAACGATAATGACTTTCTTCCAGTACGGTTCGTACTTGGCCTGCTCCTTATCCAGCAGTTCATCGAACTGGCTGTCCGACAAGTCTCTGTACTCATCGAAGTCCTCAAGGTATAACTGGATAGCTTCCCTGAGATCATCTCTGTCTGCAAGCACAAGGCCACTGCCAAATGGCAGGTCGCAGTCAAGCAACTCACCCACAGAAGCATTTACATTAGTACAGTAAGTATATGCATAATCGTCGGAGCAGGCATCTTCATGAACCATTATTGCTATCGGCATATCAGGATTCTCCATGATAAGCTTCCGCAGATGTGAACAGTCATGTATGATACCAAGCGGTCGTTCATTCATTCTTCTTCACCTCTTTTTCAGATACGTGTTCCTTTATTACTGACTTCATGTATTCTTCTTTATCGCCCTCAACTTTGGATACATCTACCACGAGGGCACGATTGCGGACAGAGTCTACATCACCAAGTATCTCAGCCTTGCGCATATCAGCACGTATTATAGGCTTGATATGATTTTCAAGGTGCTTCAATACATCTTTGTTTTTGGCCTGCGCACTGAGCTTCAATGCTATAGAGGATAGTCCGGGATATGTAATAGCATCAAAAACAAGCAGCAGTCCCAGCTCCTTGTTTTTAGGATTACGCACAACACGATAGACATGATCTTCAAACAGCACCATGTCATGCTCATAGATGAACTCATGGTGCTTATCCTGCATCCCAGTACACTGACCAATGGTCGCTGATTGTACCAAATCACCGTCTATATGCGGAGACAACAATTCACCTTTTTCGCCTTTCGGATTGACCTTCATGCACAGCGGACCTGTCACCCACTCACCGTCAGATAATCGCTTACCACGCCATTTATCCAGTATCATTTCTTACACAACCTTTCCTAATCACTTTCAGGAGAATAAATATACATCTTATAGTGCTCCCTGTCTGCAATACAATCAAGATTATCATCGTCTGAATGCAGTACAACATGATGTTCGCTATGTTCAAACATATCGACCCATGCGGTAAAAGGCTTTGCTATAAGAGCACCTGAATATCCGCACTCAGCAGGAACAAATACATTCCTGTCAGCAAGCTCGGGGTGATCTCTGCAAAGCTGAGCAAGAGCATTCGCAAGCTCCGCTACAGTCATAAGTTCAGCCATTGCTGCTCTCCTTTGGTATAAGACTTAGTGATATATCGCTACCGACAGCCGCCGATTCAAAACCGCTCACCTTGTAGCGTATCACATTGACAAAATCTCTGAGGTTCTTATCGTCTATCGTTATGATATGTCCTGCTCCCGAATGATATATACTGTCTCCATGCAGGAGCTGAACTACTACAAGTTCTATACCGCTGAGTGATGCGTTCGTGCATAATGCAAGCTGCTGTGCCCCATCGGGATATACAAGGACATAGAAGTCCCCTGCCTTGAAATACTGTCTATTAAGGACTTCCGTTACTATTTTTGTTATGTATGACCTGTCGTCCATACTTCTACTCTCCTCACTATATATTATATCATGTCACCATTGTACTGTCAATACCGAAAATCAAATCGTTGTTCTTCTACGATACATATAACGACTTACAGAAACATCAAAACGGCAGACCTGTCCGACGGAACAGGATCTGCTGTAAACACTATTAACATATTTTGATTTTATTCCTATGCTTTTTGTACAGTTTTTCAGAAATGGTTGTGTTTTGCTGTAGGACTGCAAAAGACTTTTTCGTCAAAATAGATAAAGATAAAGAACGAAGCCTGCTCCAAAAATGAAGCAGGCTTCGTTTTTTTTATGAAGGACTTATATCAACCGACAACAGTAGCCAGATCGACTGTTGGGGGAAGCGCAATGAGGTCGATTACGATGTCATTTATGACTCCCTCTACTACAAGATATATCTTTCCGATTACAGTGTTAGCATTAACATGGTCCTCTCCGTTAATATCTGCTGACATCTGTACACGGTAATCACGGATAGCACCTACATTCTTCATGCTGTCAAGGATAGGTGTAACTCCTGCATAGAATGTGGAGTACGCCTGATCGTTGTTGTACTGGAATGTGATCGTAAGACCTACTGTGTACGCTACGTTCTCTACTGCGTTCATGAGGTATCTTGTAGAGAGATTAGCCAGTGCCTGGTAT
This sequence comes from Ruminococcus sp., assembly GCA_017961625.1. GTDB lineage: Bacteria > Bacillota > Clostridia > Oscillospirales > Ruminococcaceae > Ruminococcus. The sequence continues at coordinate 15,366 of JAGCWY010000133.1, read as the reverse complement.
GTAGCAGGCGGAACGTCAAAGAGTGTAGAATTGCCCCAGAGGTTAGTTCCAAGACCCGGGATAGGAGTGATAACATTCACGCCGACACCCTCAAGGCTTTGCCACTTATCGAGTGTAGCCTTATTTACCTCATAATCCATCTTACCAATGTTTAGATTGTGCTTTCTGTCCTGAGGAAGTGCCCACTCATACTGGATAGGCTGATTGAGTATCTGAGCTCGCTGAATAAGGAGCGCAAGGAAACTCGGCGAAGCCATAGTCATTCTGTTCATGCCTACATATCTGTACTGACCCCACGGAGCAAACAGTGCAGAATGTGTTACAAACAGACCTGCGTTCTTATCAAGCATAGCCTGGGGAAGTGCAGTATTTGCAAGTGCCTGAGCATATCCGAATGTTTCAGAGGTAGTTCTGTATACCATCGACTGAGGGAGCGACTTCGGAACATCAAGCAAACCTGCTCCGCATCTGCCATAGTATGCAGCAAGCATAATAGCTACATGGAGCGGCGACCTGTCAGGCATATTAAGAGCAGAAAATACTTTGACCTCACCATCTACCCATTCAAGGTTCTGGTCGTCCCACGGACTTACAATACGCTGTGGGTTATACTGAAGCTTATCATGGAGCAGGCTGAATACATAGTATGCAGCAGTAAAATTAAACTCCATGTGTTTTATGTATCTAAGCTTAGACAAAGTAGAAGCATCAGCAGTAAGTCCATTAATCTGAGTTTTATATGTGTCATAATTGAGCGGACTTGAAACAGCGGCTCTGGCTGCTGTGAAACGTACTGTAGTAAGATTGACTGCTGCGCTCTTTTCATCAGCTGCGGCACTGAGATTAGCAAGATCATCACTGCCGGCAGTTCCGGAAGCTTCGCCAAGCTTGACTGTAAGCGGATCGGTAAGAGTGTCACTGTCAACAATGCCCTGCGAATCAATGACTACGAATGCACTGTCAATTTCACCGATAGGGGAAATATATTCAGGTAGCTCGACTGTCTCAGGCTCAGCAAGGATAAAGTTGAAATTCTCAACTGCACTGATACCGCCGGTTGTATCCTTAATAGACACTATTGCATTCCAGAAAGGTACAGTTGTACTGCCTGATGTAAAGCTTGCTTTAGTAATGGTCACACGGAGATTATTACCGAAAGTACCTGCGTACCTGGCATTTATGATAAAACCACCCCAAGCAGTAGGATCATCAACATAAGTCGCACTGGAGCCCTTTACCTTGCCATAACCTTTTGCAGGAGTTCCGCCGCACACACGACATACAAGCACGTCGTAACCGCTTGTAAGAAGCGTGACAGCCATCTGATAAGAATAATCCTTATGCGCCTTATAAAGGCTTGACGGACCCCTGTATGCTGATACGAAAGCATCAAGACCTTGTCTTGTAGCAGGGAACTTTGTCCACTTAGTATTTACAAGCTGCTCTTTAAATCCTGCTTCATTATCTGTTCCGCCAAGAGACGAAGGTGCAAGAAGTGCAGGTCCCCAGCAAGCTGTAATAGGAAGTGCTACTGTTGCGAATGTGTTATCCCCGATGTTATATGTATAGTTATCGGAAATCTCATTTATAACAATATTAGCCATTTAATTTTCACCATCCTTTGATTTCTTAGACCTTGTGGTCTTTACCTCGACCTGCTCCTCAGCCTTTTCGTTCTGCTCTCCGGCAGGTGCTGCCTGCTCCGCAGTTCCGGCTTCAACAGGATAAAAGCCCTTTACATTTATGAAACCCGGGAACTCCTTGGTTTCATGCGGTTTTATCTCGATGCCGTAGAAAGACATCGTAGTTCCGCTGCAATTGACATATCTCACTATAGTCACCTCGCTGTATCATCTGTTTAGCCGTCTATGCGGCAAAGTGAATTTACTGATAATATATAAGGTTGTGACTATTCTGCCACAACCTCGTATGTCGTCCGCTTCAGATGAACAGGAGTATAATGGAGCAGGACTGCCCCCTCGCATACGACAGGTACAGTAGTCTGATAGAGCTGACCGCTCTCGATATAGTCGGAAGCACCGGAGCGTTTCTCGATAGCTTCAAACTCCACGCGGATACCGAAACGTATCCTGCGCTTGCTTTCATATGGCAGATCAACAGGAAGATAGTACATATCCGTATACTTGAAGATAAGTTCCTTGACTATCTCGTCCATGTCTATCTGATTTGAAGTCAGCACTGTAAGTTCATAGCTGAGGCTCACAGGAACTGCACGTTCGTAGTAAAGCTCATTGGTCTTGTTGTCAATAACAGTCTCGATACCGAAATGTGCTCTTGAGAAGTTGAGCCTTGCCGTATCGATAGAGTAATCGTTGCGTTCAAGTGCTATGAGCGGCAGCTGTATCTCATCATTCTGTATCTGAGCTGCAAGTCCTACAATGTGGTCGGGAGATATCACCCTGACTACATTGTCCCCTGCAAGACTGCGTTCAAGGTCATGTACTATTGAATTGTCGTACAGATAGATCATGACTTATCACCGTCCTTTGCAGTCTGATACACACCCCTGTAATCCACATCGTTCCTGAAGAAATGGTTCGACCTGCTAAATGTCTTCGCTACTTCCTTCGGCGTTCTGCCTACGGTCTGCTTATCGTAAACGGGAACGACCTGGCATACGATATGGTCGGGGCACTGCATATCCATAGTTATTTCCGTAACACGGAACACTCGCTCTTTAAGTCCGCTGTACTGTCCGGCTATGGTAAACAGGCAGTCTTTCTGGACATTATGCAGATGAAAACTGCAATGCACAAGAAATGGCAGGTCCTTGTCGTTCTCGACTACCCAGCCATACCTCTTATAAGTCTTGAGCTTCGGATTGCCGTCGAAGAATATATGAGTATCCTCTGTAACAGAATAGCTGTCTATAACAGGTTCGCCCTGTTCGTTGCTCCCTGCAAATAAAGGGAACTGATAGGAGCAGGGTATGCCCTGCATTGCAAGAGCTTCATCATAATACTGTCGCATTATCTTAATGTCTTCACCTATCAGGTTCATATCATCACCGCCTGCTCCTTTTGTGCAAAATGCCTTTGAACATAGTGTTATGCCTATAGGGTAAACACAATACTCGCAGGCAGATTGCACAAAGGACTATATATTTTAAAGAGGGTCTGAGTAATTCAGTTATTCAATATATCGTCTATGTTCATTACATAACCATAGAGGAAGCCCCAGCTCCACATATTCGCCTTTGTGGTCGCCGAGATATTTACTGCACTGCCATTCTTCAAAGCCCCCATAAACTCGCTCTCGGAAGCTGCATAGCCATTATTGAGCCATACCGGGTTCTGCTCCACATTGAATACTATTATATACGGCTTGAACTGCTTTACGCCATGCTCAATATGCCATACATTAAGTATACGTATCTTATCGTAGCCGAGAGTCTTGAGCTCAGCAAGAAAGTCAAGCTGCCCCTGCGGTAAGTGCAGAGCCTGCTCGAACTCCACGATAAAGCCCCATTTATAAAGCTCAGCAAGTATATACTCAGTAGAGGGTTCGGTAACTACGTTATCGTTCACCTCAGTGACTATGCTGCCGCTTGCGTTCAGCACTGCCGCATACAGCGGACCGTAGTCCTCATGATATATCTGTATGCGAAGTCCTGTAAGGATATCCGACTGGAGCAGGTCAGCTACCCTGACAGACAGCTGATTGCTGTTGTTGGACTTTATATTTTTAAGCTGATGCCAGTCTGTTATGACATATCTTAATGGTTCGCCCATTGCTATCACGCTCCGACTTCCGCATTTACTTTATTGGTATCCAGGTAATTCCTGAGTTCAAGCTGGAACGACCTGAGTTCGTCTGTATTTGAATTAGGGTAATTTGCAAAATACCTTGCTATCATATCTATTTTAAGCTGATAGAAAAGCAGATATGTCTCAGTAGGCGAAAGCTCGGGGTGTTTCTCACAGAAAATAAAATATCTTGTAACTACCGAACTGAAAGCCTTTTTCACCGATACGTCCACGTCAGCCGTAAGGTCCGCTGTGTGCAGTGTCTTGAAGTTGGTACTGTTATACTGCTTCAGCTCCGTAAAAAATCTTGAATATACATCAGAGTTCATCCGGGCCACCTCCTAACGGTCCTGCTCCTGCTCCGCCATCGTCATCAGCGGCTTCGGGAGTTATCTGCCATGCAGTAGCCTCTGCACCCATTTTCGGGAACGATTCGGTAAGTATCTCCGAAAGACCCTCGCGCAGCACCTTGGGGCTGTTCACATTGGCATCTTTAAGGAGCTGAGTGAACTGTGAAGCCTGATTGAGCGTGCTGTCTCTCTTGTCGAACTGGATAGTCGACTGTGTCGTGATGATAGGTGACATATGCAAAGTATAGCTGTCAACAAATCCCTTGAGGTTGCGCTGCATAAAATACATATTGATAGCATCACGCCAGCCATTCTTGTATGCCATCTGCAGTCTGGTAAGGATATTTGCATAGAGTGCGCTTCGCTGTGACATTACGCTACCTGCTCCGCCGAGACCCTCATTGGAGCTGTAGTTCATACCCTCTTTCGGGATACCGAGAACAGAAAGCTTCTTATCCTGATAGTGGTCGAGAAGTGTGTTCTCAGCCTCTGTCGCCTGCCCCATGTTCAGATCGGTGACAGACACGCTGTCCTGCCCGTCTGTCTTGGAAAGATAGATCAGATTGTTAGGGGACTGCGGATTCAGGAAGCTCTGTGTGTCACCATTATTGGTATTGAGCGACAGCTGCTGTTCGATAGTCTGCTTTATATCCTGCAAGTATCCGTCTATCTCGGTCTCCTCTGCTCCGCGGCAGTCCACATTGATGAACTTGATAGTCCTTGCAAATGAACTGAGGAGCAGGGCATCTTCCAGCATACTGAGCGCCTGTGTAGGAACGATAGCCGACTTCATAAGCGGCTGAGCAAACTGGATATCATACGTTACGTCTCTGCCGTCAAGACCTTTGCCGGAGATAGTATAGTCTCCGAGCAGTCCGCCGAGTGAAAAATGAATAACAGCGCTCTCGGGCATTGACAGAAAGTCTGTCTTTTCAAGGTCGGGCTGATAGTAATAACCGCAGGGCTCGCCCTTTTCCCATACGTGGATTATATTCTCCGGCGGTATCTTCGTTGAAGCCACTATGTCATAATCGGGGTCGGGTATGGTATTGCCGTCAAGGACTACTCCGTGGCTTATAACGCTCTGACCAAGCTCCCTGTAAAGGTCTGTGGCCGGAAGATACAGATTGCCTATAGTAGCCAGTTCAAGGATATGGTCACGCACATAGTTGTTAACCTTGTATCGCTTGAACAGTCCGTTTATTATATCCGCTATCTGAGGATCGTCCGATGATGCCCATATTATATCCCCTGCACTGTTAGGCAGAGTACTGTCTGTTGCATAATATGAAAGTGCCGTACTTATCTGCGAATCCTCAGCGAGATTACGCATTGCCTGTATAAGACTTCGTATATCATTCAGGTCCGAGTGTCCGTAAAGAGCTGAACGCTGTATGATACCGCCGCCAAGGACACGTCTTAAAAACGATGTCTGCCGCTTCGGCTCCTGCTGCTTTTTCAGCTTACGGAATATAGATTCTCTCACTTCTTATCACCTGCCTATGCCTTATACAAGGTTGTTGATGTCTTCATCGATGCCGTAAGCCTTGAAGAAATCCAGTTCTTCCATTATAGGTTTATGCATCGCCCTTGCAGAAGCCACACCTGCTCCGTCGATATTCTCATGAGTACCGCCTACGAGCACACAGTCGACGTTGTTGGACATTATGGTCGTCACCTTAGCTGCGTAGCTCTGTAGTATAGAGGAGACATATCCGAGAGAACCGTGCAGGAACGTGCCGGTTATGAAGATTATCTTATCGCGGAAGATAGGGGCACCGTCAAACTTCTTGTTAGTTTCAGCTATCTTTATTTCCTCAGTTGCAAGCAGTGTGGTCATGTCCGATACATTGCACGGATCGCTGAACCATTCGATAAGAGCAGGCAGGTCTGCATGGGTTATCCTCAGATCATTCTGTATCTGCTCAGGGTTGGACATATAGAATACTATGGTCTTTGTATTCTCCATGCAGGCTGTAGTAAACAGGAGCAGGACATCGTCCCTTGCTATGACATCATAGGGGATAAGAGCGCGGAGCAGGTTTGCTGCCGATGTGTTCACGTCATTTCCCTTGTATTCATCAAGCAGGAATATATCGGGGAGACAGGTAAGCTTCTGCTTGTCTACATACTCCCTGAGAGTCTCATTTGATATCTGCGGCATACCGAGACGGTCGGTGAATGTACGTATGCACGATACGAGCCTTGAAGCACAATGAGGATTACCGCACTGAGCCGTACCGGACTTCGGTATCTCTATGAGCTTGCCACAATACCGACACTTCACAGGCTCTGCCTGCTTTGCATTTACCTTTGTAGAACTATAAAGGAGCTCAGTACGCTCATTGAAATACACCACACTGCCCTTGGCTACACCATTGGATACACTATCAGCATAATTCACATCGTAGAGCGTGCCTGAATCAGCAGTTATCCTGCTTCTCAGGAAACCATTATTGTCTATGTAGTTATGCACCTTAGAAACTACTATCTGATTGACAAGGAAACGAATATACTTTATGCCTGCTTCTCTGCCGAGAGCTACTATATCCGTGACCACAGGCTTGAAAGTGTACTTATCCTCTTTGAGCCACAGACTGAGCAGCTTCTCGTTAAACTGAGTAAATATATCCCAGCCTGGGAGCATTTTGAACCCGTTCATAGCCAGTGCTCTGCGAACTGCAACAGAGCCCCTTACCGCACCGATACTATTTTCGTATGAAGCGGCAAAGAAATTGAAAGCAGCCGGCTCCTGTGTGTATATCTTCAGCAGTTCAGTATCCGTACCGCCGCTGAGTGCAGCTGTTTTAGAGATGTCCCTGCTCGTATACAGCACACCGAACACCCATGTAGTGCAATCCCTTGCGCTTATCTTAGCAGGAAGGGTCTTCTTTGCTATGAGGATACCCACTATATCAGATGTTATATCTGTTCTGTCATGGTAACCACTGTATACCTTTTCGATACTTCCCTCAGTATTGTACTGAACGGTAAGCTGTAAGCCTACGGGTACAGGCATAGCGAAGTCCCCAGGTTTGAGATCAACGTAATTCATAATAATGCTCCTTTTTGTTAATATTTTTTATATTGATTAAAACGACCGAGTATATTCTGTCTCGGGTCGCTTTTTGCGCCATTTACATGAGTGATGGCTTTCGCCCTCGCTTCAAGAGATACAGGAACACCCGGGTTCTGCAGGATAGCGTTCCATACAGAGCCTGCTACCGCATCGGCAAGGTCCTTTGAGTTATGGACGAACACGCCTGCTCCGAGCAGGAAGTTGGGATTATCCTCTATCTCCATATCAAACACATCACACTGCCTCTGTATGCGCTCCGCAGACACTACCGTATGCTTACCGCCCACCGATCTCAGTCTGTCACCTATACGGATATTCTGTATCTCCTCATAGGTATTGTCTTCAAGCATGAAACGATGCTCGGGGGTACACTGTATCACATCTCCCGTATTGAGTGTGACCTGATACAGGCTCTTGACTTTCTTGGAAAAGAACACCTTGCGGATAGTCTTTATTTCTATCTCACCCGTGACCTCATTGACAGTCTTTATACTGTTGCGGAAGAACTTCTGCTCACGCATAAGGGTCTTGATAGGAACTTTCCGTCCGTCAGCAAGCCATATCTCAGTATCAGCCGCAAAGCAGCCGCCAATAGGGTGATCGCATATACGGGTGGTAAGGTCTCTTTGCAAATGTATAAGTTCGTCCTGCAAAAGTTTACTATCGAGCAGATCAATTCGTTCCTCACAGAGTACCGAATGAAGTGCCTCATATCCGTCAGGGGTCTTATCGAGCGAAAGCTTGCTTACCCCAAATCCCTGCTGCTCCAGCTGCTGTGCAAGATATTCACTTTGAAACTGGTCTCTCGATATTCCTGCTATATTGTAGCCTGTCTTTCTGAGCCAGCAGATAAAAGCAACTATCTTGGCATAAGCTATCTTTGCACCTCTCGGAGCTTCTACCGCTACCGCAAACATCTGGGTAAAGGTAGGAACAGATATCTTCTTGTTCTCACCGACGGGAATATCCTTGCGCCCTGTGATACCTACACCGGATATACCTGTTCGGTCAGTAGTAAGCGAAAGGTCAAGATGGATATATATAGGAGCACGCCGCAGCGAAGCAGGTACGTCAGCAGTGTGAAAATAATTCTCGATACAGAGATTATCCTTTGTACCTGTCTGCAATATATCTGAATAAAACGGATTGCGCCTTGCAGTATTGATACATTTCGTCAGCATCTCCTGGGTAAAGTAGGAAGCTGAACCCAGTACGGCAATACCTGCAAGGTCCCTCAGTGCCACATCAAAGTCTGCAAGAAACTGTGATTTCATATCCACAGGTGGGTTAAGCAGCCGGTAGCCCTGATTTCTCAAATCTTCGAGAGCCTCCGGAAAACACTGATTGTCCGGGACTACAAAACTTTTAAGATGTCTGCCGCCGACGGCGATAGTAAATGTTTCGGAACTGAAAGTCTCTTTCGGCAGGACTTCCCACTGAGGCTTATCAGAGATATACATATGATCCTCTGCGCCTGCTGCAAGCTGCTCTCTGACATAATCTTCCATGAAGTCGCTATCGCTGTTCTTTGACGATACGGCGAATATCTTACCGAATACCTGACCGCCATGTTTAAATGTACCTGTAACACGGGCTGCAAGGGTATTATAGGTCTTACGCATTTTCTTCTTGGCTTTCTTAACGTCCCGGACACCTGCCTGTGCAAAGTTTACTTCGTCCATGATAGCGCAGAATACCTGCTGACCGAGACCGTGAGATGCATCTGAACCGTAGTCGATGACTATCTTGCCGCCCTCGGGGATATAGAAGAAGTCTCGCTCCGAACGTGAAAATGTTCCGTGTGCGTTGAACCATGGGGACTCCCTGAGGGTATCATTGAACTCACGGAAAGCTACACCCTTTGCAAGGTCTTTCGTGACATTGAAAAAGAGCAGGCTGAACTTGGATATCTCTTTCTTGCCAAAGAACTTCTGTGGGTCTCGCAGACACATAAGACGGTAAAGCATATATGCCGCTGCCGTTATGGCAGTAGAAGTCTTACCTATACGTGTAGCCCCGGTGAGTATCCACTCATAGAACTTGTTTCCTGCTCCGAATACCTTTCTGAGTTCCTTGCGCCAGAACGGATATACAGCTTCACCCTGACGGTTGGTCTTGCCGAGATACTTCTCCGAATTAAGGAACGTGTCTATGCTTACGGGTATCTCCTTATAGTCTGCAAGCCATACCTGCTCATATGTAGGGGACTCTCCCATATCCGCTATCTCTCCGAGTATCTGTCGGAGCACTCTCTGCTCTGCCTTGTCACAGGAATTGTATACATCTTTTATACGTTCGACGACGCTTTCGACAGTAACTGTATCAGTCATCTGTATCGTCCCCCTCACTTCCGAGCAGACTCAGTACATTCTGAGCAGCGGCTCTTACTTTGTCTCTGCTCTCACTTGTCATGAGCTGTTTCGTAATGGGGTCATCAGTACGATCTGTTGCCGTAGCAGGTACAAGGTCGGTGATGTTGAACAAGTCTGTATTCAGATACGGATCGAGAAGCTTCTGACTTTCTATCATGGACTTCTGCAGTTTCTCCTGTATCCCGAGCAGTTTTACAAGCGTAGCCGGGTCGGCAGTATCACTGTTATCCAGCTCATAGTCGATAGCTTCGTAGAGCTTATCCTCTATCTTGTCCATCATCTCTGTGAATCTGACTATTCTTGTCAGCTGATGATATACCCTCATTACCGTCGTATACTGCAAGGCAGTCGTAACTGTAATATTGGTATCCTCAGAGCATGACAATAAGGACGTTCGCATTTTTGCTACGTCCTCTTTCTGCCTTATTCGCAAAGGGTTGACGATCACATCTTCGTCATGGGACGAGTTACCAACAGTTTTGGCTCTCACAAATATCACTCCTGACGATAGGTTTTGTGCATTCTGACAGCAAAGACAGTGTTTCTGCTATAGGACTGAAGCACACTTTAAAGTCAGACTGCACAAAATATATGTATTACGGATTACTTTAAGTCAAATAGAATAACACTTAGGTCAGCAATTGTGCCTTTGGCTTGCTTGTCGCCGCCTTTGGCCTGTGCGCCGAGAGCATCAATGGCACATCTGATATACTTCACGGCCTCTGCTTTGCTTTTTGCAGCTGCACATACATTCTTACAGTTCTGCTTCGGTATTGTCTTCCCTGTTTTCAGTGATGACTTCTGTATTTTCATCGAAAACTTCCTCCCTTACAGGTTTATTCTCTCTGCGCTCCTCAACAAGTTCTTCAAGGTCACGCTGCTTCTCGGTTATTTCCTGTGGAACGGTCACTCCGTAAAACACGGAATCCGCCCCCTCTAAATTCTTGTCAAAGGCTTCCATGGCACTCTGCAGTTCCTCGTCATCATCGTATACGTCGGAACGTACAAGCTCCTCTTTGAGCTTAGCAGAGCATATGCGTACCTTGTCAAGGTCGGGAAACGCCATATATGTAGCGGCTTCAAGTTCCGCTAACTTCTCTACGGTGTTGTAATCCCAGATATAGTTTCTGACATTTCTGTACAGCTCGTTATATGCCGACTGAATTATAGCCGCTGCTATCATGCATTTCACCCTCTCTGTTGTTTTATTTCATGGTCTATAAGGAGACCTATGGTGTTTATATCGGTTACATTACGCAGAGGTCTCAGCTCTGCTTCAATAGCCCTGTCCTGCATCCGCATTATATAGTCTATATAGAACTGAGCGAACGGGAGCACAGGCTCATTTATCTTCTCCATTACGGTTCTGAGCATCATATATATACCTTATCTTCTGCACTTGCGAAAGTATCCCCTGTGGGATATCCGAAGCCGGCTTGCGTTTCATTAAATACACATCGTAGAAATTCTGCAATGCTTCTATACTATTAGATAAGGTTTGCAGCGTAGGCAATTTTATCTGCTCTCCGCCGCAGTAACGACACAGCTCTATGAGTTTATCATACCCGATAACAGAGAACAGCTCGGGAAGCCATGCAAACTCAGGTATGTCATAGAGCGGTGGCAGCAGTGTCAGCAAATAATGGAAATCTATCTCCTCTGTAAGAGGCAGACCGTTACTTTTCATCTGCCTTTATGGCTGCGCCTGCTACGCCGCCGTCGGTATTCTCATAACAAAGTGTGAATACCATAGCGTTGTCGCTTCTTGCAAGACGGTTGAATTCCAGATACTTATAGTTAGCTGCCGCCAGCAGACCTATAACGTTGCTCATTACATTATTAAGGTTCATACTATCGTTATAGTAGATCCAGAGCTCGTCATTTTTAAGCTGCACTCTGTCTACGCCTGCGGTATCCTGACGGGCATTGAGCGTACCTTTTATCTCGCCTGCGATGCTGTTAAGCGTTGCATAGTAGTCAACGAAAGGATTTACAATAGTATCAGCAGTGATAGCTTTGCCTGTAAGTTTTACAGAAGCCTCGGGTGTCTTATCCTCAGGCTCTTCCGCCGGCACTTCACCCTCACCTTCATTTTCGAGTTCTTCCAGTTCGTCACCGTGTTTATCCATAAGGCTCTCATGAGGCGTAAAACTTGCAGGCGATCCGTGACCGCCGCCACCAGAAGCAGGAGAATCGTCAACGACCTCATCTGTCTCAGTCACCTCTGTAACATCTTCGGTAGTAGTTTCAGCCGGTTCATTGAGAACCTGATACTCTTCGTCGAGATATTCATCAAGCTGCTTTACAAGCTCAATGTTCTCAGGCTTTTCAAGTTCAGCCATGATCTTCGACTTGCGGCTGCTTGCTCTGAACATCTTTGAAGCCTTTATGGCTCGGGTACATCTATGGGTTATAGTCATGATACCTCAGTTCCTTTCATATATATGTATGACCTCTCGGGTCTGTCGGTCTGCACCGTATAGCAGAAATAAAGGAACTGCTCCTCATTCCTGTTATCCACACTGAATGTAAGCTGATACATATGGAAGCCGGGGGCTTCGTTCATGGAGCTTATCGGAAATTCTATCCAGGGGTACTTCTCCTGCCTTGTGTATCCGTCATGAGGTACAAGCGTTTCTTCCATGCCTATTTCGGCTATGCTCACTATCGTCAGAAACTTTGCAAGAGCTTTGGGTATCTCAAGCCATATGTGACCTTTCAGCTGATTGACATTGAAAGTCTCACGATTCGATATCGCTTCCTGATAAGGTCTGAGCATAAAAATCTTGTCAACTTCTACTTTCATTTTTGGCCTTTGACTCCTTTCAAGTTATTTTACCCCTATATTAATATATAAGGTTTTTTCGTACTTTGAGTTTTCAACATTGCCGCCCGTCGGACTTCGGAGCAGTTGTAAATATTCTATTAACATATGTTTTTTATATTGACATTATATATAAGGTTTGATATACTATATATAACACCTATGTTTTACAGATGTTTCAGATCCTTCTACGGTCGTAAAGGTTTTCGCTGTAAGCTTTTGGTGTTTTCCTTTCTTGACCGCCGGGAATATATGCAGGTCCCCCGGTTCCGACAGGGTTCTTTCGTAGTGTAATAATAAGGGTACGATGCATACATGGAATACTTGCACTATAAGTGTGTGGCTTCAAATTCAAAGCATTAACTCAGTGTTCCATACCCTTGTCATTGTCAACCTGTTGGCCACTGTTCTGCCATTCCCGGTGCTCACCTTTACAGCAGGTGCGAGTCGCCCTGCCATTATATGTCTTTATGCTCTGCCAAATGGGTTTTCTTTCCGGGCTATCATCAGATAAGGCAGAGCGCAATTTCCAAAAATAAAAACAGCAGATAAGAAACTTCATGCTTTCCTGTCTGCTGTTTTTATTTATATTTATAAGGAAGTAGTAAAAACAAATTATTTTTTATGCCAAAGAGAACTGAGTTCTTTTTTATAAAAACTATTGCATTTTATATATAAAAGTGATATAATATAAATGTGAATATTAAAACTCACAAACAATGAAAGGAGCAGTTAAAATGGTTACTTTATCACTTTTAAACCGTAAAGGTGGTGTAGGCAAGACCACAGCAAGCGTAAACCTCGCGGCTATTTTTGCTAAATCTAATAACAAAAAGGTGTTGCTTATTGACTCCGACCCACAGGCAAACTCGACAACATACCTCGGTAAATTCCTGACTAAAGACGATATAAGTATCTACGACGTACTCTGCGGCGATACAGATATTGCAGATGCCGTCATAGACACAGACATTGAAAACCTCAGACTACTGCCCTCAAATCAGAATTTAAGCAAAGCCGACCTGGAAATGGCTTCAATGCCTGCTGCGAGGAAATTTATCCTGCAGAACAAACTGAATGCAATGACAGAGGAGTATGACTATGTCATCATCGACTGTCCGCCCGACGATAACAATCTGACTATCAATGCGCTGACCGCAAGCGACTATGCAGTCATTCCATGTGAAGCTACCGAATACGGTGTTGACAGTATCCTTGCTATGAGCGGCTTTATATCCGAGATACAACGCTGCGCCAACCAGAATCTGAAAGTGGCAGGGATGCTTTTCACAAGAAAAGAAAACACCATGGTCCAGAACATCTACCTCGATCAGTTCAAACAGAACCTGACCGCATATCACTTCTTCGGAACAGAGATAAGAAAGACCACTGTCGTGGAAAAGAGCCTTTCCAACCACACACCCCTTATAGTCTATGCACCGAATGAGAATGTCACCAAGGATTATATCGCTGTGGCAGAGGAGCTCAGAGGCATTATAGAACGGGGTGCATAAAGATGAAAAATAAAGTAAACACCCTGGGTGTAAACTCCCGTCTGGCACAAGCAGGAGCACAGATAAAGCAAGAACAGGATACAGTAGAGCGTACTGTCATAATCCCCATAGACTCCATTGAATTTAATAAAGATAATATCTTCAACAAGGACGATTCTGAGGAAAGTATCATTGAACTCGCTGAAAATATTCAGGAGAATGGTCTACTGCATAATATCGTAGTAGTCGAAAAAGCCCCGAACAGGTATCTCCTTATCTCAGGAGAACGAAGAACAAGAGCAGCCATACATCTCGGATACACAGAAATAAAGGCTACGGTCAAAAAAGACCTTACAGACCTTGAAGTTCTTAAAATGCTGTTTTTTGCAAACAGTGAGACAAGAGAGTACACCACTGAGGAAAAAGTTCAGATCATTGAGGGCTTCCTTGCCAAGATAAAACAGTTTGAGCAGACACCCGAAAAGGAATCGGCGAAACGGTTTTCCGAATACGTTGCTCAGGCATTCAACGTCAGCACCCGTCAGGCCAATAAACTTATATCCATTACTTCCGAACTTACAGTTTCACTTAAAAAGATGCTGTATGACGGAGTTATCGACACGAATACTGCGGCTGCGCTGGCTCAGCTGCCTACGGACTATCAGCAGTATGCGGTGGATATAATAGAGCCGTACATAGACAAGAAGAAAGAGGAACTGGACTATGCCATTGAGCGTGCCCTTGACTTTGCAAAGAGAGTAAAGAATATAATATCCAAGACCAATTCATCTCTTGCTAAGCAGAAAGCTTCCAATGTGTATTACAGCGGCCGCCTTACCCAGGCAAAGGAAGAACTGGAAAAGATAGACAAAGCCCTTGAAAACGCTTCCGGAGATGATGAACAGACTTCGGAACTGACCATACGCAAGCTGAACATTGAAAAGGACCTTGCAAAGTTCAATGCCAAGCTGACCCAGTTTGATAAAGATGTGGATATAGAAACCCAGAAGCAGAGCAGTGAGGTCAAAAAGATATATGATGTCACATTCTGCTCTGTCAATCGCGGACTTGATGATGTGCAAAAAGATGACACCGGCGTTATTGCACAAACCAAAAAGATAGAGCGTGAGATACACAAGATAAGCAAATCGCTTGATAAACTTCTGGTCATGAAACCCACCAAGGAACTTAACAAGATAAGAGAACTGCTTGAGATATATAAGGACAGTTTCGGCGATTAAGAAAAATTATATTTGACTTCTCAGAAGTCTTAGAGTATAATATTGGTACGGAGGTGAAAGCATGAGCGAATTTGAGACCCAGGTGCTGTCAATGTTTGAAAAAATGAACCAGCATTTTGAAACCATAGACAGGCGTTTTGAAGCCATGGATAAACGTCTGGACAACATGGATAAACGTCTGGACAACATGGATAAACGTTTAGACAACATGGATAAACGTTTAGACAACATGGATAAACG
>JAGCWY010000132.1 GCA_017961625.1 Ruminococcus sp. | reverse complement strand
TTAAATTAAATGGTGCTGCCTGGCATCCAGCCTATCACATCGCCTCCTCATTGTCAACCGGCTTTCGCGGCATAAACCGCTTACCCTTTCCGTCATGCCCACATAAATTTTACACTAAGGAATCGAAGTCCGCCTGTCCAGCGACCTCATGCCAGCCGTCATATTCGTCATGATGTATGTTTTATTCTCGAAAAAATAGATCCTTCCTCAAAATGGGGAAGGATCTTCTTGTTACTTTGCCTCTTCCTTATCATCGTCGTGACGAATGGGATTGAGCTTCCCGTCTATCACATCTGAGGCGATTTCGTCAGCAGACTGTATCGCATGTACATATATCTTGCTCGTTGTAGTTATAGAGGAATGAATATGCTACGGCACGCAGATAGAGCTGTTCAATTCGCTCCGTTTGCTGCTCTCAAAGGCTACTACGAATGCGTAAAGCTTCAGAAACGTATAACAGAACCTCGGAAGGAACTGAGCGAAGACGAAGCCGAAGAGTTATCAAATACTCTGAATAAGTTGAGAGCAGGCATAACCGTCAAGATACGATATTACGACATTGACGCATACACAAACATCGAGGGAGTAGTAACAGAAGTCAATCTCCCTTACCGCAGGCTTAAGGTCATAAAGACTACTATCCCGTTCGATGACATCTACACCATTGAGATGCTCGGTAAAGACGTATGCTTTTAGAGTATCACCATTTTCCTCCTGAGAACAATCACAGCATAGAAGAAATGTTCAACCGCCCCATTTGTGGGGCGGTTACCACATGACTTAAAGAACTACAAAATTGAAGTAATAATCGCCAAACGTGAAAGGAGAATTAACATGGGACTTTATGAAGGAATCAAGGACGCAATAGGAATAGCACAAAAAGCTGATAACGTCGAGCTTTACAAACAACTCATTGATTTAAGTTCACAGGCCTTGGATATGCAGACTGAAATAGCAAAACTACGCGAAGAGAATTCAGAACTACAAAAATCCAAAGAAACGGAGCAAAGGTTTGTTAGGCATGAACAGCCGTATTTAACACTGCAAGGTGATAATCAAAAGGTGTGCTACTGCGCTGTATGTTGGGGAAAAGATGAGAAAATGATTCAGATGGACAGAATCAACTGGGATAAAGGTCAAATAAAGCTATATTGCAGCGTTTGCGAGAATCACTGCATTGAATGCGAGCAGTAGGTGATGACTGTCTTTCACTAATACTACGGAGCATACAAAATAAAAAATGTAACATGCGAGCTGCCCTATGGGCGGCTCGGTTTTACTATTTACAATATATCACAGATATGCTATAATATTAAAGATACTTATGATTTTAGCCTTGAGCTTTATGTAATAGCGGTGTATAAAAAGGAGAAACTATGAAGGACTCATTCAAAAAAAAGGTTGCTGCAATAATTGCGGCGCTCATACTTCTGGGCATAGCTTCTGGTGCTGTTTATTTAAGGAAGACGTATGTGAAGATCAACGGAAAAATCTATAAAACAAATATCCAAGAAATAAGCCCGAATCTGAGGTTTACTAATATTAAGGAAATCAATAGATGCACAGAAGTTGAGGATCTGATATTGACTTCAGCTAAAGAAAATGATATCAGCAGCTTGGCAGATTTTAAAAAACTTTCTATATTGACTCTGTCACTATCCAGCGTAAACAGGTTTGATTCCCAAAAAATGAGCACATTCAGCAATTTACAGAAACTGTATACTTATCGTACAAATATTGACCTTGAAGGATTCAATAATAGCAATAATAACAATCTGTCTTATGTTAATATTCTATTCAGTGATGTCAAAAACTTTGATTCACTTGCAGGGTGTTTATCGCTCAGAAGCATATCATTATTAGATACAATTGTTGACGACAATATAATCTATTCTGACGGAAGCTATGTTATGAAGGACAGTAGGTTCTTGTCTTCTTTTGACAATGTAACTGATCTTGCTATATATGTTGATAGCATTGAAGATGTTTCTGGAATTTGTGAAATGGATTCTTTGAAAAGTCTGACCGTTTCAGAGGGCTCTATTTCAGATGAAGCAATAGATCAGCTTGACGAGAAAGGAATAAAAGTCACTCAGAAAAAAAGTGATGATTGATATTTGCTGTTCAGGCATAGCTGATACTGACCTTATCAAAGGACAGGTCATAAACAGTCTGAATTTGTTCTAGGTAAAAATACGGGATAGAGAAAATGTAATTTACGGATAAAACTCAAATCCCGATATCTGTTAGCGTTTGTAAGTAGTTCGGAATACCGTGGAGCATACAAAACTAAAGCTATAACATGATGGCCGCACAATGGCGGCCATTCGTTTTAAAGAGTGTACAAAAAAAGCTCTCACAGTCGGCATTATACCTAGTACGTCGCACCCGTTCATAATATGGTCTATAATATCAGCCTGTACTGTCTATATTTGCAGCCCTCTCAGAGCTAGAACGTGAGCAGACTTTACAGCGTCAGCGTGAAGGGATCGCAATAGCAAAAGCTCAAAACAGTATTCAAAAAGACAATTCATTATCCACCGTTTGAGAGTAGTGTAATTTTATAAGGTAGTAAAACGCAGCGACGAACTTACAGAAAACCAATACAGTTTGAGAGTAGTGTAATTTTATAGGTAGTAAAATTAAAAATGTTGACATATGTAAAAATATATGTTAAAATATAATTAATATATGTAATGGAGGTGCATGATTTGAAAATATCAAAGCGCAGCAAAAAAGCACTGTCAGTATGCATGAGCATATTTTTTACAGTCAACATCTGTTCGACTTTAAGCTACAGTGCTGCGGATCACGATGTCAACGCTGAAAAAACTCCTGCCGACATGATCTCGGGTGCGGTTTCCTTTATTAATACCAAGGTAAATGAGGACAAGAGCATCGGCGATAACAGACTGATCAATGATACGGCATATGCGGTCGCAGCTCTCAGGACTGCAGGGGAAAAGGGCTATGAGGACAGCATTAAATGGCTTACCGATCAGGCTGACAGTGAAAACACGGATATATCCGCAAGGATAGCAGCCGCACTCGGCAGCTCTGACTATCTTGACAAAATGCAGACCAGACAGAACACAGACAATGGCTTCGGTCTGTATCCTGACTATTCCAGCGATGTTTTGGACTCGGTACTTGTGCTTGATGCAATAAATGAGACAGTTTACATCGGCAATGCTGTATCAGGCTCTAATTTGGCGGATTATCTGCTGCAGGCGGTGAATGACGACGGCGGCTTTGCGTATGCCGAATATAACAAGAGCGATCCTCTTCTCACAGCTGTTGCGGTATATGATATAGGCGTATTTTTTACAAGCCACAGCATTAATATGTCATCCTTCGCAAAATCAGTGACATACGTGGCAGAAAACATCACCGACAGCTATGAGGACGCTGACATACAAAAGACCATTTGCAAACATCTTGCACTCAGGGCGGCAGGAAAGGAAAACGATCTCACAGAAGTTGTCAGCGGACTTCGTGCGGCTCAGAAAGCGGACGGCAGCTTTGCCGGGGATATCACTGCCACATACTGGGCAGTAAAGCTCCTTGCAGGTGAGAGCTCACAGCCCTCTCAGAGCACCGCAACTACCACATCTCCAACAACAACTGCCTCAACAACTACAACAACAACTACATCAGGAAGTACAATATCATCAAAGACATCTGTGACGGTCACTACCGTTACTGCTCCCGATATTTCTTCGGCTACGACGACATACACTGGCAATAGGATAATGCTCAAATGGGATGACCTGAGTGTTGAGGGAGCTGATATCAGCTATCAGGTATTCAGACGTGTGAACGGCAGCGAGTGGGAGTCATACTCTGCATGGGACGGCAAGGAGAAAATAGATGTACTGAACGTATATCCCTCAGAGCAATATCTTGCGGAATGGATGACCGAGCCATTGGAGGGCGAGGATACTCCCGCAGGAAAAGACCTTATGAATATTACCTCGGTACATTTCTCAGACTTCAATTCCGAGCCTGATAAATATATGTACGATGAGGACGGCAGCTGGAAGTATGACGTTATATTCTTCGGTGCTTCCAACTGTAACAGCGGATATGACCTCAGCGAAGAATCATATGCTGTTACCCGAAAGTTTGCAGATACCGGAAGAGGAGTTCTGCTTGGACATGATACTGTCAGCGGTTCGCTTCAGCCGATCTGTTCCCGTCCGTTTTTCAATAAGTTCGCAGATGATCTTGGACTTATCGTCAAATTCAATGAACTTGACAATGTTATGTCCGATAAGGCAACTGTCGTAAAAAAAGGCTTGCTGACCGGGTATCCGTGGACGTTGAGCGGCGAGCTGAATGTGCCTGAATGGCATACATCAAATCAGTATTGCAATAAAGGTACGGAATGGCTGATATGGAACGGCGAAAGGCTGACTGATGAAGAGACAGGAGCAAATGCGGCGTTCTATCTTGCTACAAGGAACAACTTTGGTATAATACAGACAGGTCACAGTGAAGGACATACCACCGTTGATGAAAGAAAGGTACTTGCAAATACTCTGTTCTATCTGTATCAGAATACAAGCAATACGAGCACAGCAGACAATGCGTTCTATGATACTGAAGCTCCGGCAAATATACATCTGCTTGACGCATCGTTATCCGGAAACGTAATGTCTCTTAATGTGCAGGCAGAGGATAAGCCTACGGTATATGAGTATTATGCAAAGGCAAAATTAGGCAGTAACAGCATTAAATCCAATATCCAGAAGCATGAAGCGCTCAGCGGCATGGCTGGCTTTGCAGGCATTATTACCGACAGTGACAAGAGCGCGATGGAGCTTTTAGGATTTGAAGAGGACGGAACAACTGTAAAGGACATGGTCAAAGCCGATGAAAAGGGAAATGCTGATCTTGATGTAGTTATGAAGGACGGCACAGGTCCGCAGTACCTGCATATCTTTGCAATCGATAAATCAGGCAATATCAGCGAAATCACAGCTCCTTTATCCAACGGAACAGAGGAAAAGATAAAACTCGGAGACGTTAACTTTGACGGACAGGTCAATGCGGTAGACGCAAGTATGATACTTGCGGAGTACGCAAGGATCTCCACGGAGCAGGCTCCTGAATTCAGTGATAAGCAGTTCGTTGCGGGCGACGTTGATGAGAACGGCGCTATAGACGCGGTAGACGCTTCAAAGGTGCTCGCATACTATGCGTATGCGTCAACAGGCGGAGAGCTTGACGATATGAGAGACTGGATGGCACTTACAGCCAGGTCTGACGATAAAAAATGATAGTATCTGTCACATTCGATAAACAGGAGGAAATGCAATGCATAACAAGCATATTTTGAAGGTTACCGCTTTTGTTCTTGCAGCAGTGCTGATGTGTACTTCATGCAGCACCGCTGCGAATAATACAAAGAAAGACATTGCTGATGACACACCGAGGAAAAGCCGTCATATTGATGCCGAGATAGTTCCCGAGGAGGAACGCTGGTCAATTTGGGAACAGCTTACGTATGCCAGCAAAGGCTATGATGACACACAGCTCGTAATGATATGCAACAAGCTCATCAATGAGCTTGATGAAGCAAAGAAGAGCATTGATGAAGAGGCAGCAGAGATAAATCAGTGGGCAAGCGGTGAGATACTTCAGCGACAGAAGGCTTATGAAGCTGAGATGAACGCTAAGTATGAGGAGACCCTACAGGCTGTCAGCAACTTAAAAAACGGTATAAACACAGAAGAGAACATCAGGCTCATTTCCGGCAACCTTTCACCGGAAGAAGATCTGCACTGTTCATACGCAGCTTCTAATTCACCTGCCGTTGCTGCTGCGTTTGAAATGACCGAAGACTATAAAGTCAAAGAGGCAAAAATGGTCATATCAGATCCAACCGAGGCTGATCTCAGCTTTGAAAATGATATGATAAGTGCTGAGACAGCTAAAAATGCTGCTGACAAGATAGGTGATATCGATGACATCTACTATTTTGTAAAGAACTGTATCAGAAATGAAATGTATACAGGCTCAAAGAAAGGAGCCTTGCACACTCTGAACCAGATGGGCGGAAATGACATGGATCAGGCGGCACTGCTCGTTTCTCTGCTCAGAGCAAAGCAGATACCGGCAAGATTTGTCCGTGGAACTGTCAGGATAACCCTTCAGCAGGGACTTGATCTTACAGGCGCCTCTGATCCTGACACAGCTTTGAAAATAATCTCGGCAAGCTACAGAAAGCCTGTGGCTATTACGAAGGATGATATGATAACAGCCTACAGATTTGAACATACATGGGTCGAGGCGTATGTACCGTATACAGATTACCGCGGCGCAGGAAACAAGACCGGCGACAGCGTATGGATACAGCTTGACCCCAGCTTCAAGAAGCTTGCGCAGACTGACGCCGAGATCGAACCTTCCTATACAGAAGAGCAGCTTGCAGCTTTTGCTGAAATGCAGGAGATAGCAAAGAACTCATCAGGAAAATATACAGTGGCGCATGATCCGTCTGACAAGATCAATATAAAATACTATGACATTGCCGGCAAAAATGAAAAATACCTTCCTTCTTCGCTTCCATATAAGGTCGAAGCGTTCAGCGAACAGTACAACTCCATAAAGGACGCAGACAAGCAGACGATCGCCATAAGCATTGATGAAGAAAAGCTTTTTGATACACCTGTTGCTGAGCTTTATGGACAGTATATCAATATTACATATGAACCTGCAAGTGACTCTGACAAGGCGACTATGGAGAAATACGAAAAGATAACAGATGTTCCAACTCATCTTGTTAAAGTAGTTCCTGTAGTAACAGTAGGAAGCCAGAAGTTCAGAGCCAAACACAGCTGCAACCTTGGTACTGTACAGAATATGAAAACAGTTGTCACCGATGATACGAGTGCTGCTATCGGAGCAAATGTTCTGAATGATGTTATCCTCAGCGGTTCAGTATATGCCATAAATGTCGATCTTAACACTATCTCATACAATGAATCGAAATATGCCGAAGAGCAGATGAAAACAGCAGCTGAAAAATTCCAGACGGAAGATATTTATACAGCAGATGTCCTTGGACAGCTTGTGGGTTTTGCGGGAAAATATTTCTTTACGCGCTGTGACGCACAGGACCGTCTCTGTGCTGACATGGAAAACATTTGTTATTCCCGTCACCTTGGGGTCGCTATAACCGGCTATCAGTTCCATACAAGGTCTGTAATGGGAACAACGGATTACCTTGACTGCGGAAATTTCTACACAGATCTGGCGTATAACAGATCTACCGCTGTAAGTCTTGACGGCGATCCTCAAAAAGCAAGGGAATACTTCCTTGAGACAGGAATGATCGAATCTGCGCTGGAAGCAGAAGTATGGTCAGATATTTTAGGCGAGGACAAGCCCTGCGTTTCGACTATGCATATATTTGACGCCGCTCTTGAAAAGGGTATAGAGCCTGTTTATATAACCGGCAGCAACGTGGATGATGTTCTTTCTGAATGCAGCATTGACAGTTATATAAAGGATGATGTAAGTAGCTGCGTGAAAGAGGGTATGATGGTAATACTTATTCCGGAGATACTTAAAATAGGCGACTGGGAGGGAACAGGCTACATATCAATGGATCCTGAAACAGCCTATGCGTCTTATATGATATCTGACGGAACAGCAGGCGGTGCGTCATCTGATGTTGATCCTTCCATACTGACTTCCGATGACCTGATGGCAATGAATGTCCGTCTTTCCTACATCAGCAGAACACTTGCGGTCACGAGTATGGCTCTTGCAGGAAGCAAGATAGTTGCAGCTGCCGAGGAGGGTAACATCGCAGATCTCAGATCAGGTTTCAATTCGCTGATCGGTGGAGCTGTCGATTATGGCAGTGCAGTTAAAATGGAACTGAAGGTTTGCGACGATCTTCTTGATTATGCTGACGGAACGATCAATGACAAACAGCTGGAAGCTAAACTCAAAAAAGAGGCTGTACAAAATTTAAAGGTAGTTCTGAAACAGATAATCTATCTGACTGAACAGGCGGATCTTGTTGAACTGGGTCCAATAACTTCAACAATACTGGCTTTGGATACGTTGCATGACAGTGGAAGTGAAATATATAGTGAAATAAGTAGTGAAGATGATAATGGGATAAGTTTAGAAAATGTATGGTATGCATTTGATAGTCTATACAAGATATACAAAGTCGTAAAACACTAATAAACGTAAAACATTACAGTGCAGGGAATATGACATGACCGATTGTGAAAACAGTCGGTCCTATCTGTGTATTATAACATGAATGGGAAGCTTTATTTAATATAATTAAATTTTGATAATATCACTCTTATGCATTGACAAATCTGTGAAATTAAGGTATTTTTGTCAGGTAAGGCCATATTATCTGCAATAAAAAACGGTTTTATGATGAGCTTTGTATTGAATATTCTGACGGGATATGTTATCCTGTCGTGCAGGAGGTAAATTATAAAAATGAAAAGTAAAGCAAACAATTCAACTGGCGGAGTGGAATTGTCAAGAAATGTGCAGTCGGAGAATACCCAAAATCTTGGATAGGCAGGAGTCAGGCAGCGTGGTGAGCCAGCCCAGTTGAAGTCCTTAGTGCCACAGGTGGGAAACCACCTTCATTGAAGCTGTTGATCCTTTGCGTATTGTAGTAGCCGAAGATGTATCTGAAGATGATGGCCTTGACCTCTTCTCGCTTCATTCGGTATGTAGGTATCTTATACAGCTTTTCTTTTTTCAGTGTGGCAAAGAAGCTCTCCATACGAGCATTGTCATAGCAATCCTTGTTTTGATATGCCCGTACTAACAAGGAAATCCGGAAAAATATCTTGAAGTCCATAAATGAATGGCACCTTCCGTTTCTTTTTGATCCAAGCACTTACCAGACCTTGTGTTGGGGGTGTAATTATAGCATCCCCAAGATCCGGAAAATCCTCATGCATTTCGACAGAGAATTTGCATGTGCCATAAAATGTGTTAACTGTACCTTTTGTAATCTACAGCAGACGATTTCCTAATATTTTCCTAATAAAGTTACTATAAAAAATCCTCCCTGATCATAGGTGGTTGATTAAAATTTGCCGATTTTATGCGGATTAAACAGTATTATTTAATACTACGTAATTCCTAATAATAATCAACTCATTGCCCTCATAACCCGAAGGTCGTTGGTTCAAATCCAGCCGCCGCAACCATATGTGCATGACTAAAAGTATGACATGCAGGAAAAAGCCCGAAATATCGGGCTTTTATGCTACCCAGATTTCGGATGATTTCTTAAAAAAATGAAGTATTGTAAATGGTAAAATAAGAATGAAGGAAAAATGGCATATAAGTATGTCGGAAAAACTACATTCTTATTTTTTCTTTTTTTCAGAAATATGATATACTTCTATCTGTAGGAGGTATATCATTATGAATTATCAAAACAGAATTGATCAACTAAAAGGATATCTCATGATATTTAAAGCATTGGATTCCAAGCAAAATTTCGCAGCTCTCGGGCGAGAATATGATATGGATTGGAGAACGGTTAAGAAGTATTACGCAGGTTATGAAGGGAAACCTAAAAACAGGGGAAAAAGGAGCAGACTGGATAAATATCGCGATGAGATAATAGATAAGCTAAAAATAAATCGTGCAAAGATTTCAGCTGTATATGATTTCCTGATCAAGAAATATGGCGTAAAGCGAATTGGAACATATGCGAATTTACGTAAATACATCAGGAAGAACAAACTTATTCCTAAGAATGTAACAGGAGGGCACCCTCGATATGAGAAAGCCCCCGGTGAACAGGCACAGGTAGACTGGAAGGAAGATATTACTCTTGTGAGCAAATATGGCGAAGTATTTAATGTCAACGTGCTTCAT
>JAGCWY010000131.1 GCA_017961625.1 Ruminococcus sp. | reverse complement strand
CAGTTGGATTGGTTTATAATAGTTCTCAGTGGTTATCATATTTGGTAATTTGATTATATCACTAAAAACAGCTGCACGCAAGTTATTGTTGTGCAGTTTGTTTTTTTGCTATAAAATTTGGGGCCTCTTTACGAGGCCCCGTGTTCGTTTGGGGGACTGAGTTTTTTTACAGCCCCTCTGTTGGTTTTGAATAACATAATTGATGGTATCATTTCGAATTATATTTAGCTGTTTTAGACGATGGAATCTGTATTCTTTTTAGTTAACATATGCATAGTTCTTAATTGATTGTCACTTGACATAACTTTGCACCGTCATAATGAAAACTGAGCTTATACCAAGCTTTGTTCATCTATATTTTTTATGTAAATTATCTCTCAACGCCATCAGTTCTTGTATAACTATCGCATCAAATGGCTATTATAAACCTTAAATAAAAAAGAATGTGTGAAGCACATACTCCTTGTTTCTGGTTTCTGCAGCTGAATTTGAACCAATGACCTTCGGGTTATGAGATATACTCTCTGTATATCATCAAGTGTCACTCAATGCCACACAATCTAATTATAGGCGTTTGTATCACTATACGATACGTAATAACACGTGGTGGAATTCAAAAATTGATGTATGAATTGATGTACAGCTATTAAATTCATTGCCCCTTCTCATCACTCTTCATCAGGTATATTAACGCAAAAATAGTATACCATAAATTCTTCCAAAATGCAAGTAAATAATCAACAAATCAGGGCACTACGCCCTGATTTTACGTTATTTATTATATAAATTCTATCAACTCATATATTCTATGCAATATGAATCCATTCATAGCACTTATGAGTAGATAATCATTTTCATGTTGCTAATTACAACTAGCTCACTTATTGGAATAGTGATGATCAATAATCGCTCTAAGGTTATCATAAATGAAAGCCTGTGCCTGAATTGAATACAGATTCAGATAATAATCATCACCCTTTTGACTTGTTTTCAAATGCGATTTTATACCGATGTCGCCGCCTTCACTTGTAGCAATGCGCTGACCGTCTGCATTTCTGCAAAGCATACCTATACTTTCTAGCCAATCGTTTATCCATGCAGCCTGAAACTTTTTAGTTTCATTGCCTGCAATAACGCGGTTTATCTCTTTAGCAATCTCACTTACCTTACATTCATCGTTGTTGAACTGCAACTTCGCGAACTGGTCATCGTTAATAAATACTCGCCTGCGTCTTGGCTTTTCAACAATTGGAGTTCTGTATGGAATTTATGAAATATGCTGAATTAAGTGGATCTTCTGATCAAGACATTCTTGATTATCTTAAATTGCATGACCTACAATATGTTGATAACCGAACCAAAAAAGGCTGTTTATGGATTAAAGGAGATAAAGATATATCTCCTATTATAAAAAACATAAAAAAAATATATGGTATATCCTTTATATTTAAATCAGAAGTGAAATGTCTTGCTGGGGGGCCTGGTTGGTGGCTTAAGGAAAGGAAAATGGTTAAGTATCGAATATCGTAATAATCAAGGTAGCCTTACAAAGTATTGGATAGGTATTTATGATATAGATACACGCTATAGGAGACTTCGTGTTGAAGGACTTCATCTTGGAACATTTCAGAATACTGAGCTGACTATTTATATTGATAAGATTGAATCATCAAAGATTCTCGAAGGAACATATCAAGAAATAAACGAAGATTTGATTGAAGATATAAAGTTAAATCCTAATAAATATGCCTTTGTATTTACAAATACTGCCAATCTGAAAATACTGAATTATCTTGCAGATTGTAATAAGCTAGATTCAATACCGTATAAATCCGAATATGACCTTATTGACCGTATCGACGGAGATAAACTTACTTCAGCCGGATATCTTATTGATGAAGGACAGTTTAAGGCTATCGTCAAGAGCTTCCGTAAGCGTTTTGAGGGTGAATATCAGCGGCGTAAGGTAACTCAGCTTTGTTTGAATCTCCTCAGTGTAAATACTAAAATAGGACTTTATGTTCTTGCTTATCGCAGATTGGAGCTCGATGTGAAAAGCCGTACTCTTCGTCCGAGTGAAGATGTTACTATTTGCAAAGAGTTCACTATTGCAGGTGAAAAGGAAAGCATAAGACAGTTCCTTGATGCAGACGACTACTACCTGCTTGAAGATTTTGAAAAATATGCGGAGATCATAAAGGACAGGATAACCGCTTCGAATAGCCAGATAAACGGCGTTGACGATATGCCGTATCTTATATGTATTGAAAGCGAACACCTTGTTGACCTTTCTATTGAGTATCGAGAGATTCTTGATATGTATGAAGAAGACAGAGTTACCACACCTATAAAGGCTTTCTTTGGCGACCTTACATCACCCTCACGACGACGCAAAGATTATCCAATAAACTGTGTCTCTTTACTACAACAGTGATGTTCTATAAAATCAATCAGTTCATTTTTTTCTGTAATGTTATTGATTTTATTCATATTTGAAATGGTTGCGATTTCATCTTTCTCATTCAGTATTAAATCTTTGGTTTCTTGAATTTAATGCGACAGGTGTCTATACAGTTGATATGAGTATCAGCGAATTTATAATTGATGATTATAACAACTTCATCTTTGTAAAGTTAAAAACTCCTCAGTTAAATCATATAGCCCTTGATAATAACACTAAAGCTTATCTCTATAAATATGAAAAAGGCTTTTTAGAGTTTAATGGTGATAATGATTCAGGCGTAAAAATGATGTTAAATGACCGTGCAGAAGCATTAGATAATCTTACCGAACAGCTTGAAAATAATGATGAAAATCTTGCAAGAGCCAAAACGTCAACTGAGAATCTAATCAGAACTTTTATAAAGAATATCAATCCAGACTTAAATTTGAAGGATAGTAATATTCAAATTGAATTTATCTGACATATATTATGAAATCTTATACAAAGGAGAATTGTAATGGCTAAGAATATAGAACCAAAACTAAGAAAAATTGGAGATTATCTTAAACTTGAAGATGATGCTGTATTTGAAATACCAGAGTATCAAAGACCTTATTCATGGGAAATTATAAACTGTGACAAATTATGGCAAGATATTCTTGAGTATATTGATGAAGGTTGTAAAGATCGCTATTTCTTCGGTACTATAATAATAAATTGTAAGGATAACGATACTAAATACAGTCTTATTGATGGACAGCAACGAACTACAACATTTTTACTTCTACTTAAAGCTCTTCTAATGGAAATCAATGTTGCGATTGGTAAAACAGAATCAGATCCGGATTCCGAAAACTTACGTAGAGGATTAAAAGAGCGCAGAAGGAAAATCATGAGCATTTTATATAAAACAGAAGCAGAAGATATTCCTGATAAACCTAAACTTGAAACCGACAGAAAAATCTGTAATTCGTTTTATATTTTGGATAACAAATCTATAAATGAAATGTATAAATCAGAATTGCAAACAATATTAAGCTCAGTTGAATACTCGGAAGCAGAATCAAATGTTCATAAGATAAAACATAAGAAAAAGAACAACCGATATACGAATTTCTTTAAGAATTTTAATTTCTTTTACGAAAAAGCCTGTGAATTATCAGCTTCCGAACTTAACAACATAGCTAAAACTATAATTGAAACAGGACTTACAAGGAAAGATATTGTTTGTATTTTGACTGGTATAGAATCCGGGGTGTTTGAGCAGTATAAATATAATCCAGAAGAATTTATTCTTAAATCAGCTCAGCTTATAA
The DNA here is from genome assembly GCA_017961625.1 of Ruminococcus sp. Lineage (GTDB taxonomy): Bacteria > Bacillota > Clostridia > Oscillospirales > Ruminococcaceae > Ruminococcus. Next base: position 63,618 of record JAGCWY010000131.1, on the reverse strand, counting down.
ACGAACAAAAAGCCACAGCAATTATAGAGCATATAACATATAATATTCTTGATGAACGTTATGGTACAGAAATATTTACAGAACCAACTATCAAGGGTAAATTAAATATAAATGCTATGAAAGCCAATAAGCATTTGTATAATCATATAGTTTATGATTCGAAAAATGAATGCGATTTTGCAACAAAACTAGATACAAATAAGTCCGTTGCTGTATATGTCAAGTTGCCAAGCGGATTTTATATATCTACTCCAGTTGGAAAATACAATCCTGATTGGTCTATCGCATTTTATGAAGGAACAGTAAAGCATATTTATTTTGTAGCTGAAACTAAAGGTTCGCTTGATTCTTTGCAATTGGGGCATATTTCGCCTTTAGAAAGATATAAAATTAAATGTGCAGAAAAGCATTTTGAGGCCTTAAGTGACAATGAAGTTGTATATAAAGTCGTTGATAATTATAAAGAACTCCTTGATATTGTCACTGAGTAATTCCAAAGGAGTGATAAAATGAAAGCGGATGCACATGAAATCATAAAAGAGAAACGGATGAAATTAGGCTTGTCACAGAAACAGTTAGCTGATAAAGCCGGATTAAGCCATAATACAGTATATAACTTAGAGTCTAATAGGGTATCAACAAACCTTGAAACCTATGAAAAAATATGCAAAGTTCTTGGTATAAAATTATCAAGTCTTCTGGAATAAAAATGAAAATCTCCCGACTTTCCGCAGAAAATCGGGAGATAAATTTTTTATATAAACCTATTGACATTCCTATAGTGTTGTCAAGCCTTTCAGTGATTGTTTCGTCGCATCCACTGAAAGGTTTGTTTTTATATGTACATGAATTAAAGTAACTTGAAAATTTAATAGACAGATTTGAAGCGATGGAGTATATCATTATTAGCAAGCGCCATGATATACTCAGCGCACTTTATATAATGTGCCAAGATGTGAGCCTGTTTAGTAGAACTAAATTAACTCTTGTGTTTGTCAAGACAAGGCAGTAACCCTTAATCGTTGCTACAAGTAGCAACGTATAAGGTATCACGAGCCATGAAAGGTGTAGCAAGCGAATAGATGGACATTACATAGGCTGTTCGTAGACTTCTATTCGAAAACAAACAGCAGCTGTCAAATCAGTATATAATTGGAAATAAAAAAGGCGAAAACTCATGTCATCGCCTTTTTAGCTGATTGGTTGGGGTGGAAGGATTTGAACCCTCGAAATAACGGAGTCAGAGTCCGCTGCCTTACCACTTGGCGACACCCCAATGTATGGCTGAATTATTCAGCTTTATTATTATATCACTTATATTACTGCTTGTCAATACACGAATATATATTTTTATATTTTAACTATATTTAGAACTGCTGAAGCGCTCCTGCAGCTATGGGGAGCGCTTCACGCTATATCACACATTTTCTTTCTTTTGAACTACCATTTATCTATACGCTGATATGGGTGGGATAATCAGCGGTACAGCCTTTTAGCCGCTCTGGCAAGCTCAGCGAGCTCCAGAGCCTTTTCGTTGTCGCCTACATCCTCAGCACTGTTTATAACATAGTCGTAGTTTGAACTGCCCTTCATATCCGAATTTCTGAGCAGCATTGCGAATTCAGCCGCTGCTGAAGCAAGAATGATAGAATCGGAAGGAACTGCGTTGTATTTTTCCATGCCGAAGAGCTGTGCCTCGTAGATTTCATCGTCGTTGTCTGCCTGATTATAGGCAACTGACAGCTTGCAGAGCTCACTTCTGCCGCTGCTTTCGGCAGGCTCGGAAGTATGCTCGGAGGCAAATTCAAGCGGAACGCCCCGGTATGTTTCGCCGCTGTCGGCCAGCTCCACCTCATAGAGAGCTGTAACGCTGTGACCAGCTCCCACCTCTCCTGCGTCCTTTGAATCATCGTAGAAATCCTCAGCGTTCATGAGCCTGTTATCGTAACCGATAAGGCGATAGCTCTTTATCTGAGAGGGATTGAACTCCACCTGTATCTTAACGTCCTTTGCGATAGTATATAGAGTGCCCTGCATCTCCTCAACGAGGACCCTGTACGCCTCATCGATAGAGTCTATATAGCTGTAGTTTCCGTTTCCGTTGTCTGCAATAGCCTCCAGCTTGTCGTCCTTATAGTTGCCTGTTCCGAAGCCGAGTACTGAAAGATATATGCCATTATCGCGCTTTGACTTAATAAGCTCCACAAGTTCATCCTCGGAGCATTTGCCGATATTCAGGTCGCCGTCCGTAGCCAGTATGACACGGTTGTTGCCGCCCTTGATGAAGTTATTTTCAGCGAGCTTATACGCCTTTTCAATACCGCCCTCGCCGTTGGTTCCGCCGGAAGCCGTTATGGAATAAAGAGCCTCAAGGATATCGTCCTTGTCGGTGCCGTCGGCACCTGAGATAAGTGTATCTGTCCTGCCTGCATAAGTAACGATAGAAATCCTGTCATTGACCGTCAGCTGCTCCGCGAGCATTGAGAAAGCAGACTGAACAAGGGGCAGCTTGTTATATGAAGCCATAGAGCCGGAAGAGTCAATAAGAAATACAAGATTAGAAGGTGGAGTCTCGTTCTGCTCCATCCTTTTGCCCTGTATACCGATCATCATCAGTTTTGCGGCAGGGTTCCACGGGCAGTCGGCAAGCTCAACGTAGTCGCCGAAGGTCCTTCCCTCCTCGGGATCGGGGTAGTCGTAATCGAAATAGTTTATGAACTCCTCAGCACGTACTGCGTCAGCAGGAACAAGATCTCCGTCCTCAATTATCCTGCGGACATTCGTATACGAAGCTGTGTCCACATCTACGGAGAAGGTGGAAAGGGGCTCTGTTTTCGGATCCTTGAAGCCTGCCTCCTCATAAGACTTATATCCCTCATTGGGAGAAACCTCATTAGGCTCGCCCGCATTCCATGGGTAATCGTATACCTCGTCGCTGCTTTCTGTCTTCGGTACTGAAACTATCGTGTTATTATTACTGTGGTCATCCCTTTTTGTACCTTCGCTTTGCTTTATGCCTGTCTCACTGCCGCAGCTGCACATCGAACTCATCATTAAAACGAAAGCAGAAGCAAATGCAGCCTTTCTTTTAAAACCGGTGCTCATAAAAAAGCCTCCTTTATAGTCCATAAGGACCATGATAACGTGTACGGTATATTTGCCGCACCCTTTGGTTTCTGTACTCTTATTATACTCTTTCCATAGTCCTGATTACAACAACAGGACTATTTCAATTTCTATACGATTCAGAGTATATTTTCTTATTAAAAGGTTGCAAACTCTTACAATTTATTGACAATATTACAGCTTTCCTACAGCGATATGAATGCGTGACACTCTTCTCCTGACTCACACTTATTTATATAGAGATAAAAAAATGAAAAAAATTCCTTTCAGGGGGTTTTCAAGTATTGACAAATATGCTATAATATATTTATCAGTTTATCAAAAGCTGGTGAAACAAGGGGAATTATAACGAAAGTGTATAGATTGCACTTTGGATTTTATGGCGTATATGGAGAACTTTTTATGAAAAACAATTCTTATGATTCTGTAAAGCAGGCAGCGCTTAAACGCTATTTCAGCCGTATGAACGATATGCAGCAGGAGGCTGTCTTCACCGTTAACGGACCTGTACTTGTACTTGCCGGCGCGGGAAGCGGTAAAACAACTGTTATCGTCAACCGTATCGCAAATATGATAAATTTCGGCAACGCATACTTCGATACCTCTCGTAAGGGCAGCAAGGAGGATATAGCTTTTCTTCAGGACTATGCTGACGGAAAGACAGACGACTTCGATACTCTCAGGGATATCGTTGCCGTTGACCCCGTGCGTCCTTGGAACATTCTTGCAATAACCTTCACGAACAAGGCTGCCGGCGAGCTTAAAGAGAGACTTTCCTCAATGCTCGGCGAAGAGGCTATGAATATCAACGCCTCCACCTTCCATTCAGCCTGTGTGAGAATACTCAGAAGCGAGATAGAAGCCCTCGGCTATGGCAGGGACTTCACTATATATGATTCCGACGACAGCCAGAGAATGATAAAGAACGTAATGACTGAACTCGACGTATCGGAAAAACAGCTGGCTCCTAAGGCTGTCCTCAGCGAGATAAGCATAGCCAAGGACAAGATGATAGGACCTGAAGAGCTTCGTTCGGAGGCAGGACAGGACTACCGCAAAAAAATGGTGGCAAAACTCTATGCCATTTATCAGGAGAGAATGAAAGCGGCAAACGCTCTAGATTTCGACGATATCCTCGTGCTTGCCGTGGAACTTTTCGAGCAGTTCCCGGAGGTTCTGGAAAAATACCGCAGTCGATTCAAATACATAATGGTGGACGAGTATCAGGACACAAACCACGTACAGTTCAGGCTCGTGTCTCTTCTTTCCGGAGGACACAGCAATATATGCGTGGTGGGAGATGACGACCAGAGCATATACCGCTTCCGCGGCGCTAATATAGAGAATATACTCGGCTTTGAGAATCAGTTCGAGGGAGCAAAGGTAATACGCCTCGAGCAGAATTACCGCTCCACGCAGACTATACTCGATGCTGCAAACTCAGTAATAAGCCACAATAACAGCCGTAAGCCCAAGACTCTCTGGACCTCCGGTGAGCCGGGTGACAAGGTATACTGGTACAAAGCTGTAGACGACACTGATGAAGCTCAATTCATAGCAGACACCATACTTGAAAAATATAAGGAAACCGGACGTTTCTCCGATAACGCTGTCCTCTACCGCATGAACGCCCAGTCAAACTCTATAGAGCGTATGCTGGTGAAATGTGGCATACCCTACCGTGTATACGGCGGTATGCGATTCTATGACCGCAAGGAGATAAAGGACGTCACTTCTTACCTCAGCTTTATCAACAACCATAACGATATGCTCAGGTTCAGACGTATAATCAACGAACCAAAGCGTGGCATAGGTGACTCCACGCTTACAGTAATAGAAGATATAAGCCGCGATCTTAAGATATCTCCCTTCGAGGTACTCAAAAACTGCGACGAGTACGCTCCCCTTTCCAAGAAGCTTTCGCCGCTGAAAAGCGCTTATCAGATGTTCGAGATGCTCACCGAGAAGTCGGAGGAACTCCCTCTTGACGAATTTCTCGACCTGCTCCTCGATAAGACAGGCTATCTTGACAGCCTTAAGACTCTCGAAAATGCAGAAGTAAAGATAGAGAACGTGCAGGAGCTCCGCACCTCCATAGTTCAGTATATGGAACAGGCGGAGGAACCCACACTTGGCGGCTTCCTTGAGGAAGTAGCTCTGTATACCGAGGCTGACCGCGACAACGGCAGCGACGACAAGGTAACCCTTATGACCATACACTCCGCAAAGGGACTGGAATATGAAAACGTATTCGTAACGGGTATGGACGACGGTATCTTCCCAAGCTCACGTTCCTTTGACAGTGAGGACGATATGGAGGAGGAAAGGCGTCTCGCCTATGTTGCCATCACCCGCGCAAAGAAGCGTCTTTATCTCACCAATGCAAGACAGCGTATGCTCTTCGGTCAGACTCAGCACAATGTCACCTCACGTTTTATGCGCGAGATAGGCAGTGAGCTCGTTGAAAAGCATGACAATGCCGCAGCTATGAAGCAGCAGCTGGATGAGAACGACAAGTCCGTAACTGAGATGCATTCCGCAACTCTCCAACAGCAGCTGGCAAGGAGTAAGAAGAACGCAGCAGCACCCAAGGAGGCTGTTGCTTATGCCGCAGGAGAAAAGGTTTCCCACAGCATATTCGGCGAGGGAGTGATAGTCTCCGTTAAGCCAATGGCAAACGATTCCATGCTTGAAATAGCCTTTGACAAGGTCGGCACAAAGAAAATAATGGCAAATTACGCAAAGCTGAAAAAGCTCTGATGATATCCTTCGGAAAAGAGGCATATTGAAATGAGAAAAACAAAGATAGTATGTACGATAGGTCCAGCTACAGACGACGAACTGATAATGCGAGAACTCATGCTCGCTGGCATGAACGTTGCCCGTTTCAACTTTTCCCACGGAGACTATGAGACCCACGAAAAGCGTTTCCGCGTTATTGAAAGGCTCAGGAAGGAACTGGATATGCCTATTGCTACCCTTCTTGACACAAAGGGGCCGGAGATAAGACTCGGCAAATTCGTTGACGATAAACCCGTCGAGATACACGACGGTGATACCTATACCCTCACCACAGAGGATGTGCTCTGCACAGACAAAATAGGCAGCATCAGCTTCAAGAAGCTCCCCCGTGACGTCAGCATGGGCACGAGGATACTTATCAACGACGGAGTTATCGAGCTTCTTGCAGAAAAGGTAACTACCACAGAGATAGTCTGTCGCGTAATACACGGCGGAACGCTTTCAAATAACAAGGGAATAAACGTCCCCGGAGTTAAGCTCTCCATGCCCTATCTCAGTGAAAGGGATATGGACGATCTCGAATTCGGCTCAAAAATGGGCTTCGACTTCATCGCAGCAAGCTTTGTCCGCACCGCTGCTGATATCAACTATCTGAGGAAGTTCACGCAGAGCCTCGGCTGGTTCGACGTAAGAATAATCGCCAAAATAGAGAATACAGACGGTGTCGAGAACATCGATGAAATACTGGAAGCCGCAGACGGTATCATGGTAGCCCGCGGAGACATGGGCGTAGAGATTCCTTTTGAGCAGATACCTGCAATACAGAAGTCTCTTATAAAGAAGGGCTACAACGCAGGAAAACAGGTAATAACCGCTACTCAGATGCTGGAGTCCATGATAACAAATCCCCGCCCAACCCGTGCGGAGATTACCGATGTTGCCAACGCTATATACGATGGCACCAGCGCTATAATGCTCTCAGGCGAGACCGCAGCCGGTTCATACCCTGTTGAAGCTGTAAAGACTATGGCTCTCATTGCCGAGACAACTGAAAACAATATCAACTACAAGACACGCTTTTCTTCACGCCGCGCAGAGCAAAACGGAAGCGTTGCAGAGGCTATTGCCCACGCTACTGTTACTACCGCTCACGACCTGAATGCAAGAGCTATCATAACAGTATCCCTCGGCGGACAGACTGCGAGACTTATTTCCAAATACCGTCCCAGCTGTCCTATCATAAGCTGTACCATGAGTGAGGTTGTATGCCGTCAGATGAATATGAGCTGGGGCGTTATCCCCTTCATCATCGACGAAAAGACCAACACTGACGACCTCTTTGCCGCAGCAGTTGACGCTGCCGAGTCACACAGACTCGTTGAGGACGGCGATCTTGTGGCTATCACTGCAGGCGTTCCCCTCGGAGTATCGGGTACAACGAATCTAATGAAAGTTGAAAAAATAGGTAAATAACATGTCTGTAGCAAAACGCAACAGGATCGTTGAGATAATAGTTGGAATACTAATAATAGTATATACACTTAGCATACTATATAAATTATTTCAGTTTTATTCTCAAAAGTTTGATTTATCACATCTGGGTGATATGAAGCTGAAAGAATTAGTGGTATATGATAGATATTTTCTAATCTATCTTTTTTATATGCTGATCGGTGTAATGCTCATATTCAGGATATACCGCGGATTACCTATAAAAATAGCGTATTGTATAACAGGCTTGATAGCCTTTTTATGCTCTAACGGATTGATAATTATATATAGACATTTTACTTCGTATGACGGTGTGTATACAATTGGCAGAATGCCTACCTATATAATGATAAAGTATATTGGCGGAAGCATTATACTTGGAGTGGCAATATTCATTGGTTTTATGGCCATGAACAGGAATAATATATGGAAGTCCAGAAAGCATATACTGATTTACACCTATATAGTTTTAGGACTTCTTGCTGTGATAAATGCATTTAATTTATTGACGGCATGCGTGATATTTCTTCCACTGCTCATGCAGGACAGCACTGTAAATAAAAGTAAAAAGGCTATAGCAGGTGAAACTGCTCTTGTCATTCTTTTTTTACCTAAGTGGGTAGCAGAGCATATCGTAAAATTACTGTTGCATGGAGGCTCCGAGTTCAGAAAGCTACTGACAGGAGTGAGACGCGTCAGTAAATACAGTGATGACTCTTACTTATACATATACGTAATGATATTACTTCTGGCACTTGCTTTTCTTGCTCCGCTTATGGTATTTGAGAGAGCGTTTAATGGAACAGAAAGGCAGCCTGTAGTTATTGACAACGCTGATAAAGCTGAGAACACGGAAACCAAAGAAGATGGCGACGATAACAACTGACCGTCTTATGCTCCGCCCCCTTACCATTGACGACGCGGAAGCCGCTTTTGAGTGGACAGGTGACGAGAGAGTGGCAAGGTACATGATATACTCCACACACGAAAGTGTTGAGACCACAAAGGAATGGCTAAGGAGTATAAACACATCGGATACTGCATACGAGTTCGGTTTTGTTCGCAGAAGCGATAATAAGCTCATAGGTGCAGGCGGTATAAGGCTCAAAGAGGACGGTTTCTGTGAGTTCGGCTACAATCTCCGCTATGACTGCTGGGGCATGGGCTACACCACAGAGGCTGTAAAAGCTATGATGGACTTTGTACGCCGGAGCTTCGGCGAAGTCCGCTTCAAGGCTATGTGCGCGGATGAGAATACAGCCTCCGCACATGTAATAGAAAAGTGCGGACTTGTTTTCAAAGGATATGGCGAGTATTCAAGCTACGACGGAAAGAAGACCTTTAAAGCCAGAATATACGTCTCAAAGGAGTAGATCAATGTCCCCAAGTACACAAAAAAAGATGCGCAGAATAGAGATTTTCACCGGTTGCGCTCTTTCAGCAATTGTTATAATTTCTTTGCATTTTTATTTAGGTTACTCTGATCCAGAAGGCACTTATAATGTTGTCGATTCCATATTTTTATCTTTGCCAGTTGCATTTATGTCCACATTGCCGTTTTTTTCTTTACTGATAGTTTCAATACTATTCATTATCGGTAAGTTCAGGAACCCTCCTGCAAGGTATATCACAGGAACTCTTCTTTCTCTGACAGCTATATCAAATATCTGGCAGGTTGCAAGAGAGTTGGAGTGGAATATTTCGCGCAATGCAAATAGTATCCTTGATAGTTATATTGTCTGTTATTTTATCATTGCAGCATGCTCGGTAATATGTTCTCTCACTTATTTCGGAGTTATTCGCTTCAGAAAAAAAGGCAGCCTTACACTGCTTATATATTTTTTTGCTATTTTACTCATAATCTCAGTAATAGTAATCAATCACAAGTACATTAACCCGAACGATTATTGTAGCGAGGAAGAGATAGTGGCTATTTCGCTTGAGCCTGTACTGATTCCTGCGCTGTGCTTCTTCCCTGAAAACAATTCAGAAAAAACGAAACTAAACATGGCAGGAAAATGTGGTTTCATATTTCTTGACCTTTCATTGTTAGCCCTTGCGATTAATCAAATGGGTTATTACATAAGAATTCCATTTTTACTTAATTATCAAATATCTATTCTTTACAAATATGAAAAAAGCGCAATTATAGCATGGAATATTGCCATATTGATCCCGTTTTCTTTAGGTATATTTCTTGCGCCTATGCTGCTGGCGAATAAAAAGTTCGACAATGACAAAATTTAGAAAGAAGGAAATAAAATGATAAAGCATATAGTTATGTTCAAGCTTAAAGAAGCTGACGGCAGGAGCGAGTACGAAAACGCTCTTGAAGCTCAGAAGCGCTTCGATAACGTTATCGCAAACGTGAAGGAGCTCAGAAAGGGCGAGATAGTTATCAACTCAAAGGACGCTCCCGAGAGCAATTACACTATCTCTCTTCTCTGCGACTTCGACACTATCGACGATCTCAACGCATATCAGGTACACCCTGCGCATATTGAGTTCGGCAGATTTATCGGTACAGTAAAGACAGACAGAGCTTGTATCGACTACGAATACTGATGTTTATTCTCCCGTCACACGGCGGGAGAATTGCATATATAAATAAATATCCCACAGGAGGAAGAAAACATGGTAAATGTAAAAGGGAAATGGACGCTCATTACGGGCGCGAGCCGTGGTATCGGTTATCTTTCGGCGATATTCATGGCTAAGCAGGGCTGCAACCTCATTCTCCACAGCAGAACTGAGGAGCACTGCGAAAAGGTACTCAGCGAGGTAAAGGCGCTGGGCGTTGACGCTTACATCGTGACAGCAGAGCTTTCGGACATGGAACAGGTTGAGAAAATGTGCCGTACTATCGACGAAAATGGTACAAAGCCTGACATAATACTCAACAACGCAGGTCTACAGATAGCTTATCGCACTGACTATCTTGCAACTCCTGCATCGGACTATGACATAAGCTTTAAGATAAACACTACAGCGCCGATGATGATTTGCTATCATTTTCTTCCACAGATGAAGGAGAGAGGCTTCGGAAGGATAGTAAACACAACAAGCGGCATAGACCTCGAACCCGAACAGGCCGGCTATTCCGCAGCAAAGGCTGCTCTCAACAAGGTGACACGTGATCTTGGCAAGAACTATGAGGGAACTGATGTTACTCTCAGTCTTACAGATCCGGGCTGGTGCAGGACAGATCTCGGCGGACCAAATGCCCCGAACTCTCCCGAAAGCGCACTTCCGGGCGTACTTGTTGGAGCCTTTATCGACGACAAAAAATGCGGACGTATCTTCTCGGCACAGGAGTTTACGGGCATGACACTTGAAGAAGCTGTTGCCAAGGCTGAAAAACAGGCAGGAGTGTATTAAAAAGTATACAGGGAGGCTTTGCCTCCCTGATAGCATTAGTTAAAGGAGAAACCATGAACATAGAAGAATGTATGAGCTTCATAAATTCCTATACCAAATCGGGCGGCAGAATAACCGACCTCTCCCGAGCAAAGGAGCTTATGAATCGCGTGGGAGATCCGCAGGAGCGGCTGAAATTTGTACATATCGCAGGCACCAACGGTAAGGGCTCAACTCTTGAATATATCGCAAATGCATTGCAGTTCTCGGGCTATAAGACGGGTAAATTCACCTCCCCCTTCGTTCTGCGCTACACCGACAGGATACGCATAAACGACGACGAGATAGACGAGAAGTCCCTCTGCGACCTTGCGGAATTCGTAAAGGAAAGAGTTGACGACAAGGCTTATTCCCAGTTCGAGATAACAATGGCTATAGCCATGCTGTGGTACGAGCGTGAGAAATGCGATATCGTCGTACTTGAAACAGGCATAGGCGGACTTCTTGACTCCACCAACGTGATACCGCCGCCACTTGTGTCGGTAATAACATCCATATCCCTCGATCATACTGCTCTTCTGGGCGAGACCGTGGAGGAGATAGCCTCTCACAAGGCAGGCATAATCAAGAGAGACTCGGCTGTGATTCTATCCGAGGACAATCCTGAAAGCGTAAGGGAACTCGTCAGAAAGGCAGCTGAGGAAACAGGTGCTGAGCTCATACCCTGTGAACAGTGCCGCCCATCTCCCGACGGCGGACTTTACTCACCTTTCATATACAGGGGCATAACCCTAACTCCGGCAATGCCCGGCATACATCAGAAATACAATGCTCAGACTGCCATAACCGCCTGTATCTATCTCCGCAGCAAGGGCTTTTCCATAAGCGAGAGCGCTATAATAAGATCTGTGGAAACTACTCAGGTAAGGGCAAGAGTACAGTACATTGATGGCGAGCCGCCTGTTATCGTGGACGGCGGTCACAATCCTGCCGGCGTAGGAATGCTTTCCCTCATGCTGATGTATCTCAGTACGCGCAGAAAGAAGATATATACTGTCATGGGCATGGTGGACTCCAAAGACTATATCGGCTGTATCAAAACCATATCCGAACTTTCTGACCGGCTCTTTGCAGTAGACGGCTTTGCGGCAAACGCCGTGCCTGCCGAAACTATTGCGGATATCGCAAGCTTCAGGACAGAAGCCGAGACTGGTACACTTGCAGAATGTGTGGAAAAAGCAAAGGCTCTCGCCCTTGAAAACAACGGCGTAGCTGTGATATGCGGTTCACTTTATCTTGCAAGCGAGTACCTGAATAAGTACGGAGCATGATATAAGATAAGGAAATCCCGCAGGCTTTCATAATGTGAAAGTCTGCGGGATCATTTTATTTCATTATGCGTTAGTCACTGATATCAGTATCGAGAGTTATGCTGACATTATAATCAGGATAGGCTTCCTGAGTTTCTTTGAGGATATGGTCATACAGCTCCTCTCTGTCAGGAGCCGCAAAGTCTATGATGATATCAAAATGAATAGTCATTTTCTGCTCATCAAGGTAGAAGCCGTGTATTTGCAGCACGTATTCATGTGACATGACGTTCCTGCGTATATCCTCATACATCTGTGAAGCCCTGTCGTTCTGCGTATTAACAGCATAAACACTTATACCTGCAAGTATTGCCTTGTGCTCTTCAAGCACCTTCTCCGTTATCCTGTGCTCCAGCTTATCAAGCTCGGCAACGCTCATGGTATCCGGTATCTCTATATGAACCGAGCCTATAAGAAGGTCAGGGCCGTAGCTGTGCAGTATCAGGTCGTAGGCTCCCTGCACCTCGGGGAAGGAGGTCACTGTATCCTTTATCTCCTTCGAGAGGTCGCTGCTTATGCGCTTTCCGATTATGCTTGAAAGGCTATCCCCAAGTATCTCCAGTCCGGATTTGATAATGACAAGCGATATCACTGCGCCGAGCCATGCTTCAGTACGTATGTGTAACACGAGGTATATCACTGCCGCAAGAAGCGTAGCAGCGGAGATGACCGAGTCTAGAAGGGCATCCTTTCCTGAGGCTATAAGAGAGTCCGAGCCCACGCTCTCTCCTTTTTTTCTGACATAGTGTCCGAGAATCAGCTTTACAGCCACAGCTACTGCCACAATAATTATTGCAGCTGCGGAATAGTCCGGGACAGGAGGCGATATTATCTTCTTTATGGCCTCCACAAAGGAGGTAACGCCGGCATAGAGAACTATCACCGCTATAAGAGAGGTACTCAGATTCTCAACCCGCCCATAGCCATAGGGATGCTTCTTGTCGGGGCGCTTTTTTGCCAGCTTCGTTCCTATTATAGTTATAAGCGACGACATGACATCACTGAGATTGTTAACCGCATCGAGTATTATAGCTATGGACGAGCTCATGACTCCCACCACAGCCTTGAAGGAAGCAAGAAAAATATTCGCAAGTATTCCTATGATACTTGTTCTGACAATGACCTTATCTCTGTTCATATCCCATGTACCTTCTCAGACTGTCTCCCACTCGAATTCCGCGGAGTCGGTCAGTTTGATATCATCGGGAGTTATGCTCACTGCCTTTGCCTCAGCACGCAGACAGTTCATGTCCATGCCATAGCGTGCCTGCGAAACAAAGTTCATATCGGAGCGGTCGTAGCTTATTTTCAGTAGTCTGCCGAGCTTTACTCCGGAAGCCTCACATAACAGTTCCGCTTTTCTTTTTGCATTTTCAGCCGAAAGGCGTATCAGCTCCTCACGGGCAGGCTCCTCGTCCTTTACGGTAAAGCATATATTCAGCTGAGGAGCAGCTGCTGAAGCGGAAACGGCTCTCAATATCCCTGCAAGTCGCTCCGTATCGAGGTCAAATTCTATATTCAGTGAATGAGAGCAGCAATAGCCCTTGAAAACATTGTGGTATTCATGGTTCTCGTCGTGAACTGATTCGTACTCTGTCCTCACATTGAAGTTCGAGGTCTTCAGTGAATCCCTTTCAAAGCCGAAGCCGACAAATATATCTCGGAGCTCCTCAAGGTCCCTCCCGGCCATTTCCATTGCCTCTCCGCAGTCTTTGCTGCGGGACTCCATTTCAAGCATAAGACGGATAAGATCGGGCTTTACGGAAATGCTTCCCTTGCCCCTTACAATTATAGAAGCCATAATAGATATCTCCTTTATCAATAATCTCCGCTTTTAACTTCTATCTCGTCCTCTGTGGTCTCTATATCTCCTGTGAGACCGCACCAGCCGCAGGTCACACGTTCCTCGTTGTTCCAGCAGCTGAGCTTTCCACAGCGGCTGCATTGCACGAACTTTATCGACTTGCAGTAGGGGCAGCCGTTGTAGCCGTCTGCCGGATTGAGATTGCCTTTTATCTCGTTCCTGTCGAAGCCCTCGCTTGAAGCGCGTTTCGGATCTACGGGGAAAGCCCATGTACGGAACCAGTCCCCATACCTCTCCTCAACTCTTACGCCGTAGATGCGCTTTGCCTCGGGACATTTCATAAGTATTACTTCAGCTCTCATTTTCTTCAGCCTTTCTTTTCTGTTCATCACGGTAGTCAGACGGCGAGACTCCCTCGCAGGATCTGAACTGGCGGACGAAGTAGTTGTATGATGAATAGCCGCACTCACGGGATATCTCCGTAACAGTCATATCCGTCTGTGAGAGCAGTGTCTTTGCGTTGTCTATTCGGAACTGTATCATTTCCTCGATTATGCTCTTACCGAAGTAGGACTTGTATATCTTTTGCAGATAGCTCTTGCTGAGATAAAGGCTTTCTGCTATCTCGTTTATCTTCCAAGGGAGCTCAGGGTTCTTCATTATCCTGTTCCTGAGAAGGCAGAGCTTTTCAAACTGCGGATTTGAAGTAGGCTCAGAGATAGCATAGGAGAACACCCTGTTCACAGTAGCCCTGTACATAGCGTCCGAAAGGTCGGCAGATGGAGTTATCTCCAGTCCGCATACTCCCACCGTAAAGTCTATATTGCAGTTTTCATCACCGCTGAACTGTGTTTCCTTTATCTTACCGCAGAGCTCACTGTATATCTCCTCTGCCCGTCCTTCATCGGGACTTATAACGCAGAGAGTCTGAGCAGCCCATGCTCCGCATATCTCCCTGCCGCGTATGCAGGAGCGGAGCTTCTTCGCAAAGGCAGCCATGATACTGTTGGATTTTTCCTCACCGCTCTGGTAGTAGGCTTTTTTCAGTCCGTGGAGCTCAAACGCAGCACACTCGATGAAGCTGTTCCCCGAATGAGCCGAGAGCTTCGTACTGAATTCCTGCTCGATGCCGCTCCTGTTTAGGAGACCTGTTATATGATCGTAGAGCAAAGCCTTGCTGGTATTGAGGATCGTTCTGTTCATTATCGCCTTGATGCTAACCTGCTCAAGAGCTACATTTACGTAGTTAATCCACTTCATGTAAAGAGAGCTGAATGATCGTGGCTCCTTTCCGAAGGAGACGGCACAGTAGCCGAAAAAGTTGTTGTTGTAATGAAGAGGCGAAAGGAAAAAGGCTGAAGGATAGCTGCGTTCCTCACTGTAGTCCGGGAGCAGCGCCGAGGAGCTGAAAAAGCTCCGGCTCTCTGATTCTCGCCATATAGCCGACTTTGCAAGTATCACCTTCATCTCGTCCCCTACCCGGAAGCTTAGCTCCTCTGCGTTTTTGTCCACCGTTGAGTCGATATAGCTCTTGGTGAGACAGATACGCACCCTTCTCATTTTATGCAGGAAGTAGGTATAATTATCCAGCCTGTCGGCAAAAGTCGCTATATTATCCGCATTGGTAATGTCAAAGAGCATATCGCCGTAGAGAAGCTGTGTCTCAAAGCGGCTGTTTATGCTTATATTACGCTGTATATTTCGACGCAGTCCTTGATTCTCGGCACAGCCGCAGCTTTCTCCGAGCCTGAGCTCTCCGTTCTCATTTGGCACCCTGCTGCAGATCTTTCCGGTGATAATACGGTAGAGTCTCCTAACCGATTCCGCACCCAGCTGGAAATTCGGGCGGCAGTAGCTGGTTATGGATGGAGTTGACTGATATCCCTCCATGGAAGCGTCATAGCCGGTTATGGCGATATCGCCGGGAACACGCAGACCTGCGTCGGTGAAAAGCTTTGTAAGGGTTATAGCCATAACGTCATTTCCACAGACTATAGCCTCCGGACGTTCAAGCTCTCCGCTTAATATCCGTTTTGCAAGCTTTTTCGGAGCTTCCGTCCAGAAATCGCCGTACTGACACCAGTCCGCACCTACAGCTATGCCGTGCCTTTTCATTGAGCTCCTGTAACCGGCAAGTCTCTCCTCTCCGCTGAAAGTGTTCTTCGGACCGGTAAGACAGTATATCCTTTTATATCCGTGAACGTTTATAAGGTGATCAGTAATGGTCTCAAAGGCTTCGCGGTCGTCCACGGAGGTAGTCTCAAAGCTTTTGTGGTCATTGTGGTCAAGGAGCATTACGGGCTTTTCAGAGCGACGACAGAGATCATCTATATGCCGGCATATATCCTCGTTGTGGAAGGTGTTCCTGTCATATATTATACCATCTATGCTGTCGGAGAGTATGAGGTCAAATATAGTCTTTTCCGCGTTCTTATGGACGGAGCTGACGGAAAAGTCATGAAGGGGGGCTATGACTGCTATATCGCAGTTGCTCTTGAAAGCCTGCGTTATTATACCGCGCAGTATCTCGCATTGGAAATCTATATGGCAGTCTGCGATAACGACGCCTATCAGTATCCTTCTGCTCATGCTCTCCCTCCTTTTACTAAAATTCAAATTTATATGTATTATTGTATCATAAATATATGCTTAATGCAAGACAATTATATATAATTGTTGTGGGAATTTCAAAAAATCTTCTCGAAAAAAGAGTATTTTTCATTGTATTTGCAACAATTTGTGATATAATACTACTTGAAGGTGCGCAGGCAACAGGTCTGTGGTCACTATCCGGGGATATTATATCCATATTAGGCTCTAAGAGCCCTGCACGGGACACGTTTTTACCCTCTCACTTTTTAAAAGTTCATTCCTGTGAAAAAGTCTTCCTGTGAGGAGGACTTTTTCACTTTTTATTCATAAATATATGAATAAACGGCATTTTTAATGTATATTGTATAAATTAGCTATATATCTATATGGTAATTATATTGACGGTGACCATTGACATTTCAGTCGGAAAGTGTTATTATGTTTGTATATATATGCTGCCCGCTTTGTGGACCTATTGTGGACAGCAGGATATTTAATTGCAGCCTGCACAAAGCATTCAACTGCCGGTTGTGCATTACGGCTAAAAAAAGGAAGTCTGCAATGCTTGCAAGCTTAACGAACATAAACAAATTCTATAACGGGAATCAGGTTCTGAACAACGTATCTCTCACTATCGATGAGAACGACAGGATAGGACTCGTAGGCAATAATGGCTGCGGCAAGTCCACCCTGCTAAAGATACTCACAGGCTCGGTTGATCCCGACCGCTTCACTGAAAAGGACGGTATAGTATCCATTGCTGCAAAGACAACAGTGGGTTACCTCGAACAAATGGGCGGTCTCAATACCGAAAACACGGTCATTGAAGAGATGAGGAGTGTTTTTGAGCCTGTACATAAGGCTATCGACCGTCTCCGCGAAATAGAACTTGAAATAGAAATGGGCGATGATTCTGCTGCAGATGAGTACCAGCAGCTGTCCTCATGGATAGAAGCCAACGACGGCTACAATACAGACGTGAAGATACGCATGGTGCTTAACGGCATGGGCTTCTCCGGCGAAGAGCTGGAGCGCACAGTGTCAGGTTTCAGCGGCGGAGAAAAAACCAGACTTTGTATCGCCAGACTCCTCCTTGAGGAGCCAAATCTGCTCATACTTGATGAGCCTACTAACCATCTTGACTTCAAGACAATAATGTGGCTTGAGGACTATCTCCGCTCCTACAAGGGCGCTATACTGATAGTTTCCCATGACCGCTACTTCCTTGACAGGCTCTGTACCTCGGTCTGCGAAATAGAAAGAGGCATACTCACACGCTACAGGGGCAATTATACAGCCTTCGTAAGGCAGCGTGAGGAAAACGACGCCCGCCGCGAGAAGGAATACGAGCTCCAGCAGAAGCAGATAGCTCAGCTGGAGGACTACGTTGCTAAGAACCTCGTCCGCGCGTCCACTACAAAAATGGCTCAGAGCCGCAGAAAACAGCTTGAAAAGATAGAGCGCGTAGAACGCCCCGTTCACGACACAAAACACGCGAAGATTCGCTTCACATACTCAGTTGAGCCGCCGATAGACGTGCTCAAGGTAAAGGGCGTGGACATATCCGTAGGAGAAGGCGCTTCACGCAAAACACTTGTGGATACCCTCGACTTTGAAGTCCGCAGAGGCGAAAAAGTCGGTATCATAGGCGACAACGGCATTGGTAAATCAACGCTGTTGCGCATACTCCAGGAACAGCTGCCGCACAGGGGGCTCGTTCGCTGGAACAGCAATATTAAAATTTCCTATTTTGAACAGGAAAGCACAAACCTTCATAAGGAGCTCACTGTCATGGAAGAGCTCCACAGCCGCTATCCCCTTATGTCGGATCTTGAAGTCCGCAGTCTCCTTGCACAGGTGCGCTTGGTGGGCGAGAATGTGTTCAAGGAAACGGGCGTCATCAGCGGCGGCGAGCGGGCTAAGCTCTGTTTCGCCATTATGATGCAGGAGCATGGAAACGTGCTCATACTCGACGAGCCGACCAACCACCTCGACCTCAGTTCAAAGGAGGCTATCGAGGAGGCGCTGGCTGAATATACAGGAACGGTCATATTTGTGAGCCATGACCGGTATCTCCTGAGTAAAATCTCTGACCGTCTCATCGAATTATCGGGCGGAAGCTATCGTTTACACAACTATGGCTTCAATAAATATCTCGATGTACTGCGGGAAGAGCAGGCTGCGGAGCGTAAAGCTCTCGAAGCCGCAAAGCAACAACGGGCTGCAGAAGCAGCAAAAGAAAAGTCCGTAAAGGGCTATCGCAGCAAGCAGCAGAGAAGTGCTGACGCTGCAAGAAAAAATGAAATGAAACGCCTTGAAAAGGAAATCGACGACCTTCAGGCGCAGATTGACTCTCTTACCGAGGAAATCGGCAGAGAGGAGGTCTACAGCGATTACGAGCTGATGAACCGCAAATGCGCCGAGATCGAAGAGCTTAAACAGAGGATCGATGCTGATTTTGAGCTTCTGATTGAGCTTGACCAGTAAAAAGGAGTAACATCTTATGAAAATCAAAACGCTTATGAGCCTTGCCGCAGCTGCGGCGCTCGTCGTTCCGTCAGCGGGTATCACCGCTCACGGCGCAGCCGGTCTCTATATGATCGGTGACGTAAACGGCGACGGCACGGTGGACGCAACGGACGCTTCGGCTGTCCTTGCTGCATACGCGTCAATATCCTCGGGACAGGATTGTCCCCTTTATTCGTATCAGGAATCAGCTGCCGACCTCAACGGCGACAACCTTGTGGACGCGATAGACGCTTCTCTGATACTTTCCTACTACGCCTGCGTTTCGGCAGGAGATGAGGAAGCGATACTCACTGACTTCCTCGAACAGCACGGCTTTAAACAGAAGATGGACGAAGACGATAACGGATTGCAGGGCACAGCTGCTCCCGAAGTCACAGAGTCAGAAACACAGCAGTCAGCTGCGGACGGCGGATTCGAGTACACTCCTCCCCGTATCGACAGTGAATACAGCGAATGGTTCTGGATAGGAGACTCACGTACAGTGGGACTGTCCTATAATGTGGCTATCGATTATCTTGGAGAGATTGGCGTGGGCATTGCTCTTCTCAACAGAAATCGCGACAGCATCTGCCAGATTCAGAACAAAACCGTTATCTTCAATCTCGGAGTAAACGACCTCCACAACAGCGGTGCTTATTTAAATTGGTACAATAGTCTGCCTGACGACTTCCTTAACAACAACAAGGTCATCGTCATGTCAGTTAATCCGTGCAGCGGTTCTTATCAGAAGTTGAATTCGGGCATTGAAAGCTTCAACGCTACACTGAGAGACGGTCTGGACAGCAGGATCACTTTCCTCGATTCCTACACCTATCTCAATTGGCAAGGCTTCTCAACTACTGACGGTCTGCACTATACATCGGGCACCTATATTGATGTATACAACTTCGTTTACAACAGTATCTACGGAGAATGAGATATAGGTAAATAAGTAAATTATTTGAGATAACTATTGCATTGATACTCAATGTATGGTATAATATTAATCAGTAATTTACGGCACAAGCCGTATCATTCCTATGGAGGGTTAAAAAATGAAACACATCAAGACTATCAATAAGGCTAATCTCAAGGAATCCGCTAAGAAAGGCGGCTGCGGCAAGTGCCAGGCTTCATGCCAGTCAGCTTGCAAGACTTCTTGCACAGTTGCAAATCAGAAGTGCGAGAGATAAGCTGAACACTAAGTTTAATCGAGGCAGTATGAAAATGCTGCCTCATATTTTTTGAATAGAGGTTTATTGACATGATCCATAAATACAAGCTGAACGGACTAAATATCGTACTTGACGTCAACAGCGGCGGCGTTCATCTCGTAGATGAACTCACCTATGATCTCCTTGATAACGTGGAGCCACCCTTTGACGCAGAATGTCCGCAAAACGTTGTGGAAAAGCTCTCAAATTCCTACTCCCCTGAGGATATCAGGGAGTGCTACAGCGAGATTGCAGAGCTGTACAACGACAAGATACTCTTCTCAGAGGACGATTACGAGAAGTACGCTCAGTACTCCGTAGCTTCTCCCGTAAAGGCAATGTGCCTGAATATCGCCCACGACTGCCAGCTTCGCTGCAAGTACTGCTTCGCCTCCACAGGTGATTTTGGCAAGGGCAGAAAGCTCATGTCCTTTGAGACTGGAAAGCACGCTATCGACTTCCTGCTTGAAAACTCCGGCGATCGCCCCAACCTTGAGCTTGACTTCTTCGGCGGCGAGCCCCTCATGAACTTCGGCGTTGTGAAGCAGGTAGTGGAATACGCAAGGAGCCGTGAAAAGAAATACAACAAGAAGTTCCGCTTTACCATAACCACAAACGGACTCCTTCTCGACGACGAGAAGATAGACTTCATAAACCGCGAGATGTCAAATGTGGTCCTCTCTATCGACGGACGCAAGGAAGTAAACGATTATTTCCGTGTATTGCCCAACGGTCAGGGCTGCTACGACATCATCATGCCTAAGTACAAGAAGCTTGTGGCAGGCAGAGGTGATAAGGAATACTATGTAAGAGGCACCTTCACAAACAGGAACCTCGACTTCTCAAACGACGTATTCGCCCTCAATGAGGCAGGCTTCGATCAGATATCCGTTGAACCTGTGGTAGGCGACGATGATGTATACGCCCTCACAGAGAAGGATCTCCCGGCAGTTTTCGCTGAGTACGAAAAGCTTGCGCTTAAGCTCCTTGAAAACGAGAAGAAGGGTAAAAAGTTCAACTTCTTCCACTTCATGCTGGACCTTGATCAGGGTCCCTGCGCTATAAAGAGACTCAGGGGCTGCGGCTGTGGAAACGACTATGTGGCTATTACTCCTGACGGAGATATATTCCCCTGTCACCAATTTGTAGGCATAGACGAGTACAAAATGGGTAATATCGACGAGGGTACCTTCAATCAGGAAATGAAATCTGATTTTGCAAGGGCTCATGTATACTCAAAACCGGACTGCCGCGAATGCTGGGCAAAGTTCTATTGCAGCGGCGGCTGCAACGCCAATAATTACCAGTACACGGGTGATATCAGAACAGCTCACAAGATATCATGTCAGCTTGAAAAGAAGCGTCTCGAATGCGCTATAATGATGAAGGCTGTCAGAATGGCGGACTCGGCTGAATAATAACTGCTGAGATCTGCTTTCAGGGGGGATATTATGAAGATCAACAGCATAAAGCTTAATTGCCGGCAGGAAACTGCTCTCGGAGGAGAAATGGGAGCAGATCCGGTCTTCCTGCTTTTCAGGTCTCCGGTGGAGTATATCGAAAACGGCTCGGTAAAGCGTACCACAGGGAGCTCTGCAGTACTGCTCACAAGCGGCTACAAGCAGAGCTTCAAGCCAGTCAAGGGAGAGACCATGAGGTATGATATAGTTAGCTTCAGGACCTCTGCCGCTGACAGACAGTATATCTCCTCCTTAAATATCATTCAGGATGCTCCTGTAAGCATAGAAGACGATATCGTCATATCCGGTATACTCCGCTCCATGCAGTCCCAGTCCATGCACAAAGGAAAGCACCTTAGCGAATTCACGGAATTCGCTATGCGTATGATATTCATCGCCATTGCCGACAGCACCACCACTGCCGAAAAGTCTCCAGAGGAAACGATCCCCCATTACTCACGGCTCAAAAAGCTCAGGGACTCCATATACGAGGCTCCTATGGAGCAGTGGTCAATCGACGATATCTGTAAGAGGCTGCACATAAGCCGCACCTACTTCCATCGCCTTTATTTCTCCGCCTTCGGCGTCACCTGCCGTCAGGACGTCATAGAGAGCCGACTGATATTCGCCGCAGATATGCTGGTGAATACCGAGAATTCCGTGGCTAATATCGCAGAATTCTGCGGCTATGACAGCGAATCCTATTTCATGCGGCAGTTCAAGCTCCACAAGGGCTGCACTCCCACAGAGTACAGGAGACGTATGAGAGCGGAAAAGGAATAAGCACTCAGAAAACCAGTCCGCCAGTTATGGACAATCGCCCTTTATTGAAACACAATGTGCAAATTTCAATAAAAAATTAGTGCAAAAAATAAAAAAACCACTTTACAATTACAAAAAGTTGTGATATAATACTAAGTGTGAACAAATTTTGACCTAAACGTCAAAGGACAACTTAACTTAGAGATAGACCGCTCAATTGCGGAAATCCTGTACGGGGAGACAGTAAGTCAGCCCTGTATTGAACGAATAATCTTTAAGGAGCGATTTCTTTATATGAATAACGGAGATAAGCGCAGAAACCGCAAGAGAGAAAGATCGTCAAGGCGCTATAAGGTAAGATACGATCGTCTTGTTGCGGTAGTCCTCGTTCTGGTCGTGCTCGCAGTGGTGCTCACCTCGTGCGTACACGCCTGCTCGGATAAGGACAAAGATAAGAACTCCGCTAAGAAAAATCAGACTACAAACAGCAGTACTACGGGTCAACAGGACTCTTCGATCATCGACGACCTTACAACGAGCGACGAAACAAGCTCTCTTCTCACAGGTACGGGAGACGGCACAAAGCCTTCGGAGTCACTGTACCAGACAGAGATATTCAAGTCGGACGCTGTATACAGCGGAGACCTCGTTCTCGTAAACGCTGAGCATGAATATAAATTCCCGGAAGATGACATCGAGCTCATAAATCTGTATGATAACATAGCAGACGAGCCTTTCCACGTTTCAGACCTTTCACAGAAGCTGGACAAGCCGGTGCTCGACCAGCTCAAAGCCCTCATGAGGAGCTTCTACGAGGCTGAGAACAGCAAGGAGATATACGTTATCGGCACCTACCGCAAATTCGGCGATCAGGAAGATGTATACTACAGCGGCAATTCACAGTTCCAGCCGGGACATTCCGATTACCATACCGGACGTTCCCTCGATCTGTGCATAGTTCCGGACGACGGCTCCAGCTCAGGCTATTTCTCGCCGAGAGGCATCTACGGCTATATTGACGAGCACGCTGCCGAGTACGGCTTTATACTCCGATTCCCTGAGGGAAAGGAGTCCTTTACCGGTGAACGCGCGAGGACCTATACCTACAGATATGTCGGCGTTCCTCATGCTATGTACATAAAACAGAACAATCTCTGTCTTGAGGAGTATATTGACGTTCTCAAGGAGCATAATAATGAGAACCCGATAGAGGTATCGACAGGCAAAAAGCTGTATCAGATATACTATGTTCCCGCTAACAAGACAGGCGATACGGAGGTACCGGTACCGTCCAACAAGACCTACGATGTTTCGGGCAACAACGTTGACGGCTTCATCGTAACGGTCAGCATGAATTAAAGCATTGTCTATGTCCCCCGTCATATCGGGGGACATATTTTGGTTATAGCCGCATTCTGCGGCGCAAAACAGATAAAGAATGGAGATAAGCGTGATAAGTAAACGTATATTTGCCGCAGTACTCTGTACTGCGGTATGTATGACTGCCTCCGGCTGCGGAGACGACGACAAAAGAGGCGACGGCGCAGGTCATCTTTACGGGGCAACTCTCGAAGGGAACCCCCAAAGCCTCGACCCTCAGTTTGCAAGCGATCCTTCATCGGCAACGGTCATAAAAAATATGTACAGCGGTCTCGTTATGAAGGACGAGAGTGGCAGCATAGTCTGCTGCAATGCAACAGACTACAGCATATCCGACGATGGCTGCAAGTATACATTCAGGCTTAGGGATGATAATTACTGGTTCTTCGATAAAAACGAGAACGACAAGATAGACGAAGACGAATACTTCCCGGTAGTTGCTGACGACTACGTCTTTGCACTTAGAAGAGTACTTGACCCCAAAATGTGCTCCCCTTACCTAAAAGACTTCTCCTGCATAAAAAACAGCCAGTACGTCTCGGAGGGAAGCTTTTCTGCAAGAGGACTTGGAATCGAAGCAAAGGACGATTGCACTCTAGTAATAGAACTTGAGCATCCCTGCGCTGAATTTCTTAGCCTTATGACCACTCCTGCTGCCTTCCCCTGCAATGAGGACTTCTTCATAGCTACCAAGGGCAGATACGGTCTTGACGACAGGTCGATCATGTCAAACGGTCCGTTCTTCGTGCGTCAGTGGTTCTATGACCCCTACGGCAATAACAATATACTCTATATGCGCAAGAATTTGGTCAACGAAAACGAAAACTATGAGGTCCTGCCAACATTTGTAAGCTTCTCTATTCAGGATACGGAAGCGGACGTGAGACAGTGCTTCAAGTCTGAAGAGACAGAGTGCTTTACGACTATGAAGGCAGGAGGCTATAACCCCAAGAAATACACTGTTGCAGGTCAGCAGGCTACTACCCTCGGACTTATATTCAATCCCAATGACAGTATCTATTCAAATCCCGACATTCGCAAGGCTATAGCGCTTTCTGCTGACAGAGAAGCCCTTTCCGGAGAGAACACTACAGATATATCCCCTGCCTTCGGAGTTATTCCACCGGCAGTGGAGCTTTTCGGAAGAAGCTACCGCGATCTCTCATCGGACAGGCAGTTTGACGTGTTCAATATCAAAGAGGCTTCGCAGCTTCTTGCAAAAGCAAAGTCGGACCTTAAGATAAATTCTCTGGAAATCGTAAAGATAATAGTTGATTCGAATACAATAGATTCGAGATACCTGCATATACTATCGCAGAACTGGCAGGACAGTCTCGGCATATACCTCGGTATCGAGGATCTCACCTCCTCAGAATTTGAAAGAAGGATAGCTGATGGTGATTACAGTATAGCTCTGTATCCGCTGAAAGCCGGCTTCAACAGCGGTCTTGCCGTATTCAACGAGTTCAGGACGTCGGACTGCCTGAAAGCTGCGGCAAACGGTCTTGACTGTGCGGATGCGGTGATAAAATGTGCCTCTGCCTCAGAACTAGCTGACTGCTACAGCGCTCAGGAAAAGGCTCTGCTCGATCAGTACGGCTTTATACCACTGTTCTATAAGAGCTCATACCTTATCGCCAACAAGGACAACGAGGACATCATCTACGATGCCTTTACCGGATCCATAGATTACCGCATCGCAAAGAACTACAGCTAATACGTAAGAAGCCTCTGTGATATTCAGGCGTATGATCTCCGGCAGGAAGTGCAGCTCTATGGAATAAACTTCTATGAGTTGGCTGGAATGGCATATATGTCAATGGGAAACCATTGAATTTTGAAAAAGTAATTTTAAAGCTCTACCCATTGCACAAATAAAAGCGACTCTGATTGTTGACATTTAACAACGAGAGTCGCTTTTATAGTTTTAGCAAGTTGAAAGCCTTCCGGCATCAGTTATTCAAGATATAAAGGCAGTACTCAGCTTTTTTGTCGAACTTTACCCACAAGTGATTCTTTTCTTCGGTCTCTGGCATATAAAGCTGAGTTTTTGCAGTACAAGAAGGCCCATCCCCAGCTTGCAGCAAATAATCATCAAAGGGCATATAAATCGTAAGATCAGGCTTATAATCAACTGAGCGGTCATAAGAATAAGTCCTACGGTTAAAATTTATCTCGCTGAAACGAGCCTTTATCGTCTCTTCGTCTAATATCTCGGTATCAGTCGCGTCTTCTTCTAGAATGGTCGGTACAGTGGTCACGATGATTTCAGCTGTATTTGTATTACTTGTTGTCACAGGTCCATCCGGGCTTGTTACGGCTATAGTAATTGTTAGAGTTGTGATCTCATTCACAGTTGTAACAGTTAGTTTCTCATTGCCTGGCTCAGTAGTAACAGGTGTTATCACCATTGACTCCTCCGCACCGTGAGGATCACCGGCTGAGGTATTGCCCTGATTTACTGTCAGCGTGGTGGTCTGGACATTTTCTGTTGATATCTCGTTAACACGTACAGTAGCTGAAACTGCCGTCGTATTAACATAGGACACTGGAGTCTGTGAAATAGTCTGTGATACATTTATTGATGTAGTATGCACTGCTGATGTCGTAGCCGTTTTAGCTTTAGCGGATGTAGTCTTTACTTCATTCACAGTCGTGGAAGCTGTAGTCACTAACGCCTCCTTATTTGTAACGGCGGTGGTCTCTGTCGGAGTTACTACCTGGATCTTGCCAAAATCAGGATTGGGAGCTTTATTAAGTGCGCTGTTGTGCCATACCGCAGCACCTATTATGACCGCCGCACAAAGTCCCGAAACGGCACAGGATATCCTTTTTATACGCTGAGCGCGTATCCTTCGTCTTTCCAGTATAGCGTCGCCCTGCTCTCTGACGATATCGGCTATCTCTTTATAGCTCCTCATACACGAATCCCTCCTTTTCCAGCTCTTTTTTCAGTGCCCCCTTGGCACGGTAAAGCAGATCCCTGACCTGTTTGCCTGACTTTTTCATTATAGCTCCGGCTTCGGAATGGTCGAATCCTTCGATATATATAAGATAAAGTATCTGGCTGTATTCGGGCTTGAGCTTCTGTATCGTCCTCCGGAGCATTATCCGCTCCTCGTCCTTGATATATTCCTTCTCAAGAGAAGCCGCCTCCGAAAGATCATGGGCATCATCAAGAGGTACCTCTGCATATTTGGGCTTCCTACGCATACCGTCGTATGCGATGTTCCTGCCGATAGTATAAAGCCACGTCTTGAAGGCGCTTTCTCCGCGAAATACAGGTCTGTCAGTATAGAGCTTTATAAAGGTGTCTATCGCATATTCCTCGGCTTTATGGATATCGCCGACTATGCTGTAAAGATAGAAGATAAGTCCGTCCTTGTAGTCACGTATCAATTCGTCCAGTGCATTCTTATCTCCGGAAAGGAAACGGCTGTAGCTGCTTTCACCGTTTTTCATCGCATACTCCTTTCTTTATTAATTAGACGTCAAAATATCATAAAACGTCGCAGTTTTTTTCATTATACAATAAAATAATTTTTATTTCAACCAGCTGCGACGTTTGCACCATTTTCTGCGTCTAAGTTAGTGAAAGAGCACGAAAGGTGTCGACTCCTTCACTTATAGCTGCAATATCATTATGAGGAGGTATCATTATGAATAGTATAAAAAAGAAACTTTTGTCGCTGGTTTTAGCGGCTGGAATGACTTTTTCTTTGCTGCCTGTGAGCGCTAACGCGGACAACGAAAAAATACAGGGCAGACAGATTTCCCTTTCGGATCTGTACTCCGAGCTCCGCAACGACCCGTCAGCTTATGACGAATACTACAGCAGTGCTACCCTTGATGAGGTGCTCGAGGAGCTTTGCGGTGACTATGTTCCCCTCTCAAGCAGCAATGGTAGCAGTTTCCCTTACAAGTCAAATAGCGGAAGCTTCTGCATAGACGAAAACGGAAAAGCCAGAAATTTCTTCATCTATTATCCAGTGACCGTTATTGAAGTCACAGAAGGTACTGAGCTACCGGTGGACGAGATACGTCATGATGCAGCTGGAATGGGTTTCAAGCCTCCGCAATTCACAAAGGACGGAAATACCTACAAACTTAAAGAAGTGGAATCACAGGACGCTTTATACTACGTGCTGAACCAGCTGGCAGACTATGAAAACATAGTTTCTGTAACTGAGCATATAGCGCTTTATGAGGACACAGCAAATTACGTAAGTATGTACGGCATCTATATTGGAAAGACAAAGCTCAGCGACTCCGAAATGACGGAACTCCTTGACAAGATGTCCGCTCTCGACCTTCAGGAAAAAAACGATGATTCTTCGCTCGCAAATACAATGAAAAAAGGCTACAGATATTTCTTCAGTTTCGGTGAGAACCGTTCAAAGGAACAGACGGATATCTACGATGCTTTCAAGTATCTTGCGGACACCGGCCTGAGCTACGAAACGATGTGGTATAAGACTCTTCTGGGAATGCTGGAGACAACAGTTTATTTCTGCCACAGGGACTACGCTGTAGGTCAGAAGTACGACTACGAAAATCCACCTGCTGTTCCTGAAACCGATGAAATCGAACAGAAAGGCGAAAACCTTGTAGAGGTATGGAGCAAGATCAAAAATCCCACTCCCGAGCTTGACGCTCAATACAAGGCGATGACCCTTGACGAAGCCTTTGATGATTTCTCCGGTAACTATCTCGACCTTTCAAGCTATTACGAAAATGAGCTCTATCCCTCAAACAGGGAAAAAATGCTGTTCAAGGTCGATGACACTGGCAGGACGCATATCGCTGTTGTTCGCGGCGTAGAGACCGTTGTAAAGGTAAGAGAAGGCACTGAGCTGCCTATCGAACAGCTATTTGAAGATATAAAGATTGACGGTCGCAACACCCTGACAATAGGAAAAAGCAATGACACCTACCGCATAAGGAACGCTCCTTCAAAGGATGTTATGAATGTACTGCTGGAAAAAATAAAGAAATGCGACAATGTGGTGTCCATAGAAGAGCATTATGTAGTATATGAGGATTGGGCGAACTACCCGTTTTATACGGTACTCTATATCGACAGCCGTCTGCCTAAGGGAAGCAGCTGCACTAAGGAGGACATCCTTGAAAAGCTGGCTGCTCTCGATCTTCAGGAAATCACCGATGATACCTATATAGAGTATCTGTTCAGAAGGGAATACGACTGGGCATTCCTTATAGGCGATAACCGCTCACAGGACGGCAAGGAGCTCTACAATGCAATAAAGTACCTTACGGACAACGGCATCAGCTATGATCTTCCCTGCGGCACTACAGAGCTGGCTATAGAGAACACTAAAGTCTACTATTGCAGCAGACCTGTCCTTATAAACGGTATATCAGGTGACGCCAACGCCGACGGCGAGATAGATATGTCTGACGCAGTAATGATAATGCAGTCCCTTGCAAATCCCAACAAGTACGGAATAAAAGCAGCAAAGGGTATTACCGCTCAGGGTCTGAAAAACGCCGACGCAAACGGTGACGGTCTTACGACCAACGACGCTCTTGCCATACAGGAGCAGCTCCTCGGTCTCAGTGAAAAAGAGATAATCCCTCCTGACTGCGCAGAGCCGTCTGAGCGAACACCTGAGCTTTGATCATTAAAGCCCCGAGGCAATTGCTTCGGGGCTTGTTCATTCTGTTACCCGGCGGGTGTTCAAATCATAATTTTGCTACGCCAAATTATGATTTGAGCACCCGCCGGTTGATTTTTCTGTTATATGTGGTATAATAATTATATACCCCCACGATAATAACTGAAACGGAGGCGGCAGCATGAACCAGCATACAAGATTCAATCTCCCTATCTGCCTTGCAGTAGAGGAGGACGCTTTTTTTCACTCGGACGAGATAATCCAAAGATATATCCCCGAAATAATCGGCCAAAAAACAATCGTTATCTCAGAAGAGTTCCTTATCGGAATTTATAGGGACAAAATAAACGATATCAGCCATGACTTCGGAGAAGCTGAGATAGTCGCAATGAAAGAGGCAAGTTTCGACGAGGCTGTCGCTATCGCTAAAAAGGTCTGCGTTGAAGACATAAAAGTCATTATCGGCATTGGCGGAGGAAGAGTTCTCGATACTGCCAAATACGCTGCTCATATCAGCAAGGCGGTATATATCTGTATGCCCACTTCCCTCAGCAACGATTCCCTTGCCTCCCCCTTCGCGGTACTGGAGACCTACGGCAGCACTCGTAAAACTCTTGACTGCAAGATACCAACAGCGATAATCGTTGATACCAATATGATAATAAACGCTCCCGAGAGTCAGACACTGTCCGGTATCGGAGATACTATCGCAAAGCATACAGCCCTCTATGACTGGAAGCTTTCGGCGTCAAGGACCTCCTCACAGGTAGATGACTTCGCCTACGCCCTAAGCAGAATGAGCTACGATTCAGTATATCACTGCGACGAAAAAAACATGAAGAGCCGGGTATTCATAAGGATACTTTCACGAGCTCTCGTCATGGGTGGCCTTGCTATGGAGATAGCTGGCTCATCAAGACCATGCAGTGGAAGCGAGCATCTCTTTGCCCACGCCATTGAGGAGTACTATCCGCAGATAAAGATATCACATGGCCTTGGCGTTGCTCTCGGCACTATCCCTGCCTGTATCTTTCAGGGACAGGACATAAGCGGTCTCCTCGGCTTTTTCAAGACCTACGGGCTTGACATAAATCCGCAGTCCTACGGCATAACAGAAGATATGTTCGCGGATATATGGCTTAAAGCAAGGACTGTCAGACCGGGCAGGATAACCGTCCTCGACGATATAAAGCACGACAAAGTTCAGCTCGGCGAAATATACAATAGAATGGTGGAAGGCAAATGAAAACAGGTCTTATATTTGATATGGACGGCACTTTATGGGATTCCTCGGAAAACGTTGCCGCTTCATGGACTGAAAAAATACGCTCACTAGGTATGAAACGCCCTGATATCACAAAACAGGACGTTATGAGCATAATGGGTCTTACGATGGACAGGATAGCGGATATCCTATTCGGCGACCTGCCAGAAAAGGAACGCTATGAACTGCTCGATGAGTGCTGCCAGTACGAAAACGAATACCTACGTATCCACGGCGGAGTGCTCTATCCCGACCTTGAAAGGACGCTCAAGCGGCTTAAGCGCCGCTGCTCCCTCTACATTGTAAGCAACTGTCAGAGCGGCTACATAGAAGCTTTTCTTGAGCATTACGGCTTTGAGAAATACTTTGACGATATAGAGTGCTACGGCAACAACCTCAAGGGAAAGGGTGAAAATATCGCTCTTCTCGCAGATAGGAACAGACTTGACAAAGCCTACTATGTCGGGGATATACAGGGTGACTACGACGCCACCATGCAGGCAGGCTATGATTTTATCCATGCCGCTTACGGCTTCGGTAAAATAGATCATACCGTGCCGGAACTGAAAAAATTCAGCGACCTGCCAGAGCTGCTTGACAAGCTTCTGAGCAGTAAATAATAAAAGGGCGTAATGAGTGTATCACAAATCAATACCTCATTACGCCTTTTAGTTTATGTATCATATTTCATTAAAATATATTGCCAGCCGTTAGCCTTTCCATAAGGGCTTCGTAATTGACGGGGAACTTCTTCTTGTTGAAGAATTCCAGCCACAGCATAAAGTATACTATAAAATAGAAATGGAAATCGAGTTTTACATATATCAGCAACTGCTCCAGCACAAAGAAGACAAGCATGAGATCATAAGCGGTTTTATGCTCCTTATCTTCTCCGAAATAGTCGCTTTCGTCAGACCTGAGTATGAATGCAAGAGTGATTATGAATATAAGGAATACCGCTGTTCCCGCTACGCCGAAGAGAAGCAGATATCGCATATAGCAAGGGTCCACGTTCATATAGGGCGAGCCATGCTGATTGAGATAATAGCCATCGCCTATCACCCATGTGCTCGTTTTCTCAGGGACAAAGTACATATGGTTGAACAGGGTATCGAGAGTATTCGTGGTCTTTCCGGTCGCTGCTATCTTTTCCGTATTGAAGAACTCCGTTAGCCATACTATTGTTCCCTGATACTTTTCAAGTACGTTAGGAAAGAACACCATTACCAGTGCGACAAAAGAAGCTATGGTCAAGACCAGCTTCAGGACGAACTTGAAAGCTACGAATTTCTTCCTGGGTATCAGCAGTATATAGAGCAGCGAAAAAGCCACTCCAGTTATTATGCTTCGAGCCATGAGCAAGCCGGCAAACGCCTGCAATATATAAAGAAAGATGTATTTTCCTTTTTTCTCCTCCTCACCGCAGGTCACGTAGAGATAGCAGGTGATTATCAACAGGAATGACATTATGAAGGAGCCTCTGTCAAAGCCGGCGCCAAGTCCGAAGGCTCTAATTCCGTCACCAAGAACGTTTGCTATTCGGTCATTGAAACTCTGTATAGAACGCAGGCTCTCTCCCACAGGAGGAACAATAAAGGATATTATCGTAATAACGCTTTGCAGCGCCGATACGAATATAAAACATTTCAGCCCGTCACGTGCACTTATCTCCCACCTTGAGCACATAAGCGCCATAAGAAAGGCACCTGAGAATACCAGTATATTGTTTCTGAATATCTCTTTAAACAGAAACGAAAAATCAGTGCTCTGATTATAAATGACAGATATCAGGAGGCATAATACCAGCAGAAACAACAGCCATACTGCTTTGACGCTCTTGCTCTCCACTCTTATATTCTCAGTCAGCATAAAGGCTATAAGCGCTACCACACCTATCATTCCTATGCCAACACTGGTCGTTATCGGCACGAAGCTGAAATTGACGTCAAATACATAGAAAAAGAAGATAAGCAGGAACAGCAGCTTAGCCGGAGTCCGAAGCAAATCTTTAAACATCCGCAAAAATCCTTTCGCTTTTCCCCTTCCATAGACCTATGACACAGGATATCCCCCACCCTTGTATACAAGGTCTCAGACGATCAGGTTTCAGGGAAATATATTTACATTCATGCTTGCAATATATGGACGACTCATAATGCAGCGATCACAGCTATCAGAGGGAGCTGATCCTTCTGACATGCACAGCAATCAAAGTCCATGGATATCGACAAAAATCTCCCGATATTTCGGGAGATCATATTTGAATCATTTTTGCGACAGAGAAATGAAACACTTAGCACGACCCGGACTGGCGTCATACGCCTTGCCGTAATGAGTATCAACCTTGTTACATTATATCACTTTTTCAGTATCATTGCAAGTATTTTGAAATAATTTCTTCCCTGTAAAATGTTGCATACCTCTGTACTAAGCCGGGCAAAAGAAAGGCTCACCTGAAAGTGAGCCATGAATGATGCCATATATGTTCTGTAAGTATGCAGGTATGTCTCTATTTCAACGTCTTCGCTATTCCTCTCATGCAATGCGCAAGAACGGAAAGCTTTACCGGCTCACTTAAAACAAGCGTGCCACCATGCGCCTGCAACAAATGCTAGTGAACTAACAATAAATAAACCTTTCATATTTCTTACCTCCGTTTCTGATCCGCAGGTGAACACAAGCACAAGCATTGTCGGCAATTCCGGAAATGATTATTTCCCCGTTCCATTATCCGCAAGATCGCCTAAATGCTTTCACTGCCCGTATTCTAGAGACTCCGGTCTAGACCTAATCTCCGGAGCTTTGCAGAATCATTTTTCTATATTAAAATCTTACCATTTCTATTTTGATAAATCAAGAATAATTTGTGAATAATGCATGAAGAAGCTTTATTTCATGGTTTTGCACAATCTATACACAGAGTAATTGTAGAATGTGTCCAAGATAAAATCCCGTAGAAAAGTTGATAAAAAACAATTCGTAAAAGTCCACTACGCAGTTCCACTGGAAATATCAAATTTACGTTCTCATGGGATATTTCTCTATTTCTTGAAATAATCAGGAGCTATCTCAAAAGCCGTAAGTGCATATCCTCTTAGTTATATCTTTTCTATCATAAACAAATAAATTTATACTTTCCTGGTGCCCCCCAAATACATGCTTTATCAGGTATGCTGAACCACAAGTCAGAATTTTTATCCAAATTTGTGAACTAAAAAATACTAGATTGTAAATTTTAACCCGCGAATATTGCACTATTTTACAGTTTATGATATAATTCTATCAAGCCTCAGGGCTAATGATATTGTAAAGGAGAAAAAATCATGAAAATCAAAAAGCTTTTAGCAGCTGTTACAGCGCTTGTGCTCATTGGGGGAGCATATCCAGCAACAGGGAAATCAGACGGCAGTCCCATTGTCTTCGCAGCAGAAACGGAGACAGCTGCCAAAATGTCTCAGAGCTTCACCGCAGACGACATAACGTACAGCGTCTACAGTGACTATGCCGTTGTCGCAGAGGTGAGCCAGGACGCTGGAACTGAAATCGTTATCGCTGACGAGATCGACGGAAAGCCTGTTACATGCTTTGAGAATGGTGCCTTTGACGATGTGCGCAGCACTGTAAAGTCCCTTAAGCTGGGCAAAAACATCAAAACCGTAAATGACGCTCTTCTTTATGAGTGCAGCGAGCTCACAAAGGTCGAGTGCGGCGAGAGCCTTGAAGGTATCGGCTGCGCTGCCTTCGCTTACTGCGAAAAGCTGGAAGAGATAAGCTTCAACGAGGGGCTCACAGTTATCAGCAACTGCGCCTTTTACAACTGCACGTCCCTCGTATCACTGAAATTTCCCGACAGCCTGACTGAAATAAAGGTCTCTGCATTTGAGATGTGTACAGGCATAAAGGAAGTAATATTCGGAAAGAACCTTGAACGCATTGAGGCTGGCGCTTTTTGTGACAGCGACGGCATCACTGAAGTAGACCTCGGCGAAAATCTGACCTATCTGGGTTCAGATGCGTTCTCCGGCGAGAATATAAAGTGTCTGGTAATACCTGAGGGCGTTACATCATTAACTGATCAGTGTCCCCTTTATTTCAAATACCCAATGGCATACAGGGACTGTGCAATAAAAATAATGAATCCTGAATGCAAAATATCGCATTTTATCGACTCCAAGGACTGCGTTATTGTAAGCGCAGACGATTCTGTTTTGCGTGAATATGCAGAGTCGCTAAATGAGCGTGCTGGGATAAATAAAATAAGATATTGCAGTTTCGAGGATTACGAAAAAGGCGATTACGCAAAAATGCCTTCAGACGGCGCTGAAATCGCCAGCCTTTACGGCATGACGTTTGAAGAAAACGAAACAGGCCTTACTTTGACCGATATTGCTGCTCCTTCGTTAGATAACACAGTGGTGATAATTCCCGATGAAGTCGACGGAGTTCCTGTAACTGTGATTGGAAGCGGTACCTTCAAGTATAAAAGCAACTTAGAATGTGTAGTTTTCGGAAAGAATATCCAGACAGTTGAAAAATATGCTTTTTATCAAAGTTCTGAACTTCAGAAGGTCGTTATGAACGACAAGCTGAAGACTATAGGCGACTCAGCTTTCGAAGACTGCTACAAGCTCAATGATATCACTATAGGAAACAACATCGAATATATCGGCGAATCAGCTTTCCTTAATTGCTTCAGTCTGAGTAAATTTAAACTCCCTGACACAGTAAAGCATATCGGCCGCGCTGCTTTCCAGAAAACAAGAGTAAAGGAACTTGTAATACCTGAGGGAGTGACCGAGCTCGAAGGCTGTCCTGCTGAACAGGCATTCGGAATAAAAACAAATGAACCTATAGTTTATAACGTAACTCTGAAAATAATGAATCCGCAATGTAGGCTGTCTTTCATAGAGGAATCAAGAGAATGGGCTAACTGCATTATTGTAAGCGACAGCGGAGCCGCACAGAACTTTGCCGAGGAAAACAGTATCCATCACTGCAGCTTTGAAGAGTTTGAAAAAGGCGATTATGGAAAGAACGATATATCTTATTTCGACGGAACTTCTGCAGATTTCGAATATGATATATCATTCACAAAAGTCGACGGCGGTGCTGAATTAGCAGCTATCACACTTCCAGAAAACGGAAGGCTCGTTATCCCGGACGAGATTGAAGGTCTTCCTGTTGTTAGTATTTCTCAGAATGTATATGATTATTATCATCATTTACAGCCACCTAACACTCCTATTCATTTAAGATCTGTTAAAATAGGCAATAACGTAAAAAGTATATCAAAGGAAGCATTTTATTACTCAATGCTCAGGATAGCAGATATAGGTGACGGAGTTGAAACAATCGAAAATGGTGCATTTAAGTACTGCGAAGCTCTTAGCTATATCAAATTTGGAAAAAATATAAAGAATATCGAAGACAATGCCTTCTATATGTGTCATAGGCTTCGCGGCTCTCTTGAACTTCCAAACATTGAAACAATAGATGATTATGCATTTTATCACTGCTCGTTCAACAATATTGTATTCGGAAACAAACTTAAGACTATAGGTGATTCTGCTTTTGCTCTTTCATGCGATAATAAAGTCCTTGAGCTTCCGGACAGCCTTGAATCTATAGGAACAAATGCCTTTGAAGCCAACTACAGCCTTGAAGAAGTAATATGTGGAAAAGGACTTAAAACTATTGGAAAGGAAGCATTCTCGGATAATGCTATACTGAAAAAAGTCACTTTGAACGAAGGACTTACCGATCTTGGCGAGTCAGCATTTGAAAACTGCTATCTGCTCCATGAGATTAATATCCCGGATTCTCTTACAGAAATAAAGGACAATACCTTCTGTAGAACTACGATCAATTCTCTTATCCTCCCTGAGAGTATAAAGTCTGTGGGCAAGAATGCATATTGTTCGTTGTACTCACGAAAAATCACTGACATTAATATATGGCGAGATCCCCTCTTTACAGAAAGAGAAATAACTATACCAAAGCCTGAGGGAGATATAATCATAAAGATACTAAATCCCGATTGTGAGATCAGCACAAGTGCATTCTCAAGTAACTTTGACTATCTGTACGGCTACAAGGATTCAACTGCCGAGGAGTACATGATCAATGCCAAAATGCAGGATCGTTTCATTCCATTCAACGAAAATCTGTCAGAACGTCCCGGAGACGCCAACTGTGACGGTACTATTGACCTTGCAGACGCAGTTATCATAATGCAGGCTCTTGCAAATCCCGATAAATATGGGCTTAACGGCACTGCTGAAAAACACATAACCCTACAGGGTATAACTAACGGCGACGTTGACAAGTCTGTTACAGGCATCACATCAAACGACGCACTCAGAATACAGGAATATCTGCTTGGCAAAGACGTAAAGTTCGACTGATATAAAAGCTCCCCATATAAGAGGAACTCCCCAAATCAGGCTTGATCATTTCCCTGCATATTCATATTTAAATAAAAAGAGCGGACAGTATCGTCTGCTCTTTTTATTTCATCAGTACGTAATAGCCGGTAATACAGTATATATGCAGTAGCTATAGACATTTGCAACTTTATATATCCAGCATCTATAGACATTTTCAGATTTATATTGTATAATATAGGTGAATATCCCGATAAAAAGGAGGATCTACTATGGGAACACCCCAGCGCCGTATACTTTCCCTGCTCTGTTCCGCTGCGCTTGCCCTTCCGGCTGCCGCACCGCTTTCAGCTTCGGCTGAATGGGTGCATATCGGCTATATGGGCGACCTGAACAACGATCAGGAGCTGAACATGGCAGACCTTGTCATCATGAAACGGCATCTGCTCGGCATCGAACCGCTGACCGACAGCAACAGCTATCACGTTCAGTCTTCTTTCATCGGTATCCACGGAGCAGACGGATTTCAGGCAGATGAATACTTCGTTACTGCGGATATAAATCAGGACGGAGCAGTAGATGTTTTTGACTTTGTGGAGCTCAGACAGGCTATTGTAAATGACAGTCCCCTCTGGGTATGGCAGTGGGAAACCGGATATATCGTCTCCGACGATCCCCTTGAAAAATACGGAGAGTTCATAGGAGCCTCCGTCAATGATGTCTATAAATTCATGCCTTCTCAGGGTACCGGCAGAATGCTTATCATCTATGCGGATTTTGCTGACTGCAATTTTAAATACCTTCCCAGCACAAAGGTGATAGAGGAGATAGCCTTCGGCGAAGAAGATACCGGCAGCCGACTATACCCATGGGAAAGCATATCGGCATTCTTCAAACGTTCCTCAAAGGGAGCTCTCGAACTCAGCGGCAGGGCTTACCACTACAGCACACAAAGATCCGTAAACTCCTACAACGGGGTGCCCGGACAGAAAGCACTGCTGACCGAAGCATGCAGGGCTCTTGACAGCGAGATCGACTTCAGTGATTTCGACGGCAATAATGACGGATACATTGACACGATAACACTTATCGTTCCGGGTCAGGCAAGCAGTGACACATGGTGGCCGGCGTCAGTTCAGTTCGCAGATAACACTTATTCCTATGACGGAATGAAAATAGGTCATATGATAACAGGCAACTGCCAGATAAATTCTTCCTCGGACTACCGTGATTTTGTTTCTACCCTCAGTCACGAAACAGGTCACTGTATGGGCTTGCCAGATTATTACCGCTATAACAGCTCCGAGGACGCTGACGGGCTGCACGGAACTGCCGGCAGTGAGCTTATGGACGACACAGGTGGCGATTTGAGCTGCGTATCAAAGCTACACCTTGGCTGGTACAGGAACGATCAGGTAAAGATCTATGACGCATCAGCAGGAACGCAGAGCTTCACTCTGTACAATGCTCAGTCCTCTGACGGAAATACCGTCATCATTCCCTGCGGCAAACTCGACAGCCGTTATCACAGCGAGTATATGATGATAGAATATACCACAAAGGACGCCAACAACAGCGCTCCGCCGTGGTATGTAAGTATAGGCGAAGGAATAAGGATATATCACGTTGAAGCTTCACTTTACAACAACGGCTGGTGGACGTCCTTCCGTTACGCAAGCGGCTCGGAGTTTACCGATAATTACGCTGGCAGACGTTTTATCAGGCTCATTGACGACGAAAAAAAGGATAATATCTACAAAACAAGAGATATCATAAACGGAAATATCACAGGCTTCCACTGGTACGACAGTAAAGGCAGACAAACTATAGAAACAAATCTGACCATAGAGATCGGCGAAAAGAAAAATAACTCCTACACCATAACTATCAAAAACAATAACGGCAATTAATGCAGTATCCAAGTTCAAAATCATGTGTATTTGATCCGGTCACTCTTCTGACCGGATCATTCTGTATCCTTCTGCTCATAATCTACACATAGAAAAAATCATAATCATTATAGACAAGTTTAAAATGCTGTTTTTATGCATTGACACTATATATTATTAAGAGTATGTAACCTTTGATCTATGTGAGTTGATTATACATAGTGTATGCGGTATAATTAATATATAGTATACATTACCGTATCGTGTGAAAAAGAGGTGAATACTATGAACAGACTTATTGCAGCAGCGGCAGCCGCAACACTGTTTTTCCAGCCTCCCGTTGAGCCTTACATGGTCGGCATGAAAGATGACAGGGATATTTCGTTATTTCTTGACAGTTCTTATTCGGGAGACGTGATCGTTCCCAAGGAATACAACGGCAGAATAGTAACAGAGGTCTATATAGACAGGAATAGAAACATAACATCAGTTATCCTGCCTGATACCGTTAAGACCTTTTACGCGTCAAACTGCTCCGCAGCAGCATATTATGTAGCTGAGGATAACCCTTATCTGTGTTCGGTTGACGGTGTTATCTACAGCAAGGATATGGACAGACTTGTACGCTATCCGCAGGGCAGATCTGACAGGCGCTTTGATGTGCCTGATACTGTAAAGATCATAGACCAGTATGCCTTTAGTTGTGCAGAAGAACTTGTAGCTGTGAATCTACCCGAGGGCTTGAAAAAAATAGAAACTTCTGCTTTTTCAGGAACTGAGATATCTGTATTCTGTTTGCCGGAGTCCCTTGAATCTATAGGCGATGAAGCCTTTGCTGGCAACACCTGTCTTGAGACCATAACTATACCGAAGAATGTCTCAAATATTGGAATAGCATTTATACAGTGTGAGTATCTTGAAAGCATTGTTCTAGAGAGCACCAAAGCCATAGAAAAAAGCAATGAATGTGGAGCGAACAGCGACTGGAGCTACGATCCGCTATCTTTTATTTACACCGGTGGCGATGAGCCCGTTGTGTATCTGCCCGATGAGAACTATGACGGATTCATGGAGGAATATACGCAAGTATTCGGAATGAACAGTGCAATAAAGCGTGTAAGTGAATACACAGCACCTGTACACATAATGGGTGACGTTAACGGCGACAAAAAAACTAGTATCGCCGATCTTGTACTGCTTCAAAGGTGGCTGTCAGGAAGCGGAAAAATAAAGTCGAAAGACTGGAATACTGCTGATCTCTGTAAAGATGACAGGCTTGATGTGTTCGATCTTGTGGAGCTCAGGAGGCTGCTTATCACAAAGGTGACAGGACTTGGCAAGAAAGCTCCTGTAAGCACTTTGGCCCCCTCAATGCCCAGTATCGGCAGCAGTCGTATTCCGGTATTTGCAGTAGATTTTCCTGATCATTCTTTATATCTGATTGATTTTGCTGATATGATAAAAAGCCAGTGTTTCGGCGAGGGAAACAAGAACGACAGAGCCTATCCCCTGGAGAGTATACCCGCCTATTTTGACCGTGCGTCATATGGCAAACTGAACCTTGAATGTGATGTCATTAATTATACCGCAAAAAAGCCTGCCGAGAGCTACGTAAACAACAATGCACAGGAATTGGTCGAGGAGATAATGGCTGAATTTGAGGACAGGCTGGATTACAAAGTCTATGACATCAACGGTGATACTACACTAGACTCGATGATAATAGTAGTTCCCGAAAGTGTGATATCAATTGACATCTACGGCAACAAAATTCCTGACTGGTGGCCTTTTTCTGCAAATTATTCCGGCAGCAACAGATATGACGGTATCAGGGTCGGTACCTACTGCGTGAGCCCGTTCTGGCCTCAGGAACGATCAGGTACAAACGCCAAGATAGCTCATGAGCTATGTCACGCTATGGGACTTACAGATTATTACTGTAAAGACAGTGACAATGATACAGGTGACGGCGGAATGACCGGCGACGCCGGTATGGAGCTCATGGACGAGGGCAAAGGCGACCTGTCTGCATTTTCAAAGTTAATGCTGGGATGGATAACGGAAGATGAGATACAGGTCTATACGGGCGGTGAGCAGACATTCACTCTGAATTCCTCACAACAGGAGCCCTCCTGTGTTATCATACCAAGAATGAAGGGAAATGACTGGTTCAGTGAGTACTTCATAATAGAGTTTATTACTGGAGAAGCCAATAATTCTGTTTATGACTGGAACGGCAACCGAAGTTCACTATTCTCAAAAGAAGGCGGAGTCCGTATCCTGCACTGTAATGCAGAAATCTCGGAAGATGCATTCGGCATGGAGTTCAAGTACAGCATAAACAGCCCTCACTATGACAGCAGCGACGAGAAGCAGCGGGTGCTGCGCCTTGTGAATCAGGACGGATTGTTCTATCCAGGCACAAGAGGTCTTAATTATAAAAATATCATTGACAGCAGTGTTGATGACTTCGCATGGTATGATGGGAACGGCGATATGACTGTAGATACCGGACTGAAAGTGCAGATATCCGATTTTCAATACGGACCTGACTATGCACCTGATCCGTTCTCGGAAGGCTATAAGTTCTACGATCCTGCGTATCTTAACGGCGGCACATACACAATAACCATATCCCCATCAATCGAGTAGGAGTCGACAAT
Source organism: Ruminococcus sp. (assembly GCA_017961625.1). Lineage (GTDB taxonomy): Bacteria > Bacillota > Clostridia > Oscillospirales > Ruminococcaceae > Ruminococcus. The sequence goes on along the minus strand of JAGCWY010000131.1, from coordinate 21,977 downwards.
TAAGCCGCCAATCTCTCAGTCGATTAGCCAAGTGAACTTTCACTCGTTAGATAGTGCTCATATCGGACAAACCACAAAAGAACCTCCGAAATGATTGTGACACTTAATTATAGTCATAGCAAGTATATCGTTATAATTAGACAAGGAGAGATAATAATGAGAAGAAAAACAATAGGTACAGCTATAACTGCTACATTGATGCTTTCGTCAATGCTGACAGTGTTTCCTGTGAATACTGTAAGTGCAGCTGATACAGAAACTCTTATCACTGTCTCTGAGACTACTACCTCAGGAGAATTACTGACTTTTGAGGAACTATATGTTTTGGAGGAAGACGAACTGAAGCAGTATTGTTCAGAACATAATCTGACATATAAGAGCAAAGAATACGCTGAAGAAAGAGTTGCTTCAAACCCAGTAACATGGGTAAATGTGAAGCTGAATGACTATATGCTGAAAGGCGAGAGTGATGTACTTGAAAGTAGCGATATGGATGCTTTTAACAAAAAAAACTACTATGATTATGACTTTGAGAAGATGACATTAGATTTGAAAATGCCCGAAGAATACTACAAATTTTATGCCGAAAAAAACAATTTTGCATACGATTATTATTCTGAATATGATGCCAACGGCAATGTTAAACATACTTATCAAAAATACGCAGCGATATTTGTTGAGCCTGTTCCGGCTGTTGCAAATGAGCGATCACTTGTAAGGCTGTACCAATTAATATATGTATGGACACAACAGAATCCTATCGTTTACGGAGGAACAACGATGATTTTAGGTCCTGCTCCTGATAGCCCGGTAGTTATTGAAGAACTTGATACACTGGGAGATGTTAACTCTGATGGGTATATCAATGCAGTTGATGCTTCTTCAATACTTGCATATTATGCCCGTATATCGACCAATCAAGAAGGAGAATATGATGATATGCAGAAGCTTAATGCAGATGTAAATCACGACCGATTGATTAATTCCATTGATGCATCTAATATACTTGCATACTATGCGTATACTTCAACGACTAAAGAAGACACAATGTCTTTAGAGACATATGTGAAGAAATCGAATTAATAATAAGATAAGTCGGGCTTATGTCCGACTTCTTATTGTAAGCTTAAAATAACCGACGTATTCCTCATAATTAAAATCTTGTATATAATAGAATTTTAACAAGGCCATAGGCCAAATTTAATAGACTAAAATAGTCTATAGTAAGAAATATGGAAATGAGAACAACAACATTTGCAATTTATAGCTGTCTTGACAATCATGCCAAGTCATGTTATACTGATAACAATATTTCTCACATGAAAGGATAATAACTATGCTTGAATCCCAGGTTGGACCCAACGAACACATTATCTGGTCCGGAACAAAAAACAAAAAGGTTTCTGTTATGGAGTCGATCTTTAATCCGCTGTTACCATTTGCGGCATTATGGGCTATATTTGATTTCGGGATCATATTCATGTCATCTGCCAATTCAAATTCTCATTCGTCAACCGGTATAGGGAAAAGCATGATGGGATTCTTGATTCCATTTTTTTTACTGCATCTAATGCCTGTCTGGCTGTATCTTGGTGGTGTGCTGACCTCTGCTGTTCGTGCAAAAAATACATGCTACTGTGTCACTGATCAGGCTGTTTATATACAGCATGGAGTTTTCAATACAACTACCGAAAGAATTACCTATCAGCAGGTTATCTCTGTTGGTACACAACAATCTTTTTTTGACAAACGCGCTTATACGGGAGATGTTGTTCTAAAGCTTGACGAGATTGTGTATTCCGGCAAGCATCGTACCCCTCATCAGCGCAATGTCAAGATTGAAAATATTGCTGATTACGAAGATCTTTATCAAATGATTATGCAGTATCAACCGTCGTTTGCCACTGGCATGCCGGAAAACGCACCTAGGGATATGCGATCTTACATGCAACAGAATAGCGATCAGTATGACGACAGGCGATGGTAATTTGAATGATCCAATTAGATCATGTCATGTAGTAACGAAGTAGTCTCGCAGAATTGGCTAATGTTGTTAAGTAAAAAGAAGATGTAAGAGTATTTTTTCTCTTACATCTTCTTTTTAACTTAAAGACATTATGCACTTGCGGGAACTCTCTGTTATATTCTCTTTCTAATAAAAAACTTTTTCTTATATAAGCTGACCGAAAAAACCTCATCTGAGTTTCAACTCAGATGTGAATTCCTTATCGCTGCGCGAAATAGAGAGCTTTCCGCCAATATGAGCAGCTGTCTTGTCAGCAATGGCGAGTCCGAGGCCGTTTCCATTCATGCCGCTGCGTGAGCTGTCGCTGCAGCATACAAAATCGGAGTTGTAACATGTGAGCAGCCATATGGACAGTTCAGTTTTACTATTTACATTGCATAGTTGATATGTTATAATTAGTTTAAGAAATGACGAATGGGCTATATATTGTATGGAAAGGCATTACTTGCAGGAACACTTACAGCAAAATCAAGGGTATCGGTGGTAAGCAGATTGAGGAGATAATGGACGATATAAAGTAATTCTTTGATGTATAATATGTTTTTAAATAAGACAGAGGTTGCTGAAATGAGTAACATTATAATATTAGTCGGTAGTATGAGAAAAAACGGCAATACTACATTGTTGGTGAAAAGCTTTTCTGATGGCGCAGCGAAAAAGAACAATGTGGAGATAATATCCGTTGCAGACTATAATGTAAATCCATGTATAGGCTGCAATAGCTGTTTTAATCGCGAGGGTAACAAGTGCTTCCAGAACGACGACATGGTACAAATATATGAAAGGCTGCGAAATGCGGATATAGTCGTCATAGCTTCACCGGTGTATTTCTATGGTATAAGCGCACAGCTGAAGGCTATTGTGGACAGACTTCACACGCCTATGAGAAATACATTCCATATTAAAAAACTCGGACTGCTACTTGTGGGAGCAGCAGAGCTAACGAATTTGTTTGATCCAATACTGATGCAGTATAAAATGGTGCTGGACTTCTTTAAGCTTGAAAGTATCGGTACGGTGTTAGTGCGCGGAGTCAAGGATATAGGTGACATTGAAAACAATTCTGCGCTGAAAGAAGCATATGAGTTGGGAGCTTCGATATAATTATTTCTAAAGTATCGATTTATAATTCAAATAGTGATGTGAAGAATTATGGATTACAATTTGGATATAGTTTTACCTGAACTGTATGTAAATAAAATTGGTTTAAAAACTAGAACGTTTTGGTGGGATAGGAAAGAAGAAATATGTTTTCCAAGACAATTTTTTGTTGATGACAAAGCAGAGTTTATAGAAATTCTCAATGGAATGTACTTTGATACTTTGATAAGAGAAACACATATACCAACACCCATAATTCTGACGATAAATCGTAAAAAGTATTCTGTTGAAGAAATCATAAAAGCTGAAAGCATAAATATTCTTTTTGAGGAAATCATGATAATAAATGCATTTGAATTATACTTATGGAAAGATGACGAGTCAATAGAACAGGAATATGAATTCCTAAGTACTATGAATATTAGTGAAATTATGGAAAAAGCAATAAAAAATAGCAAGAATATTAAAGTGTTTCGACAGGAGAAATAAATGATTCTTAAAGCAAACGAAAATGACCTTAAAGACATATTACAGCTTCAATACCTTGCATATCAGAGCGAAGCGAATCTGTTCGGAAGCAGAGACATTCCTCCGTTGAAGCAAACTCTAGATGAAGTCATTGATGAGTGGAGCAGTGGCACTATACTGAAAATGACTGATAATAATACTATTATTGGCTCAGTCCGAGCAAAAGAAAGCGAAGGAACAGTTTACATTGGCAAGCTCATGGTACATCCCAACCACAGACATAAAGGCTACGGATCAATGTTGTTGTCCGAGATAGAGAAGTGCTTCCCAGATAAACGTTACGAGCTCTTCACAAGTACGCGAAGTCTTGATAATATTCGTCTGTATCAGAAGCTGGGCTATACGATATTTGCTCGGAAAGTCGTTAATGACGAGCTTGAATTTGTGTACATGGAAAAATGGAAGGAGCACAGCGATGGAGTTAAGTGACAGAATTGATACTCTCATGGATAAGAAAGCATATCTGATAGACATATTCCCAAAAACGGTTCCGCAAAAGGTTGATAATCGGTATTTTGCTGTTGAGAAATTCTTTCATCGGAACAAATCTGAATTTGAACGAAAGCTAACCTATATCATACTGAAGCTCTACTGCTACTATGACTTTATTACAGATTCAGAGGATAAGATTGCTGAAAATCCGACAATTGAGGAGCTGACTTTGTTGCTTGAGAAGTGTTTCAGCGGAAAGCTCGGATATATCAATATAGTTCTGACTGAATGTGACGCGATGATGTCACTCAATAAAGATGATCTGTATATGACTGCTTATAATGTCAGCAGCGAATTACAGGAGCTTCTTGCAAAACTTGTCAATGCAGAGGGAATGTTTTTTTATGAAGCACCTCTTAACAACTTTGGAGAAGAATAATGCAAATAATTGATATCAGCGACAGGAACTGCCATATCATAATAAACGGTACAGACTTTCCCACAATATACTGGGGCGAGATAAAAAACAGTTCCGAGGCTATCGAAAAAGTACTCGCACTGTGCGGGGACGTGGATTGCAACTATATCGTTTACGAAGTCGAGGACTGGAACGCAGACTTTTCGCCATGGGATTTCACGCTCAACAAGAAGATGTCATTTTCAGGCGGCGGATGCAAAACGTTGGACTGGCTTCTGAATGATTGCATTCCTTTCTGCGAAAAGAAATATAGTCTCACAGGACAGCGCATCCTCTGCGGCTACTCTCTCGCAGGGCTTTTCAGCTTATGGGCTTTTTACGAAAGTCAAGCGTTTAACGGAGTTATCAGCTGTTCAGGCTCGCTATGGTTCAGGAACTGGATAAGCTATGCCGAAAGTCATATTGCTCCGCAAAACAGCTCCGTATACATTAGTCTCGGTGACCGTGAGGAAAAAGCTCGTGACCGCGTTATGGCAACTGTGGGAGACTGCACTCGTAGACAGTATGAGCTTGTGTGCAACGATAATAACGTGTCCTGTCATATTCTTGAATGGAACGGGGGCGGACACTTCAATGAGCCTGAGAAGCGTATAGCTAAAGGCATAAGGTGGTGCGTAGAATGAGAATGAAAACGTCTCTTATCATACTGGCTTCGTTATGTATGTTCATGTCAGCCTGTGGCACTGGGACAAGCTCATCTGAAAGCGGTCAGGCAGAAACTCAGGAAACAAAAGCTTCTGAAACCAAAAGCTATCAGCAGATAACGCAGGAAAAAGCCAAGGAAATGATGCAGGCTGATGACGGTCACATTATCGTTGATGTAAGAAGACAGGATGAATATGACAGCGGTCATATCCCAGACGCGATACTGATACCTAATGAGTCTATTGATACGAAACAGCCTAAAGAACTGCCGAACTTGGATCAGGTCATTCTTATATATTGCCGAAGCGGACGACGCAGCAAAGAGGCTTCGCAGAAACTTGCCGATATGGGATATACGCATATCTACGAATTCGGCGGTATAATTGACTGGACAGGTGATGTTGTTACAAGTCCATGAGAATCCGATATTAGTGAAAAATCTGTAAAAACCAAATATATGGATATCAAAGCAAAAGAGTTTGTTATGAGCTCCTTTGACATTCATTAAAAAGGATCAAAAAATGATTGTATGGAATCCGTGGCATGGCTGCCACAAAATCAGTCCTGGATGCACTAACTGCTATGTTTACCGGCGCGATGAGAGCATTGGAAAGGATGCTTCTGTCATTACAAAGACAGGCGATTATAACTTACCGCTGAAAAAGAACAGGCAGGGGCAATATAAATTGACCGCAGAAGACGGCATTGTTTTCGCCTGTATGACCTCTGACTTCTTCCTTGAAGATGCAGACGATTGGCGGCAGGAATGCTGGAATATGATTCGAGAAAGACAAGATCTTCAGTTTCATATTATCACCAAGAGAATAGACCGCTTTGAGCAATGTATACCGTCAGACTGGGGTGACGGCTGGGAGCATGTGACTATATGCAGTACCTGTGAAAATCAAAAAATGGCTGATTACAGACTTCCTGTTTTTTTGAAGCTCCCAATAAAGCACAGAGAAGTTATCTCAGAACCCATGCTTGAAGAGATAAACATCGAAAAGTACCTTGCAACGAAATTGATTGAGCACGTATCATGTGGTGGTGAATCAGGTACAAATGCACGACCTTGTGACTTAAGGTGGATACAGGAAGTTCGCAGACAGTGCATACGCTGCAGTGTACCATTTACTTTCCGTCAGACCGGAGCAGTATTTATTAAACATGGAAAGGTATATCATCTGGAGAGAAAACTGCATATCTCACAGGCGAAAAAGTCAGGATACAGCTATGTTCCCGGAAACAATTCTGGAGCCGCAATAAAGTATCAGCTGCCTGACAGGAATGATTTGTTTGTAAGACTGAGCCGTTCTGATTTCAGGAGCCAATTTCATCTTAGCGAAAAGGATAAGGCATATATTATTGAAAAGGGCACAGACATTATCAGAAGTCATGCAAGTGATTTTATTGCAAAACGTCTTTCACCTGAAAATCCCGAAAATGATGGTAAGCAAACTCCAATGAAAGGCCATCCGGTTTTTATCGCTCAACACGCAACAGCCTGTTGCTGCCGCGGCTGCATTGAGAAGTGGCATAACATTCCTTCTGGTAAAGTCCTGACACAAGAGGAACAAAAGTATATCATTGATGTGATTATGGAATGGATTGAAAAATCAATATAATTAAAAAGTGCCTCCCGCAGGAGGCACAGCTTGAAAAACTATTTGCATTCTGTACATATATATTCAGGGACAGTACGGTCATTGATAACTGATTCATACAACCTCCAGCCACCTGCAAGGTTATAGCAGTCGTAGCCTTTCCCACTTAGTATACGGCAGGCTATATAACTGCGTAATCCGCTGTGACAATGAACATATACAGGCTTGTCCTTTGGCAGCTTGTCAAGATTGTCGCGCAGAGTATCAAGAGGGATATTGATAAATCCGTCTATCATTCCGCGAGCAATTTCAGTCTTTGTACGCACATCAAGTAGAGTGACACTTCCGTCTCTAGGAAGCTTCTCAACATCATGCCAGAAAAACTGCTTCACTGTACCGTTTATGACGTTCTCAGCCAAAAAACCAGTCATATTTACAGGATCTTTAGCACTTCCGAAAGGCGGAGCATAACAGAGTTCAAGCTCTTTCAGATCGGTGACTTCTGCACCGAAACGGATTGCTGTCGCAAACACGTCCATACGCTTGTCAACACCGTCAAAGCCAACTATCTGAGCTCCCAGCAGCTTCCTGGTATTCTTGTCCCACAGAACCTTTACTGACATATTCGTTGCATTGGGATAATATGAAGCATGAGAAGCTGAAAAAACGTATGCCTTGTCATAGTTGATGTTCTCGGCAGCTGCACGTTTCTCATTCAGACCAGTAGTCGCAACTGTCATATCAAACAGTTTCAGTATAGCTGAACCCTGTGTTCCCTTGTATTCCGTAAAAATACCAGCTATATTATCCGCTGCGATACGTCCCTGTTTGTTGGCTGGACCTGCCAGCGGTATAAATGCAGATGTGCCTGTTACAAAGTCATTGACCTCGATTGCGTCCCCAACTGCATAAATATCGGGATAGTTTGTCTGCATATTGCTGTTTACTATAATACTGCCGCGGCTGTTAAGTTTTATACCGCATTCATTTGCAAGTGATGTCTCAGGACGGACTCCCACGGACATTATCACCATATCGGTTTCGATACTGCCCTTTTGCATAATGATTTTATTATCAGTTATCTCCGTAACGCCATTGTTCAGGAACAGCTTTATACCTTTGCTCCTGATATAGCGGTGAACATCGGCTGCCATGTCTGCATCAAGCGAAGCGATAAGATGATCTGCAAGTTCTACTATTGAAACCTCAATACCTGAGTCTGCAAGGTTTTCAGCCATTTCTACACCGATATATCCGCCGCCGACAACTACTGCTTTTTTAGGCTTGTTGTTGTCAACAAAGCTTTTGATCTTCATAGTATCGGGAATATTTCGCAAAGTGAATACATGAGGATAATCTATGCCGCTGATATTCGGACGAATGGGTTCAGCACCGGGAGAGAGTATGAGCTTTTCAAAAGCCTCCTCATATTCCTTGCCTGTTTCAATATCGCGTACGGTGACTGTATGAGATTCGGGCAATATTTTCACGGCTTCGCTTTTAATACGTACATCAATATTGAAGCGCTTGCGGAAGCTTTCAGGAGTCTGCAATGTCAGCATATTCCTGTCGGTTATCTCTCCGCCAATAAAGTACGGCAGACCACAATTTGCAAAAGAGATATAGTCGCCTCGTTCGAGAATGACTATCTCATCATTTTCTTTTAATCGTCTAAGTCTTGCGGCTGCGGAAGCTCCTCCTGCAACGCCGCCAATGATAATAGTTTTCATTTTTTTCAACCTCCGAAAGGAAAAAATATGTTTGAAGAAATCTACAGTGAATTATTCCCGTTCTGGGACAAAATATCAGCTGATGACCGCAAATATATCTGCGATAATTCTATGATACACAATTACGAAAAAGGTACTAACCTCCACAGTGACAACGATTGCTCTGGAGTGATTTTCGTCTGCAGCGGAAGTCTTCGTGTTTATATCATGTCAGAAGATGGAAAGGACGTGACTCTGTACCGCCTGCACAAGGGTGATATGTGTATGCTTTCCGCATCCTGCGTTTTGCAGTCAATAACCTTTGAAGTCGTCATTGATGCAGAGGAGAACAGCGAATGCTGTATCATAAGTGGTCATGCTTACAAAGAGATATCTGAACGCAATTCCGAGATACGGATATTCTCCCTTGAAACAGCTGTTTCACGCTTCTCCGATGTTATGTGGGTAATTCAGCAGATAATGTTTATGAGTCTTGACAAGCGTCTTGCAATATTCTTACATGATGAAGCTCTGCGTATAGGCTCAGACAATATTCAGCTGACACAGGAACAGATAGCGAAATACATTGGCTCTGCCCGTGAAGTTGTGTCACGAATGCTGAAATATTTCTCTAACGAAGGTATAGTTGAAGTCTCACGCAAGGGCGTAAGAATACTTGACAAGAAGCGGCTGCGCGACTTAACCCTTTAACATATCAAGTATAGCTGATTTTGGATGTGCTCCGACTGCATGAGCAGTAACCGCTCCATTTTTCATAACTGTAAGCATGGGTATGCTTGAAACACTGAATGCTGCAGCAAGCTCAGGCTGGTCATCTACATTGACCTTGCCTACTGTGAACTCGCTGTGTTCCTTTGCTATCTCGTCAACAATAGGAGACACCATTCTGCATGGACCGCACCAGTCTGCGTAAAAGTCCAGAAGAACAGGCTTTTCACTCGCTCTTATCTCCGCAAAATTTTCCTTTGTAACATTCAAAACTGCCATATTAATACTTCCTTTCTGTTTTATTGTACTTATATTATACTTCATTCTTTAGTGATGGTCTGTGACTTTGTCACGTTCTTAGCCTTGCATATCAGCTGTGTCATTGTACCCATAGGGCAGTAAACACACCATGAACGGGGCTTGAAAAATATCATTGTAATCAATCCGAGTATGGTTGATGTTAGCATAATACTGTAAAATCCGAATGCGAACTGTGCGACACCATCTGAGAATAGAGTACCGTGATAAGCCCAGTGCCAAGGAACTTTGAATGTCCACAGCAGCTTTATTTTCTGTCCCAGTGGTCGCTGACCTGCGAATACAAGATAGGTATTCCAAAGCATTATGAAGAACATCGTAAAAAAGAATATTAGAAATCCGTAACGGAAATACTTAGACTTCATAAATTTTGGCATATCCTTTTTCCGTGAAAGTCCGAAATGTCCGCCAAGCATGGAAAAAAGCTGCCCGCGTCCGCAGAATTTGTTGCAGTACGCTTTGTTACCCCAACCTATAGATATAATAAGAGGAGCAATGAAGCAGATCATGCCAAGCCACGCAAATAGGATGTTCACAAATCCTAGGATAAGGTAAGTCAGTGAGAATATCCACAGATAATCGTACCATTTTTTCTTAGCTTTCATTTTCTACTTCCTCCAGTGATATAACACTTGCGGGACATTCTTTAACGCATTTTCCGCAGCCCACACAGAGCGTTTCATCAATAACTGCGTTTATACCATATGGTACGCTTATAGCTGCCCTCGGACAGACTTTGACGCAGCAACCGCAGGCTACGCAAAGACTTTTATCAACATTAGCTTTTCGTTTCATCTCATCGCCTCCTGTGTAATAGTATACAGCATTAAGCGATATTTATCTGTGACAAAGTCACATAAAACCAAAACTATATTTATAAAAGAAAGACAGGGAGGATCTTATGTTCAAAAATAAGGTTGCCGTAATAACAGGCGGCGCAAATGGTATCGGCAAGTGCATAGCTGAGGAATTTCGCAGAAACGGTGCGATAGTCTGCGTTATCGACAAAGCTGAGGGCGACCATTTCATTGGAGACATTTCTAACAAAGTAGTTCTTGAAAAGTTTACGGAACAGGTCATAGCAGAGCACGGACGAATCGACTACCTCATCAATAACGCTCTGCCGCTTATGAAAGGTATTGATGAGTGCAGCTATGAGGAGTTCCAGTACGCTCTCTCTGTGGGAGTAACTGCACCGTTTTATCTGTCAAAGCTTTTCGCTCCTTTCTTCAATAAAGGCGGTAGTATAATCAATATCTCTTCCTCCCGCGATCGCATGAGTCAGCCTCAGACCGAGAGCTATACTGCGGCCAAGGGCGGTATAGCTGCGCTTACCCACGCTCTAGCGATCAGCCTTGCAGGCAAGGTGCAAGTGAACTCAATCTCCCCAGGCTGGATAGATACTTTCTATAAGGTCTACGAAGGGCCTGACGCTTATCAGCAGCCCTGCGGACGTGTAGGAAATCCACTTGATATCGCGAATATGGTGCTGTTTCTCTGCTCCGACAAGGCAGGATTCATCACAGGAGAGAACATCTGCATTGACGGAGGAATGACAAAGCAAATGATCTACCACGGCGACAACGGCTGGGAACTTGAATAATAATAGAAAGCCGTCAGATGACGGCTTATCTATTTCAAAACTTTTTGTTGTACAAGTAGCATTTAACTACGGTAAATAAAGCTTTGTATTGAATAATACTCAACCTTTTTTAGTTTCTTCAATAGGTTTGGGATAGGAGAAATAGAACCCCTGCGCCAACTCACATTCAATCTCCTGCAAAAATTCAAGCTGAGACTCTGTTTCAACACCCTCGGCCAATGTATGTATCTCAAGTTCTCTACACATATTTACAATCGCTTTCATTATACGACGATTTTTACCGTTATTATCATCAATATGGCGTAAAAATGCCATATCGAATTTGATCCTGTCTATATCATATTGACCAAGAACATTAAGTGATGAATAACCACTTCCAAAATCATCTATCCAGAGTCGATAACCATTTTCACGGATGCTACAGAGCTGCTTTTTAAAGCTGTCTGTACCTTTTGCTATATCCTGTTCAGTTATCTCCACTATGATGTTGTCTGAATCAATACCATATTCTTCTAATATTTTTCTCAATTTTCCAGGTACATCAACATAGTCAAAATCCTGTGCTGAAATATTAACAGTTACAGGAATAAGGGGTAGTCCTGATTTTTTTCTAACCTCAAACTCCCTACAAACCTGTTCAACCATGTAAAGGTCAAGCTTATAAAGCAGATGATAACGCGAAAGAACCGGAATAAATTCACCTGGAGAAATCATACCACGAAGAGGATCAATCCACCTTGCAAGTGCTTCTATGGCGTAAATCTTCAATGTTTTTGTGCAAATTATGGGATGATAGAAAACTCTTATCATTTTCTTTTCCATTGCTTCTTCAAAACTCTCTATGATATGACGTTCCGTCAGCAGTTCTCCATCACGTTCGTCCGAGTAAAATCTGCAGATAACATTCATATCCTTACCAATATCTTTGAGAGCTTGCCTAACATGGTCAAAAGCATTCATCGCCTTGATTTCGGGATTAACTACATAAGCGCCTGCTCGAATGCCTTCTGTAATACCGTAAGCATTTTTCTTAATCTTTTGATTTATAGAATTAATTTTATTTATAACATTTTCATATCCGTAGAATTCATCCATTATAACAAAATGATCTTCCACAGCACGTCCACAGAATGAAGATGGAAATTCCTCCTTAATAGTCTTTGCGATAAGTAACATAAGTGCATCGCCTTTGTCATATCCATATCGATCATTATAAGAACGCATGGATTTTACACCAATATATATCAATACCTGTTGCGTAATACATGCACCAAAACTGTTGAGCTTCTCATCTGCAAACCGACGCATATACTTCAGATTAGGAAGACCTGTCACAGCGTCATTATATTCTGCTTTAGGGTCTTTCTCTTTAAGGCAACTATAAATATGCCTGATACTGTTCTGTATCCTTCTGGTATCGTCAAAATAGAACAGTATCATCTCCGTACCATCTTCCATAAGTTGCCATAGACCAGTACCATGTATCAGTATATAACAGTTCCTCTTTTTGTCAAGAACTCGGAACATTACATCAAGATTGCTGTGTTCTTCAACAAATTTGAGAAAACATACCGAAAGGCTTGCTAAGTCATCGGGATGAACTAATTCAGCAACATTATTTTGGATGCTATCTCTGTCAATTTCTGTCATATTGCAAAAACTGTCGCTCACAAGTTCTATTTTGATTTTTCCATTATTATATGAAAGAAGAATCTGTGGTATTGCCATTCCTTCAAAAACATTACGTTCTTTCTCTGAAATCATCTTACATATCCTCCGTTATTCTATACCTAATTTATCATTTTGATAGCAAAACTAATCAGCTATTTACAGGTTGTAAGCTCCCCATTGGTTTTGCAATATTCTTTATCAAGATATAGCTTGTTATCTGCACGCTGTATACAATTTGAAAAAGTGTCCTGATTGCCAAGAAATTCATCATATCCTATACCTATTGACAAAATATATGGTTTATTTTCGTTTTTACAATTATTTCGGATACTTTCTCTTATTTCTTTTATAAGTGTATTTACTTCGTCTTCATTTACAGGATATACAATCAACACAAACTCATCACCGCCATAACGTCCGAGAAACATAGGGAAACTTTGGTTACGAAGTGTTACTGTCAATGATTTAGCTACTATCAGCAAAGCATTATCACCTTCAGCATGGCCATAATTATCATTGATCATTTTGAAATCATTTATATCAATCATTATGACAAATGTTTTTCTATCGTCTATTTTCAAGTTTGAATTTTGTGATACATATCGTGTAAGCTGACCTCTGTTATTCAATTTTGTAAGAGGATCTAAAGATATCTGAGACTCCATAAATTGAATATAATAAATAATCATAAGTATCATACAGCTAAAGCAAAAAATCGGAAGCCGTGGCATCAATATCATTTGCATCAAACCGCCTGCCAGAACCATAATAGGGAAAAAGCCTATATAAAGGTGATTTTTCTTTTCTATCGGATCTTTTTCCGTTATGGCTTTCTTTATAGCATATATGATAACAACTATAATATAAATGTAAGGAATGCTTACGAGATATGCATCATACAAATTTGTGTTTTTTAAGTTCTCGTCTAAAAGAAGATTAGGAGCAAATATATATGTTATAATAACACCTATAACGGAAACAATAAATGGTATGAAGATTATAATTTTAGTACTTCGTTTGTCCCTAATTGGAATCTGTTCCACTGCCATTGCATACATCAGCCACCTTGATGTAATTGCAGTCATAATGATAAAATTTATAAAATTTGTTGTCAAGACCGTAAATCTATTTACTGGAAAAACTCCAGAATCTACACCGGACCATATTGCATCTGATAAAAAATATAACATAAAAGCGATAAGAGCATCATCATATTTCAACTGTTTTTCCTGCTTATCAATGCTTAACCGGTCATGTGCCAACATTATACCAAAAACGATGCAGCTAACTATATTTGACGCAGAATAATAAATAAAATATTCTGACATATTCATCACTCCCATCTCTAATTTATTTTACCATTAATATATTGGTGATTCAATGCTTTCAAATAAAAGTTTACAAAGCATATGAAAAAACTGGCAATTTCTACAAAGCGCATATATATGTTTTGTCATTTAAAATAAAGAGTGAATTGAATCTTATTTTGATAAATTTTATATATTGATGTTACTGTTTCTTTATATGCGATTTCTGTTCGTCAGGTAAGAGGTTCGCTTACAGCTTTCTTCAGATTCTGGCTCACGGCTGACACCCTTGTTGTTCAGCTACATACTTCCCACTACCTAAGCGTGTTCGGGTCCTTCACCCGTTGGATTGTGCCCATGTCGGTCAAAATCGAGTAGGAGGCGGCATTTAAGCCGCCGACCTCTCACACAACCGCACCTACGGTTCCGTATGCGGCGGTTCAATCAACTTAACAAGTAACACATCTTTCGGTGTAGTAATCTAACATTGAGGCTAATCCAAATCGGGTTAGTCTCTCTTTATTAATTGCAAAGCTTAGTACCATTCTCTGACATACATATGCAACACGATTGCCTGCATATGCTGTTACCATTGCAGCGCCTTTGTCAGTACCAAGTTTTAACAGGTTTTTCGCTCTGTTTTGAGGTGTTTTCCAGAATTTCCATATGCACATTCTCATACGTGTACGTATTCTTGCATCGAGTTTCTCACAAAGCTTCTTCATGCTACCTATTTTAAAGTAGTTTATCCATCCTCTTATCAGCTGATTCAGCTTCATTACTTTGTAGCTGTTGCTTACTCCCCAACTGCGGCGAGTTAGTACGCAACATCCTCATATGCCTGACGGTGCATTTCAAAGTCCTGCGTCAGTGTTTCCTGCGAGATTGTTTCGGGACGAAGCAGGAAGGACCAAGCCGCACCGCCCGCAATAGCCAGAATGATTAATACGATAAGAAATTTTTTCATAGATACCAGTCCTTTCGTTTTTTCTGATTATAGCACAGAAAAACGCAGCCTGGTAAATAATGTGGTGAAATATGCTCTTTTTGTGGTGAAATGATAAACGCCTCCTCATTTTGCAGTGAATGCGAAAAAAGGATATGCCCTCATAACGCATAGGGCATATCCTTTCCTTTAGGAAGTCTGGCTTCCTTCATATCGTTATACTGTCCTTCAGTAGTGTTCATTCCGTGTGCATATTGCCTTTTTCTCTGAAAACGAGACTACAAAATGCGGTTGCTCATATAAGTAGCAGAGAAATAAAGACTCAGTAATTCATTCCTCAGGCTGTGCAGAAGCATATTCCATGGCGTGTCTGAGCCTTGCTTCAAACATTTGAGCAGGTACAAGTGCTATCCCCTCTTTGTCATCGGTAAGGACGATAAGTCTTTGACCGCCTGTAAGTCCGAATCTCTCGCGAACTTCCTTCGGTATCACAAGCTGTCCACGCTCGTTTATTGCAACACTGCCCCAGATATTCTTGCCCTTTGGCGGAGGCGGCATCATTGTCTTTCCATCAGGTGTTGCAGTGCTCAACAGGCTATCTATCGTTACGCCATATACATCCGCAAGACGTTTGCATTTTTTAATATCGGGTACTGTTGCACCGCTTTCCCATTTTGCGTAAGCTTGTCTGGAGATTTCAATTTTGCCTGCGATCTCTTCCTGTGAATATCCGTGGATATTACGGAGCATTATAAGGTTTTCCTTTAACATGATATTACCTCATTTCAGCATTGAATTTACTGTATTGATGTAAAACTCTCTGTGTGTAGTATGAATAACATGATCGCTGTCTTCGCTCTCAACAAGTCTGCAATTATTACCTATATATGAGACAGCACGTTCAGCCTGCTCCCTGGAAGCAGCACATAAATATGTTCCATCCTCGGAAACACTTCCCTTTGCATGAATGTATACACATGGAACATCAATACTTGAAAGAATCTGCTTATGTGTATATCCATGGTTCCATGTAAGATCATAAAACCTCTCACCATATGCAAAGTCATATTCCTTAGCAAATTGGAATACATACCATATGGACGATGGCAAAAAGCCTATTTTAACAGGCTCATCAGGATGCTCGTCGTGATAACTCTGAGCGTACTCTGCAATCTTTGGCATTGAGTCCTTCATAAAAAGCTGTCCCCAATAACAACGGCGCAGATAATAAGCTTCCCAGCATTCGGATTTATCACTAAGCTGATAGTCATGCAGATTTTTATAAGTATCGAGATATGCAAAGCTCTTTTCCCATTTCTCACCTTCAGTACTGAATACAGGCGGATCTTCCAGCACAGCACCTGCGATATTCTTCCCACCGTAAGCTGCAATATATGCGGCAGTCAGTGCACCGTTGGAATGACCTGCAACAACAGTCGGCTCATCGATCACTGTATCAATGAATGTGATAAGATCATTTCCGTTAATATCGATATAATACAGACTTTCTTCATGTGATGATTCACCATGGCCGTACACATCAACAGCATATATATGCCAGTTTTTACTAAGCTCAGGCATAACAAGTGCATAGTCCTCCCATACTCCCATCTGTCCGTGTATTAGAAGAAGTGCAGGCTTATCATTGCTGACCTCGCCGTAATTGATGACATTACCATTTGGCAGAGTGAATTGTTTCTCAACAGCACCAGCTTTATTCAATGCCTTTTTATATTTGTCATACCAGTGTATATTGTTATACCAGTATACACCCAAAGCAGCCAAAGCTAGTATTATCAGCGATATGATAACGATCAATGATATTTTCAGTACTTTTTTCATAGAAGAACCTCCTTTATCTGTTCTCTATGAAAATTGTAACATGAAGCCACCAAAATGTCCACCAATCAAACTTGTCATAAATTCCTCATTTATGTTATGTTTGGTTGCATAAACATTATACTCAATCAGCACGGAAAAGTCAATACCTATATGATCAAAAAAATTTCTTCACACGCATATAACAAACATCAAATCGAAACAACAGCTTCCGTAAGGCAGCTGCTTCATATCATTATACTGCCTTTCAGAAGTGTTCATTTCATATGTTTAAAGCCTGCTTTTTATGCACACGTTACCTCATAATTCAGTTATACCTGCTTGCTGTAGAAAATAAATAAGCCTGTATTTCGGGAGAATACAGGCTTTTTTTAATAGCCGACAGAGAAGGATTCAACTATTTATTTAGAAGTGAGATCATGCTTTTGAAGGATCAAGAGTTAAAATATTATGAAGCAGGTAATTCTGAATAAAAACAGCATCGTTAGACGTTATTCCCTTGCTTGAAGTATCAACATCTCCGTTTATTTGTCCCTGTTCAGTTATCGCCCTGTCATCTACACCTCCGAGCCCATATTTATCCGGATTTGCAAGGCTCTGCATAATGAGAACTGCATCTGAGATATCCACATTGCCATCGCAGTTAGTGTCACCCCACACTGTTACAGCAGGCTGTACAGCTGTTGAAGATGTTATCTCAATGGCTGATGTAACAGTTGTTGTCTCAGCATCAGGTGCTTTGACAGTTGACAAGGTAGTAGATTCCATTGTTTCAGTAGTAGTTATAGTTGCTGTTGTTGTGGAAGTAGCTGCAGAAGAAGTAGTATCAGTTGTTGTAACAACTGTTTTTGGCTCGAAGCCTGTTATCTCATTAAAAAGGGCCTTAAGTTCCTGATCTGCCATTTTGCAGGCTTCACGGTCGTAATGTCCTCCAGGAGTAGACCATAAAACAGGACAAAGCTGACGGTCATAGGCCGCCTTGCAGACTGAGCTGAGGAACAGTCTTACTGAATCTGCTTCCTTACCTTTGGATGGACAGCCATATTCACCTATGATAACAGGTATACCTTTGTCAATATAACCTTTTTTCATCATATCCATATTACTGTTCAGTTCCTTAAAGTCTTCATCTGTTCCCCATGTTGGGCGAGCCTTTGCCCAATCAGCATCCTCGTCTTCGAGTATTGCAAAACCTGGCGGTGAATAATAATGAACGGACACTGCCATACGCTGTGCAGGATCATCAGGCATTTTGAACAGAGGATCACAGGTGCGATCAAAACCTGTATTATAGCCTGAAATGAGAAGATGGCGCTTTGGATTGTTTCCGCCTGAGCTTCTGACAACATCAACAAACTTCTGATTGATCTCGTTTACAAGACCGTATGATTCGTCTTTCCCATCTAAACTTCCCCAGGGATTCCATACAGATTCCCAGCCAAGTTCTTCATTCTGGGACTCAAACATAAGGTAATCACTGTAATCCTTGAAACTGTCAGCAATCTGTGTCCACATAGTTTCATAGCGCTTCATACACTCATCTTTATTGTCGGGGAAAGTATTTACCCAGCCGTTATCCCAGTGGATATTGATTATACAGTACATATCGGCATCGATCACCCAGTCAACGATCTCGTGTACTCTTGCGTCTAGATCATCATTTATTTTATAATTATCGCCCATAAGATTTGACCATGCAACGGGGACACGGACAACTCCAAAGCCTTCATCAGCCATACCCTGTATCATTTCTTTTGTGATAACGGGGCTGCCCCATGCTGTTTCATATTCCTCGACAGTGAGTATTCCGTCTCCCCACTCTTTGTCTACTTCGGCTATCCAGTCACCGCATGCTTCCATGGTATTGCCGAGATTGATGCCAATACCCATATCACGCACCAGTTCCATGGTAGTTATGTCACGCATAACACCATTATCATCTGCTATAGCATCCACATTAAAGCAGAAAATGGGTTTTAATAATACAACTGCCGACATCACTGCACATATTGTTTTAGCTATCTTCATATTGACCTCCTGTGTGTTTTTTCGCTGGTTTATGATTATATTTTACAGTGAAAAACAGGAGACTTCAACCTATGAAATCTTTATTAAGTGTACAAAATCTACTTTATTCGTAAATGTATTCCATTACCGTTCGATACTGTTTCGGACTAAAACCGGTTACAGAAGAAAACTGCTTGATAAAATATTTGCTGTCGGTATAATCGCATTTTTCAGCTATATCTGCAATAGAAAGGTCTGTGTTTAACAGGAGGTGTTTTGCAAATCTTATACGGGAATTTATCTGATCCTGATTGAAGGTCGTTCCGTAAAACTGCTTATAGATACGATTGAAGTAATTGTTGTTAAGGTTCAGAGAGCTGCTTATTTCATTTAGGCTGTATTTATGTAGTGGGAACAACTCAATCTCCCTGCGGACATTTTGAAGCTCTTTATAATGGGGCAGAGCAGTTTTTTCTTTCTGGGCCACCAGTACTTCATTGAAATATGCACTGATATCTCCGATGACAGTATCAAGACCTGTACTGCTGTCTCTGAACAACTTTCCGCAAAACAAAAATTTGTCATAATTTTGCATTTGTGAATGTTCTTTTGAAAACAATAACTCGGAATAAATCGCGTCAATTAGCAATTCTGCTTTTAAAGGAGCTGTTGGGTAAATTAGCAGAAGTTCGGATTCTGATAATCGCCCTGCGATACCCTTATCCCCGCAAAAACGTCTTATTATTTTTGCAGCTGCAACCATTGAGCTTATCATTTCTTTTGAAGCAGTTTCAGAGGTAAAAACACCGCTGCTGCCGGAGAATCTGAGAGCAATGGCTGTTATCTCCGCAGTTCTTTCTGAATTCTTCATGAGCTGGAATGCAGTTCGCATTCCTTCTTTGCTGAACATTCCGGTCAGTCCGTCATATGCTGAAGAAAGAGTACTGCATTGCATGAGAAAATCAATGTCTGTTTTCAAACGCAGGAATTCAAGTCCATTTGACACTGATTTCAACCAGTGACGATAGGTGTTGTCATAAGTATCGGGCGTATCGTACATCAATACGCAGTATCCGAGCAGTCGTTCTTTAAAGAAGACCGGATTTACGTAAAAAACTGCCGTGCCTTTGAAATGCTCAGCCAGAACATGAAGTTCAGATGATTTCAACACTATATCATCACAGCGGGCGTACTTGTTTATGTTTCTGCATATCAGCGTATCGCTTCTGTTTTCGCCTTCCCTGAACCAGTTTTCAAATAAGCACAGGACAACATCCTTTGCATTGCGAACTATAAAGAGTTCCTCTCCCATTGCAGAAATGAATTCATCATAGTTTTTACACTCAGTGAGATATGATTCCATATCGGATTTCAGGTTCCATAAAGCAAACTGATTCTGCGTCCGGAAGAAACTGAGTTCCTCCTGAAGCTTATCATCATATAAATTAGAGCACGGGCAGCTCTGACCTGCGATGAAAGTACCTGACGGTGGCTCGAATAAAAACTCTTTTTCTTGAATATCCAGCCTTTTTAAGAGCATATCAACTGCCGCTGCACCGAGAGCTTTTCTGTTCCTCTGAAAAGTTGTAAGAAGCGGCTTGTGAAGGCTGCGTTCAGGAATATATTCATAGCCAACAAGCGCCATATGTTCCGTAATATCTATCCCAGCAGCCGCAAAGGCATCAAGTATCCCGAAAGCCATATAATCATTTGCGCACACAAGTGCCTGCGGATATGGGATCTCATTTGCAATATACCTTTTTGCAAGCTTTTCGCCTGAATTATACCAAAAGTCTCCCTCGTATACGATACTCGCATCATATGGGATACCATGTTTTTCAAGAGAATTTTTATAGCCTTCAATACGTTTTTTAGAGGGTTCAAGTGAAAAAGGACCTGTCAGGAGTGATATGTCTGTAAATCCGTTTTCTTCAATCAGCACGTCAATTATCGTTTCCATATCCTTTTTATCGCTTGTACTGATACACGGAAAAAGCTCAGTTTCAAATTCCGGAAGGGCGGTTCCGACCATAATTACAGGGACATCTGTACGCTTTATAAGCAGCTCGTGTATTCTTTCCCTTATTGCCGGATTGACGAACGATTCTGAAAGCATAATAAAAGCATCTGCTCTGATATCAGAAAGAAGTTCATATATCTTATTATCTGCACAACCAGCTCTTTCTTGCTCCAGGTGATTATAAAGATTAGAGATAACAATTATATCGGCATTTTCCTTTTTACCTTCTTCAATGATTCCGTTAAGGATCTGTCTCTGTTCAATATTGTTGACTTCTGCACCTATTACACAAATATGAAAACCATTTTGTGACATAGCGCAACCTCCTTAAAGATGTTTCCTTAGAACGATTATACCTCAACGATCACCAAAAGTCAATCAAAACTATCGTACGTATGTGTCAAGTAAAAGTGGGCAGCAAATTTCAAATTCGTCATAATGGCTAAAACCACGAACAAAGATTTGTGAATTAGTTAGTTGCAGCCAAACGTTTAAGCCATGGCAGTGTTGAAGGAATATTATAATTTTTTATTCCTTCATATCCTTTACCGGAAGTCGGTTTGATTTTTGAAGCCGATAATGGATGCGTTTCAGCTTTACAGAGTTCAGTATCTGTTTTTTGATTTGGCGTTTAGACGTATGATAGATGCAGAGAAGAGCAGCCAGATTGTTTCCACCTTCTATGCTCCAGCAGGCTCTGCCGCCTTTCATACGATTTCCAATCAGTGTGAATACATTGCTCTCCATACTTCCGAGACGTGCGTGATGTATAACGCCTGGTTCCCTCGTTTCAGGGATCTTTATGCCTCGATCATAATATCCGGGCAATGCATCAAAGTTTTCTGAATAATAACTGTACAGCTCTTTCAGCTTTTCAACTTGTACGTCATCTTCGATTGAATTTATGTACGCTTCGATCACTTCAAGAAGCAACTGATACTGTCCTGAAAAAAGCAGACTGTTAAGTGTCTCTGCAATATTCTTATCGCTAACACACTCTGTGATTTTCTTGTT
>JAGCWY010000130.1 GCA_017961625.1 Ruminococcus sp. | reverse complement strand
GTCCGCAGAGGCTACAGAGGTTATATTGCATCTCAGGGCAAGGGGGAGCAGATCGTTTCATATTGGGACAGAGAAACTTTCTATGAAGCATTTCAGGAACTCTTGGAGGAGTAATTGATGGATTGCAGATATTCGGTAGATGAGCTTTTTCCCATAGTATGCAGTCTGTCAGAGCAGTACACGCAAAACGACAGCTCTTCTGTCACATTTGATGCTGCAAATGACCTGATGAATGCCGTTGTTTACTGTATCAATTATCTGAAAACAGATAACAAGCCTGTTCCGGATGATATTTCGGCGGAACAAGCGTATCGTCTTGGCTATGACCTTGTTGTTGATCGTGCCAAAACGCTGCTTGAAGCATACAACAAACTGTCCGCGTGCTTTGAAGATTATGGGGTGAAATGTCTGCGATATACATTTCAAGTGCAGTTGAAAGCGTTCTTTTTACGGTATGACCCGAAATTCAAGCCACACGAATCTATTATGCTTTTTGACTATCCTATTCTGTCTGACATCAGTCAGCTTCAGGGAATTGAAGCATTTGAAATGTATTTCAAATGTCTTTGCTTTGAGCAAGCAGAACTGGCACGAATCGGAAACGATGCCGTTAAGGAAAAGCTGTACGGGTATCACAGGGATTATAGTAATTTATATGAAAACATTTATTGGATCGTATTTCGACACGATTATCCATTCGGATGACGATTCCCAACTTCAAATGGATCAAGCACATTGTACACCTTCAAATTCTGGATTATATTAGCCGCCGAAAAAACACAATGCCCCTTAGTGTTATGAAAATGCTAAGGGGCAAAACTTCTATATGGGTATCTGTATAATAGAGTGCGGTATTATTTTTTCTGCTTTCAGATCTTTCTTTTTCAAAAAAGACTTTTTTAACTGTTTATATTTTAAAAGAGGAAAAACTATATGCTGAACATATTAATCAAATACTTCTCTTGTCTGTGAATATCCTTTTTTTGAACGTCAGTACTTATTTTGATTACTATAGACTTCTATTCCTTATATACCTGTTTTTATGAATTCATCAGAAAGTGAAGCGATTTATTTCCTATATTTTTATAGTTAAATATCAATAATTGTAAAAAAGTACTTGACAAGCAGAAATATATTTGATACAATATAATTGAAAGCAATATATTATCAGGGAGTGATACAATGGGATATGATTACAAGGAAGCAATGAAGCTGGAAAATCAGCTTTGTTTTCCACTGTATGCAGCGGCAAGAGCTGTGACAGGAGCATATACTCCTTATCTGAAAGAGCTTAATCTCACCTACACACAATATATTGTTCTGCTGGTTCTTTGGGAAAAGGACGGTATCACAGTCGGTGAAATATGTAAAAAGCTAATGCTTGACAGCGGAACCCTTTCGCCGCTTCTGAAAAAGATGAGATCTCTCGGATATATTGAAAAGCAGCATAGTACGGATGATGAACGTGCAGTTCTCATTTATCTGACCGAACAGGGTAAGGCATTGCAGGAAAAGGCTAAGGATACCCCGATCAAGGTCGGTCAGTGCATTAAGATCGCTCCTGAAAAGGCAAAGCAGCTTTATTCGTTGCTTTATGAATTGCTAGATGCGGACAGCGATGATCTTTGATAATACGGAAGGAGCTTAAACTATGAAAACAGTGTATGATTTTGCGGTGAAAGACCGCATGGGAAATAACGTAAAACTGAGCGATTACAAAGGAAATGTACTGCTGATAGTGAATACTGCCACAGGTTGTGGTTTTACGCCACATTATGAACCTCTTGAATCAATGTACCGCGATTTGCATGATAAAGGCTTTGAGATACTAGACTTCCCCTGCAACCAGTTTGCAAATCAGGCTCCCGGAAGTGGAGAGGAAATACATCAGTTCTGCAAGCTGAAATTCGGAACTGAGTTTCCACAGTTTTCAAAAATAGATGTGAACGGTGATGATGCAAATCCGCTGTTTGCGTTTCTAGCTTCAGAGAAGCCTTTTGAGGGCTTCGGAAAGGGAATAAAAAACGCAGCACTCAGTAAGTTTACGGAGCTTAATAATAAGAAATTCGGGGATAAAGCGTATATTAAATGGAATTTCACAAAGTTCCTCATAGACAGAACAGGCAATGTTATAGCAAGATTCGAGCCTACTACCGATATGAAAGAGGTGAGGAAAGCGGTAGAAGAATTGCTGAGGTGATATTATGGCTGAATGTTTTGATCTACAAGAATATCTTACCGAGGGTGTAGAGCGTATAGTGTCAGAAGCAGTAAAAGCCACACTCAGGAACCCTAAAGAAAGCTCTTTTATGCTTAAATTTGCCACTGCCAGCAGTGCAGCTTCAAAGAAGCGCAGAAAAGCTGAGGACAAAGGCGAGCATATACCGCCGTTCCTTATTGCAAGTATAACTAGCAAGTGCAATCTTCACTGTGCAGGCTGTTATTCAAGATGTAATCACGCAACGGTCGATTCCGAACCTGTCAAGCAGCTCACTGATGAGGAGTGGCAGGCGGTGTTTGATGAAGCCGAGGCGCTTGGCATCAGCTTTATACTGCTCGCAGGTGGAGAACCGATGCTGAGACGCGGTGTTATCGAAGTGGCAGGAAAGAAGCAGAACATCCTTTTTCCTATCTTCACAAACGGCACATATCTTGATGAAGGATACTTTGAATTGTTCGATAAATGTCGCAATCTCATACCCGTTATGAGTATTGAGGGAAGCCGTGAGCTGACAGACGAAAGGCGCGGAAAAGGTATCTATGACAGACTGATTGCCAATATGAACGAGATAAAGAAGCGCGGACTGATATTTGGTGCTTCCGTTACGGTCACTACAAGGAATTACAAGGAAGTTACCTCACAAGCTTTTTTGAACAGTCTTGAGGAAAAAGGCTGTAAAGTGATCATATTTGTGGAGTATGTCCCTGTGACTGAAGAGAGCAGTGAGCTTGCTCCTTCAGATTCAGAGCGTGAGTATTTACAAAATGAGATAATACAGTTGAGGGAAACTCACCCAGAAATGGTTTACATATCGTTCCCAGGCGATGAAAAAAGCTCAGGCGGCTGTGTTGCCGCAGGAAGAGGATTCTTCCATATCAATTCCCACGGAGGTGCAGAGCCTTGTCCGTTCTCACCTTATTCAGACATCAATGTTAGAAACAGCTCTTTGAAAGAGGCGATAAATTCACCGCTGTTCAGAAAGCTGAGAGATGAAGGTTATTTGCTGGAAGACCATAGCGGAGGCTGTGTTCTCTATGAAAAGCGTGAACTGGTTCAGCAGATGATCAACGGATAAAAAATGAGGAAAAACTATGAAAGGTATCATTGTTTTATTAGTTATCTGTGCAGTGTGCGTATGTTGCTGCTTTACTCACCGCAGAGTAATAAAGGCACTCTTAAATCACGAACCTATGCCTCCAGCTCCAAAGTGGCATTTCTGGTGCAAAAACAAACGGAGCTAATCATAGTATAAACGTAACAGGAAGGATTTTTAAAAATGCAATACTCTGAAGCAGAAAAAAGAAGTAAGATAATCGTTCACACTAGTGTAATCGGGATATTGGCTAATGTGTTCCTTGCAGCATTCAAGGCAGTGATAGGAATCATAAGCCATTCAATCGCAATTACGCTTGATGCAGTAAATAACCTTTCAGATGCACTAAGTTCTGTAATAACAATCATTGGAACAAAACTTGCTGGACGTGAATCCGATAAAAAACATCCTTTCGGATATGGCAGGATAGAATACCTGAGTTCACTTATTATAGCTGCTATTGTTTTATATGCAGGCTTAACTTCACTTGTGGAATCCATCAAGAAGATAGTTAACCCTAGCACTCCTGAATACTCTGCAATATCACTTATTATTGTCGGTGTTGCTGTTCTTGTGAAGATAGTTCTCGGATTATATGTGAAAAAAACAGGAGAAAAAGTTAACTCTGACTCCCTTGTAAATTCGGGAAAAGATGCACTTCTTGATTCCGTTATATCTTCTGCTACACTGGTCGCTGCTCTTATATATGTATTTTCAGGCTTTTCCCTTGAAGCATTTCTTGGAGCTGTCATTTCAGTTGTTATTATAAAGGCAGGATTTGAGATGCTTTCCGAAACGGTATCTAAACTACTTGGAGAACCCGGAGATGTTGAATTGATAAAGGATATCAAAAAAACAGTCTGTACATTTCCAGAAGTAAAAGGCGCATATGATCTGATACTACATAATTACGGACCAGACAAATATAACGGCTCTATTCATATCGAATTGGAAGACAGTTGTTCTGTCAGCAGACTGGACGAACTGACAAGAGAGATTATGATCGATGTTTATAAAAAGCATCAGGTCATTCTTACTGCAGTGGGTGTATATTCGATTAATACTCAAGATACTGAAGCAGCCAAGTTCCGTAAAGAAATCAGTGAGCGAGTACTTTCACACGAATATGCAAAACAAGTGCATGGTTTTTACTATAACAAGTCAGAAAAAGCAGTTCGCTTTGATGTAGTAATCAGTTTTGATGCAGACAGCCGTCAGGCAGTTCTTGAAGATATTCGAAAAGATCTCTCTCAGGAATATCCGGAATATAACTTTTCAATGGCTATGGATATGGACTATGGCGAAATCTGATAGTTTTGCAAAATAATCAGATAGCACATGTAATTCACCTTCATTAAACAGGTGTAATTCTACTTAAGCTTGATGAGGATGGAACGTCGTTCTTATTATAAAAACTAACCGCCTTCAAACTCGGAGGCGGTTAGTTTTTAATCGGAAGAGCAATATGTTCCTTTTATAATAAACATTTCATAGTAATTGAAATGCAATGGTTTTCAATTACTATTATTTCTTTTGCTGAAAGCCAGTTTGTTTTTATACTGCTCCAATATTTCTGAAAGAGGCTTTTCTGGCTTCAAAGAAAGTAGAAATCGAGGCTTGCGCTGTTTGAAGCCCTCTTGTATATATTTTTTTAAGGACTCCAGACGTATTACAATCTGATTTTCATCAGCAAAACGTCTGATGTAATTCATAATGTGTCCCGAGTAAACTACATCAATGACAAAAATCCTGTAAAAGAAACCTATTCCAAATGAAAAAGCAAGATTGTGAGATAGACATTCCAGAGCATTTCTGAGCCAAAGCTGGATCTGATAGTCAATTATTCAATAAACGGTATGCTATGTGCATATCAAGAGTGGTTCAATTCGGACAGAAAATATCCTTTGGATAAGTTTTCAAACGATGTCGGTATGATTACATTCAAGGGAATAAATGGTTTAGTATAATTCTTTGAAGTATACATTATTACATTTGCAAATAAAGGGTAAAGTGTATTTAAAGAATATTCCGCGAAAAGTTTACAGGAATTAAAAAGCATTTTAAGTGTAAACAAAGGAGAAGAATATATGAAACCTGAATACTTCAATACAATGACAAATAACTTTTACGGAGCATATTATGAGAATTCTCAATACTGTAATCGAGGAATAATTCTTATGTTTGGTGATAAGATTGACGATCTAATGGTGAAAACAGGTGTTAGATGGTTACATAGAAACGGCTGTAATGTAATGGCTATGGCATCAGATACAAAGGATTATGCCTATCATGATTATCCTATTGAAAGTTTTGAGAAAGCGATAGATGTTTTGAAATCCAAAGGTAATGTCAAGTTTGGCATAATAGGCGCATCCACTACGGCAATGATTGCTCTTGCGGCAGCATCATTTATTTCTGATATAACACTGACTGTTGCACTCTCACCCTCCGATTTTATAATGGAAGGTTTCTATCGTGATGGACTTGATGGTGCAAGAGAACGTCCTGGAAACAATGAATCCACCCTAACATATAAGGGTAAAAGGCTTCCTTATCTTCCCTTTGCCTATCGTCATCCGGAATACTGGCAAAAATTGCAGGAAGAGGCAAAGCGTAGAGGAGACATGGCTGCAGCAAGAGATATGTTTGATTTGTCGGAAAAGAAATACAATCTTACAGAGGATATGAAGATCAAGGTTGAGCGTATCAAGGGCAAGTTGGTATTAATTGGAGCAGAAGATGACTCCTTGTGGGACACTTGTCGTTACATCAATAGAATTACTGATAGGCTCAAAAACACTACTCATGTTTGTAAAACTGCCAAACTAGTTTATGAATACGGCTCACATTTCGTATTACCACAGTCAATGCTTGAGAGTATACTTCCATTTGGATTATCGGCATTGCTGAGATTTACATTCAAAACACTTAGAGATCACCCAAAAGAATGCAAACAAACTCGTATTGACATAGATCGACGACTTCGTAGGATTATACAAAGCTGGTAAAATCATAATTATTTTTCCCGTACCAAGCAGAAATATCAAACTTACTACATGATGAGATAGCAAATAATTCTCAGGTCCGGTATAAAAGCAGCAGTTCCACCGCGTGAACTGCTCCGGTAAAAACGTACAATATAAAAAATAACTCCTATGGTATCATGATATAAACCATATGAGTTTTTTATGGCAAGAAGTTATAGAAACATTCAGAATTATGGTGAATTTAAGTAATATGAAGCAAATGTACATTCTATGTGGTTATGAGTCTTTTGCTTTTAAGCTTTTAGCTGCTTTAGTACTTTTTGTGAAAGTAAGATCAAATAATAATCATGCGCCTGTTTGTAAAACAACAAGAATCGGTTATGAAGAGACAGACTTCGTTTGTACCTAAAAAAAGATAAACTATATACTCACAGGCATATTATATGAACTATCTTACTACTGTCAATTAATCAATTTTCTTCAGATACTTCGCAGGTATTGGCTTGTAATTTCTTATTGCTAATTTCTATAACAAGCAATAAAAAAGCGATATATACCGAAATATTGACTTTAATTAATCCAACATCTATAATAATGATATGATTATTTATAGGAAGGAGTAATAGAGATTGAATACATTTGAAGATAATATAAACAATATAGTTGAAGATCTTATAGAGGATTATAACATAGGAAAAGAGATAGACAAATCAAGGATATTCAATCACCCTGACAAAGAGGTGATAATAGATATTCTGTCGAGCCTGAGGAAGGTAATTTTTCCAGGATATTTCAAAAACGGCTCAATAAAGGTTTACACGCTCAGAAATAATCTGTCTATGCTCATTGAGGACGTTATGTTTAAGCTTACCAAACAGATAACCATAGTCCTCGGAGGCGAGCGGAGAAACGATGAAGATATAGTTGAAAAAGCCAGACAGATAACCCTAGGTTTTACGAAACAGATTCGTAAGATAAGGGAATACATAGAGACCGACGTTCAGGCGGCTTATGAAGGAGATCCTGCCGCTTATAGCAAAGACGAGATAATATATTCCTACCCGGGACTTTTTGCAATTCTTATCAACAGGATAGCACATGAACTATATACTTTGGGCGTACCGGTTATCCCACGTATGATGACAGAATACGCTCACAGTGAGACAGGTATCGACATTCACCCTGGAGCAAACATTGGAAAATACTTTTTCATAGATCACGGAACAGGTATCGTTATAGGAGAGACTACAGTAATAGGCAATAACGTGAAAATATATCAGGGCGTTACCCTCGGAGCTCTTTCCACAAGGGGGGGTCAGGCACTGAAAAGTAAGAAGCGTCATCCTACCATTGAGGACAATGTTACAATCTATTCGGGAGCTTCAATACTCGGCGGAGATACGGTAATAGGAAAAGACGTTGTTATTGGTGGTAACGCATTTATTACACGTTCGGTTCCAGACGGTGCAAAGGTTAGCGTGAAGAATCAGGAGCTTAGATATAATTACGACGCTT
This sequence comes from Ruminococcus sp., assembly GCA_017961625.1. Classification (GTDB taxonomy): domain Bacteria; phylum Bacillota; class Clostridia; order Oscillospirales; family Ruminococcaceae; genus Ruminococcus. The sequence continues at coordinate 3,796 of JAGCWY010000130.1, read as the reverse complement.
CAAAGCCTGTTGAGAGAGTAGATATAGAAGAGGATACAAGCTGGTTCTATATCATTTAATGAAAGAATTTAAGCTTGGGATATAATTAAAAACTATTACTGATGCTAAGTTATTTGTCAGCTGCGACTATTGATTTCTTTGTCACAATGTGCTATAATACATACATTGAAATTATGCATTAAAACCATAGTAAATCTATATGAATGATATAGATTTAGAGCATGTATATATGGCACAGGAGAGATTAGAGGAGGACAGTAAATGGCAGTTACAGTAGTAATACCGACAACCCTGAGGCTCTTTACGGAGCACAGATCAGAAATAGAGCTTGAAGGCAAAACAGTGGAAGAGGTGTTAACTCTTCTTTCGGAGGAATACCCTGAGACCAAAAAAGCACTCTTTGACGAGGAAGGTCAGCTGAGAGCCTTCATCAATGTATTTGTAAATGATGAAAATATCAGGGATCTTAAGGATTTCGATACCAAAGTCAAGGATGGCGATGAGGTGATACTTATCCCTGCTATTGCAGGAGGTTCGGGCGTTGAAAGCGTTATCGGAGACAGAAAAGGCGAAAAGCTTACTAATGATGAGATAACACGCTACAGCCGTCATCTTCTCTTGCAGGAGATAGGAGTTAAGGGTCAGAAAAGGCTCAAAGCCGCAAAAGTACTCATCGTAGGAGCAGGCGGTCTCGGAACTCCTCTTGTACAATATCTTGCAGCGGCAGGCGTTGGTACTATCGGTATCATCGACAATGACGAGGTTGAGGAGTCCAATCTCCAGCGTCAGGTAATGCACGGTACAAGGGACATCGGAAGACCTAAGGTAGCTTCTGCAAAGGACAGCATTAAACAGATAAATCCGCTTGTCAAGGTGGAGACCTACAATATGCGTCTTACAGCCGAAAATGCTGAGAGCATAATCTCCGAATACGACGTTGTGGCAGACGCATCTGACAATTACCCTACACGCTATCTTGTAAACGATACCTGCGTACTTCTTGGAAAGCCCGATGTTTTTGGAGCTATGTACCAGTTTGAGGGACAGGTCTCGGTATACTATGCAAAGGAAGGCCCCTGCTACAGATGTATGTACCCTGCACCGCCACCGGCAGGACTTGTTCCCTCATGTGCAATGGGCGGCGTTGTGGGAGTTCTCCCCGGCGTTATTGGCACATTGCAGGCTAACGAGGTCATAAAGCTCATCGTTGGCGGCGGCAAGAACCTCATAGGCAGAGTCGTCACCTTTGACGCATGGAACCTCAAATGGCGCGAGCTGAAAATACATAAGAACGATAACTGCCCAATCTGCGGCAAGAAGAGAACTATCACCGAGATAGATGATTTCGACTACGAGGACTTCTGCGGACTTACTCAGCAGAAAGAGGAAGAAGCAGAGGTTGAGGGCATAGAGCCCAAGGAGCTCAAACGCCGCATTGACGAGGGTGAGAAGATAACCATTGTCGATGTTCGAGAACCCCACGAAAGAGCTATCGCAAAGTTCCCCGATGCCATAGTTATCCCTATAGGACAGCTTGAAAGACGACAGAAGGAACTTGATACTTCTGTTGATACAGTCTTTGTCTGCAAGGAGGGCAAGAGAAGTATACTTGCTGTGAATACTCTCCGCGAGGCAGGCTACTCAGGTCCGCTTTACAACTTAAAGGGCGGTACAAACGCATGGGCAAGGGAAGTTGATAAGGATTTCCCAATCTATTGATTATCGGACAGAGAAAGCTTTGAAATATATACATGGACTCAATACCCATGTATCACGCCATACTAAAGCTTACTAAATCTGTCTGTAATATATACATTAATAAATGGAGGTAGACATTATGTCTAAAGAAACAAAAAATGACACCATAGTTGCACTTGGCAAAAAAGCGGCATATAACCTTGCCGACGTTAACAAGACCAGACCTCAGTACGGTGCACTGACACCAAAGTGGATCACAAAGGTACTCGAATTCAAGGGACTTGACTCAGGTATTTACAGAATAAATAAGGTAAAAGAGGGCGAAACTCCTCTTGACGTTCTTTGCAGCGTTGAGAAGAAGTCTGACATAATCCCTCAGGGCTATGTTGAGTATGAGGAAGAGCCAAGAGAGCTTCAGCTCGCTTCTATCTCAACTATCATAAATGTAAACACAGCAGTTGCTGATGTATACGGTTCACCATACGATCAGGTAAAAGAGCAGCTCGACCTTGCTATCGAGAGCCTTCGTGAGCGTCAGGAGAGCCAGCTCATCAACAACGATGATTACGGTCTTTTAAAGAACGTTCCAGATTCTCAGAGAATCCAGACAAGAAACGGCGCACCTACACCTGATGACCTCGACGAGCTCATCACAAAGGTATGGAAAGAGCCTTCATTCTTCCTTGCTCACCCAAGAGCTATCGCTGCATTTGAGAGAGAATGTACAAAGAGAGGCGTACCACCTGTAACTACAAACATCGCAGGCGGCACATTCATCTGCTGGAGAGGTATCCCGATTATTCCTACAGACAAGCTCCTCGTTGACGGTCTCAAGAATCCAAAGAGCAAGAGCGGCAAGACAAATATCCTTCTCGTTCGTACAGGTGAGGCTAAGAGAGGCGTTATCGGTCTTTTCCAGCGTAATCTGAAAAACGAACAGTCAAGAGGACTTTCAGTTCGTTTCAGAGGTATTGACGATAAGGGCGTTGCTTCTTATCTGCTTTCACTCTACTGCTCGGCAGCTATTCTCTCAGACGACGCTATCGCTGTTCTCGAGGATGTCGAGGTAGGTGAATACTATGACTACGACTAATTATGGTATACCATCTGAGTCAGAGCTTGAAAGCCTTGCAAATTCATTGTTTCCCGACTTTGATGCAGCACGCTGCGCAGGCGGCATAGAGGCACTTGCAGCAAGCGGTGATACTTCCGTTATAAACGATGCTTTCAACAAAGCAGCATCATACGGCGGCGGTACTAACTACGCTTCATCAGCAGAGCAGGCTTTCAGCGGCTACGGCAGCGTTTCCGAGTTTGAGCAGATAGCCAATGAGTATAACGGTGGCTACGGAAGTGTATCTGAGTACGAAAAGATTGCTGACGATTATGGTGCTTCACCTGTAGTCGGAGCTGCACAGCAGTACAGCACTTTCGATACATATACAGCTCCGCAGGAGCAGCCCACATCGGGTGGATATGCACCTGTTGTACTTTCTCAGGGACAGGCTGACAGCTACGTTCCCAAGAATACTCAGCAGACAGCTGCGCCGACTGTTCCTACAGTAAAGTCTGACAGTCAAATAATAGTAGGCACAAAGACTCTCGCTCAGATAAGAAACGATTTCCCAATACTCAGCGAAAAGATAAACGGTCACGACCTTGTGTGGTTTGACAACGGCGCTACAACACAGCGTCCGCAGCAGGTCATAGACAGGATCAGCTACTACTATACACACGAAAACTCAAACGTTCACAGAGGTGCTCATGAGCTTGCTGCACGTTCTACAGATGCATACGAAAATGCAAGACAGATAACAGCTGACTTCCTCGGTGCTCCTTCAAAGGACAACATCGTTTTCGTAAGAGGTACAACTGAGGCTATAAACCTTGTGGCAAATGCTTACGTTAAGCCTCTCCTACAGCCTGGTGACGAGATAATCCTCACAATGCTTGAGCATCATGCAAATATAGTTCCGTGGCAGCTCATCTGCGAGGAAACAGGAGCAGTCATCAAGGTAGTTCCTGTTGACAAGAGCGGTCAGCTTATAATTTCCGAGTATGAAAAGCTCTTCACAAGAAGGACTAAATTCGTATCTGC
>JAGCWY010000129.1 GCA_017961625.1 Ruminococcus sp. | reverse complement strand
TATGACGCCAATGGAATATCATGAAGCATATCCTGTGGCATGACTGGTGGGCGGGCGCCGCGGCAAGCACCTTTCTCCGTTCGTCGCTACGCTCCTCACTCCAAAAGGTGCTTGCCGCCTACTGCTAACAATAAAGCAGCCGGCACAAATTGAACTGACTGCTTTTAGATATTACATAGAATTATTTTTGTTTTTCCACTGTCTACTTGACAGGGGGCGGGTCACACACACTTCCTTATGGCTGTTTCTGAATTGACATATTACATTCGCGTGCTTGCATAACTTTACCGGCTGCGCAGACTGTCAGAGGTGATACAGTGAAAATTTTTCTCAGGGTGCAATGTCTTCGTTCATACTGCGTCTTATACAGCGAGGGACCTCGAAAGGAGGGATCACATGGACGATACCTCTATTATTGAACTATACTGGAACAGGGACGAACAGACGATAGCTGAGACAGATAAAAAGTACGGAAAGCTCTGCTACTGCCTTGCGGAAAATATACTCAAGCGCAGGGAGGATTCGGAGGAGTGCGTCAGCGACGCCTTCATGAAGGTGTGGAATTCTATACCCGATGATCGTCCCGAACATTTTCAGCTTATATATGCCAGATCGTAAAAAGGCTCGCGCTGTCGAAATACCGGTATAATACAGCGGACAAGCGCCATAACGGCAGCTGCCTTTCCTATGAGGAGCTGTCTGACGTAGTATCCGACAGAAAAACTCCTGAGGACGTCCGTATTATGGCGGAGCTCAGCAGTGCTGTAAGCAGCTTTCTCATGAGCGAGCCCAAACGGAACCGCATGATATTTGTCAGAAGGTACTGGTATTACGACAGTATCGAAAGTATCTCCGAAGCCTTCGGAATAAGTTCCGGAACAGCAGGTTCGATTCTTTTTCGTATGAGAAAACGCTTGAAAAAGTATTTACAGAAAGAGGGTTATGATCTATGACAACTGAGATGCTTGATAATGCAATCAACGGCATAAGTCCGGAGCTTATCGAAGAAGCTGCCGGCACCGTTGCTGTCAGAGCGGGAAAGCCGCTGTTCAGGTATGCTGCGGCAGCTGCTGTTCTGATTCTTTGTGCGGCAGGGGGACTGTTTACAGTCCTTCATAACGGAAGGCAGAGAATAGACGTAGGAGCTTACACGCCTGGAGCTGAAGATACTATGCTTTACCCGCCGGAGACCGTCGGAAACCGGAGCTACGGCGGAAATTCATTCAGTGATACGGACGGTGCGGCTCCTTCTGCCAGAGTGCAGGCGCTAAAGAGCGATTCCTATTCAGACGAGGAGATAACAGCTCTTATAGAAGCCAACAAGGATATGATAGCAGCGACCTTCTCGGCGGAATACGGCATATTCGGCGAGGAGATACAGATATTCACAAAGGGCTATTACCATATCATACTCGGAGAAGTGAACTGTATCGACCTTGATTTCCTGACCCTGCCTGTATGTATCGACGGCAGGATCATCGGCAAGGTGGAGGTATCCCGTTATAACGGCGAGCTCATTTACACTCTGAGCGCCGGCGGCAGCAGCTGGGACGTGATAAATGAAGCCCTTGCCTATTCCGACAATATTGCCTTTGTATTCTGCGGCAACGCAATAGAGGCGGCAGTTGCTCCGGATAATACTGTTTTTGAGATAGTACCGGGCGCCGAAGATGCCGTCAAATATGACTATGGTTCGTTGTTTTCTCCCTATAATATCTTCTCGCTTTCAGATCTGAATAACAGCGAAAACTACATTACTGCAACAGCTGTGGAGGAAAAGAACGATATACCCGAAACGACCGATATCGAAGAAGATATACAGAGCACCGCTGATGATTCGCGGCAGCTCAGCGTTACCTCCTCAAAGTCAGACAAAGCAGCTGTCACTGTTGAGACCACAGTCTCCGAAGCTTTTAACACAGGCGGAAGGAGTGAAGCCTCCGGCACCGTGGGCTATGAAATAAAGAACAGTGAGCCCGGAGAAAAAACTGTTATCAACGAAGGCAGCGGAACCGTTCTCATTATTTCTGAGGTAAGCGAATCAATGGGAAAGCAGCCTCTCCGTATTACAAGGGAAGAATCTGAAATGCTCATTGCTATGCTGAGGGAGATAGAGCTTCAGACTGTCGATGAGCCGGTGCGCCCCGACGATCCTATGGACGTGGTATTCGGAGGCGGCTACATAATGTACATCGAGGGCGGCGACAGGATAACCATAAGCGGCAATCGCAACGTAAAGATCGGCGACAGGAATTACTATGATGTGAATGACAGATCGGACGCTCTTGCCGGACAGATAGGCTATGTGCTGTATTCCTACTACGGTGCACCGTAAGCAGGCTTTTGTCTGAGCTTAAAAAAGAGTATAAGAAAGCTCCGCAGGCGCGGAGCTTTCGGCTTTATTCAAGAAAAATGCTTTGGTCTGATATTAAAAAAACGTATCAGTAGTCTCAGAAGGCTTTTCTATCGTCCAGCTGACAGTCTGTCCGCTGTATTTCTCCTTCGGAACAGATATCACTGCGATACTCAGCGATATCACATCTGAGCCTCCGTTAGTCAGAGTTTTTACGGAAATATCTATAGCGCCGTCCGAAAAAGCGATATCATTTATCTCATAGATAGACCTTCCGTAGCCGTAGGGCTGATAGATAGAATCCATAAACAGTACATTGTTCTTAAAAAAGCTGTCATCGTATGCTTCAAGATAATGTGAGATGAGCTTTTCGCGGCAGATCACCTCAAGGTATGTTCTGAGCTCGTCTGTGCTTTTTATCACAGCGCTGTGATCTTTGCTTGGATTGACGATCTCCCAGTAGTCGCTGACGATCTCGTTCATTGTATCTGAATACCAGTCAACAGCGGTTTTTATATCGCCGCTGTTGATACTCAGCTTTTCGTACTCGAAGACATTCAGGAACTCTGTCATTTCCTCTTCGGACACACTTCCGATCACGTCGAAATAGTGGTTCTCGTCAATAAAAGCATTGGCATAGCACTGACCGTTTTCGTGCAGCAGCAGACTGACATTCTTATCCTTTACAGTGATCTCCTTGTCGGAGCTGCGTCCCATACGCTTTCCGAGATACTCGGCAATGCCGTCTGTTTCGGAAAGTACATCGGCGTCAGCATAATAGAACAGTATATGATAATTCTTATCCCTGAATGTCACATAGCAGCCTGTACCGTAATCTTCATAAGCCGCCTTCGGGAAAAGAGCTGTACCGTGCTCAGCGTTCAGCTTTACCTCATCATTGGCTTTCACCTGATATATATATCCGTCGCTCCGGAAGAAAACAAACATTTTCAGGTAATCATTCCGGTATTTCTCGGTATAGCCGCTTACATCACCGGAGTTTATAGCTTTTACAGCAGAATCAGTATCCTTGAAGCTGACTGGCTGCGGAGTTGTCGGCTCCAGCGGGTCGGTATCATTTGCGATACCGAGGAGAACGAGCTGTATAGACTGCGCGTCGCCTACAGTCAGACCGTTGCCGTCCATGTCTCCGTTTATTTTTCCCTGTGGGGTAAGGTGGTTTTCGGCAGTGCCGTTTTCGCCGTACTTGTTGGGATTGGCAAGAGCCTGCATTATGAGCACAGCGTCCCCCATATCCACCTGACCGTCGCAGTTGGTATCGCCTTTAAGGGACTGTGTTTTTTCAGCGTCATTATTAAACGCTGTCCATTTGTAATGGTTATATTTTATCAGATCCTCACTGATACCGAGTCCGGAAACGTAAGCCTTTATCTGAGACTCGCAGGCTTCGTCCCAGTATCCCACGCTTATCTTTTTTACGCCGTCCTCACGAATGACTAAAGCCTCTCCGCGGATAGAGTTCCTTTTCATATACTCGCTTATACTGTCCGCGTAGTCCTCTGCGGTGATACTGCCGCTCAGATCATATCCCTTGCCGTGAGGTTCAAAATCTATCCTTACGCCTTCGGTATCTATACCCTCAACGTAAGCTCTTACCTGTTCATCATACTCCTCAGGATATCCGACAGACACGGTTCCGGAGGCTTCTCCTGCCTTAAAGGAGGTTATGCCCGGAATGTAGCTCTTCTGCATATACTCTGATATCACCTCCGCTATTTTCTGCGCGGAGCTTTTTATCTGACCGTAATACGGCAGAGCCTCGTCTGTGCTGAGCATATAAAGATCAGGGTGCAGCTGCAAGTAATTCCTTGCAGCATTCATCAGAGCCGCAAATTCCTTCTCATCATCTGCCCTGCACTTTATCAGGCAGGAGCAGTATGCATCATAGCCGGAAAGATCAAGAGGATTATCGGACTTGCTCACTTCATAGTCCGGCTTCCTGATAAGTGAAGTTGTCACAGAAACGTCGAAGTACTCCTCAGGCAGTCCGAGAGACCTGAGTACCTTTTCCTGATTCCATACATATCCGTCATTGCTCCAGAAATTCCTGAGCTCTCCGGTGGGGGAGTATCTCATGTCATTCCCGTCCTCTATCCGCATTATCAGGTAATTATCCGGGTAAAGCACAGCGGCGCTGTCATAACGGTAAATGAACTCAGCGTCATCGCCCTGATAATATACGCGGCAGCCCTTTTCCTGTGTCAGACCTTTTTCCGCAAACAGCTCTGCCACATCTTCGGTGGTCATGCCGTAAATATCGTCAAAGCTGTACTCCATTTCCGGAACCTCAAACACAGAATCTTTGTCGATAAATTCCTTTACGCCGCCCTTGCGTATGTCGATGCTGTTATTGTAGTTATAGTGAGTGAGGAGAAGATTTTCTATCCCTTCCTCAGTACCGTTTGCAATGAGGATATAGCCGTTCTCAAGGCTGTAATAATAAGACAGCGTACCTGACGAAGAAGTGTTTCTGCGTGCCCTGTAGCCATCAAGGTCAGCCCAGGAGATATCGCTGCCTTTTTTGGAAAGCTCTGTGACATCGTCAAGGGTCATGATCTTTTTTTCGGTGTACTCAGGGTTGTCCTCGTTATTCGTCATATTCCAGATATAGGCGTCCACATCGTCCTGACGTATATCAATATGACCGTTCCTTGAATCGTCCTTGTAAAGCCAGACAGACTGCGGAACTCCGGCGATATCTCCGTGTATGCTCAGGAAAAATCCGTCGTCAAGAGCAAAGGTGGCTGCACAGGAGATATCGTTGATGTGCCATTTGCCGGAGTAGGGCTCAAAGTCGTGCAGTGAAAGCTCGTAGCCCTTTTTCGAGAGCTCCGCTACATCGGCAAGGGTAAGCTTTTTGGTACCGCTTATGTCGAATCCGTAATTGTCGGCAGCGGCTTTGGCAGAACTGCTTTCCGCTGTGACTGCAAGGGGAGTACACGGAACGGTACTCATGCAGCACAGTGCAGCAATAAGAGCTGCCATTATTTTCTTTTTCATAATATCACCTCATTGTTCAAGATCAATTTTTTCATAAGAAAACTCGGTCAAAAAGGATAAGAAATCCTCCACGGTCGCAAGGGTGCTGATATCGAAATAGTGTCCGCTGTCGATAAATGCGCTCATGAACCACTGACGGTTGTCGGCAGTATATATAGTGATATACTGACCGTTCATGCTCATACTCATAGTTTCCTCGCGTCCGGTGCGCTCCCTGAGATATTCCGCTATATCCTCTGTTTTGTCAGAGATGTCTAGGTCGGCGGAGAAAAATCTCACACGGTAATTGTTGCCCTTGTATTTTACAAGATAGCTTACTCCGATATCCTCTTTCTGAGTGCTTGGGTGGAGCAGTACACCGTTCCCCTCCAGTATTTCTATGTTTTCGTTTTCCTGCACCCGGCAGATAAAGCCTTCGTCCCTGAACTTCCTGAACATAGCTGAATAAACGGCGGATGATTCCGCGTCGTCGTATGCCAGTACAATATCAGGATTGAGGACTGCATTGACAGCAGCTTCCATGTCGTCAAACTGCAAAGGGTATATCCGCTTTTCAGGCGGGTTCGGATCTATCGACATATCTCCGAATGATGTGGTCACCGATGTCGTTGCAGCCGTAGTTGAGGTCACAGCCGAAGTGACTGTCGCAGTTGTTGAGGATACCTGTGTTTCTGTCTGCTGAGCTTCCGTCTGTTCTGTCTGAGTTGCTGCTGACGTTTCCGTAACGGCAGCTGTGGTCTTTGTCGTCTGACCTGTACCGGTCGCGGCGGTAAGAGTAGTTTTAGGCGCCGAAGCGGTAGTCGCAGCAGAAGTGCTTACGGTGACAGCTGTCGAAGATGTCACTGTAGTCGTTGTTTCGGTCATGCCCGGAGAGTCAGGTATTTCCGGAAGCTTTTCCGGACGTTCCCTGAAAGCAGCCCACAAGCCCAAGGTAAGGCAGAAGCAGGCTAAGACAGGGAGAGTACGCTTTATTTTCCGGAGCTGTCTTTCTTTCTTTTTTCTATGTTCATTTCGTTTGGAAAGAACACTTTGATACATTTCCCGATCATTCTTCATACTCAAAGCCGCTCCTTTCCAGTTCAGATCTTAACGCTTTTTTAGCGTTATATAGCAAGGTTTCTATCTGCCGCTTTGACTTCTTCATTATCACAGCGGCTTCATCATTGCTGAATCCTTCAAAAAAGGAAAGATACAGTACCTGACGGTATTCTGATCTTAGGCTGTGCATGGCCTTGTGTACCATGCGCTTCTGTTCGCTTTTTATGTAGTTGCTCTCGATATTTTCCTCGTCGGCAATACATTCCTGTGATTCCAGCGGAACGATGACGGAGCTTGGATGCTTGCGCAGATATTTAGCCGTGACGTTTCTGCCTATAGCATAGAGCCATGTTTTGAAGGAGCTTTTCTCCCCGAACTTCGGACATTTTATCGCAAGCTCCGAAAAAGTGTCCTCTGTAAGCTCTTCGGCTGTATGGATGTTCTGGACAAAGCTGTTCAGATACAGTATCAGACCCGTGCGGTATCCGCAGATTATCTCAAGCAGTCCTTCATCATCGCCTGCAAGGAAACGGCGGTAGCTACCTGCACCGTTATCCATGGGGAGATCCCTCCTCTCAAAGGCGTGATTTGACCTTCCATTTATTAGTACCGTTTTTCCGTCAAAACTCAAAGTGTTTTAAGAAATAATTTATTTTTAACAATTATACCATAGTTTATCACTGATTACAATATATTTCTGTGACTTTTTACGACGCTTCCCCTCAGATCTGACAGCTGCTCCGTGACCGGAAATGCGGGCTTTACAGCGTTTAGAACCGCAAAAAAGCCGTTTAAACATGAAAAAGTTGCTATTTTTCAGCTCTTATGGTATAATCAGTTGACAGGAGGGAATAAAAATGACGCTACAACAGCTTAAATACATTATCGCAATAGCCGAGACCGGCTCTATCACAACTGCGGCACAGCGCCTGTTCATCGCGCAGCCAAGCCTTTCAAAGTCTGTTGCCGAGCTGGAAAAGGAAATGGGTATAACCATTTTCAACCGCAGCAACAGGGGAGTATACCTCTCCGAGGACGGAACGAAGTTCCTGTCCTATGCCCGGCAGATAGTGGAGCAGGCTGAGCTCCTTGAAAACGAATACAAATCCACAGCTCCGCCGAGAAGAGCCTTTGCGGTCTCAGCCCAGCATTACGCCTTCGTGGTCAATGCCTTCGTGGAGCTTGTAAGGGAGTACGGACGGGACAAGTACGAGTTCTCACTCCGCGAGCTTAAGACCGCGGAGATAATCGAGGACGTCCGCACCCGTAGGAGCGATATCGGGGTACTGTTCCTGAGCAGCTTCAACCGCGAGGTCATAAGGCATATCCTACAGAACGAGGAAATAAGGTTTGAGCCGCTTTTCACGGCAAAGCCCCACGTTTTCGTCAGCAGGAGCAATCCTCTCGTGGGCAGGAGTTACGTTACCCTTGACGACCTGAAAGCCTTTCCGCGGCTTACCTACGATCAGGGCGTGAAGAACTCCTTCTACTTTGCTGAGGAGCTCCACATAACGGCTGAAAGTCCGAAAAATATAGTAGTATCCGACAGAGCCACACTTTTCAATCTCCTTATCGGTCTTGACGGCTATACTATCTCGTCGGGAATACTCAGCTCCGACCTCAACGGCAGCAATATCGTTTCCGTTCCCCTTGAAAGCGACGAGGAAATGGAGATAGGCTGCATATTCACCACAGATCGCCCCATGAACGAGCTCACGCTGCGGTATCTTGAGCATCTTAAGGAGTATATCGCCAATTACTCTTCCTGATATAGCTTTTAGCTATGGGACTGCATTTCTTTTTGATATTAACACATTCCTGACAGATATGCTATAATTGAGACATACCAAAACATATCGGAGGAATAGGAAATGAAAACAACAATTATCGGATACCCAAGAATCGGCAATTTACGTGAACTGAAATTCGCAAGTGAAAAGTACTTTCGCGGCGAGATAACTGCGGCAGAGCTTGAAAAGACAGCAAAAGAGATACGCGGTTATAATCTGGATATACAGAAAAAAAGCGGACTTGACCTTATACCTTCAAACGATTTCTCCTACTATGACGGAGTGCTCGACACGGCTTTCCTTTTAAATGCCGTACCTGAGAGGTATACCTCTCTCGGACTTTCAAAGCTTGATACCTATTTTGCGGCTGCAAGGGGCTATCAGGGCGAAAAGGGCGACGTCAAGGCGCTTGCCATGAAGAAGTGGTACAACACCAACTATCACTATATGGTTCCTGAGATAGATGACAGTACAGAGATAAAGCTTGCAGGCACAAAGCCCTTCGGGTTTTTCAGCGAGGCTCTTGAAGGCGGTGTAAAAACAAAGCCAGTCATTATCGGAGCTTACACGTTTCTGAAGCTTGCAAGATACAAGGGCAGCAAAAGGGCTGCCGACTTTGCAGAGCTGACTGCCGCTGCTTACTGTGAGATACTTAAGAAGTTCGGCGGACTCGGCGCAGAGTGGGTACAGTTCGATGAGCCCTCCCTGGTTAAGGATATGACGTCAGAGGATATAAAGCTCTTCATTGATCTCTATGAGAAGATACTTCCATGTAAGGGTGCTGTTAAGGTTGTCGTGCAGACATACTTCGGAGACGTCCGCGACTGCTATAATGAGCTCTGCGGACTGGATATCGACGGCATCGGTCTTGACTTCACAGAGGGTAAAAAGTCCCTTGAGCTTGTTAAGGAAAACGGCTTCCCGGAGGGAAAGACACTTTTTGCAGGAGTGGTCAACGGAAAGAATATCTGGCGCAATAATTACGCCTCAACTCTCCTTATACTTTCAGAGCTTGAAAAGCACACACATGATATAGTTATAAATACGTCCTGTTCTCTGCTCCACGTTCCCTGCACTCTTGCAAACGAAACAAAGCTGGAGGAGCGCTACAAGAAGCATTTCGCCTACGCTGAGGAAAAGCTTGTCGAGCTGGCGGAGCTTAAGAAAATAACCGCTTCTCAGAGCCCTGCGGAGACTGAGGAGTACAGACGCAATTCCACTCTCCACAGCGAGCCGAGAACAGGCGGCAATGAGGCTGTAAGGAAGAAGGTGGCAGAGCTCACCGAGAAGGATTTCGTGAGACTTCCGGAGTTTGCAGAGCGTGAGAGGATACAGAAGGAAAGGTTCAGACTGCCTCTGTTCCCGGCTACCACTATCGGTTCCTTCCCTCAGACAGCAGAGGTAAAGTCAGCCCGTAACGCTCACCGCAAGGGAGAGCTGTCCGACAGCGATTACGAGTTCTTTATCGAGAAGAAGATAGCCGAGTGCATAGCACTGCAGGAGGAGATAGGCCTTGACGTGTTGGTACACGGCGAATTCGAGCGCAACGACATGGTGGAGTATTTTGGTGAGTGCCTTGACGGTTATCTCTTTACGGAAAAGGCATGGGTACAGTCTTATGGTACTCGCTGCGTAAAGCCGCCTGTCGTATGGGGAGATATATCACGAGCCAAGCCCATGACCGTAAGGTGGTCTGTATACGCTCAAAGCCTTACCGACAAGCCCATGAAGGGTATGCTCACCGGCCCTGTGACTATACTCAACTGGTCTTTCCCAAGAGAGGATATATCACTCAGGGAGAGCGCTTTGCAGATAGCTCTTGCAATACGTGAAGAGGTACTCGACCTTGAAGCTAACGGTATCAGCATCATACAGGTGGACGAAGCGGCTCTCCGTGAAAAGCTGCCACTTCGTAGATCCGACTGGAGAGAGGATTACCTTGACTGGGCGATACCCGCTTTCAGATACGTTCACAGTGGCGTAAAGCCCGAAACACAGATACATACTCACATGTGCTACAGTGAGTTTGCGGACATAATCAGAGATATAGACGATATGGACGCTGACGTTATAACATTTGAGGCTTCAAGATCTGATCTTACTATACTTGACGTACTTAAGGAAAATAACTTCCGCACTGAGGTCGGTCCGGGAGTATACGATATCCATTCTCCTAGAGTTCCCTCCAAGGAGGAGATAAAGATTGCCATTGGAAGAATGAGGGAGCGTATCCCTGCTGAAAAGCTGTGGGTAAATCCTGACTGCGGACTTAAAACAAGAGGCAATGAGGAGACAGTGCCGAGCCTTAAAAATCTAGTCAGCGCTGCGAAAGAGGCAAGAAATGAAAACTGCTGAATTATTTGATAACAGGACTGTATTCTCCCTTGAGATCTTTCCGCCGAAGCCAGATGCGGAGGAGAGCGTGATATACGATACCCTCGAGGAGCTATCGGATATATGTCCAGATTTCATAAGTGTGACTTACGGTGCAGGCGGCGGCAGAAACGGCTGTAAGACGATACAGATAGCTTCGGATATAAAGAACAGATACGGAGTTGAGAGTGTTGCGCATCTCCCATGTATAGGTCTGACAAGGGAGCAGGCGGGGGAGATACTCGACAGTATGCAGGAGAATGGGATAGAGAATATACTTGCGCTCCGTGGCGACCGTACAGACAGTCAGGGAGGATACGGCGATTTTAGCCATGCGAGCGAGCTGATAAGCTTTATCAGGGATAACTATGACTTCAATATAATCGCTGCCTGTTACCCTGAAGTACACCCCGAGAGCGGAAGCGCAGTGGAGGATCTGAAATGGCTCAGGTACAAGGTTGACTGCGGAGCGGATCATCTTATAACCCAGCTTTTCCTCGATAACAGATATTTCTACAGTTTCATCGAGAAGACGAGAATCGCAGGTATAAATATCCCTGTGGAGGCAGGCATAATGCCTGTTACCAACAAGCGTCAGATAGAACGCATGGTGAAGCTCTGCGGCATTGAGTTGCCAAAAAAATTTGTTCGTATACTTGAGAGGTATGAGCACAATGAAACTGCTCTTCGGGATGCTGGCATAGCCTATGCCATAGATCAGATAACTGATCTCATTGCAGATGGTGTTGACGGGATACACCTTTATACTATGAATAATCCTTACGTTGCACATAAAATATATGAAGCAGTGCAAAGCCTTGTGAAGGTAAGAGCTTGTGCTACGGAGCAGTGACAAAGTTGCGTGCTGTTATGCTTCCCTCTATAATAGAGGTGGAATGGGCACTTTTTAAAGGAAACTTTGAATAATTAAAAGGATATACCTCAGGTGGTATTTATGTCAGTTCCAGAAGTATGTGTGCTATAATATGCAAAAGCAAATGTCCGCAGATCTTAAAAACATAAAAAGTGCTCTTAGGTATATATTTAACATTCATTATCTTTTACCGTTCAGAAATACCATAAGGAGGCAGTCAAATTTTTGACTGCCTCCTTATGGCTTTTTCCAATGCATATTGGAATATATCATTTTTCGGCAAGGCTTACCCAGAAGGTATTGTAGCCGTTTTCGCTTTCAGCCCATATCCTTCCGCCGTGTTCGCTGATTATGCTTTCGGCTATGGAGAGACCGAGTCCGTAGCTGTGTCCGTCGTTGCGGGACGGATCCACACGATAAAAGCGCTTGAAGATATTCTCGCAGTCCGCTTTTGAAAGAGGTGATCCTTTTCCAGAAACCGACAGCAGGCAGTGCGCCGATTGGCGGCGGAGCTTTACTGTGACGGGTTGCTCCTTATCGCAGTACTTAAGGGCGTTATCAAGTAGTATCGTCACTACCTGACGGAGCTTGTCCTTGTCTCCCTCTACCCTAATGTCCTCGTCTATATCCGACGAGAGTTCCATGTCGTTTTCGTAAAACAGCGGTTCAAATGGCAACAAACAGTTGTTTATGAGCTTGCTGTAGTCGATAATCTCTTTTATCATTGCCGTCCTGTTGTTGTCAAGCCTTGCAAGCTCCAGCAGGCTTTCCACAAGTCCTCTCATGCGCTTCGTCGTTGAGAGGATATTTTTTGTAAAGCCCTCCCTGTCACTTTGGGTGTAGCTTTTATCGCTGAGCATCTCAGCATTGGTCATTATAACGGTGATAGGCGTTTTTAACTCGTGAGAGGCGTCGGCTATGAATTGCTTCTGCTCATTCCATGTCTTTTCAACAGGTTTTGTTACCCATTTCGCAAGAAGGAGGCTTATCACAAAGAATACCGCATAGCCTATGAGACCGGTTATTATGAAATTGCGTATTAGTCCTCTTATCATGGCTTTTTCACTTGATATATCCGCAAAGACAACAGATTCAGGGACATCTCTTGCAGACTTCATATATCTCAGGTCGTACTCCGGTATCATGCCGACCTGCTTGTCACTGGATCTGACAAAATCCATAAGAGTACTTAGCATTTTATCATCTGTAAGGTCATAGTAATCGCTTCCTACGGCTTTAAATGAGCCGTCCTCCGAGACCGTCACCGTAAAAAAGGGGAGACGGATATTATCTGGTATATCGTTCGGCTTGCGCTGTTGCTGAGGAGAGAAGGGCGGACGGAACTGCATGGCGTTCATCATCTGTATGCTCTCCCTTTCGATGTTTTGTTTCGTTAGATGCATGACAATTCCGAAGGATGCACCGAAGAACAGAGTCACTATGGACATTATAACGATTACGAATTTTATTTTAAGGCGTTTCAGCATTTTCCGTCACACTCCAGATGATAGCCGAGACGGCGCACCGCCTCTATTCTTACGTCGGAGCCAATGCTCACAAGCTTTTTCCTGAGGAAACCCACGTATACCTCCACATGGTTTTCCACGGCGTTGGAGTCGTACCCCCATACTTTTGTAAGGAGGGTCTCTTTTGAGATATGATTTGTTCCGGAAGCCATGAGCATACGCATCACCTCGAATTCTCTTGCGGAAAGCCTTACGCTGTTGTCGCCACATATAAGCGAAGCTGATTCCATATCAAGCCTCGTATTCCCGAAGCCTAGCTCGTTGACCTGAGAGCCCTGACGGCGCAGAAGAGCGTTCACGCAGGCAAGGAGTTCTCTTGCGTCAAATGGCTTCGTGAGGTAATAATCCGCTCCTGAATCCAGTCCATGTACCTTATCGTCTATATCCGAACGTGCTGTTAGCATGAGTATAGGCACGCTGTTGTGCTGCTGACGGATATGCTTTGCCACCTGATAGCCATTCTGTTTCGGGAGCATGATATCAAGTATGATAAGGTCGTAGATATTCAGCATTGCATACTGCTCACCGCTTTCACCGTCGTATACCGCGTCAGCCTCGAAGCCCTTCGACTGCAGCATGAGCTTCAGCGAATCGGCAAGCACCTTTTCGTCCTCTATTATAAGTATTTTCAAGTCGTTTCCCCCTTCCGGCGACTGTCTGCCATGTATCTATTATAATACATCATAAAGCTGAATTCAAGCTGACAACAAAAGCTTTTGCTGTGATTTCACTCAACTTTCACTTTTGCTTAACAGTGCTCACACGCTTTTTCAGCATCAATTCAGCGTAGGAAGATATAATTTAAGCATAGGACAAGGCGCACACAGACAAAGAAAACAACAATATCGCCCGTTGGTATGTCTGTGTGCGTACCTATGAAAAGGAAAAGAGGTGAAACTATGGATTTCAGACACGAGATCAAGCACGAGATCAATTATTCAGATCTGCTCATAATCAGGCACAGACTCAGCACAGTCGCTTATCCGGACCCACACACCATAGACGGAAAATACTTTATCCGCAGCCTTTACTTCGATAATTTAGCGGACAAAGCCCTTATGGAAAAAATAAACGGCATGAGCCAGCGTGAGAAATTCCGTATAAGATACTACAACGGAGATACCTCCGTTATTCATCTTGAAAAGAAAAGCAAGATAGATCGTCTTGGAAACAAGCTGAGCGCTCCGCTCACGGCGCAGCAGGCACAGAGCATGGTTGACGGGGATACGGAGTGGATGCTGGATTCGGAATACCCCCTTGTCAGGGAGCTGTATTCAAAAATGCAGACACAGGGTATCGCTCCCAAAACTATCGTTGACTATACAAGAGAGCCCTTCATATATCCTGCCGGAAACGCGAGGGTGACTCTGGACTATAACGTCCGCAGCGGAATGCGCTGCACGGACTTCCTTGATCCGGACTGCGTGACGGTCCCGGTCTCGGACGCGATCATACTTGAGGTCAAATGGGACGGCTTCCTTCCCGATATAATCAGGGACGCCGTGGCTCTCGCAGACAGGCGCGGGGGTGCGTTTTCAAAATATGTAGCCTGTCGTATTTACGGATAAAACACAAAGGAGTTATTGAAATGAAAGAGATTTTAAAGTCAAATTTTCTTGATAATATCACAAGCGTGAGCATACTGGATATGGCTGTTGCCCTTATCCTTGCATTCGGACTGGGAATATTCATATTCCTCGTATATAAGAAGACCTACTCAGGAGTTATGTACTCGTCAAGCTTCGGTACCACTCTCGTGGCGCTTACTATGATAACGACCGTCGTTATTCTTGCAGTTACAAGTAATGTCGTTCTTTCACTTGGTATGGTGGGCGCGCTATCTATCGTCCGTTTCCGTACAGCTATAAAGGAACCCCTGGATATTGCCTTCTTGTTCTGGTCAATCGCGGTAGGTATCGTGCTTGCGGCAGGAATGATACCCCTTGCTATTATTGGTAGCGTTATCATTGGGGTTATCCTCCTCGTATTTGTAAACAGAAAATCCAGCAGCAATCCTTATATAGTAGTTGTACGTTGCGACGGTCATGAAAGTGAAAAGAAGGCTAAGTCCTTCCTTGACAGCAAGACCGATAGATGCGTCGTAAAGAGTAAGACCGCACAGAAGGGCTCTGTTGAGCTTAATATGGAGATAAGACTCAAGGAGGACAATACTGATTTTGTCAATGCTCTTGCGGATATCGAGGGTGTGAGCAGCGCTGTTCTCGTAAGCTATAATGGCGATTACATGGGATAAGGGTGTGGTAGTATGTCAGCACGTAAAGGCATAGACAGAATATGTGTACTTATCGTTGCGGCGACGGTCATCATCGGTCTCATTTTCTGCAACGGAAGCGCCTTCGGCATAGGGACTGTGGCAAGAGGCATAGGTTATGAGAACCGTCTATTCGATCAGTCAAAGGTCCATACATTCGAAATCGTCATTGACGACTGGGACGAATTCCTTGAAATCTGTGAGGAAGAGGTTTATACCAACTGCAATGTCGTCATCGACGGTGAGCTCATAAGAAATGTCGGTATCAGAGGAAAGGGGAATACTTCCCTCAGCTCTGTGAAAAATATGAACAGCAACCGTTACAGCTTCAAAATAGAATTCGATCAGTACGATAATACAAAAAGCTATCATGGACTCGATAAGCTCTGCCTTAACAATATCATACAGGACAATACCTACATGAAGGATTATATCGCATATACCCTCATGAATGATTTCGGAGTTGATTCTCCGCTGTGCAGCTATGCGTATATCACTGTTAACGGCGAGGACTGGGGGCTGTATCTTGCGGTGGAGGCTGTAGAGGAATCCTTCCTTGAAAGGAATTACGGTAGCAATTTCGGCGAGCTCTACAAGCCAGACAGTATGAGTTTCGGCGGCGGAGGTCCCGGCAAAGGCAAAGACTTTAGTATGGGGAATTTTTTTAATACAGAGAGCTCAGATAAAAATAACAGCAGCTCTGACAGCAAAGACACAGAGGCTTCCAGAAGCGACAGTAGACAGAAAAGCGGAAGCAGAAGCGGATCCTCCGTCGACCGTAAAAACTCTCCAAATGGTTTCAAGCCATCAGACTCCTCGAACGGCGAAAACGGTATGCCTGACTTCGGAAACGGTGAAATGCCGCAGTTCAATCCAGGGAATATGCCTGAGGACTTTGATCCGTCAGAGATGTTCGGTGGAGATATGCCGAGCTTTGGAGACGGTGAGATACCTCAGTTCGGCGGTGTAAGTGCCCCCGGAGGCTCCAAGCCTTCAGCTTCGTCAAAGGACGGCAGCAGCAGGACGGATACCGGCAGCGAAAAGACAACTCAGTCAGAAGGCGGAAAAGCTCCTTCAGGCTTTGACCCTTCAGAGATGTTCGGTGGAGATATGCCAAGCTTTGGAGGAGGAGAAATGCCTCAGTTCGGCGGTGAAAACGGAAAGGGCGGCTTCGGTGGTTTCGGTATGGGTAGCGACGACGTAAAGCTCAAATATACTGACGACGATTTCGACAGCTACTCCAATATCTTCAACAATGCAAAGACCACTGTGAATACAGCTGATAAAAAGAGACTGATTCGTTCGCTAAAGGCTCTCCTCGAGCAGAGCGATATCGAAAATACAGTGAATGTGGAGGAGGTAATCAGATACTTTGTGGTACACGATTTTCTCTGTAACGGCGATAGCTACACCGGTCAGATGATACACAACTATTATCTGTACGAAGAAGACGGTCAGCTCTCAATGATCCCTTGGGACTACAACCTTGCTTACGGTTCCTTTATGGGCGGTGATGCTTCCTCATCTGTTAATTCTCCCATTGACAATCCTGTCTCTGGAGATATGAGCGACCGTCCCATGGTTTCATGGATATTTGACAATGAAGAGTACACCGAGATGTATCATCAGTACTACAGCGAATTCATGGAGAGCATCGACCTTGATTCACTTATATCCGATACAGCTGAGATGATAGATGAATACGTTCAGAAGGATACTACAAAGTTCTGTACTTATGAAGAGTTCCAGACAGGCGTTGAAGCTATCAGTAAATTCTGTCAGCTTCGAGCAGAAAGCGTGGAGGGACAGCTTGACGGTACTATTCCCTCGACAACAGAGGGTCAGAATGCAGATTCTTCTTCACTTATAAGCACCGACGGACTTAACACGTCCGATATGGGCTCAATGGGCGGCGGATTCGGCGGCGGAAACAGTCGTAAGGGTTTTGAGAAAAGTAAAAGCGGCGACGAAAGCGCGGATGCGGACCAGGTTTCTGCCGTAACGCCCGAATTCAGCTCTGAAGGCGGTGATTTCCCTAGCTTCGGCGGCAATATGCCTGAGGGCTTCGATCCTTCGGAGATGTTCGGCGGTCAGATGCCTGACGGCATTACTCCTCCTGGCGGACAGGAGAGCAGTGCAGACAGCTCAGAAGATAAAAGCAGCAGACCTCAGATGGGAAGCTTCCCTTCAATGGACGGCATTCAGGAGACCGACCATACTAATGCGTATATACTCCTTGGTGTGTCAGCTCTCATTCTTCTTGCAGGCGTTGTAGCCGCAGCAAAATTCAAAAGATAGTCTCTTCCGGTAAATATTTACGGAAAGCGTCATGTTTTACAGCATGGCGCTTTTCCTGTTCATAATGCCGTGAAAAAAAGAAGCATCCCCATCTTGACATATCTCGCGATAAATGATAATATAAGAATAAATTATGGTTTAGCAGGGAGACTTTGTTATGAAGGAAATATGCTGCAGCTGCGGGCTGCTGAAAAAGTGCAGATCATTGCTAGGAAGGAACGCTAAGGAAAACAGCAGCGACAACAAAAAAAACAGAAGGAAAAACAGGCGCAGGTTCCAGAGATGGTTCTGAAGCGGCAGAGCTGCGGAACTGTATGTTTGTTCGGACGGAAACAGTACATTACTTCAAAAAGAGCTCTGAAAAAGTAAGAGAAGCTATTAGTCAGCTCCCATTTCAGAGCTCTTTTTGCGGCCATACTGGGAATACCAATATCGTCTGAATAAATCTTAAGAAAATCATAAGAATTATATCAGCTTAATAATAAGATTCGGCAGATATAATATTGACAGAAGAAAGGCACAGCGGTAAAATAATAACATATAACGCTTTGTCTCTGAAAGGAAATTATCATGATAAATATCGAAAATTCTTCTATTCTTGTGGTGGATGACGACCACGACATCGTTAACGCTATAGCCGCTCTGCTCTCCCGGGAGGGCTACAGGGTTCACAAAGCGTACAACGGTCTCGAGGCGATAGATTCTCTCATGCAGAACGACATACAGCTCATACTCATAGACGTTATGATGCCGAAGCTGGATGGTCTTTCGGCTATGATGAAAATACGCGCAACGAAAAACATACCAATAATCGTGCTTTCCGCAAAGTCGGAGGACAGCGATAAGATACTCGGCCTTTCCATGGGTGCGGACGACTACATAACCAAGCCTTACAATCCTATGGAACTGGTTGCAAGGGTGCAGTCGAACCTTAGACGGTACCTCAGTCTCGGAGCTGCCGAGGGCTTGAAGAAGGATAATGTGCTGAGACTAGGAGGACTTGTTCTTGACCGGGAAGGAAAACAGCTTTCTGTTGACGGATCTCCCGTAAAGCTCACAGCGACCGAGTATAAGATAACGGAGCTCCTCATGCTCAATGCCGGACGTATATTCTCCGCAGAGGAGATATACTCCCGTGTGTGGAACGACGAGTCCTATTCGGTAGAGAATACGGTAATGGTGCATATCCGCCACATAAGAGAAAAAATAGAGATAAACCCAAGCGATCCCCGCTACCTCAAGGTAGTGTGGGGCATAGGGTACAAAATGGAGAAACAATAGGAGTGATCTGAATGATCTTGAAAAAACGCATAAGCCGTATCATTGCATTTATATTATCCTGCGCCCTTATCGGCGTGTGTGCATTTCAGGGCGCCTTCATAATAAACGAAAATATATCTGCGTCCAGTGAACGGCAGCAGCGCGACGACGTTATCGGGAGCTACAGCTATTCCGATAAGCTTTACAGCTTTTACGACAGGCTGTGGGCTCTGAGCAGCATATACCTGAGGTATACCGACAAGAACGGAAAGTACACAGGTTCGGAGTATTTTCAGAAGTCAGTGAAGAAGGCTCTCCTTGACCTCGGACTTATGGACGAGAAGGGGAAGCTGATACTTGATGTTCCGGAAGGCTTCGAGTATTATGCAAGCTGCGGAGACAATGTGCTGACCAATACGAAAAGCGCTCCCGCAGAGCTTGCCGGCGATTACTCGGTAGAATATGTCAACGGAAAGCAGAAAAATTTTCCGATGATGGTATATCACTATTTTACCCATGATGATTACTGGTATACTACAAATTACGGTGTGACTTACATATATACCAACGGTCGTATGCCGAAGAATGCAGTCGTTCTCTACGACTTTGATACGGAGGGGCTTGACAGCTACAGAGATGACAATGGCATACAGGTATACTACAAGACTGACGGAACTACTCCCGTGCCGGACAGAGTGAGATATGATAACGACCCGAACATTGAAGTTACAAAGGCTAACCGTGAGGCTCTGGAGCAGTCTGACTACGACAGGAACAGCGTATACTATATACTTCCCGAGGACAGATTCGAGGGACATGAGGAGATCACTATATCGGAAGATGGACATACTGTAGAAAATGTCTGGGATATGTCTGATGTAACGGATACAGATTCCTATATGTTCTTCGACGAGAACAGCCGAAGCTGGTATAAGGTCAGCAAGAGCGAATTCCAGAGATACGCCGGTGATAACAGCGATATAACCATATATATCAAGCCGGCTGACGAGCTCATTGCCGAGTATGAGCAGTATAATGCAGCCCGTGAGAAGCTGGAAAATGATTCGGTCCGCAGAATGATGCCTCTTTTGCCTGTTGGCATCGCAGGCTGTATCATTGCCCTGATTCTGCTGTTCTGCTGCGGCTACAGCACGGAGAAGAAAAAGTTCGTGCTATCGTCACCGGACCATATATTTGCAGAGCTTCCCATAGTACTTATAATAGGTTCACTTGCGGCAGTTTGCGCTTTTTGCGAATCGGGCGCATGGGATATGACCAATGAATTTAGAAGGTACTACAGCTTTGATATGGCGGGCATCATCGAGGGTAGCGGTATGACGGTGCTTTATGCAATATGTCTTGGCTCCCTCATAACCATTGTTACACGCCTTAAGTGCAGGAGCTTCTGGAGGACTACCCTTGTGGGACGTATCCTCTCTTTCATATACAGAAGATTCATAAAGAAGACGGTTTCATACATAAAAAATAAACTCAATTCACACAGTAAGAAGCATCTGGAAAAACTTGCTCTCAGCAAGGATATATTCCTCAGAAGATTTATTATCCGGACTATCGCTGCACTGGCAGTTGGGTTCTTGATGACTGTAATAGCGATAAGTGCACGTGAGGCTGAGATAGCTGTATTTGGTTCCATACCATTGATAATACTGTATGGGGTATTCAGCATACGCGACTACAAGGAGATAGCAGGAGTTGCAAAACAGATATCCGATATGAACGGCGGAGACTACTCACCGCGTACTGTTCCCGAAAAGTCACCTGCCTATGGTATGACAAACAACCTAAATAATATCTCTGACGGTATACGCACAGCAGTTGACAGGCAGGTGCAGTCGGAGCGTATGAAGGTGGAGCTCGTCACAAACGTCTCACATGATTTGAAAACGCCTCTAACTTCTATAATAAGCTATATAGATTTGCTTTCAAATGAGGATATGAGCTCTGCTGCAAAGGACTATGTATCAATAATCAGTCAGAAGTCCGAGCGGCTTAAAATAATGGTATCAGACCTCTTCGACCTTGCAAAGGCCGCAAGTCGTACAGACGTGAACAGCGAAAATATAGACGCTGTTATACTCACACAGCAGGTGTTAGGAGATATGGCTGACAGAATAGAACAGTCCGGCATGGAGGTGCGCACAGATATAAAAGCACAGGCGGCTCCTATAATGGCAGAAGGAAAGAAGCTTTATCGCGTATTGCAGAACCTTATTGACAACGCGTTAAAATATTCAATGGCAGGAACAAGGATATATGTTTATCTTGAAAACAGAGGCGGATATACTGACATTTCTGTGAAAAATATCTCCGCTGAGGAGATGGAATTTACTCCCGATGAGATAACGGAGCGTTTTGCTCGTGGAGACAGATCGCGTACAACAGAGGGCAATGGTCTCGGACTTTCTATAGCCAAGAGCTTTACCGAAGCCTGTGGCGGTCAGTTTGAAATAATCATTGACGGCGATATGTTCACCGCTCATGTGAAACTTCCGCTCATAGAAAAGTAAAGGCAGTGTAGGAAAGAAAGACAATATATAAAACAGGGACTATAAGCATTACGCTTATAATCCCTGTTTTTATTCATCTTTTAGCAGTCTGACTTCATCATGTGTCAGTATACGGTATTCACCCTGTTTGAGGGAAGCGTCGAGTCGAAGTCCTCCTATACTTTCGCGGCGGAGATAGAATATTCTGCATCCTACAGCTTCGAGCATACGCTTAACTTCATGCTTTTTGCCCTCGTATATGGTCAGTGAGGCTGAAAACGCCGGACCCTCAGGATTTTTCATATAGCGTTCCCGGCGATCCTCAGGCATGAACTTTTCCAGCTCGCCTATACGGTATTCTCTTTCAATGCGGAATACAGCTTCCTTTGTTGTAAAGCCGGCCAGTGGTATGCCGCCTTCTAGTTGTCTTATCTTTTCGTCTGTGATTTTTCCGATAGCGTAAAAAAAATAAGTCTTGCTGATATGCTTTTTCGGCTGCATTATCCTGAGGTCGAGACTTCCGTCGTTGGTAAGTAGCAGAAGTCCGCAGGTATCCTTGTCGAGCCTTCCCACCGGGTGGAGTTTTTCTGCGAGCTCCTTTGGGAAGCATTCCATAACCGTATGGTGAACTGCGTCAGTGCATGCGGTAACGCAACCCTGCGGTTTGTTGAGCATATAGTAAAGCATTTTTAGCCTCCCCAACGGATAATAGTTTCAATGTATTATTATTAT
>JAGCWY010000128.1 GCA_017961625.1 Ruminococcus sp. | reverse complement strand
GCTCAGGCCTGTACTGCCTTCGATGCCGATAACCTGAGTACAAGTTACTGTCTGGCCTGTCTTAACTTTGAGCTCCGACATATGACCGTAGTAGTAAAAGAGATTATCAGTTCCTCTGATGCAGACGTACTGACCGAAGCCTTGAGAATGATTCGCAGAATTCTCCCATCCTGCGAACTGGACTGTTCCAGAGATCGTAGCGTGAATCTCCTTGCTGTCAATTCCTACGAGATCCAGACCGTCATGTGTTCCTGGCTTGTACTGCTGAGATACTCGGAATTTACCCATGTATGGACTATTCATAATATCAGCTCCTTATACCCATTCTCCGCTTGTATACGTCTTAACTGTTCCATCTGCTGAGAAGCCTATGCCTATTGATCCTTCAGGAATGTTATCTCCTGTAGGCTCTGTAGCAGTTATATATAGATTGATACCGCTATCAAGTGAGATACAGTCGGTCACTGCCTTACTTGAAGCAATCTGGCTAACTTTTGTGCTATCTATGCCGCTTGACAATGCACTTGACTGAGCTGTTGAAAAGCTTACATTTGCAGAATCAAGCTTGTGAGAGCTGTCGATTGTAGGCTGTATACCTAAGTCAGATAATGACTTATTGCCTGTAAGAGTAACACTATTTATTTTTGGTTGATTCGAGAGCTGATTATAATTGTCAGTTCCTTCTATTGTAGCTGCCATTTTGGAAGCAATAATAGCATCATAAAGGCTCATATTATTCATTATAAGCCTCCTTACTGCTCAACCCATGAGCCGCCTACAAGGCCGTATATCTTACTTGTAGAGATATCCCATGCAAGAGAAGCCTCTGTGAACACATAATCAGAAGTTTCAGTTGCAAGATCTGATGAGCTTGATACACTTATCAATGCTCTAATATGTTTCTTCTCAGTGTCTGAGGCCATTTCCTCGGTGAATTCAAGTATTTTCAGCATAGTGAATCCTCCTAATTTAAAGATTTTTGATATTGAGTTCCGAAATAAAAACCACAGATCATAATATACACCGTCTTGAAGGTTTCCGGAACTTCGATTTGTGCGACGTTCATAAATATGAACGCCGCTGTCAGAGATAACGTGACGATTGACTTAACGTCAATCAGCTTTGCTATGCGGTCTTTGAATTTCATGCTCCAGATCCTCCAGTCTATGATTAACTACTTTGATCTGTTCCTCCATTACCGGCATTCTTTCAGCGAATGAATTATGTCTATCGACCTTCTTCTCCAGTTGTTCAATGCGGTAATTGGTGAGCTTTGAACTCACCAATATACCACCGAAAGAGCCTGCGAGAGTACCGATAAGGGATAAGGCTGTGATTATTGTTTCGCCTTCCATATTATCAGTCCTTTCTTTATGTGTCCTTGCGATCTTCGTTAACTCTGTATGCGTACAGATAATCCATGCACTGGTCAGGAGCAAGCACCTGCGAATTATTAATAGCATACTGTATTACTTCCGCAAGATTTTCGAGGTTTGCCTGATTATGACCGTAGAATACAACCATATCGTTATTTGCTATCGCTTCATCGATAATTGCCTTACATTTATCAACTGTTTTATAATCGCAGTCACTACGCCATAAGTCATAGCTCTTAGTTGATACAGGAATGTGAACATTAGTGTCAAGATTTCCCTTGTAGACTGTAAAACCGTACTTAAAAAGATCGTATACGATATGCCTGTACTGCGCATCTAATGCTGATGACGGTGTTACCCAGCCTGCACAAGATATGCCTCTTACCTCGACAGCTGATTTCCTTTTTACTAAGAAATTGCGTACTGTCTCCTCGGTGAGTGTAGTAGGCAATGCTGTTCCGTGTGCAAGAATGCTGAATCCTTGCCGATAATACTCAATATATCTGTCTTGAACATTAATCGGAGCAAATCCGCACTTTACGCCCTTTGAATCGAACAGAGCCTTGATATCAACATCAGTATCATAACCATCGTCGAACACGAAGCATACGCAACTCTTGCGCTTCAACAATGTGTAATTAATTGCAGCCTTTTCGTTTTTAGCAGGAGCTTCATATTGATTATTTACATCATCAATCAAAAACTCTCTGCCCGAAAAAGCGGCAACATTAACTGAGTGATACAGATATTTTACATTACTCGGTAACGCCTGTATTTTTATTTCACCGAAGAAATTGCCAGTTGACGGATTGATTTCTGTTAAGGTGCCTTCGGTATCTTCCAGCAAGCATTTTGCAGCTAAACTATGCTGAGGCATATATTTCAAGCTGAAACTTCTGTTCGCAAATGCTGAAACATCATACTTTTTGCAACACCATGCATCAGAAGTTATTTTTGTTCCAGATGCATTATAATATCCGAAATCATACCCATAATGATAGTCTAATAAAGGCTTAAATAGCTTGGTTTTTTTGCTTTCTTTAATTACATAGTGTATGATCGTTTCTGAGCCTGCGCCTGTTTTAGCGATAGCCTTGCCGAAATTGGCAGGTATTGTATACATACCTGTAAAATATGTTCCCTCAGTGCTGCCGCTCGACTTGCCAAGATACGTGATATGTGTATCATTACTATCAAAAATATCAATATATCCAGCTGTTTCAGCTCCTGCTGTAAGAGCATAATAGATATTCTCCCCTTCTGAAATATCATTGCTTGTAAATAAAAGTGTAGGAGCGGAAATTGTCGCTTTTATATTGCCATTTGAGTTGAACTGCACGGGAAGACTGTTTACATCAATTTGGCGAATGTAATTGATCGTAAATCCATTAGTATCAGATGTCGCTGCTTTTGCATAGGAAAAACCGTAAGGGACATAGAAACCTCTTACAATCTTTGTATTTTCAGCTGCTGCTGTAATCTGGCCATATCTTACTATAAGCTGGTCGTTTGCATTATATAAATTAATAATGGCAGTCTTACCAGTAAGAGCCACTATATCAAATTGTAAGTAGTCTCCGGCTGAAACATCAGCAGTATTAAAAAGTGCATCATTATGCTTCGCGGTGCCGAAATATTTAATATTAAATCCGTATTTATTCAGATTTTTTATTGCGGTGTTTTCAAAGTTTAGCCTTGCTTCAAGATTAGCGTGAGTTATCCCGCTGTTATCAACTCTCGCATTTGTAACCTCTGCTTCACCTGCTTTAATTTGCGCGAGTTCAGCATCTAATATAGCACCGTTTTTGAGATAATTAATATTGAATCCTGCTGAATCATTAGTGATAGCTATAGCATAAGAGAAGTTTTCAGGTATTTCAAACTGCCCCGTATATGTTTTAGTCTGTTGTGAACCTGATGTCTTGCCGTAGGAAGCTACTCTTTCATCGCTTGTGTTATAAACGGCAATATATCCCGACTTTCCCTCAGCGGCATATAAGCTGTAATTAATTATATCACCTTCGCTAACATCAGCGATAGTGAACAACACTTTGTTGTTTACTGCTATACCGTAGAACAGTACATTCAAGTAAGCCTTATCAAAATTCCTAATAGTGCTATTATCGCTATCGATTCTTTCTTTGAGTGTAGAATGACTGATTCCATTAGCATCAACTCTTGCATTTATAACCTCAGAATCAGCAGTACTGCCGCTTACTATGTTATCAATCTGAGCCTGTAAATTAGCATCTGCTGTTGCAACATCAGAAGTGTTTGCCTTTGTTGCTACTGTTGTACTAAGAGTTGTGAGGTCTGACTGTGAAGCCTTACCAGCAATCGCAGTTGTATTTGTACCAATCTGAGTTACAAGCTCAGATGTTATGCCAGAATTAACAGCTGTGAGTTGTGCTTCGGTAAGTGCATTCTGCTTCCCTGCAACTGTAGTGCTAAGAGCATTAAGGTCGGACTGTGAAGCCTTACTCGATACAGTATTGCTTAAAGCGTTTAAATCTGACTGATTAGCCTTATCATTAAGAGCTGTATCAAGGCGCTTAGAATCGCTTACTTTAACGTCGACCGCTTCCACAACTGGAAACGTGCCATTATTTTTAGGTTTTATTGTATCAATTACTGTTACAGCCATATTATCCCTCCTTGATCTCTACAGTGGTTTCACCGAGGTTAGCATTTGTTGATCTGTATAACTTATAGGTTTCAGTATAACCACTTTCATTAGTTATACTTTGCTCAACTGCAGGCTCAAATCCACCCTCAAAGTTATCAACCCAGAACGATACATTTCCGAGCCTTGCAGGATATGCATATATAATATACTGACCAGCTCCTGCATTAACTGTGATTGTACGCTTTTTATTGTCGGAAAGCACCTTTGTGAGTGAAGTAACTATAGAGAAATCAGCTGCAGCTCCATAATAGATCTGATTAGCTGCTGTTACTATAGCAGTTTTTGTTGCTTGTGTATCGCCGTCTGAAACTTCAAGCCTGAACGAAGTAGTTTCTGAAATTCCTGTGACTTGCATTGAAGTCCCTTGAACTGCCGAACCGTTAATAGTCTGAGTTATTGCTTCCTTATTCAGGCTCCAAGTCAGATTTACTGTAGCATTAGATCCACGCTCAATAGTTGCCGGACTTGCAACAAAACTCTGAATATTAATAGCCTTATACTCAAGAGCATCAAGTCTGCGAAGAATATCAATAATCTGGCCTTTGATTACTGTTACATCAGCCGTAAGAATATCGAGATCTGTTTTTAATGCAAATTTAGCATCAGCTTCCTCTTTTGAGTAACATCCAAACGGATAGCGTTTCCCGTCTTCGATGTCACCGATAAACCTATTCTCAGGATTGAAGCGGTTTTTTGTATTGTCGTAATATGACATCACAACGCCTCCTTTACGTATATTTCCGTAGGTGGAATAACAACCAGGTCATTCATGTAAGCGGTTATAATCCCTCTTCCTGCTGACATTGTGCTTGTTTCAGCACCAGTCAGTATGACTCCGACCTGTTTGTCTATGCTGTCAACGGATTCACTGCCGAAAGTCTTCGTTATAACGTGACCGAGTACATCTATAAACTTGACCGTCAGAGTGTCCTGAGCTGTCATAGCATATCTCCACCATCTATCTATAGTCAGCTGTATTCCGCATACAGCTTCTTTTCCTTTGTATATTGTCATAAATTAACCTCCTAACGCTGTTACACGTCGTTTAAGGTCTTCTATTTCCTCTTCCATAGTAGCAAGGTCAAAATAATCTGCTGCAGTGCTACTATAAAATCTGAGATTTCCGTCAATGTTAAACATTTCTGCACCTGATGGAGCTTGACTCGGATCAGAATAGTATACAAAGTCAGGAGCGTGACCTGCAACTCCGATAGAAAAGGAATTTCCGCTATCAATATCGACCTTGACCGCATCACCTTGATACTGGTCAGCAGGCTCGAACCTTATCTCTCCGATATAAGTGCTACTCGTAACCTCACCGCTACCGTTTACAGTAACTTGATAGAACGAGATAGCTCCATTTTCAACTTTGACATAAGGCTTCTGACCGCCTGTTGTTGAAGGATTTGATTCAATAGTAACACCAGATATCTTATTACCGACGAATCTGTCAGTAACAATCAGACCAGCCGCAGTGATAGCTGTATCATACGGACCGTTATAACCATTACTGGAATATCCCAGACCGTTCTCATTCAGTCTGAATACACTGCTTGCCGTGCTGATATCTCCTGTATCAAGTATGAGGATCTCGGCAGGTTTGCCATTACCACCCATATTAATACGAATGATACCACCATTAGCGCCTGTGATGTCTGCTGTTGCTTCCTGGACTGCAGAACCGACATATTTCTTCTCTGCCGCCGTAGCTTCAAACCTTTTGAACGATATCGAGCGTTCAGCGTTATTCGCAAAACCGCTATAGTCACTCACTCCATACGCCGAAACGGAAGACGATAAACCGCCGTCGTAAGTCCATGAGTTAGCCATTATCGGAACTGTGAGATTTGAACCAGTCGTTGTGACTGTAATTATATCACCAGATTGCAGGCAGAAGTTTCCATATGGAATATCTACGTCTGCTTTTCTGTAAGTAATTCCAAGCGCAGACTGTAAGCTGTTCAGCCTCGCTTGTGTCATAAACGGACAGGTGAAGTATATACCTTCGCCTGAGCCTGCCGTGAGCACTCCGTCAGCTGACTGACAAATCAGTCTTCCGACAGTGCAGTTATTTTCGCCTATATACGGAACATTTGCTCTCGTTCCGTCTGCCGTGTAGCTGGCGTTACTGAAATACTTCAATGCAAGCCCACCAGAAGCGTTTAAATAGGCGTTTTTGCCGCAGTACGCAGCGATGAATCCTAATACGTCTCGAAGCGTATACCCTGCTAAATCAACCTTTGCTAAGCTCAGAGACACACCCAGACTGGCAGACGTTATACCTATCTGATTGCAGACATCATCGCAGAGACCTTGCAGAGTTTCCGCATAGCTCGAATTAGGAACGTATGAGTTGACAGAATCGTGTAGTTTGTCGTAAGCGCTAAATGAAGTATAGCCTTGCTTCGTTCTCACGCTTGAAGGATCTACAGCGAACTGTCCTATAGCAACCCACTCCACCGATGAACCTATTCCCATACTAAGCGTGACGTTACCACCAGTAAGAGAGAAACTCGGCGTAGGGATTGTAGCTGTGAAGTATGACGATACCACATTACCGATTGAAATATCTCCGGACCAGTCCTGCGCGTATGTCAACTGCTTAACTTCGGTGATAGTATTGCCGCCTATCTCGAGCTTGCAGCTCAGTTTTCGCGGCATTGCGTTTACATTGCCAGTAACAGGAAGCATACTATCACCTCTCTATGATTGATACTGCGGCATTTATGGCGTAATTAATGCCATTATGCCACGAATACGATTCGACAGTAACGTCGCCGAAATACGCTGACACGGTATCAGTGCCGCCCTCGGCGTTCGTTATCTGCACCGTTGCGAAATCGGCGTTGACTGCCGTCCTGACCGTTTCAAGCTCCGCAGGAGTGAGCGCCGGAAAAGTCACTTGATATTTTTTCTTGATCGCGATTAAATCGCCGACGAAATAACCGCTGTCAAGTCTGCCGGTATTCTGCGACCAGAGCTTGTTCTGCGTGTATGTCACGCTCTTTGGTGTCGGGAGGTCTGTACTATCAATTCTCAGCATATTCAGCCTCCTAACTCTATCAGCGGACTTCTGCCGCTTGAACGTGTCATTGAGTTTATGTTATCCAGTACGACCGCAGATATCTTACGACCGTCTATCTGTATTGTAGGACTAAATAGAATCTGTGAGCCATCAGAACCGCCCATCTGAGACTGATTCAGGACTCTGGTCTGCGAGCCACCGAAGTTTCCTATAAGCTCAGCTCCAGACTCGCCGGCAAGGAACAGACTGCCTTTGCTCGGATAGCCGCCAGCGGCAAAGCCAGGAGCGACCGTCGTAGTTGTATTATGCTTGTAAGCTTTCCATAAATCTGATTCAGAGCCGTCAGCGTTATGCTTCTGCATTATATGCTGTCTACCAGTATCGCTATCAGTCCAAATGAATGTATCTTCTGTGCCTTTATCTTTTTTGCCTTCGTTCGGATGCAGTGCATCATATATTTTTTCTCCGAGACCTTCCCACTTCTTAGTCCAATTAGGCATATTTTCTTCCATCCAGCTGCCTAAATCGTGAAGTCCAAGCAGGAAATCATCGACAAGTTCAGAAGGTTTACCAAGCTCCTCAATGAAGCCGCCGAGAGTTTCGAGCAGACCGCTCCACCATTCCGCTGAGAAAATGCTTCCGCTGAAAGCAGAAGTATCAATGCTGTCAATTTTAGAGTTCATTTCACCTAACAGACCGTTCGCTTCTGTCAGACCGTCAGAAAATCCGAGGATATTTGCTATATCTGCGCTATTTACGAGATTTGACATCAACGACGAGCTTCCACCCACTTTGTTGACTTCATCAAAGGAAGCGAGGAATGTGTCAAGCTTCTGCGTGCTCTCGCCGAGACCGTCAAGGCTCTCGGAAAGGTCGTCGACTGCTACCGAGCTGACTTCTGCACTCTCTCCGACATTCTTCATATCGTTCACGGTATTTGTCAGCTCAACAGCCGCGAGTGCCGCAAATAGAAGCCCCACGATGCCGAGAACTGCCGTCATAGCTCCGCCGAGTGTCATTATATCCATAGTCAGCAGGCGCACTGCTGTGCGTACTAAGGCTATAACCTTCGGTGCTACTATCATAACGCCGAACATTGTGAGTGATATCTTGACAAACGACCTTGCTGTTTCCGAAGCCTGTTTCCACGCTTCGACGTAGTATTTCACAGTCTGTGCAACGCCTATCAGGAGCGGCGCT
Organism: Ruminococcus sp.; assembly: GCA_017961625.1. Classification (GTDB taxonomy): domain Bacteria; phylum Bacillota; class Clostridia; order Oscillospirales; family Ruminococcaceae; genus Ruminococcus. The sequence goes on along the minus strand of JAGCWY010000128.1, from coordinate 3,242 downwards.
ATTGCCCTCAGCCCTGTGTTGACGAGCTGCAAGCCATATCCTGCGACGGGTATCAGCTGATTTCCTATCTCAACCTTCATATTCTCGAGCTCGAGTTTGAACGTGCGGACTGAGTTCGCCCAGCCGTCAGATGTCCTTTGGAAGTCGCCCTGAGCGTGTCCGAGCTTATCCATAACATAGGCATAACGGAGCGCGACCTTGCTGTTTTCGTCCATATCCTTATACTGAACGGCAAGCCCTCTGTTGAGCGCATATGTGTTGAGGTTCGTTTCCGTCATAACTACGCCGAGAGACTTCAAGCCCTCGGTCTCGCCTGTGAAAATACCTTTCAGCTTAGTTGCCGCCGCCTCGTCGGTCATATTGTAAAACGAGCCGACATCGCCCGTCAGCTTCGTGAGAGCTATGCTCATTTGCACAGCCTCGTCGCCGGTCCTGCCGAACTGCTTCGCCATTGTGCCGTAAGTTCCCGCATAGCGCTTCGCAGCTGTCTCGGATAGTCCGAAGCTTGCCGCCTGATTCTTCGCCCAGTCGTTTATGCCGTTCGCTCTCTTGCCGAAAGTCACATCGACAACGTTAGCCACTTCCTGCAAGTTAGACGCCGCCTCGATACAATCCTTCGAGAATTTCAGTATAGCACCGGCACTGACGAGCTTTGCGAGCGTCGAGATAAGGCTCCCGACCGAGTTGTTAAAGCCGTTCGTGCTGTTCGTGACGGTATTCATCGCCGTTGTGTAGCTCGATGTTCCGTTGACTCTCAGCAGAATATTAATTGTATCTGTCGTTGTACCCATTTAGCACCTCCTTCGCTGCTTTTCTTGAAGTGCTTTCAAGTAAGTATATGAGTTCTTCCAGTCCCCTTCGGTTTTCTGCTCCTTCTCGGGAGGATCAGGGAACCTTACGTCCTTGGAGAAAACAGAAAGCACGGCAACTCGTATCATTCCTGACAGAGTGTAGATTTCGTTGTTCTTCTGCCTGAATCGTGCGGTTACCGTGTCTTGTACTTCTTTTAGACTCATATCCCAGAACTCAGAGGGATATATGCCTACTTCGAGAGCTTTGGCATAGACGAGTTCAATAACTTCGCTAATGCTGTTTCCTGCATCTCCTTGGCTTTTTTTGTGGCTTCGTGCATTTTAGGCGACAGTATGCCCGAGGTCAGCAAAACCTCGACTATAAGCTCCTGTAGTGCCTCATACGTGCCACCGTCGGTGATATAATCATCAAATAACTGATATATATCTTCGACCTTTGTTATTGTATCGTTCTGCGATACTGCCGCCGCGAAGTAATACTTCGCAAGCACGCGAATCTCGCCGAGCTTATCCAGTCCGCTGAGCAGGTCTGTCCCGAGCTCTTCTTCCAGTCGTACCGCATAAGCGGTAGTGATTTTCAGATGATACTCACTACCGCATACGGATAATACCTCATAAGGCTTCATTTAGTCACCTCATATATCGGTCAGCGGCGTGTCAAGTCCGATCGTAAGCGTGAACTTGATAGCCGTGTTGACTCCGACGCTCTGGCGGCGAACTGAGCACTTGCCCTGCCATGTAAAGCCCTCGCCGTCGGGGTATTCAAGCTTCCACATCATCGTGTCACCTGCTGTCTGATATCCGCGAAGGATATTCCAGGTATCACGAATCTGAGCCGATGTGTCTGTCTCGTCCTCGGTTGCGTAGAACTCGAAGTCAAGAGTGCCTGTGTCCTGTATGCCGAGAATAGAGCGCTTGATACCGTCCTCGAGATTGGTGACATCTATCTGCTCAGGTGTGCCGCCCATTTCGGGGACGGTATAGAGACCGTAGAGCTTCTTGTAAGACGGGTCCCCGGTTGTCGGAACAGCCGCAACGCTGAGGATAGTGCCTTTACTGTTAAACTCGCCCATTGTATCACTCCTTGTATGTGTTGAATTTTTCGCTGACTAACGCTGTATATGTCAAAACATAGCGCTGTCTTCCCATAGGCTGACCGTTTGAACGTGTCCAGCCGTTATCCTGCATTACATCATCGACCGCCTGCGCCATTTCAGCGCATTTCTGCGGCGTTTCGGCGTATATGTCGACTTGATACGAGATATTCGTGAGAAAATCCCTGTTGTCGAACGATATCTCCGAAGCATTTGACAGCGGCGTGATATATATCGAGGGCAGTCTCAGGTCAGCTTCCGAATCTGCCAGCTCTACAGGTGCAAGCGGAGAAAGAATAGCCGCTATTTTCTGATTTATGTCAACCATTGCGAATTATTTCCTCCACTTCCTTACGAACTATCTTGTAGACAGCCTCGTGTGAATTTTTGAAGCCCTTTCGGAACATTCCGACTGGCTTCTGTCCGTGTGTAGTGACGAACCGCTTCAATTTCTCGCTGTAGTATACCCAGCTTTCCTTGCTTGTATGCGGCACAGTCGGGTCACCGAGGCGACCTGTACCGAACTCGACGTATGGAGCATATTCGACGTTAGTCTCCACGGACCACTCATTCTGCTTCTTATGCTCGAGAAATATCTTGTTTCTCAGATTGCCAGTGTCGACCGGTGTCAGCATTTTAACCGCTGATTGCATACGCGCTGCGCCTCTGCCGAGCGATTTATCCACTCGCGGGTCTTTTTCAAGGTTTTTTATGGTATTCAGCTTTTTTTGAAGCTTATCCAGTCCCACAACGCCGAAGTCGATAGTCATAGCTTACGACCACGAAACGCACTCGCAGACACAGTGACCTGTGTACTTCGAGATTGTTTCTATCTTCATATCCGGCTTTGTGTCGCTGTCAAATGAGAGCATAAAGCCCTCTTTGAAGTGATACCCTGTCGGAACGGTCAGCTTGCATATAACTTCGGATTCTGTCGCCTGCTCGTCCTTCTTCCTGGACTTCTTCGTTATTTCGGCGACAACATCGAAGCGCCCCACGAGGTCAATTTTCTTCTCCGTGCCGACATAGTCGGACTTTTCGGAGACCATTTTGAAAACCCAGCAGGAGCGCTGTTTATTCCTCGATAGTCTCATGATGTATCACACCTACCTTTCGAGGGTAGTTTCTTAACTGCCGTTGAATATCGGCAGGAATATCATTTGAAAAGCTTTGCGAGATGCCACCTTCGGAACGGCTGTTCTCGCCTTCGTTGCCTAGTCTGTTATAGTAGATAACAGCAAGCTTGATAACGATGCTCTCAGCTCCTTCCGGAAGTGTAGGTCTGCCGATGTAGTCGAGCACGGCATCCTGTGCCATGCTCAGAACTACCTCGACT
>JAGCWY010000127.1 GCA_017961625.1 Ruminococcus sp. | reverse complement strand
TATGACGCCAATGGAATATCATGAAGCATATCCTGTGGCATGACTGGTGGGCGGGCGCCGCGGCAAGCACCTTTCTCCGTTCGTCGCTACGCTCCTCACTCCAAAAGGTGCTTGCCGCCTACTGCTAACAATAAAGCAGCCTGCACAAATTGCACAGACTGCTTTTAGATATTACATAGAATTATTTTTGTTTTTTCCACTGTCCACTTGACAGGGGGCGGGTCAATAAGTATCTGCGGATTTTTCTTTAAATATATTTTTAGATCGTTTTAATATCAGTAATTTTTTCCCCTCGCAGAGCGCACATACCATGTAAGTGGTATATAAGTGCGCCCTTAGGGAGATTTATCAGATTTACGATTAACAAAGTTTAATCAAAAGCCTGAATTTACGACTTTAATAATTACTGAAACATAGCATTATAACAAAAGTTGCGCCCTGATTCAGGGTGCTCGCATCTATTATGATCTATTTTGATTCACTCCTGAGTGAACGAATCGTTCTGTCTGATGAATTTGAAAAATGCTGTGTATGGTGTGTAAAATATGAGCTTGTCTCTATTTTACGGCATTTCATTTACACACCTATGTGCAGCGCTACACACCACTTACACAGCAGATGTACATGTGCTGTGTAAAACACTTACGCTATATAGGCAATTACACATCATGTGCAGCATACACACCAATTTTGAAATCCATCTGAGATTTTTCCCGGATAGGAAAAATACAATTGAAATTATAAAAATCAAATCAGTGTAACACGTACCAAATGTACCAGATGTACCACATAGGAATTTAAAATCTATTACGTTTGGTACAAGGTACGTTATCTCTGTTTTGATAGATTGTATTACTCTCCAGATTTAATCAGAGATGAATTTGAAAAATGATGTATTTAGTGTATTCAGTGTATTCAGATACGGTGTTAAGCCGTTTTCTGATACACGGTGAATACATCATGAATACACCTGTGATGTATCAGATGTATTTTCAATTTACGGAATACGGGCAACAAGACATCAAATACATCAAATACACCGATTTTGAAATCCATTTCAGATTTTTTCTCAGACAGAAAAATGAAAAATTCAGAAAAAGTTTCAGGTACTGAAATTAAGTTTTGGTGAATAGCAAGCATCGCCTGTGTCAGTACATTTTGACATTTTCAACGATAAATGTTTAATATACAACAATTTTAAAGAGCATGCTATGAAAATTTCTTTTACAGATTACTTTATCAATATTGGTTGAACAATTTTTGCTTCTCATAGTAACAAATGTCATTTTTTTTATGACATAAATCATAACGAAAGTGACAGATGTCATCTTTTCAATTGTCCAAAAACGTAGTAGAATAGAGCCATACCAAACAGGTACGAACTAAAAAATTCAGACATTGAATATTTGTTAGTATCGTACTATGTAATAAATTACAACATAAACTAATATAAAAATGATTCAGGAAGGTGATTAAGATGAGATTCAGTAGTTATAATGTATTATCAGATAAGCTTCCGGGTGGCGGATATGTATTGCTTAACGGTCTTACAGGCGCTTTAGATCTGATAGACCAGAAGTTTTACGATTTTATATCGAAAAACAGTGATAGTTTTGATGCAGACGATATTGGTAGCGACATAATAAACGATTATCTCGACAGAGGCTTTATTACTGATCAGACAGTCGATGAGGAGATAGATTTCGCAAAGAAAATGATAGCAAAAATAAGAAGCTTTTCAGATTCCTATCATGTAGTTATAGTACCGAATATGAATTGCAATTATAGGTGCGTTTATTGTTTCGAAAGGGATACACAGTGTTTCAAAAGTCGTGATGATTATATTATGACAAAAGAATGTGTCGATGCTGTTTTCAAATTTATTGAAAAGAATAAAACAGATAAAAACATAACACTTTTTGGCGGAGAGCCACTAAACAAAAACAATTTAGAAATCATAGATTATATTGTTAATGAGAAAAACCGTGACGGAAGGTATTCGTTTTGTGCAGTTACAAACGGTCATGACCTTGAGACTTTTATTCCATATTTGGGTGAAAATAAGATAAATTATCTGCAGATAACAGTTGACGGACCTAAGCAGATACATGATAAAAGACGTATTGCTCTTAGTGGTGAATCATCTTTCGACAAGGTATTTTCAAATATAAAACGTGTTTTGCAAGTTCCGAAAGTTGAAATTGATATAAGAATAAATGTTGATAACAGAAATCTTCCGTATCTTGAAGAACTTATGGAATTTATTGACAGCGAAGACTTGTTTTCAAATGATTATATTCATGTTTATACAAGCAAGGTTACGGGTATTGAATCATCATTTGTTGATGATATGAAGATAGATATGGAGTTGATAAGGCTTCATGAAAAATATCCGAAATATATGCCATGTAAAGAAGTAGATAAGATAAAAAGTAATTTTGAGGTTGCATTATTGGCTGGTGTTCCACTTAAGCGTTCTGCTTCATTCTGTGGTGGACTTGGAAAGATGCTTGTATTTACTCCTGATTGTTCGATTTATACATGCTGGGATTATGTCGGAAAAGAGAATGGAAAGATTGGTAGATATAATCTTGATGGAAACGTTGAATGGGATAAACATAGCATTAAATATTTTGATTCACAAAGGATAGAAAATAATGCTACTTGCATAAAATGCCCATATGTAATGTTATGTCAAAGTGGTTGTCATTATCAGGCAATGAGCGCAAATCTTGATTATGACCCGAAGCAGTGCAAGATTTATAATACAAAATTCAAGAAGATCATGGAACAGACGGTAGAAGAATATTTGGTTCAAAAGATGGTTTAAAGTGAACCTAAGCATAATACAAAGTTCAAAAATCAAATTATAAAATATTTAAGGAGTGTTGAAAAATGGCAGAAATTAAAAATGTATCAGAAATAAAGAGAGCATCATTAAACAATGTAGTTGGTAAGGCAAAAACAATGGAAATATCAAAAAAAGAATTCCTTGTTGCACTTGGTATTTCAAGAACAGCTGCTGATAAACTTCTAAAATTAGAAGGTGTAAATGCCAATATTTGCATTGTTCAGGATTGTGGAAAAAATAGTGGTTCAGACAAAATGAGAATTGACAAAATTAATGAGCTAATTAAAGTTGGGGCTATAAAAGAAACGAATTTACGTAAAGAATTCGTTGCAAAGATCCGTCAGAAGTAATTAAACTTTTGCTTTTGTATTATGCTTATCAATAAAACCAAAAGAGGAAAGCATTGTGTTTTCCTCTTTTTATTATTTAGCACTGAATATATACGGTCTAACATAACGGTTGAAGTTGAGTGAAAAAACCTTATAAGTAATCCACGATAGACTATTTTGAAAATAAGATTATTAGTGTACTATAAAAAATATAATCATCCCTTGCAGCAGTATCTACTGTAGCAAGAGTAGAACCACATCTTTTAAAAGGCTATTCATCGTTGCAGTGAAATACAGACTTGCAGCAGCTCCCTGACGGAAATCAGATTTTTTGGAGAAGCATATTTGTACAAACCTTACACGAACATCTGAATGGTTAGAAATATGTCTGCCGAATGTTTGTTTGATTTTTACAATGAGCAAGAATAGTTTCTGTGCTTTTATGACTTTTAATACAACAGAATACTCCCTATCAGAGACAGCAATATAGCCCCGGAAAAACGCTTTTTTTCGGGGGCTTTTTTCTGCCATAATGTCAATTGAATATGAAGTTTCAGTGAGCTATAATGGGTATACGATTTGCAGATTACATAACGTGTTTCATCTCAGAAACAAAAAATTTTCAAGGAGGGATGAAAGTGATAATACCGAAATTTTTATATGAAAAGTCTGCAAAAAATGCAGCGGATAGGAGTATTATGAAAAGAAATGAAAATGAAACCACCGTAACAACAGAAAACACTTCATCTATTGATCTGACAGAGGAACAGGAGAAAGAGTTTGTAAAGGCAATGAAGATAGGCTACTACAATGTTTTTTACAAACAGGGACTCATAACTGCAGAACAGCTTGAAAAGCTTATCGCATTGCAGGAGCAGTCCGAACAGGCAGCATAAACACATTCCCTCTGCATTTTGTGTATTGACTTTAAAGTGTGAAAGCTGTATAATAAAAATGCAGGGGGATTCATTTCCCCATTACGGGAAAAGGAGGAAAATGAATAACAAAACTAAAGTAGCGGCATACTGCCGCGTAAGCACCAATATGGAAGATCAGCTCAATTCTCTGTCAGCACAGATAAAGTATTTCACTGAGTATATCAGTGAGCATGAAGACTGGGAGCTTGTCGAGGTATATTACGACGAAGGTATCACAGGAACTTCCGTCAAAAAACGCGACGGCTTCAACCGTATGATAAAGGATTGTGAGAAAGGAAAGATAAATACTATCCTCACAAAAGAAGTCAGCCGATTTGCAAGAAATACAGTTGACACTCTCAATTATACCCGTCAGCTTTCACAGCTTGGAGTCAATATCATTTTTATGAATGACGGTATTGATACCAGTGATAAGGACGGAGAGCTCCGACTTACAATTATGGCAAGTATCGCTCAGGAGGAAAGCAGAAAGATATCGGAGAGAGTAAAGTGGGGTATCCGCCGAAAAATGGAAAGTGGATATGTTTACGGATATTCAGCAATGCTCGGATATCGTACCGAAAAAGGAAAGCTGACCATTGTTCCTGAAGAAGCCGAGATAGTCAAACGCATTTTTCATAGCTACGTATCTGAGCACAAAGGTTGCCATACTATTGCAAACGAGCTTAATGCAGCAGGTATGCTGTCAGTGCAAGGAAAAATGTGGAGAGAAGATGGTGTGTGCCGTATTCTCAAAAACGATAAGTATGTTGGTGACTTGACACAGTGGAAGCATTATTCAACAGATTTTCTGACAAAGCAGGTACTGCAGAACAACGGCGATAATCCTGATGTTCCGCTTATTACAATACCGGATCATCATGAGGGTATCATATCAAGAGAGGTATGGAACTTAGCTCAGAAGCAGATATATGAGCGCGGAAAGCTTTCCCGTGAGGGACGAAAGTATTCCAGTCATTACTGGTTCAGCAGTAAGGTGGTCTGCGGTAAATGTGGTTATTCCTACAATGTCAGCGGTCGTCAGGACAAGGAGAAACGATGTATGCATTGTGTGAACCGTGCCAAATATGGTTCAGTACACCGAGTGGACGCAAACGGTGCAGAAGTCGGTTGTGATAATGTAACATTTAACGAAGTGACATTGAGGAAATGCATGAAATATCTGATAGAGCATATTCAGGTTGCAAGAGAAGATATCGTAACGCAGCTTTTAGCAGATATCCAGATGGTACAGCAATGTGAACCGAAAGCAGATACCGAACCATTGAAAGCAGAGATAGAGAATCTATCACGAAAAAAGAGAAAAGCTATTGATATGATGCTTGAAGAATTACTATCACGTGAAGATCTGAAAAAACAGGTCGATTACTATGACGGTGAGATAGCAAGACTGACACAGGAAATTGCTGACAAGCAGGATATTAATGCTGTTCATCAGCGCCAGTTTGATTCAATTAAAGAATATATCAAGCAGGTCAATCTGACCGCCGAGCATGACAGCGATGATACGGAATTCTATTCGCAGCTTCTGAAAAAAGCTGTCGTTATCGACCGTAATCATAGTGAATTTTATCTGAACTGTGTTCCGTTTGGTTTTCGCATGAGCTATTCTATCCACATATACAACAGAGGGCATCAATACGATGTATCAATAGAAAAATGTGAGACCATTCTTTAAACGTGTTTTCATATTGTTTAGACATACCCACGCAACACTCCTTATAGCCGAAGGAGTATCTATACCCACTGTTTCAAGACGTCTTGGACATTCTTCTATAACTACAACGAGCAAGATATATGTCCATGCAATACAGTCAGCTGATGAAGTAGCCTCAGATGTGATAGACGGAAAACTCAATCCCTTTCATCATGACAATTGCAAGGAAGAGGCAAAGTAACAAGAAGCTCCTTCTCCACAAAGACAGATCCCCATATAGAATTTTTGCCCCTGAGTGTTACAAAGAGCTCAGGGGCATTATGTTTATTATGTTACTAAGATAAATCAGAATTTAGTGCCCTGTTTGATAATCAAGAAAGCTTTTAGCTGAATCCTTTATTGTTTTATCCAAACTATCATCATTAGCTATATCTTTAAGAACAGATAACAGCTTTTCGGTATCACTTTTGCCATTAATACAACGATTTAGCATCCATACAGTATGCATGGCAGGAGAACGTTGTACAGAACTTATTAAAAGCGGAAGATAGTCAGGATAGTAATTCTCAATAAAATGAACCATCGCACCGGGCATTCCAAAATCATCAAGAGGGTGCTTTTCCATAATAGAGAACAGATTATCAACAATTTCAAAACCTGCACCCTCGGCTTTCAGTTTTTCAATTATTTCTTCCGATTCAAATTCAAAATCATCTGAGCCGACAAGACCTTCCAATTGTTTCAGTAATGTTTCAATCATCAGTATTCCTCCTAAATTCCGATTTATGTTAGTTGCAATTATACCACAGATAGGAGAAAAAGTCAATCGTACTGACTGCATGATTCGTTATTAATCGTCATTATACATTACTTTGCACCATCATAACGGAAATATAACGGAAACGGAGCTTATATCAAGCTCCGTTCAACTTTCTTTTTTGCATGCAATATAGTCGCTTAATGCCATAGATTCTTGTAGCAATATCGTATTAAACTGCTATTCTAAGCCATAAAGCAAAAGGACTATGTTTAGCAACATAGTCCTTGTTTCTGGTTGCGGCGGCTGGATTTGAACCAACGACCTTCGGGTTATGAGGCCGATAACATCTTATGCCACCCCCATCAATCAGAAACTTTCATTTTGCAGCGCTTTTCAGAGCCTTAAGCACTTTTTTCTGAACAGGAAAGCGCTCGATGCGCGGACATATCTTTTCATACTGTTCTGCCAGCTCACCTGCGTCCTGAGGTGACAGAGAGCCTATCAGCTCCACGGTGAAGCCGTGTACCGCATTCATTAGCCAGTAAGCGCTTACATAGTCCTTGTGCTCCTTCTGAACGCTGTACATATAGGACAGTACCTCCCTTACCTCCGATGAAGCAGGAGTAGCTGCCGCAAAGTCTTTAAGAAGCTCCTCAAGTCTTGATGAGAACTGGTCATGACAGGGAGCGTCGGAGACCTTCTTTCCCATTCCGAAAAGCCCGTCCCCTAATTTTCTGCTGCCTTCAAGCCGTTCCACTTCAGAAGCGTACTCCGCATAGAGAGTCTTTATATCATCGAGAACCATAACACCTATTCTTCCTCTTTTTCATTTTCAGAAGCTTTATCAGCGCTGTCCATGTTATCTGTGATCTCTGCTGCTTTCAACTCGCTCTGGAAGCGCATATACGTATATACCGCAAAAGCGATATCTGCAACGATGAATGCTGCACCTATAATTCGGGCTGTAGTCAGATTCATTGAACTGTCCTTAGCCGTAACTATCTTGAACGCCAGATAGGCTATATACGCTGCAACCACTGCTCTGAGCAGAGCTGCTTTTCCAGCTTTTGAGCGCTTGGCTTCGTCATATTTTATACCATTCATTTCCCGTTTCCTTTCAGAATGTTCAACGTAATTGCGGCTTAGGAGCTGCGCCGCAGTTCCTAAGCCGCACAAAGATATATTAACCAGCCTTGCCGGTCTTTTTATTGGATACAACGTCAAAGATAACAGCTATAAGAAGAACTGCACCCTTGACTACGTACTGCCAGTTATTATCAAGGCCCTTAATAGACATACCCTGATTGATAACGCCAAGGAGTATAGCTCCTACAACCACGCCGCCTACAGTACCGCTTCCGCCGTAAGCTGAAGCGCCGCCGATGAAGCATGAGCCGATAGCGTCCATTTCAAAGGAGTTACCTGTATCGCCGTTTACAGAGCCTACACGGGCTGCAACAAGGAGTCCTGAAAGACCTGCGAGGAGCGACATTGCTGTATAAGCCATGAAGTAAACCTTATTGGTATTGATACCTGAAAGTTTTGTAGCCTTCTCGTTTCCGCCGACTGCGTAGAAATAACGTCCGAAAGCTGTCTTTGACGTAATGAAAGCAAATATAAACACTACTGCGAGCACCCATATAGCCATTACAGGTATACCTTTATAGTGTGCAAGCTTCCATGTGTAAGCGAGCACGAGAGCGTCTATAACGAGTATTTTTGAAAACTGTGATACAGCTGATACCTGCTTGTAACCCTTCTTTGCCTTCTTTACACGATTAAGTACAGTTACCGCAATAAGAACAGCAGCAATTATAATACCCAGAATGAAAGCCGACCACTTTACATCCTTTGTGTCAACTCCCGGTATCTCGATATAAGAAGCGAAGATATCAAGGAATTTCTTTCCAACACTTCCCTCTGTCTGCTGGATAGCGATTGTCTTTGAATCAAGTATCGCACGTCCGATTCCTCTGAACACGAACATTCCCGCAAGGGTACAGATAAAAGGCGGTATATGTATATATCCGATCCAGAATCCCTGCACCATACCGATAATGCAAGCAAAAACCAGGCATAACAGAATAACGACTATCGGATCGATACTTTTCTGGGTCAACATCTTGGCGGCTATAGCACCTATTAGGCAGACGGTGGAGCCTACCGAAAGGTCGATGTTACCGCCAGTGAGGATACACATGAGCATACCACAGGCAAGCACGAGAACGTAAGCGTTCTGTATAAGAAGGTTTGAAAGGTTCTGCGGATAGAGAAGTCTCTTTTCCGTCCACCACGAGAAGAATATAAATACCACGACCAGCGCAATGACCATGGTGTATTTTTTTATGAATGTTTTAACGTTCATATTAAACTCCTTAGATCATTTATTTTTTGTCGGACTGAAGTATAGCTGACATGATCTTTTCCTGCGTTGCTTCCGAAGCAGGCATCTCAGCCACCATCTTGCCCTCGTTCATTACGTATATACGATCGCACATTCCGAGCAACTCGGGCATTTCTGAGGATATCATGACAACAGATTTTCCTTGTGCTACAAGGTCGTTCATTATGCAATATATCTCATACTTTGCACCAACATCGATACCTCTTGTGGGCTCATCGAGAATGAGCACCTCAGGATCGGCAAACATCCACTTAGCGAGCAGCACTTTCTGCTGATTTCCACCTGAAAGATTACCTACCGCCTGCTGGACAGAAGGCGTCTTCGTGCGTAGCTTTCCCTTGTATTCCTCTGCGACAGCATTTTCCTTGTTGATATCGACGATACCCTTATTGCATACCTTTTCAAGACGCGCCATAGTGGTATTCTGAGCAATGCTCTGTTCAAGGATAAGACCGTTTCCCTTTCTGTCCTCGGTAACGTAAGCAAGACCTGCCTCGATAGCGTCACGAACAGTCCTGAGAGTCTTTTCCTTGCCGTCGATCTTGATTTCTCCACTGATATTCGTACCATAGGATCTTCCGAAGATAGACATTGCAAGCTCTGTACGTCCTGCGCCCTGTAAGCCTGAAAAGCCTACTATCTCTCCGCGATGAACATTGAAGGAAACGTTGTCAACGACCTTTTTCTCGTTGTATATTGGATGATGAACACTCCAGTTCTTTACTTCCATGCCAACCTTATCGCTGACGTTATGCTCACGTGCAGGATAACGGTCGCTGAGCTCACGTCCTACCATTCCTCGTATGATACGGGCTTCATCAATATTATGACCTTCGTTGTCGATAGTCTCAATAGTAGAGCCGTCACGGAGAACGGTTATCTTATCCGCAACATAAGATATCTCGTTGAGCTTATGGGAAATAATGATAGATGTCATGCCGTTCTTCTTGAATTCAAGAAGAAGATCGAGGAGCATCCTTGAATCCTCTTCATTAAGAGAGGAGGTAGGCTCGTCAAGTATCAGCAGCTTTACGTTCTTGCTGAGCGCCTTGGCAATCTCAACCAGCTGCTGCTTGCCCGTTCCTATATCTTTTATAAGAGTGGTCGCCTCTTCCTTAAGGCCGACCTGCTTCATGTGCTTTGCTGCATCGTAGTATGTCTTGTCCCAGTCTATTCCGAAGCGTCCCTTGCGCTCGTTTCCGAGGAACATATTCTCACCGATAGAGAGCTCAGGAATAAGAGCGAGCTCCTGGTGTATGATTACGATTCCCTTTTCCTCACTGTCGTGCAGTGTCTTAAACTGGCAGACCTCACCGTTGTATACGATATCGCCGGAATATGTTCCGAAAGGATAGGTACCGCTTAGTACATTCATAAGCGTTGATTTTCCTGCGCCGTTTTCACCGACGAGGGCGTGTATCTCTCCCGGCTTTACCTGAAGATTTACGTTATCAAGCGCCTTAACGCCCGGAAACTCCTTAGTTATATTTTTCATTTCGAGAATAAATTCTGCCAATTATATCCCTCCTTTTACCATGTCTGATATACTTTCTGAAATCTCGGTCAGGTAAAGTATTTCTGAACACAATTTTTTTCATTTAGAAAAAAGGGCGGACTAATCCCGTCCCCCCTTTTTTCAGACATATATTATTTTTTATTACTTCATCATGTGGTTGAAGCTGTTGATTCAAGATACTTGTTATCGCTATCCCACTTGTAAAGACCTGTGTCTACAAGCTTATCCAGTGAATCCTTAGTGATAACATAAGGAACAAGTAAATATGAAGGAACAACCTTTACATTGTTGTCATAAGATGATGTATCAAAAGTAGCTTCAGCAGAAAGGCTGAGGCTTCCGTCAGGTGTCTGACCAGAAAGGATAGCCTTTGCAACGTCGAGAGTAACGCCTGCTTCGTCGCTTACGTTCTTGTATACTGTCATTGACTGCTTGCCGTCAACGATATTCTGAAGGTTAGCAATATCGCCATCCTGACCTGTTACGACAGGTGTATTGCTTCCGCTGTAGTCAGAAGAGATAGCCTGTGCAACACCGAGAGCTGTTGAGTCATTTGAGCAGAGTGCAATATCGAGCTGTGTTCCGTCAGAATAGTAAGAAGCAAGTGTGTTCTGCATATTTGCAAGAGCTGTATCTGTTGACCACTTAGGAGTTGCAACCTGCTCGAATGTGGTCTTGCCCGAAGGAACCTTGAGCTTTCCTTCGTCGATATAAGGCTTGAGAACGTCGAATGCTCCATTGAAGAAGAATCCAGCGTTGTTATCAGCAGGGTCACCTGCTGTGAACTCTATATTGAAAGGACCAGCCTCGCTGTCAAGCTTAAGAGCGTCGCGTACAAACTCGCCCTGGAGCTTACCAACAGTATAGTTATCGAATGATACATAGTATGATACAGCGTCTGTATTCATGATAAGACGGTCATAAGCGATAACAGGGATATCTGCTGCCTTAGCGTCAGCAAGTGTCTGAGAGAGGGTCTCACCGTCGATAGCAGCGATAAGAAGAAGATCTACCTTATCAGCGATCATTGACTGGATATCGTTGTTCTGCTGTTCTGTTTTGTTATCTGAGTACTTCAGATCAACCTTATAACCTGCATCCTCGAACTGAGCCTTGAGGTATTCACCGTCACGGTTCCAGCGCTCGAGAGACTTTGTAGGCATAGCTATTCCGACTGTCTTAGAGCCGTTGTCACTGCTGCTTTCGTCTGCCTTTGTTGTTGTCTCGTCAGACTTAGCTGTGGTTGTGGTCTTGGTTTCGTTGTTGCTTGAGCTGGTATCTGTTGTGCTTGAATTGTCACCGCATGAAGCCAGCGAGCCTAACATAACCATAGTAGAGAGTACTGCAATAATCTTTTTCATTTTGTTTTTCCTCCTTAAATGTTAAAATTAATATGTGAAAAAATTGTTGCCATACATTAATATATAACTTTCACTAATACTTAGTATTTTACACAATTATGCCTCTCATGTCAATATGTTATATGTTATCTTTGGTTGATTGAATAATTCAACAGTAATATTTATGTGCAAAATGCCAATTGACTATCATAAGAATATAACTTT
The DNA here is from genome assembly GCA_017961625.1 of Ruminococcus sp. Classification (GTDB taxonomy): domain Bacteria; phylum Bacillota; class Clostridia; order Oscillospirales; family Ruminococcaceae; genus Ruminococcus. The sequence continues at coordinate 20,462 of JAGCWY010000127.1, read as the reverse complement.
TGTGTCTTTTTGTACACAAAAAATATACATTTTTGCGCTTGAAAACATATCTGCACCGACATTTATGCAGTTTCACCAAAGATAAGAGGAAAGGTCCGGATCTGTGTCCGGACCTTCCGTTAATCAATAAAGCCTCTTTTTCCATTTTCGTATGAACACAGCCGCGGCTGCCGCAAGAAGTGCAACTACACCGCAGCACACCTTGAACCATGTCTTATGTATAAGTATCCTCATTCCGTTTTTTGTAACAAGTATGTTCTTGTATTCATACTCCCTGACATTGTCAGCCATATCGGTAAGAATGATCTTTATATCCTGAGCGTGACTCGAATTTGGTATCTCGAATGTACACTCGTCATTAAAATAACTCCTTCTTACCTCTTTTCCGTCTATGAATACGTGTATCTCCTTAAGTATAAGATTATCCGTAACTGAAAGGCGGGCTGTGATACTTTCATTCTTGTACGCCGTATTTTCTGAGATATTCAGAGGTATACAAAGTGGCTCTGTTTTGTCAATGTAGAACTCTACGTCGGCGTTCTTTTTATCGGAATCGCTTATATTTATATTTCCTGCCGCGTCCCTTGAATGTATGGAAACGGAATATTTCGCGTCTTTTTCAAAGTTCTTGGCAAATACTGTATACACATACTCCGACCACTCGTCATCACCGCCACGGTGCTTAACGCTGTAATCCTCACCCTCCTTGAGTTCTATCATCTCAGAATCCTTTGTAATGAATACATTCTGAGGTGAAGCATGAGCGTCTGGGTTGCGCTCTGTGATAATGATATCCTGCTCGCTGGAAATAAACCTTCCGCGTATCTTTCTAGTATCGTCGTCTATCTCGAATACAGAGCCGTATCTGTTGACAGAGAACTGAAAATCCTTCTCAATCTTGTTGTCAGCATTGTCCTTGGCACTTGCCTTTACCTTGTAGATATCGTCATTCTCTTCCTTATCCGGGATATTGTCGAAGACGTATTCGTAGCCACCTGCCACCTCATTGAGAGTACCGCCGAGATTAAGATTGTTTCCGCGGTTTGCACCGTCCACCTTGACCTTTATGCTCTCCTTGTCGATATTGGTATCCTCAAAGACGATACGTGGTCTTATTTCAGAGCCGTTGTTGGACCTTATTACCTCTCCTACCCCGATAGAAGGCTTTTTACTGTCAATGCAGAAGCGTCCTGTGTATGCTTCCATTTGGTTGCCAGCTTTATCCTTTCCGGATATTCTTACTACATACTCGCCATCCCTGCTGAAATCTACAGAAGCAGAACTTTCACTTCCGGAGGTCTGCCAGGAGGAGAATGCCGGGAAGTCATAGGAGCTGCCATTATATGTTCCACTAACCTCTATGAGCTGTGGGTCGAAGTTCTTATCGGTTATAGTGAATACAGCCTTTACAGCCTGATTATAGTAATGTTCATTTGCAATACTGCCGTCAAAGGCTTCTTTTAAGACAGGAGGAGTAGTATCAATAATGAAGCTCTCAGTCTTCTCATCTGCCTTTTGATCGCACATATCCGTACAGTTTACCTTTAGCAGGTAATCGCCGTCGTCCTTGAACTCTCTTACAGCACTGTATACAGCTGTATCAGTACCCTCCACGCCTCCTGTCAGCTTCCATTCCAGCTTCTCCTTGACACCGTTTACAGTGACCTCCATGCGTTCCTCATCGAAATTGCGCTCAGTCACCTCTATTACAGCTCGGCGTTCCTTGCTGAATATATTACTGTCAGATTTTTCATCAGCTCCGTTCTCGTCAGTAAACCTTATTTTCACCTCTGGAGCCGTTTTATCTATACTGAACCTTACAGGCTCCGTCATGGAGGTGTAATTTCTTGCATTGTCCCCAAAATCAAGCTTTATCGTATTTCCGTTCGTGTTCTCGGAGACAGTTATATCCCTTTTTACAGCCTTTACAAGACCGCCTTCCTCATCTCTGTCGGTTATTTCCCATTCGCCGTCCTCTGAGGGAATGACATAGCTTTCAGTCTCGTGTCCTGAAGCCGTCAAATCTATACTGCCGATGCCTGAAAAACTGTCCTGTACTATGAGCGTAGCCTTTACGTCCCCACTGTACAGTGGATCTCCCAAAGCGTCCTTATAAGGAGTAACAGGAAGCTCGACCTTTGCCGAGGACGTTTCCATGTGCTTGCTGTAGCTCTCGGTAATAATACCACAGGATAAGACATCTTCGGAGGATCTTGTGACATTGCTGACAGCTTTAGCGCTTACCGTGCCCTTGAAATCAGCAGGAATAGTCAATATAAAGGATTTTCTGTGCGGAGAGTCCTTATTCTCGATTACACGTGTACTCTCTTCTCCGCTGTTCTTATCGCTGAATGTCACCTCTATGCTTCCAATACCGGAGCTGTGCTCGCCCTCTTCCACAACTATCTCCAGCTGTGCTTCTCCGCTGGCAAATTCCCTGTATTCAAAGCTGCCTCCGTCGCTGATAATGTTCCTTCCGTTTAAATTAAGCCCTGTGACTTTTGGCACGGAGCTATCCATGAAGCTTGAGAGCTCAGCCATATTGCTCGTCTTGCCGGCATAGTCCGAAGCAGTCAGCTTTACGTGGATACTGCCGTCGTTATTCAGGCTGTACTCTTTCCCTACAGGTATTCTGACCTCGCCGCAAACAAGCTCAACATTAAATCTTTCCTTTTCACTTCCCTTTGCGAAAACAAGCCTGTAATCACCGTTTTTCAGCTTGTCAATATCTATGCTCTTATCCGCAACGCTTATACGGCAAGACCTATCGTTTATGGTTATGTCAATAGCCTCGATGCCTGAGCATATTTCCGGATTTACGTCCTCAGCACTTATCGACAATACTATGTCCTCAAATTCTCTAAACCATGTCTTGCTGCTCTGCGAAGCGACCTCGGTATAGGTCTTTTTTTCGTCGGAAATATCCTTTATACTACATATGGGCTTTTCATCGTCGATGATGAAGCTGAACTTATCACCCTTCTCGCTACTCTTCCAATATGCCTTGTTGCCCATATTGTCCTCGGCAACAATGATGGCCGGTATCTTCCTGTTTTTGCCGTTAAGGTCAGTATCGGAAATCTTGTATATGTATCCGCCTCTGCTTCGATCGTAATACATTTTTTGGCCGTCAGTTCCCTCACCGAGAGCTAGTGTAAGCTCCCTTACTCCGGAGCCGTTCATGTCATCTGCTTCGGCGATAATATACGCCCCTTCTTTAAGCACAAAGATACTGCTGCTTCCCTGAGCATTCGGAGCTCCCTCAGCCGATATCTTATCATTCTTTACCACAGGAGCCTGACCGTCTATCCTGACATGAACTGCCGCATTTTCACTGCTTATATTATAACTGTTATCCACTGCCGAAATAGTGATATACTCGTCAATAACAGCATTTTCCTTTTCGCTATCAGCCGTGAAGTTTATCACGAATCTGCCGTCTGAGTCAAAGGAAAGCTTGGGTATACAGTGAGAATCTGCACTCTTGTTCTTATCTGCAATTATGTACACGTCAAGGAGACTGTCTATTTTTTCGGCGCTTTGAGTAAGTCCGGTGATTGAAGCCTTAAGCTTCTTAACAGCTGCAGCTTTTTCGTCATCTTCAAGCTCATCAGCCGCATCAAGCCTTGCCTGTTCGGCAGCTATCAATTCTCTGTAGTAGCTTCTCAGATCGCTCCTGAGCCCGGAAGCATCCTTTCTTAGTAGCGTCCTGAAATAGCCGTAGGTATTTTCGTAGTCCGAATACTTTTCGTCTACCTTTTCAAAAGGCAGCTCAAACAACTCGTTTATGACAGCTGCTTCCGCAGTACGCATATCTTCAGTTTCGACATAGGGCTTGAGCTCTGCAGTATCTATCCAACCGTTTTCCGGTCTGTCAAAACGATAATTCTTTGCGATAATCGAATTTATCTCACGGCTGTCGCCTGAGCCTGCATTTATGAATCTGTCATATATATTTTGCAGTTCCTTTTTATCGAAATAGGAAAGGCTGTTGCTAACATTATCCAGTTTCTCATTATCCGTCACGGAAAGCTCAACATCAAGCCCATTCCTACCTGACCAGCCGCCATCTATGCCGTCTGCAGAGGTCTTAACCGAGCTAACCTTCGGTGCGGTTCTGTCCAGATAGAAGCAGATACTGTTATTCAGGCTGTCGGTGTACTCTCCGTTTTCGCCCTCAACAATATTTCTTACAAGGATAAAGCCAGAATCGTCAGGATCGTCTATGGTCATAACGATCTTCTTGTTCTTGTCTCCTAGCAGATAGCTGTCAGATTTTAGCGCACCGTTTTTCTGCGTGTTTATAATAGCTCTTTTATTTTTAAACTCGTCCCCAAACTTCATAAGCTCCACAGAGGTATCCATGGACTCAATAGTATAACAGTTGTCGCTCCTCTGCGTGATATCACTGCTAGGATCGTAGACGAAAGCGTCGTCGCCACTTTTTGCGAACTTCTTGTATATAAGCGTGACCGAGGTCATATCATTCCTATAGCCGAGGCCTATACAGTTGCTGTTCTTTTCCAGTGCGGTAAATACATTCTGATAAATATCGTTCTCATCCCCGGCATAGATATAGCTTTTCAGGAAGCGGTCCTCATCATAAAGTACCGGCACCTCGTAGGTAAAGCCTGCGTTTTCGGCTGTAACGGGGACAATGTACTGATCTACTATATCGTTACTGCCAAAATACTTCACTATAACTTTTACCGCCTCATCTATACCTGAGACTGTCAGCACGATATCGTTCTTATATCTGAACTCTTCAGCTTCGAGTATCTTATCAAGATTGAATGAGCCGTTATCGTTTGCCTTGAAGCGCTTAACGGTATCTCCGCTCCTGACCTCAAACCATATCTTCTTGACGCCTGCGTTCGACCTCACAGACAACGAACCGATATCATTCCATCTGATGCTGTAGCTCTGCTTTCCAGAGGAATATTTCTTTTCGCTGTCCTCAAGATGATAATCGGTATGGGAGGAAAAGTTGAGTGTGAATCTTCTTGGAGCGATGACAATATCGCCACCGCCGTTACTCTTCAGCACGAACTTATCAGTCTCCATGTCCTCTCTAACAAGAACTGCATTTTCATTAAGTTTTACGCTCACCACATCCGCACTTCCGTTTGCAGTATACAGCTCCGAGGGCGTTATCAGCAATTCAGAACCTGCCTTGTAGTAATCGAAGATGCCTCTCGTCTCTTTTCCGTCATCGTCCTTCGCAGAAAAAGTCACAGCTTCCATCGGAGCGGTATTCTTAGGATTCTCGTAGATGATGCTGTACTTGTAGTATACCGTGAAATGGAGCTCGTCCTCAGTTGAAGTATCGGGATTGTATATAAACAGATAGGGATTGGAGATAGCCCATGAATCCTCAGTATTAACCTTAAGATTCGCAGGAACCGTACAAAGTCTCTCTCGATCTCCCGGAACGTTCTCTCCGTGCTCAAATACATATCCAGGGAATAAGCTTCCTAAAAGGAAACTCATATCCGTACTGTTAATGTCAGTGTTGTCGGCAATCAGCTTGTAAGTCTTCTTAGCTGTAGTTGTTGTGGTAGTGATAGTAGTGGTAGTGGTGGTAGTGATAGAGGTAGTAGTTGTAGTCGTTTCTTCTTTTGGCGGATCCTGCTCTTCTTCCGGAACAGTCGGTCCCGCAGGTTTGGAAGTTTCATTGTCTTCATTCGAAGCCGCTCCAGCGCCAGGAACCCCAACCATACTGCGATTGTCAGTTTGAGCCGTCGCAACAGCCGTTATCTCTGCTGCTGGCATCACGCACATTGTATGCGCAACAAAAACGAGTGCAGCCGCAAAGGCTATTTTTTTCCTGAGATCAAATAACCCGTTATTCACTTTGATCTACCTCCTTTTCTGATTATAAGCACCATTGCCGTTCCGAGCTCCAGCAATACAGCTATTATCGCAGGAACGAGCATACCACTCTGTTTTTCCTCTTCATTTAATGGCTCGGCAAGAGCATCCTCCGCCGAAGCAATCGTCGTCAGCGTTTCTCCCGGAGAATCATATAGCTTCTGCACAGCCGTTTTCGATACCTTTTCCCTTTCAGTCGCTGGCGGCACTGTAGAAGTCGCAGTCTCCGCAGAAGTGGTAGTCTCCACGTCAGATACAGCCTCCACAGCGGTTTCCGTGATAGCTGTCTCCTGTGCCTCAGGCTCAGGAGTATTTTCCTGAACCGTAGACGTAGCACTGCTATCGGTTATGGTTATGCAGCCACCCTCAAGACATGAAAAATCCTCCTCATAGAAACGCGCAGACCTCTTATTGTAGGTATCTATGAATATCTCCTCGCTGTCACTGTCCCTGAGAAGAGCTACCGAGTAAGTTCCAACGCTGATATCTCCGGGAATGTTTATCCTAAGACGTCCTATCTCCCTGTCTCCCTGAAAGCGTTCACCGTCAGCCGTAAAGCATATAGCCTGAGTATTTTCGCTGTCTCCGCAGCTGCTCACGTATACTCCAGCGATGCCGTCTACGACCGTGCTTGCAAGATCAGAATCAAAGCTAAGTCTGCCGTCAAGCTCCACGATGATCTTCAGGGCAGAAAATCCAGGATTATTATGAACATACACAGGTATCTCCGCAACAGTATCTCCGTTCATGCTACTTTTGTCAATCTCAATGCTGTCAGCTGAAATTCCGAGGTCCTCCGGCGGCGGATAGTATGCAGCCTCAGCAATACATATACTTACTGCGTTAACTGCTGTGATAGCTGCCGCCAAGCTTCCCAAAAACGATCCTTTATTCATTTACTTCTCCATTTACTGTCGATTACATCGGGATCAGCGTTTATAACAAGGATATTCCGTGTCATTCTGAAATCGCCTTCCTCGCCTTCAACGCTCACAACTACAGTTGCGTCCGCTGTTTCTTCCTTCTTTGGTGCCACCACCACTGTGATCTCGCCCTTTTCGAGCTCCTCGCGGAACTCCTCATCATCTGCGTCGGCAAGAGCCATAGGATCAGTCCTTGCACGAGGAGCAGCCATTGATGACTGAGCGGTGTTTTTTCCGGCTCTGAGCTCTGAAATCATACCCGAAACTATCCTATACCTTGCCGCTATCAGTACCGCCGTAAGCATAAGCACGACACCTATGCCTAGAAATATTTCAGACAGTATCTGCCAGTAGAACGAACTCATTCCGCACCTCCCGTCACTCCGAACCGTTGACGCTCTCAATAACGTCTCCGTATATCTTTAATATATATTCCTTTGCTTCGGCAGCAGAGCCCTCGTTTGCGCTGATACCCTCCGTCTTTTCACGTATATTCTCTATCAGCTCTCTCTGCTCCGCGAATGTTATACCTGCTTTTGCAAACTCCTTCATATTTGTATTCTCCAAATTGAGAATGGTCTTGTAAGTCTCAAGTATGATTATATCCGAGCCTGCATTCTCGGTCTCCACAAGCTTGTTCAAATCATTTATACTCTTCCAAAGGTCAGCCGGCTCCATTTTGTTTATGATCTCGTTTTCCTTGTTACGGGACAGAGTGTAAAATTCACCTATCGTGCAGTATACCTGAGCAATCTCGAATTTTTCTGGATCCCGTTTCCTGAACTCAGCAGTCTGAGCTTCCCTAAACCATTTTATAGCAGATCTCTTTCCGTTTGTGCCGCCGTCATCCGGTGAATCGCTGCCGTAAAAATAATAGTACCAGTAGAGTATGCCGAGCTCGAATGCCACATCTTCATACTCAGGATCCTTTTTCAGCAGATTTATGTTCTCATTGATGAGCCGTAGTATCTGTCCGGCTTCCTTTTCGTCAAAAACGTCATCTGTTTTGTAAAGCTCTATCAGCTTTATGTATGCATCGGAATAAGAGCCGTCAGCGTTTATCACGTCTTCAAAGGCAGAGGTCTTTTCCGAATAGGTGCTCGCGTTCTCAGCCTTTGCTACAAGCTTGTTGAAGTTCTCGTTCCTGCCTTTCCTTGCCATTATTCCTGAAAAGCCCGAAAAGGCAAGTGACACGGCAGCAAGTCCTGCGATTATTCCAGTCGCCTTGACGTAGGTATGGTTTTCCGCCTTGTCAAGTTCTGCATAGAGCTCATCACAGGAACGGTATCTCTTCGCTCTGTCGTCGTTCACGCACTTTCGTATTATACGGACTATAGCCGCGTTCATGTTCTTGTCAAAGACAAAGCGCTCCGCAGAGCTTACGAGCTTACCATTGACAGAAACGTTCATGGGCTTTTTTCCCGTGAGCATATAGTAGCATGTCGCGCCTATATTGAATATATCCGTCTTTTCATCAAGCTCCTCACGCCTGAACTGTTCAGGAGCCGCATAAGCCGGAGTATACGCGAAGGTACCCTCTCTTCTTTCAATGACTGAACCAAAATCGATAAACTTAAGCCTTCCCAACTTCTCCGGGTGCTTTGAATTTTCAAGGTCCTCTGTATTCCTTACCACCATTATATTATCGGGCTTCATATCACTGTGTATGAAACCACATTTGTGTATAAATGACATCGCCGAGCATATATCCTTTGCATAGCGCAGCAGTGTTTTCGGTTTAAATGAATCGTATTTCAGCAGCTTCTCCATAGTCACACCGTCAATATAATCCTGAACGATATAAAGAGCATTCGGGTCATTGTCTATGATCTCAATAATATTAGGAAAGAAGGAATTGTTTACATCCTTTTCGTAGAACTGCTTGATAAGGAGGGATTCCTGACGGGCATTGTAAGCGTCTGTGCCGTTTGTCTTCATTACCTCTTTCACAGCACGCTGAGCGTCGTTGGCTTTCATATCCAGAGCGCGGTAAACTATAGAGGTGCCGCCTTTTCCGACAACGCTGTCGATCTTGTATCTGTTTTCAAGGATAAATCCTTTGTTAAGCAATCCGATCTCCCCACTTTCAGCAGAGCTTGACCATAAGCGCTGTTATATTGTCCTTTTCGCCGCGTTCGATGACCTTATTCTTAAGCTTTTCAAGATTGGCAGTCATAGCCTTTTCGTCCCTGTTCGCAGAGGGACACAGAGCCTTCCCAATCTCTTCGACAGAGATTTTTTTCCGGAAGCCGTCAGAGCACAGCATATAGCACTCGCCCTCGCTGTAATCGGCTATGCTGAAATCGTATGAGGTGTCCTCAAGACCTGCTCCTATACAATTCGTAAGCTGGTTCTGACGTGGATCCTTTTCAGCCATTTCCTCGGTTATGATACCGTTCCTTACCTCCTGACCGACAACGGAGTGATCCGAGGTAAGTATATCTATGCTCCCGTCGGTTATCCTGTAAAGCCGTGAATCTCCCACATGGGCTATAAGGATATGCCTAAGCTGAGGTATTATCAGAAGAGATGTAAAGGTCGTCGCCATATCTGAAGAGCGTGAAGCCGCATAATCGTTGATACGGCTGTTCAGCTCGTGAAGGTGGTCGTCCATAGCCTCCCTTATTTTCAGTATGGAAGATCTGCTTCTCATATGCTCTGCAAAATCATTAGCGAACCACTCGCTCATGCGCTTGCACACGTAAGCGCTCGCCTTTTCGCCGCCGGAAAGTCCGCCTACTCCGTCACAGACCGCTGCAAAAAATATCTCTTCGCCGTCGAACTCTGCGGTATTTATAAAAAGTGAATCCTGATTCACCTTCCTGACTGCTCCCTCAGTAGTAACAAAAGAAAAAACATACTTCATAAAGCGTCACCCTCAGTTCTCTTCGTAGAAGGTGTATGATATACCGTAATACAAGAAATTGCAGCCCGAGAATATACTGCTGCTCTCACCGATAGTCACCTCGTCCCCTTCTACTGAAAGGGAGGTGCAGGATTTGTTTTCTATGGATATGCTGTGTCGACTTTTCTGATTCTCACGGCTTATGATAATGCCGGAAAGCTCCGCACAGGTAAAAGGATAAACGAATATGGGAACCTTTTCCTTACTGGATGTATTCAACAGATAGGCTATGTGCTTCATGCCTGTCTTTTTCAGGTCGTCTGTCTTTGCCTTCAGCTCGTTCTTCCTGCCCACGATAACCGTGGGAGAGTCACCTGTATTCACCGTGAATACGAAGGGGATATCATAGATGTAGAATGTATCACCGGAATTCAGCTGCTGCTTTTTTATTTTCTCCCTTCCGCCTTCAAAACTGCTCAGGAAGGTGCCGTTTGATGACCCCTTGTCCTCGATGTAGAACGTTCCGTCCTCAAAAGTTATAACAGCATGAAGTTTTGACACAGTCCCCTTGTCAGTGAGAGCAAGGTCGTTGTCAGCCTTTCTGCCTATTGTAAACGGGAAATCTGCAATTGGTATCTCCCTGTTTGCTGAGTCTTTCAGAAATGCGGCACAATCCGCAGCTTTAGGCTTGCTCACGACGATAGTGTGATCCTGATCTTCTGTCTGCGCAGGTGCTGAAGGCTTAGACGCGCCCTCTTTGCTGCCTGCTCCTGACTTGGCCTCTGCTACTCTTATGGAAGCAGAACTCATAGGAACTCCGAGAACGTCGTGGAGAAAAGTATAGAGGTGGTTATATGTAAGACCTATACTGCGGTCACGCTGGCTTTTAAGGTTATCTTCAAGGAAAAGAGCATACTTTTCCATGACTGTTTTATCCGCTCCCTCTATATTCGCATTCTTATGGAGCTTGTATAGGAACTTCGCCAGATTCGAGCACTTGTACATATTTATCATCAGAGGCAGGTACGCTACCAGTACCTTTCTCTTCTCAACATCATAAAAAACGTTCTTGGGATCAAGGAGAATGACATTGTCAGACGTCAGTGAATTCTCACTGCAGTATTCAAGTATCCGCTGTATCTGACCAAGTATTCCGAAATATCTTTCCTGTGTCAATGGCTGCTTAACGTATTCCGACAGAGCTGTAAGATTGCTGACATTGTACTTAAGCACGTGCCTTGCAGCTGTATTTTCCCATTTCACCTCAAGCAAGCCGTCGCCGCGGCTGCTGTTCACTACTCTAAGTGCGTCCTCATTTATCCTGTCTCTCTTTTTTAGTCCTGCAATAAGATAGGTATCGCAATTCTGATAAACTATCTTTGTTGAAACATTACCTGCCATATCCTCACCCCGAAACAAGTTACCGCCATTTCAAGAGACCGGATGGGTCAATCTTTAAAGGCTTATATATAATTTAATTATATCACTTTATACGAGACTTGTCAATATTTTGAATAAGTTTTGAGAGTGTTGAACAAATCATATAATACACATTACACAATACTCAAAAAATTTTTATTGCATTCCGGCATTGGACGTAGTATAATTATAATATTCTAAGGAAAGAAGGTAAAAATATGCTATGTCTGAAACCTGCTAACACTGACGATATTGAAAAGGAATACCTTTTCGTAAGGGACATCCCAGATGACGAAAACGGCTATATAAACGAATACCACGGGATAAGCCGTGATAATTTCGATAATGCACTGAATACTATTATTGCAAACTCACGCGGTGAACTGCTTCCGGAAGGTTACGTCCCTTGCACCTCATATTTTCTCTGGGTCGATGACAGCATAGTCGGAAAGCTTGATCTGCGCCACTATCTCTGCGAATCCCTTATAAACGGCGCCGGCCATATAGGCTACTACATAGCTCCCTGTTACCGCGGAAATGGCTTCGGCACAAAAGGGCTCGGACTTATCGCGGATATCGCAAGAAATGTCGTTCCAGAGGACGAGATATACCTCAGAGTACACAGGAATAATCCCGCATCACTGAAGGTAATGCTCAAAAACGGAGGTTATATTCACCACGAAGACGAGCAGTCCTATTTTGTACGCATAAAGAAATGACAAAAACCGGTGTTTAAAATGACACCGGCTTTTTATTCTTTCTGATATTATTCGTATCTGAGTGCCTCTATCGGGTCTAGCTTTGCAGCCTTTCCGGCAGGATAGCTTCCGAAGAAAACTCCGATAAGCATCGAGAAACCCAGTGATATTAGTATTGCCTTTATGGAGGGCTGTATGGAAAGAGCCACGAAGTCCTGATACTCCGGCATCTGGCTCAGAGCGTACCGTGCAATATATCCTATCAGGAAACCGTTAAATATACCAAGCAGCACACCTATTATGCCTCCTACAAGACAGAGTATCACCGCTTCGACTATGAACTGTGTCTTTATATGCCTCTTTTTAGCGCCGAGGGCCTTTCTGACACCGATCTCCCGCGTTCTCTCGGTAATGCTCACCAGCATTATGTTCATAACTCCTATGCCGCCTACGAGCAGCGATATAGCCGCAATTACCGCAATAACGAGAGTGACGATATTCAGCACCTTGTTGACCATGCCAAGCTCTGTCTGAGGATCATATATCTCTATGCCCCAGTATTTATTGCTCCTGTACTTTTCGGAAAAGAAGTTTTCGAGATCATTTATCGCCTGTTCTCTGTCCACGGACATATCGTTAAGCATGAGATCAATACCATATTCGCCAGAGAATCTCTCATTCTGCCTTGTCAGCTTTTTTGCCGTATTATACGGTATATATATTGGAGTGCGCCTGTCCATGAAATTCGCAGCTGACTGCTGATACTTTTCGAGAAACTTCGGATATTTGTATACGCCCACTATCGTGAACTCAGTATCACATACCCCCTCGATATCCACGCTTATATCACTGCCTATTGCATTGGCTTCCTCGTTTCCGAAGTACTGCTTTACAAAAACCTCGGAAACGACAGCAGCGTGCTTTTTGCCTTTGTCGTCAGCTGCGTTCACCGTTCTTCCGTCGAGCATTTTGTACATACTGTCGCTCTTCAGATAACCCTCGGTGACGCCGGAAAGCATTACATTAAGTTTATATCCGTTTTTATTAACTACCGTTCCTCTGCCGCAGCTGGTCGAATCGCATAAAAGATATCGTCCCGGGTACTTTTCTTCAAGCTCATCGATCATTTCTTCGGTGATATAATCGCTTTCCGTCATTTCCCTGTAATAGCGCTCCTCACCATCATCGCTCTCATTGTTTTTGAAGCGATACTCGACATAAAAGGTCTGACCTCCGAGCTTGTTAAAGGAATTTGCAAGTGTCTTCTTCAGCGAATTTCCTAGGGTGGTTATAGTAATCACTGCAGTGATGCCTATGATGATTCCGAGCATAGTCAGTACAGCTCGCATCTTGTTTGACTTAAGGGAAGAAAAAGCAAGACGAACATTTTCAAAGAAGAACATTGCCGTCACCTTCCTTTCCCGTATCCGCCACGATATTTCCATCGCTGAGAGTGATTATCCTTTCAGTTTCCGAAGCCAGCTCCTTACTGTGGGTGATAAGGATTATGGTCTTGTTCTCCTCCTTGTGGAGCCTGTGGAATATATCCATTACCATGTGACCAGTTACAGAGTCAAGAGCTCCCGTAGGCTCGTCCGCCAGTATTATGGACGGATCGTTGGCTATAGCTCTTGCTATGGCTATCCTCTGCTTCTGACCGCCGGAAAGCTCGTTAGGATTGTGAGTTGCTCTGTCGCTCATATCCACCATTTCCAATAGTTTCTCAGCACGCCTTCTGCGCTCTCTTTTGCTTATACCAGCGTAAAGCATGGGAAGCTCCACATTTTCTATCGCATTTGTACGTGAGACAAGATTGAAGTTCTGAAAAACGAATCCTATCTCTTTATTTCTGATAACGCTCAGCTCGGAATCGTTAAGCTGGGATATATCGACGCCGTTGAGCATATATACTCCCTCCGTGGGACGATCGAGAGCTCCGATTATATTCATCAGTGTGCTCTTTCCCGAACCGGAAGGACCTACTATTGAGGCAAACTCGCCCTCACGTACCTTCATATCAAGCCCGTGAAGTATCTCCAGCTCATTTGGCATACCGATATAGAACCTCTTGACTATCCCATGCATTGAGATAACATTTCTCATCAGCATCAGTCCTCCGGTACCTTCAGTGGTATGATATCGCCGTCAGTGATGCCGCGAGGGTCTGTAACAACTATATCTCCTTCCTTAAGGCCTCCTGAGGTTATCTCAGTATAGAAATCCCCCTCAAACCCCTTGGAAACACTGCGTTTGGAAATAAGATAATCCCCTTCGGCTGTCGGTGTTGCAGTAAATACGAAGTATCCCTCGTTTTCTCCGCCGGAAACAGCGTTATACGGAACACTCAGCACATTCACACGCTTGTCGAGTATTATCTTCACGTTTGCAGACATTCCTATAAGGAGACCGCTCTCGTTGTCGTCTATGCTTACTTCAACGGTATATCCACCCATCATCTTTGTCTCAGCACTGTTTGAGGACACTATCCTCTCGATACGCTTTACGGTGCCTTTTATTACCAGATCTTCCGTAGCGCTCGTCTTTATCTCAGCTTCCATACCCTCGCTAAGCTTAAGGATATCGGACTCGCTCACCTTTCCGGCTACAACCAGCTCGCTGGTATTCTCTATGGTCATGATATTTGCTGACATTGGAACGCTTCCCTCGGAAATATTCAGCTCCGTAACAACTCCGTCCTTTTCAGCCTTGATCACGCATTTCTCTATTCTCTCGGCAAGCTCTGCAAGCTGCTTTTCGGCAGAATTATCAGATATACTGTACTTTTCCGCATCTATTGCGTCCTGTGCAGACTGCACCAGCTCGTCGCCAGATTTAACAGCCTGACTGTATGCTTCATTGGCACTTTTTACAGCTTCATCGTATTCCGGAAGAGCATTCTTTACGCTTTCGAGAAGGGACTCTGCCGCTTCAAGCTTTGTTTCCAGCGCTTTATATACCTTCTCCAGCTGGGCCGACTCCTCGCTGCCCGAATTCATCCATGCGTTGTAAGCGTCGTTGGTCTCAACGTACAGCTTATTGAATTCGTCAGCCCTTCTGCCGTACTCATCGTAGGCTTTGTCGCGCTTTTCTACAGCAGTATTTATAGCGTTCTGAGCCTTGCTTATAAGTTCGCTTCTCTGCTCCCTCGCCTTATTGAGCTGACGCACCGTAAGATCGTGGCTGTGCTGCTGCGCACCTGCCACTTTCTCGTTGTTGAGAGCCATAGCGTCGTATTCTTCCTGGAGTTTAGCGCTGTCGAACTCACAGAGTATATCACCTGCCTTAACGCTATCTCCCACCTTGACATTAAGCTTTTTCACCTTTAGAGTTGGGTCGGCAGTTATCATGAGCTTATCACTGCTCGATATTGTTCCCGACATATTTGAATAGCTTATAAGGTCCTGACGTTTGACCTTTCCACACGTATCGGAACGTATACTTACCTTGGTTGCGGCTCCGCGGATCGCATTCCTTACAAAAAACGCTATACCACCTAATATAAGCAGTATTACAAGGAATATAACTATCCTTTTTATGATCTTTCCGGTTTTTCCCATTTCGTTCTCTCCTCCTGCAAGAAACAGTTATTGACATCATCAGTGTCTGCTCGGCAGCCCCACTCACGGAGTTACTGATTTCACACTAATAATCATATCACATTTATCCTTCAACGTCAATATATTTCGCGCTCATCGTCGTGAAAATAACGCATAAAAAACGCCTGCACCAAAATGTCGGTACAGGCGGTAATTCACGTAAAGGCTACGTTGTCTGTCATGCATGAAGAAGGAACTTCTTCAGCTCTTCTATGGGTATGGGCTTTGAATACTTGTAGCCCTGCAAGTACTGTGCCATCATGAGCTTGCAGCGGTCCTCGTCATATTCGTTCTCAACGCCCTCGAAAAGTATCGAATACTTAAGTTCGTGGAACATATTCGCAAAGGTCTTGACCATATACTGCGATGAAGAATTCTTAAGGGACTCTATGAGCAGTGAGCGGTCAAACTTGATAATATCAAACGGGATCTCCATGATACGCTCAAAGTTTGAATACCCTGTGCCGAAATCGTCAAGGTAAAACTTTATGCCCAGATCCTGAAGCTGCATAACGCGCTGCTTCATGAGATTGAAGTCCGCGTCGCTACGGCTCTCGGTGATCTCAACAGCTATTTTTCCATACTCTATGCCGTTGTTTTCGATTATTCCCTTAACCTCGTCGCAGAAGGAATCATATCTCAGGTCGATAGCCGAAAAGTTTACTGAGATACGCTTTATTATGTATCCGTCATCAATGAAACGCTTTAGCGCTGCACAGGTCTTATTGAGGATTATCATACTCAGATTGTGAATAAGGTTGAACTTCTCAGCTATCGGTATGAACTGATCTGGGAAGACCATTCCAGTTTTTTCCAGCTTCAGCCTCATAAGAGCCTCTGCTGTATCATACTGCCCTGTGTTGATATTCAACACAGGCTGACAGTATACAAGTATACGAGAATCCGAAAGGTCCTTCCTTGCAGCGATATCCTCCAGCTGCGAGAGGATATAGTTTTTGTCGTAGTACTCCTTTATATCTTCGGGAGTAATGCGCACTACCGTATTGAACGGCATTTTCAGATCGTTGTATTCTATTATGTTATGGTAATCATTTACGTCTATGACAGAATCAGAGGACTCCATGATTATTATTTTATAGTCGATTTTGAACTTGGCATAGCTCATGGCGAAATTGCCGAGCATCCTGTCAACAAGCTTTTCGTAGTCACTGTTCTTCTGCTTCGTAAAGGTAAGCACAAAGCTGTCGTTGGGGAAGCTGTATAGTATCGACTTCTTGATATTCACGCGGAAAAAGTCCATGAACTCAGTCTTGAGCACAGGAGATTTTGCGATATATACGGAAAAGCCAGGTATATGGCAGCACATTATCACCATTTCGTTTCCCTTTGCGAGGTTCTCCTTTACCTCCTGGGCAAAGAATTCGCTCGATACAGCTCCCGTATCGGTATTGTAGGGATTCGAATGGAAGAGGAATATGATGCTGATCATCGGCAACAGGCAGCATATCGTAGTATAGGATATCTGCTTGAATATGCTTTGTATACACAGAAGGAGATTTGACATCACCAGAACGCTGATAAGTCCCGTGAACACCTTAATAAGCAGTCTCTTCCTGTATTTTATAAGCATATAGATGATATTTACCGTAAATACGATGTAAAGTATCTCAAAGCAGTCAAGGCCTGCGCTATACTCATGCTTTTTGTTTATGTAAAAACCTACCTTGAACACCGACAGAATGATATCAAGGGTAATGGCAAACAGCATTATCACCGCTATGGCTATCCTTGATCTTTTCTTGTCCTTAGGCAGCAACCACAAAGAACCCTGCACGTACCTTATGTAAAGGAACATAGTCATAGAAAGGAAGACATGATGCAGCATACGCATTATATAGATGAACGGAGGAGACACTGTTTCCTTTACAATGTATGTCTGCATGAAGATATTAGCCGACGCTACTATCAGCATAAATGCAAGGATATGCATTATTATGAAAAACCTGCTCTTCTCTTTCCTTATATAAGTCTGCTTCACAAGTATAGCCATAATTATACACAATGAAAGAGCAATGATATCACCAACAGGAGTATAACTTCCGATATTAAGATTCGATATTGCAAACATATTTCCACCCCCCTGTGAAAAAAGTCGCACCTGTCTAAATTATTGCACACACATATATTATAACATTTTCCACCAAAAAAGTCAACATAAAAAGCAAAAAACAGCATAAACTGTTCATTATGACGAATTTTATAACTATTATGCTATAATAATGCCCAAAAATCTGCTCCTGTTTTTACTTATCTATATCATCCCTCCGCTTTTGAAAAGCTTCATCATCTCATTTGTCAGGCTGTGCTCGCCGGGCTGTAGCTCTATTTCCTCCCTGCGCAGCCACTGGGCGTATTTAAGCTCAGATTCGTCCATTTTTATGGTATCGTCTCCATCCACATCACAGTAAAAGCCCACAAGCAGGTCTGAAGCCATTCCCCACGGCTGGGATTTATAATAGCGTATATTCTTCACTCGGATACCTGCCTCCTCCATGACCTCGCGCCTTACCGTCTCTTCAAGAGTCTCACCTATCTCGGTAAAGCCTGCGATCAGTGCATTATAGGCAAAACCAGTCCTGTAACGGGTTATGAGCAGCCTATCCCCGTTGACCACGCCAACTATCACCGCAGGATTTATCCTCGGGTAAACCTTATTGCCGCAGCCAGAGCATACAAGTGCCCGTTCCCTGCTGTCTGGCTCCATTTTGCCGCGGCATCTTCCGCAGTACCTGTTGTCGCCATACCACTGTGCAAGGTGGAATGCGGTAAACGCAGCAAAAAGGTATTTCCCTCTGCACCTGTCCCTGAGCTCCCGAATGGTGTAAAAGCTGTAGTCCTTGCCATTCACGGCTTCCGTATCGCCCTCCCCTGACACAAGGAAGAAGCTCTCGTCATCAACAGCAAAGAGATATAACGGCTTATTGCTGCATAGCACCTCGTCTGTGCGAGGAAAAGCCGCATCTCCGTCCCTTATGCCGGCAAGTATCCTGCCGTCCCTGAATATAACAGCAAGGCTCTTTTCCGGAACCGCCGTAAAGTCCGCAGTGCGGAACGAATTGTCAAGTCTGCTTGGAAATATATCCTGTATCATCTGTTATTTCTCCTCTTTTCAGCGATAAGACAATTATACAATACACACTGGGATGTGTCAACCGCTTCAACTTTGCCCCTGTCTTCTTCCGACTGCTTGAATTATTAACAATTATGTGATATAATATTCTTAGCAGAAAACCTGCAAATATATGCAGCAGGCTGTAAACTGTTCAAAGGAGGTCTTTGCAATGCATCACAGCGGTACCAATACAATAACTACACCGCGTCTTATACTTCGTAGATTTGAAGCAGGAGACCTCAATGATATGCTGCGCAACTGGGTATCCGATCCGAATATTCAGAACGAATACGGCGAGCCGGTCTATGCCACAGCTGAAGAGGCAAAGGTGCTACTTGACAGGTATATCAGCGAATACGAGTCGGATAGCTTCTACAGGTGGGCTGTCGTAGAAAGCTCAGGCGGTGAGAATATTGGGCAGATAGCCTTTTGCCGCGTATACGAGGATATCCGCACAGCCGAGATAGAATACTGTATATCCTCTGCTTTTCAGGGCCATGGCTATGCAGGGGAAGCTCTTTCCGCAGTTATTTCGGAGACATTCAGAACAACAGATTTTCGCAGACTTGAAGCTTATCACCGCGCCGAGAACAAAAAGTCGGGGCGTGTGCTTGAAAAGTCTGAAATGACAATTACCGACAACGTTGAACGATTCAGACAGCAGGGCATTATTCCTGAGGGCGAGGTGTGCTACTGCATAGAAAAAGCTGAATAGGAGGTACGCTATGAAACTAAATTTCACGAAGCTAAAGCCCAGTAGTCCCGATTTTCGCAGGGTAAAACAGCTTTATATGAGAGCCTTTCCAGATGACGAACGTGCTCCATTTCTTATGCTCGTACTTAAAGCTAAGAAGAAGAATGTTGACTTCTGGTCTATCCGCTGCAATGATGAGTGGGCAGGAATGCTTTATATAGTAAACTATCGTGATCTCTCCTATATCTTCTACCTTGCAGTCTCAGAAGAATGCCGCGGCAAGGGCATAGGCAGCGCTATACTCCAGAACGCGCGGAAGCTTTATAAGGACAGAAGGCTTTTCCTTGCGATAGAGCAGATAGACGAAGCCTCCGAAAACTACGCTGAACGTGTCAGCCGCCGTAATTTCTACATAAGGAACGGCTTCACCGAGCTTCACAAGAAGCTCAGGGAGGGAAAGGTCACTTATGATATACTCGGCACAGGCGGAGATGTAAAGGGCTCTGAATACAAAGCTCTTATGAAGTCGTACGCAGGAAGCATACTCTCAAAACTGTTCACCATGGAATTTGTGGACTAAACAATGTTATAATGCAAAACAGCCCTGAAGCACAAATTGCTTCAGGGCTTATATCATGTCTCACTTCACAGAGTACATTATCTTCATTCTCTGCGCTTCGTTTGTATCAAATCCGAATTTCTCATAAAACGGCATCTTATCCGGCATAGCACAAAGCTCCACAAATATGTCTGTTCCCCTTACTCCGTGGTCGTTGATGAATCCGAGCAGCTCATCGATAAGCATTCGTCCTATACCTTTTCCCTGATATTCGGGCCGTACAATAACATCCTTGATGTAATAATCCAGTCCCATATCACCGATCATTCTTGCCATAGCCACTATTTTGTCCCCGTCAAACACAGATACTCGGAACATTGTATGCTCCATCGCAAGCCTTGTCTGTTCAGGAGAAGGGCCCTTTCCCCACACTGTTTCCCACAGTTCGATGAATTCCTCTGCCGTCAGCTCATTATGCTTTATTATCAGTCCATCCATTTCTGCACCGCCTTTGTTTCATTTACAGGAATTATATCACAGAAGCATGTATAAGTCAATAATTTAAGAAATTGTTTTTAATCCTTCCCGAGTTTGACAGAAAAAAAGAATCGAATAGGAAAAAGTAACAGTGAAGATTTCTCGAAAAATCTTCACTTTTTTTCATTTTAGGGGTTGACAAACGCGAATTTTAGTGGTATAATTTAAGTAGTGCATAGTATGCTAT
>JAGCWY010000126.1 GCA_017961625.1 Ruminococcus sp. | reverse complement strand
GTATGACGCCAATGGAATATCATGAAGCATATCCTGTGGCATGACTGGTGGGCGGGCGCCGCGGCAAGCACCTTTCTCCGTTCGTCGCTACGCTCCTCACTCCCAAAGGTGCTTGCCAGTTACTGCTAACAACAAAGCAGCCTGCACAAATTGCACAGACTGCTTTTAGATATTACATAGAATTATTTTTGTTTTTTCCACTGTCTACTTGACAGGGGGCGGGTCATTTTCTCTCCTTTATGGCTTTTTGAAATAATTGAAAAGAAATGGGGAAGAATCACTGATAATTGCCTGGCAGTTTTTTTCAAAATGACGCGTAGTATTTCATGTTTTGTTCGTGTAATAAGTGAAAGTGAAAAGACTGCTTTCGGAAAGGAGTTTGTCAATGGACAACGGTGCAAGTAGCTACCGCCGTTTCCGTGACAATGGTGACCAAAGCGGATTAGTCGAGATAATAAGGGACTATAAGGACGGTCTGATACTGTACCTCACAAGCGTGGTCGGAAATATTCGGACAGCTGAGGAGATAGCAGAAGATACCTTTGTTATAATCGGTACAAAAAAGCCGAAAGACAAGGGGACTGGCTCGTTCAGGACATGGCTTTATACCATTGGAAGAAATGCTGCGATTGACTATCTGAGGAAACGCTCGAGACATAACGAGACCTCTCTTGAAGACGAGGCTGAGCTTGTAAGCGATGAGGAAGCTGTTGAGACAGCATATATAAAGAAGGAACAGCAGATACTGTTACACAGGGCAATGCGAAAGCTCAGTCCTGAGTATCAGCAGGTACTGTGGCTCGTATACTTCGAGGAGCTCAGTAACAAAGAAGCCGCTAAGATCATGAAGAAAAGTGTTCGCAGTATAGAATCACTGCTGTACCGTGCGCGAAGGTCACTGCGATCACAGCTTGAAATGGAGGGCTTTGATTATGAAAAACTATGAGGATATGGCAAAGGATGTATTCCGGCGCATAGAAGAATATGAAGCCGGAACGAAGCGGCACAGGATAAGAACTGTCAAAGCGATAGCCTCTCTTGCTGCTGTATGTGCGGCAGCGACGGTAGGCGTATTTATATGGAAGGGTGGAGTAATAGCTCCTTCAAAGGAAAACTTCGCGACTTCTGTCAGCGATATTACGACAACTGACACTTCTGCGGAATATAACGTCATTAATCAAACCAGTGCTGAAAATACCGTTACCACGTCTGAAACGAGTGCGGAACAGAAAATACAGACTACAGAGACTTTGACAAAGACCGATGATAAACAGGAGTCATATACAACTGAATCGACGTCAAAGGGAGAAGATCAAAAAACAACTGCAGCTCAGACAGAGACATCGGAACAAAGTGTTTCACTAAGTAATTCCGTGTCCGGTGACAGATTGGGGGACGCAGTCATAAACGGGAAGTACTATATGCAGACCTTCCCTGACGGCGTGGATTACACAGCAGACAGATACATTGGCAGCGGCAATGATTACGAAGGCTTTTACAAAAGCTACGGCACGAGTGCTGAGTTTTACACTGTAAAGGAAAGTACGGATATAGTGATTGTGAAGCTCGGCAACGGCGGACAGGTATATCTGAAAAGGACAAATGAAGCACCCCAGGTAACTCCTTCGCTTATCACGTCATATCCACTAACTGTAGGGGCAAGTTATTCTGTGCCGCCAAACGGGGAATGCGGGCTTTCGATGGGACTTTATTACGCAATGGAGTCTTATGCCGGAAGCGCAGATTACCTATTAAAAGGCGATATATTTAGTGATAATCATCAGATCTTTGAACGTGAAAAATTGCAGGCAGAAGCAGAACGCCTCAGTAGTCTGGGTTACAATGTTACAGTCGAATCGGAGCCGACACAGTCGGAAGAAGATTATTATTACCTGACCCTGAATCTGACTTATGAGCAAATAAGGAATTTTCCAACAACAGAAAATTACGCATTTTTTCTAAGACTGTATGATGGCTATTGATAAACAAAAAAGGACTTCCAGTGCGGAAGTCCTTTTATACTGTATATTACTTACTCTTAGAAGCCTTAGCATAATTGCCTTCAAGGAAGGCTTTGATAGTTTCCTCAGTGAGGTCGTTGTCCATGCCGAGGATGTAGAGAGAATCGTTAACGCGTTCCTTAACAGCCTTTTCATAGGAGGACTTATCTGTCCTTTCATTGTTGACAGAATAGGATATCTCAGCGTTTTCATCCTGCTGTTTGCTGTTTTCAGTATTGCCGTAGCTGAAAACCTCAGAGAACTTGTAATTCTCGTTGAATGTATATATGCTTTCTGCAGTATAGCTCGGACTGTCTACCTTTGAATAGAGTTCATTTGCCTTGTCGTCATATCCGATAGTACCGTCGGAGTTACCAAACTGTCCGACAGGTACGGGACAGCCGTTCCATGAGAATACCTGAACGTAAGGAGCATAGTGATAAGCGCCCGAAATGAAGAGCTCGGGGATATCGTCTCCGTTTATATCCAGAAGTGAGAAGTGGTTATCGTCGTTCTTCTTCTTGTTTTTCAGGTAGTCATTGAGGACAGCCGCATAAGCATCCTGCCATTTTTCACATCCGCCGAGAGATGCATTGATAACATCACTGTCGAAGCTGAAATCCTCACCCATATCCTTGATAAATCCGGAGATGAAATGATTGTACTCAGCGGTGAAGGTCTCCTCGGTAACGAAGTTTCCATCCTCCTTAACGGCTAAGCTGGAGCGCTGGAATGAGCCAACATTCGCAAGAGCCTTGCCCTTAAGGCGGTACAGCTGTATATTCATTACCTGTATATCGTCGTGGTATCTTGTAGTGGTAAGGAGACTCCTATCCATTACATAATTGAGCATATCACATTCGGTGATGGGATCAAATTCTGTATAGTAGCCTTCGCTCAGGGTTTTTATGAGATAAGTCTTGTTGCCAAGACTTCCGTAGGATATGATAAGCTCCGGTACCAGATCGTCATTTACATCATATATGGTAAAACGAGCGGTTTCGTCGTACTTGTCTGACTTCTTGAAATCCTCCAGCTCTGAGCGGTATATTTTAGCCCAGTCAACGTTTGCGACAGTTGTCATATCTGTGGTGTCGCCGAGAACTATGATTTCTGAGGGATCACTGTCGAGCACTGGGTCTGTGGGAGCAGGCTCTGTAGGACCTGTAGTCGATACACCATCGTCCGTTGCAACGGTTGTTGTCTGAGCTGTGGTATTATCTGATTTTCCGCCGTTCTTGTCTGCGCAGCCGCAGAGCAGAGCAGCTATACAAAGTAAAGCAGTGAGCTTTTTCATGATATTACCTCCGTAAGAGTATTTATTTACCATAAGAATTATAACACATTATTTTATATTTGTCATTACACTTATTGCGATTTTCGTTAATTTTTCATTTTTCTTCACTTCTATGATATATTCGTGAACGTTCTGCGACAGTCCTGAGCTTACGAATCTTTTTGGGCAAGTCGGACAATATCTGTTCTTTGTCATAAAGAAAGCCGCATGGAAAGTTGAATTTTCCTGCGGCTTTGCACTTGGCAAACTATATCATGTATTGTCGGGAGAATTGTCCGGATCGTCTTTTTCAAGCCCGGAGATATCGGCACAGAGCTTTCGTGTAGTTCCATTGTCAAACTCTATTGTAACGACGGTGTCGCCGCCGAGAGGGAGAGTGTCTGTCACCGTGCCCTTCCCGAAAAGCCGATGCTTCACGCGGTCTCCCTTTTTGAAATCAATGCTGTTGGGCATGATTTACTGTCCTTGAGAATAGTAAACGTTTGCGGAACCGACGCCTGTATCGATATTGAGCTTGTATTTTCCTCCGTCATTGTAGAAATCGTCGGGAGGATTCGTGAGACGGAAAGTGATCTTTCCCACGCCTCCGTCAGCGTCGATATTGCCGTTCATAGTGCCCGAGAACTCAAAATCGCCTACGCCCTGATCTATGTCGATACCACCAAGAACTCCGTTTACGTATATTTTGCCTGCGCCGCCGTCTATGTCGAGCAGGCCCTCGCAGATAATATTATTTATGTCCAGTTCTCCAGCACCGCAGTCGATAACGCACTTATCGCAGCTTATATCGTTGAAAGACACTTTTCCAGCGCCGCATTCGATATCAAGATCACCGCAGCTTATGCCGCTGATGTTTGTTTCTCCTGCACCGAGGTCGAGCACAAAGCTGCTGTACACCTTTTCCGGGAGCTGTAATACTATAGTTGGGTCAACTCTGTTTTTGTCTAAGAATGTGGAAAAGGGAACTAGATTGACTGACTGTTTGCCGAAGCTTATTTTGAAGGTATTTCCCGATACGGAAGCCTCAAAGGTTTTCGGCACGTCCTTTGCGTCAATGTATATATTGTCGTCCTCACTTTTTTCGATAGTAAAGGAAGCCCATTCTATATCGAGGTCGAGTTTTGTCACATCAGCTGCGCTGTAGCTCTCACTGTAGTCTTTTAGTTTCTTACGGCTGCTTGAGCCGAATATGTTGTAGAGCACAAGACCGAGGATAAATAGCAGTATACCGACCATTATACATATAACACCGGCTGGGATACCGCTCTTTTTGTTTACAGGCGCAGCCTGTCCTGTTGTTGTTACGTTATTATCACACATTTTTACCCTCTCCTTTTTTAAAAAGACCGCCGAGCCAGCTAAAAAAACGCTTTACGGATCTTCCGCAGGCTGGTATAACCACATTGAAGGCCGGCTTGAATATGAGCATTACTATGCCTGCGAATATAAGGCCTCCACCAAGGAGCATAAGTCCCTCTCCGGGCGATTGGAACATTGCCGGTACGGAGGCGATGAGCAGACCGGCAGCAGTAGCTATAACTGCAAATATCATAGATATGAGCACTACTATAAATACAAACAGCAGAACTACAACAACGATTAGTACAGGGAGCCATACAGGGAAGGTGAGTACTGCTAGTATGATAAGCGCTAAGGTCGCACCGGTGCTTTTTTTCTTAGGCTGAGAAGCCAAGGGAGGGGGATAGCTGCCGTTCTGATATGCTCCCTGAGCATTCTGAGGCGCATCCATCCTTTCAGGTGGCATGACCGGGGCAGAGTTAACATGGATTCCGCTTTCTCGGAGTATATTTACTGCAACGTCCTCGGGAGAGCCCATGGAAGCGGCAGTTTCTTCTTCCTTGCCAAATCCTGCGTCAAGGAAGACCTCTTCGTAGTATGTCAGGGCGTCATTGATATCCTCGGAAGGAAGACCGCCTTTTTCAAGGCTGTTTCTCAGCCTTGTAAGAAATTCAAGTTTGTTCATTATTTTCAGCTCCCTCATTCAATAAAATACTGTCGATCTTTTTCTTATGGCTTCGCCATTCCTCGCGGTATTCCTCAAGTGAATTGTTTCCTTGCGGAGTGATACGGTAGTATCGTCTGTTCCTGCCCATGAACTCCTTGTCATAGGTCTCAAGAAGCTCATTCTTCTGCAGCCGTCTGAGCACGGGATAAAGGGTGGATTCCGAAATATCCACTGCTCTGCGGAGGTATTGGGTTATCTCGTAGCCGTAGGTGTCGTTGTTCTGAACTATAGACAGCACCATTGCGTCGAGAAGCCCTGCGTTTATAGAAAAACCCATAGCGCAGCTCCTTTCTGAAAGAATATAATATTTTAAAGCATGTAATATCTAAGCTTTGATAATATTATACGGCGTATAATATTATTTGTCAATACAATATTATGAAGATTTAGTAAAACTGTATGACTGTACAAACAAGCGCCTTTTATCAGACTTTCAATTGTGCTAATACAACAAAAGAGCCCGCCTGAGCGGACTCTTCTTATGTTTCCCCCGTATATTAAGATCCTTTTCCCTTTTTATTTATTATCCTGCACAATTCCTGAGTATGGCTTTTGTGCAAAGAATAGAATCTAAAAATTACTTTTCAATATTCAATGGTTTTCCATTGAATTTCAGTCCATTCCGCCCCCCTTATAGAAGCGGTTTTTGTTTTCCGGTGCACAGTACTCAGCTCTCAGTCTGTCTGAAAGATATCTCTGCTTACGGACTTAATTTCCGTTTAATAAACTGAATACTTCTGACAAATCCTCGCTGTCATAGCTGCTGATAACATTTTTGTCGCCTATGCGTTCACAGTAGAATGAGATCAGGTGTATTCTTGAGTTTGTGTCGTTGTTTGTGATATATGCCATTATTGTTGACCTGTCGTCAAACTTTTCAACAGGTATATTTATTTCTGTCGTTCCGGGACAGCTGAACTCCTCGCCGGATATTACAGCTGTCGTGTCATTTTCTCTTGTTATAATGTAGTCGATAGTGAATCTTCCGCTTACATTATCCGGAATTTTTATCACTGGTTCGGACACATCTTCCGAAGCATTTCCATTGCTGAGATAAAATCTTATTTCCATATCCTCCGGCATATTGGAAAGCGGCGAAGGATACTGGAAAAGAACTGTACCTTTTGGCTGAGCTGAGGCTACTGTGGTCGTATATACCTTTAAGCCGTAATAGCCTGCCATAACAGCCGCTTCATCAACGGTTTTCCCTCTGAAATCAGTTACAGTCATATCCTTGTTGTCTAAATCACTGCATACAAAAAGAGTAACTTCCGAGCCCTTCGGAACTGTTTCTCCCTCTGCTGGTTCAGACTTTATAACATAACCCGGCTGTACAGTTGAATCTGCCATTTCTACTGTCCTGACCTTGAGACCTCTTTCAATAAGCAGCTGTTTTGCCAGATTGGAATGCATATTAGTTAACGGCGGAATATTTACAGAGTCCGTATCATACCCTTTATATTTTTCATCAGCAAGTTTATCTGCATACTCATAGAATTCATCGGACACCCTGAACCCTTTGCTCATATTTCCGATGTACTCTCTTATCAAGCCTTTTTCAATCAATTCTAAATCACAAACTACGTTATTGCCTGCCTGTGAAGTACCTGTTAATTCAAATATTACGAAGCCAGATCTTGCGGGAACACCGGTTTC
Source organism: Ruminococcus sp. (assembly GCA_017961625.1). Lineage (GTDB taxonomy): Bacteria > Bacillota > Clostridia > Oscillospirales > Ruminococcaceae > Ruminococcus. The sequence continues at coordinate 5,587 of JAGCWY010000126.1, read as the reverse complement.
TTCAAAATCAGAAGTATACAATGCATTCAGGAAGTTCTCTTTCTCAGATTCAGAAAGCGTTACAGGATAACGAGATTCTGTGATGAAACATATTTTGATTTCGCTGCATCCGAAATGTTCGATGAACTTATCAGGTGAAGAGTATTCCAATAATTCGTTATATTCTGCAAAATAATTGTCAATCAGCGTTTTTATCTCATTTTTGCTGTTTTCATCAACCACATAATAGCGATATGCATCTTCTTCGGTATTATAATCGTTATGGATGTCTTCGTTTCCGTAATACATGACGCTAACATCACCGCTCTCTGAAATATCAAAACTCAGATTGCTGATTATGCTGCTTTTTTGCATATCATTGTTATAACGACACAGATCTATACTGATACATTTCTTATCAAACATATCTATCTTGACACCGGTTTCTTTCCATTCAGCTTTATTGATAAGTGCTGTGACGTTATCTAGCAGACCGTATCCGGAGCTGCTGTAACTGAAATCATCCTTTTTACAGTTTATGCTCCAGGTAAAGTCTGTAAACTGCTGCGATTCCCTTAAGACAGGGTTGTATACTGTATAATATTTGATGTCCTCAGAGGAAATGCCTTCCTGTTTACCACTAAAATTTATCCAGATATCATGGATAGGATCATCGGAATCTTCGATATAGATCATCTTGTCAAGTGAATCCGTATAGTGGTTTGCAGCGTTATATACAGCCTGTTCTATTTCTTCAGAAACCAAGTATCTTGCTGTTTCAGTACCATTGTCCCAGAGAATGGTATGATCGCTGTAAAGCACTAACTTATATGAGTTGCCGTTGTTATAGAAGAAAAGCTGTACGTTCTCATCGTCGGGAACAGGGGTATCATTTGAAGTTGCCGTCCACTTACCGCTCTGAAAAGCGCTGGCTAATTCAAGAAATACCTCCTCACTCGGCTCAAATACCATAGACCCCATGTCAGAGGGCCTTATCAACACCCTGTCATTTGACAGATCACCGAACGGATAATTGTTTTCTGTTTCCGTAACTGTCGGAAGAGTGCCTTCCTGAGCTAAATGATTATGACCTGTTTGGTTTCTTTTCAGCATTGCCAGTCCGCCTGCCGCGCCTCCTGCGACTAAGGCGATAACAGCTGCTGCCGATACTATTTTCTGCCATAAGGGCTTTTTGTATATCTCCACGCCGGATACCACCATAGCGGGAGTTTCATTACTTTCTTTGGTTCTTTCTTTATATATCTTTCTGCTCATTGCAAACATTCTCTCCTTGTCACTTTCGGAAGCAAGGCAGTTGTCGGCAATGCGTCTTATATCAGCGTCGTCTGCATTTTCAAGTATTTCAAGATCGAATTCATTATCCTTCATACCTGTACCTCCTTACAGTGAAATGTTCATTTCGGTGAGTTTTGACCTGAGCTTTCCAAGAGCGCGGCTGCTCCGCATACGGACAGCTTCCGGCGTCATTGAGACGATATCGGCTATTTCTCTTGAACTGCGCATGAAAAAGTATTTCTGCATTATTATAATGGAATCCGGTTCGCCCAGCAGCTCCACGCAGTGTATCAGCTTTGAGCGAAGTTCTTTTTTATCTACTGTTTCCTCAGTATTGTCTGGAGCTTCGAGCGTTGCTAGCTCATCTTCGTCTGCGGATACGGTGTTCATCTGATGACGTACAAGTTTTTTATAGAGATCAGACGCTTTGTGTCTGGCGACCGTTCAGATAAATCCTGATATGTCTCCGCTTACATCCCGGTTCTCGTCATAATGAATGTAGATATCGGCAAAGGAGTCGCTGACGCATTCCTCGATATCCTCGCGGTTTGCGCAGCTCCGAAGCCTACTGAAAACGATAGTGTATACATAGTTGAAATACTCATTGAAGAGTATACGCTGAGCTTCTTCCTTTGAACTTTCAGAAGCTTTCCTGTATTCTTCATGTGTCATAATCTCACCTTCTATCCTGTAAAGCTTTTATAATGCATTGTATCGGCTTTCACTATATCAATACTTTCTGCAGGGGAGAAACGTAACAGTATGCAAAATATTTTTTTATTTTAATTAATTGCTGCGTGAGAATTCTCTCCTTTTTTATGAAATTAGCGCTCCCTGAACCCTGTTCGGGGAAATTTCCTACTTATGATGGTTATTGAGGACACACTTATTATACTATCAAACCACTGCAAATGCAAGAAAAAACAGCCGGTACTAATGTACCGGCTGCGGAAAAAGTATTATTAAGTTCCAAGCTGAGTAGCAGCGCCTATGAACAGCGGAACGTTGTTATTGTCTACTATCATATATACAAATGGTCTGTTGAGGTAGATATATACTTCCTTCTTTGGTATCGGCATAGCTGAGCCTGCACCCATGATAACGGCTGTAGCAGCGGCTGCCTTGGTACCTATTTCAGTTACTTCTATTTTTGTCTTGTGGAGAACGTCGTCAATATAGAGCGGGAGAGCTCCTTTAACGGACAGATCATTTATTTTGGAGAAATCCGCCTTATCCGAATTAAAGGCAGTTTCCATGCCGAGCAGAGGAAGTATCTCTTTCAGGGATTTTCCGTAGTTGTATTTGAATTTGGGGATCATCGTATAAAGGTCAACAGTATCGGGATCCTCATATTCCTTAAGTCCATCGCAGAGCGCTTCGGCGTCGAGGTTTTGTATGTATTCGTTAAAGTCAACATCCTCGTGAGGAAGTATACCTACAAAGCTATAATTTCCACCTTCATAATCCTTCTTGAAGGCATCAGCATTTCCAAGGTCGAAGTATTTGCTCTCTTTGCTGTGCATTTCCTGTATCGGGTATTCCTTACCGTCGAGATCTGTGAACTTGCCGTCTTTGGTGCTGAGATATGGTTTTTGCCATTCTGCTTCAAAATATAAGGTATTTATGAGCATCATCATAGTATTGGACTTTATATTTCCCTCATTGATTAGAGATGGTATCATGCCCTTTGTATTCTTGTTTACCCAGCTGTTTACATCACTGACGATACTTTTGGGTTCAAATGAGCTCTTGTATATCTCGGAATTGTAATACTTCTTATTTGCTTCAAGGAATTCGTCGTAAACCTTAAAGGTCGGGTCGTCCTTGAACCATATAGAATCAGCAAGGTATACCTTTTCCTTATCCTTGTCCGGAAGTTTGCTGATATAGTAAGCCATGTACTCGTTGATATCGTCCAGCTTAAGACCGTTGCCGAGGACCTTTTCCATTTCCTTGAGTGTATCTCCTTCAGCGCCGTTTGCTGTCATTGAGAGAGCTGAGGATATGGAAAGGGGGGAGATAAGGATGTTTTTATCCTTTGAGTTTTCGGGAGAGCAGCACTTTTTGAGCAGCTCGATACCGAAATTCATCTCAGCCTTAGCAAAGGCTTCGTCTGTTGCGATTCCCTCGGAAGCCTTCACTGATACTGTATCGTCAAGACGGACACTTCCGATATTTGAAGCACCGTTGAAGGATTTCTTGCTGCCAAGAGTGAAATCCACCACCTGTTTCATGTCTTCTTCATCTATAACTGTATCATAGTTTATATCTGCATTCAGGAACTGATCCTCATTGAGCTTGTAGGAAAGAGTTCCGGCGATATACTTTTTATACACCAGTACATCAAAGGAATCAACTACTCCGTCGTCGTTGATATCGCCATAGAAGTGTTCGTTGGGATCTTTAACGTATATAATGTCGCTGAAATAAAATTCAGACGTTCTGCGCGAACTGCCGTAATAACCTGTTTTTGTCAGATCATCGTATTTTGTCTTTGCGGCGAGCTTAATGTTTAGCCTTGCCCCCTCCTGTATCTTTTCAGCAGTAAGGCAGGTTTGCAACATATCTTCAGAAAATTCCCTGTTATCGCTACTTTGATGCGGAAGGATCGAGATGGTTTTCTGGCTGTCGTAATCAAAGTAATTGCTTCCATTATTTGGCAGAAGAACAATTTTTATTCCGCTGGTCGAGACTGATGCCCTGTACACGTAGGCATCTACGAATTCATATTCGTACATACGTGTATCTTTGTTGTAGGAGGTCTTGATGTATTGGTTTGTTTCTTCTTCTGTGTCAGCAGCGATGACCGGAGCTGACTGTGGCTTTATCATGCCTGTATAGCCGGAGACAAGAGCAACGCTCATTACAGCTGCGGCTATTCTTTTTAATCTTGTCAGGTTCTTCATTTTTAAAACTCCTCTCATGTCAAATCGGATATAACTACCCGTACTTTTAGTATAACATTATATTCATGATTTGTCAATGAAAAATGTATATCTGTGACAATGAGGAGAAGTTTTGGCGCAAAAAACCGTACCCTGATAGGATACGGTTTTTGAAAAGCTTTATTCCTGATATTTTGAGTCGATACCGAAGTATTCCTCAAGTGTGAGACCGCTGGCGTGTACAGCGTAGGAGAGGTCTGTTCCAACATAGCGGACATGCCACGATTCGTACTGATAGCCTGTTATGTTTTCCTTGCCCTTGGGATAGCGGAGAATGAAACCGTATTCGTGGCAGTGATTCTCGAGCCATATAGCCTCAGGAGTACCGGCAAAGCTGTCGTTTATCTGATTTACATCAATAGCAAGTCCTGACTGGTGCTCGGAATGTCCCGGACGTGCGGAATAAGTATCGGCAAGAGCTTGTCCGTCACGGGCAACATAATTATTATATATCTGTGCCTGATAGTCATAAGAGCGGAAACCGGAAGCGAACCATATATTAAGTCCCTGATTTGCCGCGTCATTTATCATCTTGCAGAACTGATTATAGCAGGTGGAATCAATTCCGGGATTGAAATCAGCAGGAAGAGAGTAGGTCTTGTTTGCTATCAGAGTGCCCTGTATATATGTGATGCCGGGAATATCGTACTGTACCGGTGGCGGAGCGTAGTCAGCGTCGCTAGGTGAAGGAGCCGTATCCCTTGAACGAGCCGGTGTCTGAGCCTGAGTCTGCAGCTGTGTTGCAGCAGAGGTCTCAGTGCTTTCTCCTCCTCCAACTGAAATTGCTTCCTCTGTAATAGTTGTCGCTTCTTCATAGCCAGCAGCCTCTGCGGTCGTATCCTGATAAGTATCTGTCGCTGTTGGCGCTGAGGCTGTATCATCAGTAAGACCGGTAATATCCGGAACTGTTGTAGTCTGTGTGCCAGCTGTTGAGACAGGCATATCAGCCTGACCTACTTCCGTATTTCCGCAGGCTGTGCATGAAAGGACAGCTGCAACGGCTAATGCCGTAAATATACTTCTTTTCATTTTCGTCCTCCTTGGGTATTTTTTGTTTTCTACAATAATAATCGTAGCCCATTACACAAGGGGTGTAAAAGCTACAAATGTTTTTATCTTTTGACTTAATAAGATATCTCTGTATATATTTTAGCACATTATGTATGATAATGCAAGGATTAAAAACAATTTCTTAAATTATTGACTTATACATGCTTCTGTGATATAACCCGAGTTTGACGGAAAACTGATAAAAACCTTGGCGTCGCCGCTCTTCCGAACGGCGATTCCAAGGCTTTTTTGCTATAAACAGGGATAAAATAAAAGGTGACATTATGTATTACAATTATGGCCTACAGTGACATTTC
>JAGCWY010000125.1 GCA_017961625.1 Ruminococcus sp. | reverse complement strand
TACGACAACAACCACTACAACTAGTGTTACAAGTACAGATCAGAAGGGCAATGAGATAACTCTCACCACCTCTACGACAACTGTAACAGGTGACAGCAGCAGCCGTACAAGAACTACAACATCTACTACAGATCCCACTACATCAACTACTACAACCACTACAGATCTCGAAACCACCACTACTACCACATCAGATACAACAACTACTACAACAACGACTACTACTACGACCACAACTACAAAGAAGATTGCAACAACTACAAAGAAGTCTACAACAAATTCTCCGAATACGGGCGCTAAACGCGCTAGCGCAGCATTCGCAGTGATTGCTATCGCTGCTGTGGCAGCTTTTGCAGCTCGTTCAAGGAAGCATGATGAAGACTGATAAATTGAGAGGTTGATCTCTTATCTAAGTCGGTAGCCGGGCAGAAATGTCCTGCTGCCGACATTTTTTGAAAAAATACTTGTATTCAGAAAAAAAATCTGATATAATAATACTGCATTATGATATTCAGGAGGTGCATTATGAGTTCTGACCCTTATGGGAATAATTTGAATAGTATTCCACACTTCGGCAGACGATAATGCTCTCGTCCTTTTGCCGAAGTGAATTTTGGCGAAAGGAGCAAGCTGTGCCGTGATTTTTACGGGCGGCGGACAATATGATAAGCTTTTATAATTATATAAACGGCGTGCTGACACAGTGCGACGCTCCTGCTGCTGGCTGCTGGATCTCTGTTGTTGATCCTACTCCGCAGGAGGTCAAGGAGTTGATTGAGGACTACGGTCTCGACAGCGGCTTCGTAAAGTCGTCCATAGATGAGGAGGAGTCGTCCCGTATCGAAAGAGAAGATGATCAGACCCTTGTCATCATAGATACGCCTGTGTCCGCTATTGACGACGACAAGACCAAAAACTTCTATACCCTACCTATGGGTATAATCGTAACCTCAGAGTACGTCTTCACTATATCAATACGTGAGACACAGATACTCAATGAGGCTGTAAGAGGAGGTATACGCAACCTTCGCCCTGATTTCAAGACAAGATTCGTGCTCCAGCTGCTTCTGAGGATATCTGCTTTGTTTCTTACCTATCTGAAACAGATAGACAAGATATCATCGGCTGCCGAGCAGGAACTCCATGACGCCATGAAGAACGAGCTTCTCATGCAGCTCCTTGCTCTTGAGAAATCTCTCGTATACTTCTCCACTTCACTGAAAGCAAATGAAGCGACTATCGAGAAGATATTCCGCGGAAGAGTCATAAAGCTCTACGACGAGGATCAGGATCTACTTGAGGACGTTCTCATAGAGATGAAGCAGGCGATAGAGATGGCGAGTATCTACTCGGGTATCCTTTCCAGTATGATGGACGGATTTTCTTCTATAATCTCTAATAATCAGAATATCGTTATGTGGCGTTTGACTATCGTCACTATTATACTTCAGATACCGAATATTATGTTTGCATTTTACGGTATCAATACAAACGATATACCATTTAACTATACATGGGTGGCGCTTTCGCTGACCGCATTTCTGACGGGAATAACAGCGTTTGCTTTGTTGAAATGGAAAAAGAAATAGCTTTTAAACAGTGCCCGAGGGCGCTGTTTTTTGCTCTTCTATAAAGAGTGGGCGAAACGGACACTTTTTTAGTGAAAACCATTGAATATTGAAAAATATACACCTGAAGTGGACTGTCTGGTACTTTGTACCCCTTCAAAATGATGACTGAGGGCTTCAAGATATTAGCAAATTTTGGATTTACAAACCCAAATCAATGTGGTATAATAACAGTGTATACATTTTTATGTAAAGGACGGGTTTATCATGTCTAAGAATTACGATGTCATCATAGCAGGCTGCGGAGCCGCTGGTCTCTATGCGGCTATCAACCTCCCGAAGGAGCTCAATATACTTATACTATGCAAGCGTGATCTTCCACTTTGCAATTCCTCGCTGGCACAGGGTGGTATAGCCGGAGTATACAACTCTCCCTCTGACAATATCCAGTACCACCAAAACGATACCCTCATAGCAGGCAGCTTCAAGAACAACGTGGAGGCTGTCCATACCCTTGTGAGCGAGGCGGCTCAGGATATCGAGCATATCATCAAGCTTGGAGTTGAGTTTGACAAGAATCCCGACGGCACATATCACCGCACCCTTGAGGGCGGTCACAGCCACCACCGTATTTTCCACCATGCCGATGCCACAGGTAAGGAGATAACCACAACTCTCCTCGAAAATGTGCGTACTCTCAGTAACGTGACCATAATGGAGAATACCATGATGTGCGCGGTAAAGCAGACAGGTACAGGCTATTCCGCATTTCTAAAGCTGCCGGACGATACCTACGAGACCTGCAACTGCCATTTCATGATACTCGCTACCGGTGGTATCGGACGTGTATACCAGTTCACCACCAATTCGGCTATTGCAACAGGTGACGGCATAACCTTTGCCTACGAAATGGGCGCTAAGATAAAGAATCTCAGCTATGTGCAGTTTCACCCTACTGCCTTCAACAACCGTGCTACCCGTGAGTGCTTTCTTATTTCGGAGGCAGTCCGCGGTGAGGGCGCTTACCTCCTCAACTGCAAGAAGGAGCGCTTCATGCACAACTACGACGAGCGCCTAGAGCTTGCTCCGAGAGATGTTGTATCGCACGCTATAGTGCTGGAATCGCGCAAGCAGAATTCCACTGATTTCTACCTTGATATAAGCTACAAGGACAGCGAGTTCCTCAAGAAGCGTTTCCCCATGATATACCAGAACCTTCTCGAACAGGGTTACGATCTCACTAAGGAGCCGGTGCCCATATTCCCATGCCAGCACTACCTTATGGGTGGTATTGACGTTGACAATAATTCGGAGACAAGTCTGCCGAATCTCTATGCCTGCGGAGAATGCTCGCATACAGGTGTTCACGGCAGCAACCGCCTTGCAAGCAATTCTCTCCTTGAAGCTCTCGTTTTCTCACGCCATGCGGCTAACAACATCGCTTCAAAAGCAGCAGGCGCTCCCAAAAATTTCGAGGAGGCTGAATTCGACGCTCACCTTGGCAGTCCGAAGATACCCAAGGGTGTCCGTACGGAGACAAGAAAGATACTGCAGAACTGCTACTTTGTTATACCCGACAAGAAGGCAGCCGCAGAGGGCTTCAAGCGCGTGAAGGAGATACGCGAGGACCTCATAAATGGTGGTTATCTTGTTGACGCAGATTTCGTGCTTGCTAAATCCATAGTTACTGTTGCCTACATAATTCTTGGAGAGGTGATGCAGTAATTATTTGCAGGAGGTCTGATATCGTCGTGCCGATGCGTTCCTTTTAATGAGGTGATGTATATGAAAAAGAGCATAAAAACTATGGCTGCATTCATCTTTTCTGCCGCTTTGGCAGCAGTGATAACAACAGTTCCGGCTGACGGCGCGTCGACAATGATAAAGGGCGATATCAACCGTGACGATATTGTCTCGGTAAGCGATATTGTGATACTTAAAAATCATATCCTAGGCAAATACGGTCTCAACGACGCTCAGACTATTGCAGCAGACGTCAACGGCGACTGCACTGTGGATTCCCTTGACGTTGCCGTCATTCAGGATATGATACTCCAGGGTATGGACAAGGTTCCCGTGGGTACGTGGATAGGTGACTGTTTTGGAGGAAAGAGGTACTTTTTCTTTGACAACGGAGCTGTGACGGTAACAGACCCCACAGTAGGTACCACCGATATATATGAGCTGGAAATTACTGGAGAGCTTGTGGTTTTTAGAGATAAGAAAAGCGGAAGGGAACTGACTGCTTTCATAACATGGACGGACGCGCTTTCTTTTGTACTAAAATGGGAGAACGGCAGTGCGGAGAGCTTCCGTTATTTCTGCACGGACAGGCTCAGTGCTGATGAGTTCCTCAGCGGAAGATGGGTGACCTCGGAGGGGCGTACTTTTGAGATAAGCGGACTAAGTGGTAAACTGACGGAAAAGGATGGCACAGTGAGCCGCTTTGAATACGCGCCGAGAGGTGAGGATATAGTTTTTCATTTCGGAAAGACGGAAAACAGAACTCCCGGAAAGATAGTACATAACGACTCCATGCATTTTACAGTGACGTGGAAGGATGAAAGCTCGGAACGCTTTACACGTCAGGAGATTGAGGTGCGTGACGGCATAACCTATGTAAACGGCATACTTATAGCAAACAAGACATATGCTCTGCCTGCGGATTATAACCCAGGAAAGATCCTTCCGGAGCCTCAGTCGGCTTTCGACACAATGAAGACTGACGCAGCAAAGGAGGGAATATACCTCAGTATAGTTTCGGGCTTCCGGTCATATACTTATCAGGGACAGCTTTACAGCAGTTACGTGAATCGTGACGGCAAGGCGGCAGCTGATACCTACTCTGCAAGGGCAGGGCATTCGGAGCATCAGACCGGTCTCGCAATGGATATAAATAACGCAGGAAGCGGATTCAATAATACAAAGGAAGCAAAATGGCTCGCTGCAAATTGTGTGAAATATGGCTTTATCATACGTTATCCTCTCGGCAAGGAGGATATAACAGGCTATCAGTACGAGTCGTGGCACATCCGCTATCTTGGCAGGGAGCTTGCAAAGGAGGTCGCGGATTCGGGACTTACCTTGGAGGAGTTCCTGAGTATAGATTCTAAATATAACACATGATTTTACGGATCAATATTATGATTTGAGCCGTTAGCCTATTATAGGGGAGAACATTGTTCGCACGCGAGCTAAAGGTTCGTATTCGGTACACACTGCAATATATTAGGAGTGATATTACGATATAATTCGGCAGGTGAATGTATATGAATGAAAATGAAATAATAAGTGAGATCAAAAACAAGCTCTGTGAGATAGAGCAGAAGGAAAACATCAGGATAATACACTGTATAGAATCGGGCAGCAGGGCATGGGGATTTGCTTCTCCCGACAGTGATTTTGATGCAAGATTCATTTACGTTCGTCCGACTGAATACTACCTTAAGCTGGAAAAGACACGTGATGTAATAGAATGGGAGCTTAATGACGTTTACGATATAAACGGCTGGGATATAAGGAAAGCCCTTGAGCTTCTGCACAAGTCTAATCCTACTCTATTTGAATGGAACAGCTCGCCCATTATTTACAAGACTTCTTCGGAGTGGGAAACTGTGCGTACTGTGATAAACGACTGCTTTATGTCAAAGGCAGGAGTTTATCATTACCTTAATATGGCAAGGCTCAACAACAGGGAGTTCTTGCAGAGCAGCGAAGTCAAGCTGAAAAAGTATTTTTACGTTTTGCGTCCAATACTTGCCTGTAAATGGATAATCGACAGAGGAACTCCTCCGCCAATGCTCTTTTCAGAGCTTATGGAAGCTGAACTTGAAAACGAACTGCGGCCGGCTGTTGAAAAACTGCTAGAGAAGAAAAAGAATACTCCCGAGATAGGCAAAGGAAAGCGTATAGACGAGCTAAACGGATATATAGACGCACAGCTGGAAGAACTTAAGCACAAGGCTGATGGAATGGATGGAGAAAAGCCCGTGGAATGGCAGCGGCTCGATGATATATTCCTGAGGCTCCTTGGAATATGAAAGGAAAATTATTATGAAGCTTTTACAATGCTATGTTGATAATATAATCACTACCGCACTTATGGAGGACATAAACTATACTGACGCTGCGGCAGATAATCTTATCCTCCCCGAGCACAGGAGCTCCGCTTACTATGTTGCAAAGGACACGGGAGTTGTCTGCGGTATCGAAATCGCTAAAAGAGTTTTCGATCTTGCAGGCGGTGATGTTGAATTTAGGATACTCCTAGGCGACGGCACAAGAGTGAACAAGGGTGACATTATTGCCGAGCTGGAGGGAAGTACTCTTACTCTACTGAAAGGCGAGAGGACAGCACTCAATATACTACAGCATTTATCGGGAATTGCTACTGCTACGAACAAGTGTGTTGAGCTTGTTAAGGGTACAAAGGCTGCTGTCACCGATACGAGAAAAACTCTTCCCGGTCTCCGTGCGCTGCAAAAGTATGCGGTGACTGTTGGCGGTGGAAAGAATCACCGATTCAATCTCTCCGACGCAGCTATGCTGAAGGACAACCATATCGACGCTTACGGCGGTATAACCGCTGCAGTGACGGCTCTCCGCGAGAAGATAGGGCATACTGTCAAGATAGAAGTCGAGGTGCGTACTCTTGACGAGCTCAGGGAAGCTCTCGACAACAGAGTGGAGATAATCATGCTTGACAATATGAGCTGCGACGAGATGAAGCAGGCTGTTGAGATTGCTGACGGACGCGCTATGCTTGAAGCATCAGGAAACGTAACCGCTGAAAATATCCGCGCTGTTGCAGAGACAGGCGTTGATATAATCTCCCTCGGAGCTCTTACTCATTCTGTAAAGTGCTTCGATATTTCCATGAAGATTAAGAAGTGACGTCAGTTGCTTTTATTAAGAATAAATCATAAACGGAGGTCACAATGAAGCTACTCGCAATAGACGGAAACAGTATTCTCAACCGCGCTTTTTATGGTATAAAGCTGCTCACCAATAAAAAAGGACAATTCACCAACGCCATATTCGGCTTTATGAATATATACCTCAGAAATGTGGAGGATGTAAAGCCCGATGCAGTCGCTGTGGCTTTCGACCTGCGCACTCCGACCTTCCGGCACAAGGCTGTATCCTACTACAAGGCTAACCGCAAGGGTATGCCACCAGAGCTTGCTGAGCAGTTGCCTAGAGTGAAGGAGCTTCTTGCTCTTATGGGCATAAAGGTAGTTGAGTGTGAGGGCTATGAAGCGGATGATGTTCTCGGCACGCTTTCAAAGCTTTGTTCCGACAGCGGAAACGAGTGCTTCGTACTGACCGGAGACCGTGACAGCTTACAGCTCATCGATGACAAGGTGACTGTTGTGCTTGCCACAAACAAGGAGAATATATACTATACTCCTCAGCGATTTACTGAGGATTATGGCTTTGAGCCAATTAAGCTCATAGACCTGAAAGCCCTTATGGGAGACAGCTCCGACAATATACCCGGAGTTGCGGGAATAGGCGAAAAGACAGCTTCCGCTCTCATAAAGGAGTACGGCTGTATAGAGACGCTCTACGAAAAATACGAGGAGTCGGGGCTTACAAAGGGAGTTAAAGCAAAGCTTGCGGCAGGCGCTGAGTCTGCAAAGGAGAGCAAGTGGCTTGCGACTATAGTACGTGACGCTCCAATAGATAAGGAACTTGATAGCTACAGACCCAGTTCTCCCGATAGCGGAGCCATTGGACGTATGCTGACAGAGCTTGAAATGTTCAAGCTCCTTGACAAGCTTGGTATAAATGCTGCGGAGAGCACAAATTCGGCTCCTGAGGCAAAGGCTGATGAGGCTCCTGCCATTGAAGCAGAGGTCAGTGAACTGACAGTTGATATCATCAAAAAAATAAAAAAATGCGAGTATCTTTTCAGCAGCGGCAGACTGACTGTACGCAGCGGAGATGAGGTATACGCGGTGGAGGACGAAGGGCTTGTCAAAGCGTTTTTTGACTCTGACTGTGAAAAATCTACTGACGACGCAAAGGCTCATTACCGCTGGGTTATGTCTCACGGAGGCGAGCTTAAAAACCTTAAAAACGACGTTACTATCTGCGGATATCTGCTGAACACATCAGCTTCTGACTATGCTGTGGACAAGCTATGCGCCGAGTACGGCGTTCACTTCTACAGCGAAAACGGTGACCTTGCGGAGCTCCTTTCGCTCCGAGGACTTATTGCAAAGCTTCGTACCGAGATAGAGTCCGAGGGCATGACAGAACTCCTTGAAAAGGTTGAGCTGCCTCTTACTGAGGTGCTTGCCTCAATGGAGGACGCAGGCGTTCTTATAGACAAGAAGGGTGTTGAGGACTTCGGCGTGTCACTTTCAGAAATGACAGAGGAAACTCAGCAGATGATATACGACGAGGCAGGTCATGAGTTCAATATATCCTCGCCTAAGCAGCTTGGAGCGGTCCTATTTGAGGAAATGGGACTGCCTGCAAAGAAGAAGACAAAGAGCGGATATTCTACAAATGCCGAGGTACTGGAAGAGCTGAGAAACTATGCTCCGATAGTTGACAACGTGCTGAAATACAGGCAGTTTACAAAGCTGAATTCCACCTATGTTGTGGGACTTCTTGACAAGATAGCACCCGACGGACGTATCCATACATGGTTCAGACAGACTGAGACAAGAACGGGACGTATAAGCTCTACGGAGCCGAATATGCAGAATATTCCTGTCCGCACCGAACTTGGCGCACAAATGAGAAAATTTTTCACCGCCGGCGAGGGAAAAGTGCTTATCGATGCAGACTACAGCCAGATAGAGCTGAGAGTAATGGCACATCTCTGCGGCGACGAGAATATGACGGAGGCGTTTACCTCTGGTGAGGATATACATACCTCAACTGCGGCTCAGGTATTCGATATGCCCCTGTTCATGGTCACTCCCGAAATGAGAAGTGCCGCAAAGGCTGTAAACTTTGGTATAATATACGGCATAGGAGCCTTCTCTCTTGCAAAAGACATCGGTACTTCCGTTGCCAAGGCAAAGAAATACATCGCTGACTATCTTGCAAAGTATCCAAAGGTAAACGAGTTTATGGAGAACACAGTGGACAGTGCCTTCAGGGACGGCTATGTCACCACTATGTTCGGCAGAAAGCGCCGGATACCGGAGCTTTCATCGTCAAACAAGGTGTTGCAGGCGGCAGGTAAGCGTATTGCAATGAATACTCCCGTACAGGGAACGGCGGCAGATCTTATCAAGATAGCAATGATAAATGTTTACAACCGTCTCAAAGCGGAGAAGCTCAACGCTAAGCTGATATTGCAGGTTCACGACGAGCTTATAATTGAGTCGGATACAGCCTGTGCGGATAGGTGCGCGGAACTTCTCAAGGAGGAGATGCAAGGCGTTTACGATATGAAGGTGCCTCTTGCAGTCGATGTTCATATAGGGCATTCGTGGTATGACGCTAAGGGCTAATGCATAATTAGTGAGTGGCAGGGGGGACGTTATGTCGCCCGTGTATGTCTTACGCAATAAATGACGTGGAGTCGTGTATGGGCGTACAGTATGCGCCCGCAAATATACATTGTTAAGGTGAGAACCGATGAATAATTCTCAATTCTTAATTCTTAATTCTCAATTAAACTACGAGGAGCTTTCTGCTCTTGACAAGCTTTGTATTGGCACGGATGGCTGGTCTGCGGAGGACTTTCGCTCGGAAGCCGAAAAAGACGGAGGCATAGTGCTTGCGGCATACTGCGGTGAGAAGCTGGTAGGCCTTATAGCCGGCTTTACAGCTGCAGATACAGGAGAGATACTTACCGTTGCGACTGCTTCTGAGTACCGCAGGCAGGGAGCGGCGAAAATGCTTATGGAAGCCTTTCTTGATGCCGTACCGGAAGGTGTGGAAACTATAGCCCTTGAAGTAAGGCATACCAACGCAGCTGCTATTGCTTTGTACGAAAGTTTCGGATTTGAAAGGGTAGGAGTGCGGAAAAGATTTTACCGTGACCCAATTGAGGACGCTGATGTAATGGTGCTCAATCGTAGTGGTGACATTCCGTCACCCTAAAAATCAAATGTAAACGGCAAAAGCCATATTAATAAATGAAAGAAGATAAAGTATGCTTATACTCGGAATAGAAAGCTCATGCGACGAGACCGCCGCAAGCGTTGTAAAGGACTGCCGGTCTATACTCTCCTCAGTCGTATCCACACAAATAGAGGAGCACAGAAAGTACGGCGGAGTAGTACCAGAGATAGCTTCACGGAGGCACTGTGAGAATATCCTCGGTGTTGTAAGTCAGGCTCTTGACGAAGCACAGGTGAAGCTATCAGATCTTGACGGCATAGCTGTTACCTACGCTCCCGGACTTATCGGAGCTCTCCTTGTGGGAGTGAGCTTTGCCAAGGCTCTTGCCATGTCATCGGGAAAGCCGCTCATCCCAGTACATCACATAGCAGGTCATATCGCAACGAACTACCTTACATTCCCAGACCTTGAACCACCTTATCTCTGCCTTGTGGCAAGCGGAGGTCACAGTCATATAATTGAAGTTCTCGGCTATACTGATTTCCATGTAGTGGGAAGAACTCACGATGACGCGGCAGGAGAGTGCTTCGATAAGTGCGCAAGGGCTATGGGGTTCCCGTATCCCGGCGGAGTACATATAGACAATGCCGCACAGACAGGTGACAGGAACTCATTCAGGCTTCCTCACCCGGCTGTTGCAGGAAGCGAGTTCGATTTCAGCTTCTCCGGACTTAAGACTAATGTTATAAACCTTCTCCACAACGCGGAGCAGAAGGGAACAGACATAAACAGGAACGATCTTGCGGCAAGTCTTCAGGCTACTATCGCTGAGATACTCACAGACAAGACCGTTCGAGCCGCCGAAGCTCTCGGCTATAAAAAGGTGGCTCTTGCTGGGGGCGTTTCCGCCAATACTGGAGTACGCGCCTCACTGTCTGAAGCCTGTGCAAAGCGTGGTTTCGAGTTTTATATGCCGGAGAAAAAACTCTGCGGCGACAACGGTGCTATGATAGCATGTCAGGGAAGTTATAACTTTCTTGCCGGAATTACTGCCGACGAGAGCCTTAACGCTGTGGCAACTCTGTCTATGGACGATCTCAGTAAGAAGTAAGATAAAAGCTGCACTTTATGTGCGGCTTTTTTGTATAAACGTGGTTCTTTCCGGACATAATATTACTGAGGTGAAATGTATGAAAGAAAGGGGACTGCTGCCCTCACTTGATGACAGTATAGCCGAGGTACGTCGTATCTCCGGGGACTCCTCAGATGTGCTGATAAACCGCTTTGTGACTGGCGGTATACACTGCGCTCTGCTCTGCTGTGAGGGTATGGCCTCGGCATCGGTCATAACTGAGCTCATATTTGAGCCAATAACGGGTATAGAAAAAAAGAACAGCCCAGGCGAGCTGTTCCGTTATATATCTGAGGAGCTCCTTTTATCCACAGACCGTCCTGAGGTCAGAGACTATGATACTCTGTTCAGGCTTATGAACTCAGGCTTTGCTGTGCTGCTGGCAGAGGGCATGGAAAGAGGTCTTGCATTCGGGGTTCAGGGCTATGCTTCAAGAGGTGTGCAGGAGCCCTCCGGAGAGGGCAACATCATGGGAGCTCATGAAGGCTTTACAGAAACGATACGTGTGAATATGTCTCAGATACGCAGAAGGCTGAAAAGTCCGGAGCTGGTCATGGAGCTTTTCACAAAAGGGAGCAGGAGCTATACGGATATGTGCCTGTGCTATATGAAGGATCGCGTCTCGGAGGCACTCGTGGATAAGATAAAAAGATCCCTTGAATGTATGGAGACAGAGGCGGTGCTTACGACGGGATATATCCGCCCATTTGTCGAGAACGGAAACTTTGAGCTTTTCGACTCTACCGGCACTACCGAGCGGCCCGACGTGCTTTGCTCGAAGCTGATTGAGGGCAGAGCGGCGATATTGGTTGACGGAGTACCTTATGCGGTAGTGGTACCCCGGCTTTTCTGTGAGAGTTTCCAGACGCTTGATGATTATGCCTTCAAGCCTTATTACAGCACCTTCATACGTTGGCTGAAATATCTTGCCTTCCTCGCAGCAGTGCTTCTGCCTTCTTTCTATGTTGCGATAGTCATGTACCACCCGGAGCTGCTCAACAGTACACTTTTTATGCTACTTGTAGAAGCTGAAAAAAAAGCTCCGCTGTCCATAGTTTCTGAGGCGCTTTTCGTGCTGCTGATGTATGAGATCATACGTGAGGCAGGAGTGCGCCTGCCGAAGCCCGTAGGCGGAGCGGTAAGCATAATAAGCGGACTTATTATAGGCGACGCTGCTGTGAATTCTGGACTTGTCAGTACACCTTTACTGACCATGACGGCTCTTGCAGTACTTGGCGGACTGGTAGTGCCGGAGCTGAATCCGCAGATAACTGTTCTGCGCTTCGCTTTCATTATATCAGGCGGCTTTCTCGGACTTTTCGGAATAAGCCTGCTTGCCTGCACAGTGCTGGTGAATATATGCGCCACCGAGGACTACGGTTTCCCCTATACTGCACCGCTGTCGCCGTTCAGAGCGTCCGGAATGGGTGATACTGCTGTGCGAAGTGATATGAGAAAAATGCAGAGTCGTGGATTTACCGTGGAGGAATACCATGAATAGCATATCAAAGTATCAGCTTGCGGCTCTGCTCCTTATAACCGACACATTCAGCCTTTTCTGCATAAGCGGAAGCATATCTCTTTCCACTCTTCACGGTATGCTCTCGGCTTCTGCTGTAGGTTTCCTTATGTCTCTTGTATATACTGCTCACGGTGGTAACAGCTCAAGGGCTCAGAGGGGATTGTTCCTTGTGTATTCAGTGTTCTGCGGCGGCACTATTTTTTCTTCACTGTGGCGGACGAGGGATGTTATATATATCCCTTATGAGGAGGAGCTTGGAGTGTGGGGGAGACTGATTACGGCAGGACTCATAGCTCTTGTGTGCATTTACGGTTGCTCTACAGGGATACGGGCTGTGTCGAGGGCTGCTGTGATAGCTGTTGTGGCAGGGATAGTATGTATAGTCATCGACTTCGGAAGCGCGGTATTTTCTTCGGACTGGGAAAACGTCAGCCGTCCCGAGGACAGGAGCTTTGCATACGAGTTTGTCAGAGGTTTTGCTCTCAGCGGAAGTATAGGAAACTTTTTCGTGCTCATTGAAAAGGTGAAGGGCAATCGCAGCAGTGCGGCGGCGGTATACTTTGGGACAAAGGCTGTTCTCGCTACTCTTGTGCTGCTGACTGTACTTCCGGTGGCAGGCGGTATCATGAGTATCACCAGATTTCCAGTGATAATGGCTGCACAGCTCTCTCAGCCTTTTGACGCACAGCGTATAGACTCCCTTTTTCTTGTGGTATTTGTAGTGTTTGCCGTCTTTGCAGTGACTTTACAGGCAATGACGGGGGCTTATCTTATGAGAGAGCTCTTTCCGGGGTTCCACCGTTGGAGAAGTAGCGCCGTAATGGTGCTGATGATAGGTGCGGCTTTGCTCATATCAGGGCGTGAGCTGATATTGCTTCGGGGAGCGGCAGCGGCTGGGATAATGGTATATACCGCTGTGAAGACAAAAAATTATCCGCTGCATAAGTCAGCGGATAAATGATGCCATTATTTATTTTTCTGCCGCAGCTGTCTGAAAAACTCAGACAGTATATCTGCACATTCCTTTTCCATTACTCCTCCTGTGACCTCAGGGCAGTAATTGTAAGGGAACTCGAACATTTTCTGGACTGATACGGCAGAGCCGCTTTTTAGGTCGTAGGCTCCAAAGATAACGTTGTCGATACGGGAATTGATTATAGCTCCACAGCACATGGGACAGGGTTCAAGGGTGACGTATATAGCACATTCCGGGAGCCTCCAGCCACCGAGCCTGCGGCAGGCGCTGTCAATAGCTATTAGCTCTGCATGGGCAAGAGCGTTTTTTGCTCCCTCACGCATATTCCTGCCCTCGCCGACTATTTCGCCGGTGGTCTTCTTTACAACAACGGCTCCCACCGGTACCTCGCCATCGTCAAAAGCCTCCTGTGCAAGCTCAAGGGCACGCCGCATATATTTTTCCATTGAAACTCCTAAAAAATGATTTTTATTGCAGCTGCAAGTATACAGAAGCATATATCAGCTGATACGGGGAATGTCCTGAAGGCTGTGATTAGACGATCCTTCAGGGACAGCTCCGAACTGAATACAGCTATCCTGTGGACATCGCTTGATCTTCTTGCTAGGTACAGAAGCACAGCTCCTGCCGCGCCTATCATGAATACTATGAGTATGAAGCCGTTTCGCATAAGGTGCAGGGAGTCTGTTGTATCGGCCTCGATAAGGACGAGCGCAAGGCGGTACATCTTGAATATCGCCTGCACGAATATTGCCGTGAATATGGATCCACTCCTCAGCATACCTACAGAAGCTACGGCTGATATAAGGAGCGCAGCCGGCATTTCGCGGAAGTCCTGAACGAGAAGTCCGGACATTACAGATGTGACTATGATTGCAAATATGTCGCCGAACTGCCTGAGAGCAACGAATATGGCTCCTCTGAAAAACAGTTCTGAAAGAATGGATACTATGATTATGTCAAATATTGTATATATAACGAACTGCTCCTGATCCCATACAGAGGCGTCCGCGTTTATATCACGGAAATAATTAAAAATATCTCTTGTCCTGTTGGTGTAGATATTAGGGAGACTGGTTATTGCGCTTACAGCAAGTCCCATGAATATGGCTCCAAACATTTCGGAGGCATGATTCAAGGTAGTCATGAACTCCGTGCGTTTTGGCATTTTCAGTTTGAGCCGCAGATAGAAGGCGGGCACCAAAAGCTTGAAGAGCGAAACAAGGACAAGCGCCGTTACTATTTCGGTGCTGCCGCCTGATATTGCCGTACTGACAAAGGAAGTATGGATATCGAAGCCGATGAAATCAAAAACAGCAACAGCCACGCGGCTTAGCAGGTTATCGATAACTATCCATAAAAACATTGCTATGCCGGCAGTGTTCATTATCTTTCCGATACTCTCCTGCTCGGCGACAGGGAACGATTTATTTTCAAAGCCTTTTCCTTCAACGAAAATGCTTTCCTTGCGGTTGCGTATGAAGTTAAAGGCGTAGGGGTTATCTATTTTTCTCCGCCATGTTATAAAGGTTTCATTATATGCTTCATTCTGGGTAGAATAGTCGAACTGTTCAACAACATCTATTACAGCATCATCTGAGGTGTCTGAGAATTTCATTGACTCACCTCCTACAATTTCTCAATTTATATAATAGCACATTTCAGGGGAAACAATGTAGATTTTTTAGTGTATTTATATGGATAAACAGTTAATCTGATAAATATTTAAACTTGGAGGAAGTATGAAAAAAACAATGATACTTGCGGCTTTACCGCTTTTTTCAGCATTGCTGACTGGCTGTTCAGCAGGAAGGATACAGGAGCGTAGTTACTTATTGGCTCTTGCAGTTAACGGGGAAGCCGGAAAAGCGCTTACATTCGCTTTTTACACGGAAGACAGGACAGTCACTGCGGAGGGTGAGAGCATGACTTCAGCAAGGAACAGTGCCGGACTTAAAAATGGTAAGGAGATATTTACCGGATATACCGAACTAGTTATAGTTGACGGAGCGGATTGTCGAGACCTGCTGGAGGAAATGCTGAACAGCTGGAAAGTGTCACCCTCATGTAAAGTGGTATACAGCAGGGCCGGCAGAGAACTCCTTGAAAGTAACGGTGCAGAAAAACTGATAGGTATAACGGAACAGGCAGTAAAGCAGGGGGTAGCTCCAGAATGTGATATAATCACGATCCTCGGTGAGCTTTGCACATATGGCTCTGCTGAAGCGGCAGAGCTTTATCCCGACGGTAATGCTGGAAGACATATCATAACTTAATTTTGATGGCGTACAACACCATATTCATCGTCGAGACGGTAGTAAGGGCAGGAGTAATTTGTGCCCTGTAAGAAACGGTACATCTCATCCTCGTCGAGATTGACCATACAGATGTAGCAGTCGTATTCGTCGTCATAGACGTAGTTCGTGCAGGTCTCGCAGTTGGTAGCTTTTTTCTTTTCCATATTGTCTCCTTCAATATATTATGATTTATTATAACACATTTTGTATGAAATATCAATTGAACGAGCTATTGTCAAAAATATAACAACGTGCGTTTTTTTATATATCATAACAGCGGTTTAACGCTCTTTCTTGTACATTTTAATTGGACAGAGCAATAAATGCAATAACTTTAGGTAATATTGCTATTCCTAAAAAATACCGTAAATGACTATTGACACATTGACAAAAAACAGATATAATAGTATTAGAGGAACGTTTGGCTTTTGCCTGACGCTCTGTTTTTGCGATTTTTTCGCATAATTATCCGATAATCTTTTTAGGAGGTATTATAAAATGTCATTGACAAAAAATCCCAACGTATTAAAGTGGGTTGACGAGATGATAGCTCTCTGCCAGCCTGATAAGGTAGTATGGATCGACGGCTCAAAGGAGCAGATCGACTCACTTATCGAGGAAGTTACTTCACTTCCCGATGACAGCTGGGACAAAATGTATAAGCTCAATCCCGAGAAGTATCCGAATTGTCTGTATCACAGAACACGCGCTAACGACGTTGCCCGTGTTGAGGACAGAACATTTATCTGCTCAAAGGAAAAGAAGGGTGCAGGTCCTACAAACAACTGGATGGCTCCCGACGAGATGAAGGCTCTCCTCACACCTATGTACAAGGGTGTTATGAAGGGCAGAACAATGTACGTTATTCCTTACTCAATGGGCCCTATCGGTTCTCCTCTTGCTAAGGTTGGCGTTGAGGTAACTGATTCTATCTACGTTGTCCTTAATATGAACATCATGACACGTATGGGCAAGCAGGCTTTCGAGAACCTCGGTGATACCTCCGATGATTTCGTAAGAGGTCTCCACTCAAAGGCTGACGTTGATCCCGAGAAGAGATACATCGTTCAGTTCCCTGAGGAGAATACTATCTGGTCTATCAACTCTGCCTACGGTGGAAACGTTCTCCTTGGCAAGAAGTGCTTCGCACTCCGTATCGCTTCATTCCAGGGCAAGAACGAGGCTTGGATGGCTGAGCACATGCTTATCCTCGGCCTTAAGAAGCCCAACGGAGAGGTTAAATATATCACAGCTGCTTTCCCGTCAGCTTGCGGAAAGACAAACCTTGCAATGCTTATCCCGCCAGAGGGATATAAGAAGGACGGCTATGAGGTATTCACAGTTGGTGACGATATCGCTTGGATGAAGCCCGGCAAGGATGGCAGACTTTATGCTATCAATCCTGAGAATGGCTTCTTCGGCGTTGCTCCCGGTACAAACGCAAAGTCAAATTACAATGCTCTTGCTTGTACAAAGAACGGTGCCATCTTCACAAACGTTGCTCTTGACAACAGCGACAACACTGTATGGTGGGAGAAGCTCAATGAGAATCCGCCTAAGGATGCTACAGAGTGGACAGGTATCAAGTGCGACGGTGAGGCTTGGACAGCTGAGGGCAAGAAGCTTGCTCACCCCAATTCAAGATTCACAGCTCCTGCTCAGAATTGCCCATGCATCTCTCCTGAGTTCAACAATCCTGAGGGTGTTCCTGTATCTGCTATTATATTTGGCGGCAGACGTGCATCAACAGCTCCTCTCGTATATCAGTCATTTGACTGGACACATGGTACATATATCGGATCAGCTGTATCTTCTGAGACAACAGCTGCTGCAACAGGCGCTGTAGGTGTACTTCGTCATGATCCTATGGCTATGAAGCCCTTCATTGGCTACAATGTAGGTGACTACTGGGCACACTGGCTCGAAATGGGTGCAAGACTTGGTAGCAAGGCTCCTAAGATATTCAATGTAAACTGGTTCAGAACTGATGACCAGGGTAACTTCCTCTGGCCCGGCTACGGCGAGAACATGAGAGTTCTTGACTGGATCATCAAGAGAGTTGACGGCGAAGTTGACGCTGTTGAGACTCCTATCGGATATCTCCCCAAGCCTGAGGATATCAACCTCCAGGGCATCGAGGACGAGGTAACACCTTCTGCACTCCAGCAGCTTCTCACAGTTAATAAGGACGAGTGGAAGAAGGAGATTGCTGAGATGAGAAGATATTATGACGAGGACATCAAGGCTAAGGGCGGTAATATCCCACAGGCACTTTATGATGAGCTTGACATGATTGAAGCAAATCTCAACAAGTAATCTTTGATACAAGGAACTTGTAAATATAAAGGCTGTCGTTTTACGGCAGCCTTTTGTAGTATCAAACAGGGGAATTATATGTTCATTTTATACTTGTGTATTACTATAGTTCTTGCACTTTTTATGGCGTATATGATACTGTGGTATAAGCGGAAAAAGGATTTATCGTCACTTACATCTGAGACAGACGGGGAGATAGTAAAGGTCGTGAAACGGGATTATAAAGATCCTGATAGCGGAGATAATAAGACTGCCTGCACTCTGAAAGTTGCTTACTCTGTTAACGACAGACAGTATAAAACTTCGATGCACACAAACGAAGAATGTGGAAGCTATCAAGAAGGACAGTCGGTGACTGTTATGTATGATAAAAACGACCCGCGTCATTCATATATCAAAGACGATAAACAGCCGCAGCTTGTTTGGCGGAATTATATGATCAGTTCAGTAATTCTCTTTACGGCATTTTTGATTGTTTTTATATTAACCATGCCGTTAACACTTGATTTTTCAAGTGCGCAGAAAGAACGGTTCAATTTTGTTGTGCACATATTTTTCTTTTTGTTTGCTATAGCAGGACTCATCGTTTATCCTCGAACAAAGGAATATAAAAAGAAGCGGGAAAACGGCATATCAGCAAGGAAAGAACTTGTAACATTTATATTAATTATAGGCAAAACCGGATTTGATTTGATATGGGATATAATCGAAATGCTGATAAAACAATAAGAGCATGAAATTGCTCCCCGGAAGGGGAGCTTTTTCAGTCGTTGGTATGTTCAAAAAGGTCACCGGGCTGACATTCGAGAGCCTCGCATATAGCGTTCATGGTCTCGAAGCGTATGCCTTTCATTTTGCCGGTTTTTAAGTTGGAAAGGTTGACGTTGGTCATACCCACCCGCTCGGCAAGCTCGTTCAGCGACATCTTGCGGTCAGCCATCATCTTGTCAAGTCTGATTATTATTGCCATGACACACCGCCTTTACGCTATCAGATCGTTGTCTTCCTGAAGTCCAAGACCATATACGAAAACCTCGGATATTATGCCGATTATGACGCCTAATGCGATCAAAAGGATATTCTGCATATCAAAAGATAAGGACATCGCGAATTGGCTGCCGTCTAAAGGTATAGTCGAACAGGATGGTATAAGACCTCCTGCAAACAGAATAACTGCCATAATGCGGAGCTTTGTTATTATCTTCTTTGAAAAGGGCTTTCCTGTCTTGCGAATTTCAAGTAGTATCAGTGCGAGAAGTCCTAGTTCGACAAATATCACAAGAGAGCATAGACTATTGGTCAGGTACTCCTTCGTCTTCGTATTGCCTGCAAAGCATATAAACTGCCATACAGCAGCTCCGAGAGCGACAAAGCAGAGGATACAGCTCAGCACAGTGTCAGCAAAGGTTCGTTTTTTCAGTTTTTCAGATATCATTTTATTCATGACCACATCTCCTTTTTTAAAGTGCTGCTTTAAGTTTTTAAAGTTTTTATCAGCTGATGATTGTATTATAACACTAAAATTAAAGTATGTCAATAATATTTTAAAGTGTTACTTTAAATACGTTAGAGATGCACAAGTCATAAAACAAAATTAAATCTGCTGATGTACAATTTCAACAAGAGTACTACTTGACAAAGTCGTAATGTAAATGCGATTAAATACCTTATAGAGTATTGTACGATGTAGAACGTCTGAGTAAACAGCGCCAGTTCGTTTATTATATGAGACGGAGGTGATTAAGACAAATTTCACGAAAAAGTGGATAAATAACAGGAAATCTCAGAAAAGGGCTTGCATTTCCTTCCGTAAACTGCTATTATTATAAAGCATTGTTTTTTGAAAGGAAAGATAAAATGGAGAAGCTCATCAAGTGGTTCGTTTCGAAACTTCCGGTGCGGTTGCAAAAAATATACTACCAATATGAAGAAAAATGGCTTTACCTCGTTTTTGGAGGACTTACCACCGTAATCTCTATGGTAACCAAACTCCTGCTTTTCTGGCTCGTCCCTGGTGAACCCAATTGGGAAAGCACGGCAGGTGTGGTATTTTCGTGGATATGTTCGGTGACCTTTGCTTTCTTCACGAATAAAAAGTATGTTTTCAGGAACGAGACAAAAGGCGCGAAGGAGTTTTGGAAAGTCTTCACTTCGTTTTACGGTGCAAGACTTGCAACTCTCGGCATGGAAGAGGCTATATTCCTCATATTCTGCGACTGGCTTGGCGTAAACAAGACAGTTATCACTGTTGTTAGCCAGGTCTTTATTTTCGTTGCAAACTATATACTAAGCAAGATCTTTGTGTTTAAAAGCAAGGAAAAAGCTTCTGCGGAACAGAAAAATGACTGATACTTTGAAAATAGGAAATGTCTCTATAGAAAGGACAGCTGCCCTTGCGCCAATGGCAGGAGTTGCCGACCACGCATACAGGCTTATTTGCAAGAAGTACGGAGCAGCCTATGTTGTGAGCGAAATGGTGTCCGCAAAGGGAATATGCTATAGCGACCGCAAGACGGCGGAGCTTTGTACGGTTACGGACGAGGAGCGGCCAATGGCAGTTCAGCTCTTCGGCAATGAACCTGATTTTATGGCGGAAGCTGTAGGGATAGTCCTTGGTTACCGCCCTGATATAATAGATATCAATATGGGGTGTCCTGTGCCTAAGGTAGTCGGTACAGGAGCCGGTTCCGCGCTTATGAAGAATATTGGACTTGCAGCTGCCGTTACTGAAGCGGCGGTGAAGGCGGCTGGTGATATACCTGTTACTGTGAAGATACGCAGCGGCTGGAGCGCAGATACTGTCAACGCTCCAGAAATGGCTAAGGCTCTCGAAGCAGCAGGAGCTTCGGCTATAGCTGTACATGGGCGCACAAGGGATATGTTTTACAGCGGCGAATCGGATATGAACGTCGTAAAAGCCGTAAAGGAAGCGGTAAAGATCCCTGTCATCGGAAACGGCGATATAACAGACTACCGTTCCTGTTCGGAAATGTATGAGCGGACAGGCTGCGATCTGGTTATGATAGGACGGGGGAGCTACGGCAATCCCTTTATTTTTCGTGAAATAGCGACAAATCTCCGCGGCGAGACTTACGAGCCGCCCTCTCTTGAGAAGAAAATGCGCGTAATGCTCGAGCATATAAGACTTATTCTTGAACTCAGCGAAAAGTGCGAGGAGCTTGCGATGCATGAGGCACGTAAGCACGCAGCATGGTATATGAACGGATACTACGGCTCTGCGAAGTTCAGAGGACGTTGCTATCAGCTTTCGTCATACAATGAAGCTGAAGCTCTGGCAGCAGAATTTATAGAGCTCCAGAAAAGCAGAGGACTAAACAATGCGTAGAAAAATCATATACATTATGGAGAAAAATAGTAGCTTTTGTCGAGATGCACAAAATGTGAACAAAAATTTCGTATGAATGACCAAATTTTAGGCTATAATAAAAATGAAAGCTGAAATGTGCCGTAAAATAGAGGATTCTGGCAAAGATTTAATCTTTTGCAGAATAAAACACCTTGTAAACTCATTTAAGTTTGATACAATTTGTAATTGCCAAATCGAAAAATATGTGATATAATATGAAATGAAAAGTGGTATATTTGTGGCGTTTTTATACTGCTTTTGCAAAAGGAGACCTTTATGAAACTAAGAAAAGGACGTGCAGCCGGTGCATTGGCGGTTCTCATCGCACTGGTGGCAGGCGGTATAGGCTGCGGCAATATTGTCGGAAAGCTTGACAGCGGTCAGCAGTCCGTATCCGAAACAACGACAACTACGGTTCCAGAGGAAACTACCGAGGAACCTACAACGCTTCCGCCTGACAAGGTCGTTCATGTAACGGCAGCAGGCGACAATTTGATACATCATTCGGTCATGGTCAATGCTCGCGAGTTAGCGGGAGGGTACGGCTACGACTTCAAACCCTTGTATTCTGAGGTCAAGTACCTCATCGAGGGTGCCGATCTTGCCATACTGAATCAGGAAACAGTAATTTCCGAAAGCAATGAGCCAAGAGGAGCCGAAGGAGGAGTTCTTATCTTCAATTCTCCACCAGAGGTAGCTGACGCAGTTATCGACTTAGGCTTCGATGTGTTCACAATGGCTAACAATCACTTACTCGATATGGGCACTGACGGTCTGGAGGAGTCCATAAACTTCTGGAACAGGAAGGCGGCAGAAAACGATCTCACAGTCCTTGGCGCTTACCTTAACGAGGAGGATGCGAATCGCATACGCACACGCGAGGTGAACGGGGTAAAGATTGCTTTTCTTGCCTATGCGCACCATATAAACGGCTTTGAAAGTCTGCTTGACGATGTTCCACTCAGAGTCATCATGAACGAAGAGGAGGACGTCATAGAGCGCCAAATCAAGGAAGCCAAGCAAATGGCAGATGTTGTTATCGTGTCCGCTCACTGGGGGCAGGATGATACTACTGTCGTCACCGAGGACAGGATTGAGCTTGCAAATAAAATGGTGAACTGGGGTGCTGATGTGATACTCGGCTGTCACACTCATACCGCTGAGACTATGGAATGGATCGAGCGAGATGACGGAACAAAGGGCTTCGTTTACTACTCTATGGGCAATTTTATTTGCGCTCAGACAGATAACTTCAACGTCGTGGGAGAGCTCCCCGACTTTGATATAGTAATTGACGGAGAGACCAACGAGCTGAGGCTCGAAAACGTGGGCTGCATACCCACGATAATCCATTACGAGGGTGGGTTCTCCAATATGAAGGTCTATCCCTACAGCAAATATTCACCTGAGCTTGCAGAGCGCCATGGCCTTCCTTATGCGGTGCCTCAGGGTACCTATACGGACTTCGGCTGGGACGTTATAAACAGCATAATTGAGGAGCAAATTCCTGCTGAATTTCGCAAACTTAACAAATAATTTGATAAATTCATTTTTCGTTCAGAAAGAGTCTCGAAATGGCTTTTTTGTGAAATTTTTTCATTGTGCAAACCGACAAAAATAGGTTTTGCGGTTTATGTAAAATACCAAAAACGATATGAACCTATTTACTTTTTTTTAGACCTGATATATAATGAAATCATGAATAAATATAGATATGGGATTAAGTATCTCATCACGGCAGTGTGATGCGTCTTGTGACAAAACCACTGCGTGCAGAGCGCGTTTCAGTCGCAGGCTGACGGCAGAGGGGAGCTTCGGAGCGGCGTGGACAAACGCCGGATCTGAACAGGATCCGCCGAAATGCAGCTTTGACAGCTTAAGCCTCGTCTGTATGACTGGTAGCGGCATGAGCCGCCCGCTTGGCACACTTTCATTCGTATATCGGTGAATACGGTTTTGCAGAGAGGGCGGAAGACAATGTCCGCTGCTAAAAGACACGATATAATAAGGGGCAACCGTTCCTTTGTTATATAACATTATTGAAGAAGGAGGAAAAAATAATGAAGACAAAAAAGGTAGTCGTCGGAGCTTTGGCTGCGATGCTTTCACTTTCAGTCTGCTCACTTGCACCTGTTGCAGCTGCTGGCGAAACAGTGCAGATATCCGTTGGCAAAACAAGCGCAGAGGCAGGTGCAGCTTTCTCGGTGGATGTATCGTTAGCTGATATCCCATCTTCCGGTATCCAGGCACTTGACTTTGCTGTAACTTATGACAGCAAGGTGCTCACAATCGAATCTGTTGAACAGGGAGCTCTCATAAACAAGAGCGCAGAGTCCGCTGATCAGTCAGCATCACTCTCACCTCTCTTTGAAAGCTCAATCAACAAGTCAGAGGGCTATGTGAGCATGATCTGGTCTACTTCTACTGATGACGCTTCGTACTGGCTCAAGGGCGACGGCGTATTCTGTACTATCAAGGGTACTGTTGTAAGCGGTGCAGCAAGCGGTACAGAATCAGCACTCAAGATCGTTCCTATCGATCGTGAGACATATGCAGGTTCAGGCTCCTCAAACGGAGACATCGGCTGTGGCTATGAGAAGGACGGAAAGCCTGTCAAAATCGCAACAGCGGTTTCTAACGGCAGCGTAACAGTAGGATCTATCGTTACTACTACAACAACGACTCAGCCGCCTACGAGCAAGATCGTTCGCGGAGACGCTAACTGTGACGGTACGATAGACATGGGAGATGCAGTTCTCATCATGCAGAGCCTCGCTAACCCGAATAAGTATGGTTTGGATGGTACAGACTCCAAGCACATCACTTCACAGGGACAGCTCAACGGCGATGTTGATGAAGACGTAGCGGGTCTTACATCAAATGATGCTCTTAAGATCCAGAAGTTCCTGCTCAAGCTCATTTCTGAGCTCTGATCCGAGATTATCTGATTTGTCCCCCTTACAAAGGAATACAAACCCAATTTATGTTTTATTAATAGGCGTAAAAACCTAAAGAAAGGAATTATTACAAATGAAAAAGTTAATTTCTGCAGTCACATCACTGTGTATGGCTGCATCACTGGTAAGCACGGTAGTTCCTGCTTCAGTAGGCGCTGCTGACGCTTCCAAGGGCTTTGCTATTAAAACATATGACATCAGCAAGCCAGCTTCAGCTGATGCCCAGTCCTCCATAACAATTAATAAGAAGGATATTCCTGCTGGCGGTTATGTTCTTCCTTCGGCAGTTTACTATTCGGAAGGCGTTGATAATTCAACTGATTCACTTCTCGTATCTGTAACAACAGACTCAAAGGATATCTCATTCAAGCTTTATGATCCTACAGAGTCATATACATCTGACGAGAAGGAATATACAATCAAGGGTTCAACTTTCAAGTGTGATAACTATATCTCATTTGCAGGTAATTACAATAAGCTGGACGGTTATTCAGCAGCTGGTCTCTATGTATTCGGTGTAGATTCATCCCAGACCGCAGCTGGTACTGACAACTATTATATCGGATGCTCATGGATGAGTAACGGTGAGGATTATGCTTGGGCTGGCGATAAGTCTGATTCATATCCTTTCTATGTATTTGATACAGTTATTCCCCAGAACATCGCAGCTGGTACTTACACACTCAAGTTCTGTGAGTACAACACAGATGCTTCAGGAAAGAACAACAACCCCTCACCTATGGTTGAAGGCGAGAAGACAAGATTCACTACAGAGGGCAAGAATCTTAAACTTGAGACAATGACAATCAAGGTTACAGAGGACGGCGGCGATGTTGCTGATACAGCTACAACAACAACTGCTCCTCAGCCTACAACAACATCAACAACATCAACAACAGTTGGTGGTCAGACATCAAACGCTGACATCAGCTTTGCTTTCGTTGATGAGAATGGTAAGTCTACAGTTGAGGCTAAGGCTGGCGACGAGATTACAGTTTTTGCTAACGTAACAGCTGGCGGCAAGCCCGTATCAGCTATGGACGTTCAGTTCAAGGCTTCAGAGCAGATTAAGATCACAGCTATCGGCGGTAAGTCAGCTGCTCTCGGCAACAAGAAGGTTTCTTCAAACCTTGATGAGTATCGTGCAAACTTCACATCAACAGGTACAGACGGTGAGCCTCTCGTTCCTGAGGATGGCAAGGCTGCATTCACACTCGTTGCTACAATCCCTGAAGGCACAGCAAACGGAACATACACAGTAGGTTTCGACAGCCAGTGCAAGGTATTCAAGGACAGCACAAAGTTCAATTATGAGACAGCATTCACACCTCTTACAATTAAAGTTGGTAACGACGGCGGCGATGTTGTTGTTGATCCTCCTATAACAACTACAACTACAACTGCTCCTCAGCCTACAACAACAACTACAACTGTATCTGATCCTGGTCAGTCTTCAAATGCAGACATCAAGTTCACATTTGCAGATGAGAACGGTGCAAGCAAGGTTACAGCTAAGGCTGGCGACGAGATCACAGTATATGCTAACGTTGTAGCAGACGGCAAGCCTGTATCAGCTATGGACGTACAGTTCAAGGCTTCAGAGCAGATCAAGATCACTGCTATTGGTGGCAAGACAACAGCTCTCGGCAACAAGAAGGTTTCTACTAACCTTGACGAGTACCGTGCAAACTTCACATCAACAGGTACAGACGGTGAGCCTCTCGTTCCTACAGATGGCAAGGCTGCATTCACACTCGTTGTTACAATCCCTGAAGGCACAGCAAACGGAACATACACAGTAGGTTTCGACAGCCAGTGCAAGGTATTCAAGGACAGCACAAAGTTCAATTATGAGACATCATTTGTTCCGCTCG
>JAGCWY010000124.1 GCA_017961625.1 Ruminococcus sp. | reverse complement strand
TGATACGGAACTGCTAACGCAGGCGCTTCTTGATCCTGATAACAGTGATTTGAGGGAAGCCTATATAGAACGAATCTTTCCGATAGATTATAAATTCCAAGAAAAATACGGCGATCAGCTTCATTTTGGCTGGCAGCTTGGATGGCAGGAGAGCGTTTTCGATGCGGATTTCAGCGTTCTTTCTTCCGTGTGGTTTAATCCGTACTACACATTGCCAGAGCTTTGCAGAATTCTGACCTACAACTCTGAAAGCTTTATCTCTTCTGACAAAGTCAATCTGATCGGCGATACCTTTGCGCAGACGCTCAAAGACAATACAGAATACCAAATGCCGTTCTATGTATTGCAGGGTGATCACGATGATCCGTGTGGCATTATCCGGAACTATTATGACAGTGTCACGGCGCCGGACAAGGATTTACGGTATCTGGAGAATGGCGGACATATGTCCCCAATGCTGCGTTCGGAGGAGCTTGAAAAGTTTATTCATAAAATTGGCGAGAAGCAGAAGAGCAACTAAATTCTGATTGTGCGCCCAGCCAAGGGCGGATAGTCTAACAGGTGAGAATCCTGTACGGTAAGGTCTAACCAACCACCGTTAGCGAGTCTTGTGCTGTATGCAGCAATGTATATAGTAAAGCGTAGACAGCGAGGAAGTGGGGTTACATGGTGATTGAGCCTCGAAATTTTAGTTATTCGGAGGGCTGACACTGTAATCAGAGTGGAAAGCAGCATGCGCAGGTCGATACGGTGAGAACTGAGGCACCTCTGCGGGGGCAAAGAGCCAATCACGCTTCACATTGCGACTATCCAGTCAACTGGGGAGAGCCTGTAGTCTCCATATCAGCCGAAAGGCAATAATGTATAAGGAGAAGAGGGAACAGCGCAGGGGAACATTATCAGTCCAGTGCTTGCAAACATCTATATGCATAACGTGCTGATCTTATGGTTTCAGTATATCATTGCCAGAGAGTGTCAAGGTGAATGTTTTCTTGTTGTATATGCCGATGACTTTATAGCGGGATTTCAATACCCGTGGGAAGCCGACATGTTCTATGAAAAACTGCGAAGCCGAATGGCGAAATTCGGCCTGGAATTGGAAGAAACCAAAAGCCGTATTGTAGAAAGCGGAAGATACTTCGCAATTGCGAAAGCAAAGCGAGGAGAATCTATCCGTTTGGGTTCTTTTGACTTTCTTGGATTTACATTCTTCTGCGGCAGAACAAAAACCGGTAAACCATGGATCATGCCGAAAACGAGCAGTAAGAAATTTCGGCAGAAGCTCAAAGACATGAAATTATGGCTGTACGGCAACAAGGAACAAAAGCTTGGAAAACTGATGTATATGTTGAACATCAGACTTTTAGGACATTATAGATACTATGGGATAAGCTTTAACAGCAGAATGATTAGTAATTTCAAGCAACAGGTCAGGGAACTCTTGTTCAGAGCGTTGAACAGGAGAAGCCAGCTTAAAAGCTACAATAAAGACCTGCAAATAAAAGTCAAGCCCTAAATTGAAAAAAATCAGAAAAGATTTTCCAGTTCAAAAAATAGTACGACAAAAAGACTGCCGAAGCAGCCTGAAAAAATGTTCATTGAAATTGTTTTTAAGATATTGCGTCTG
>JAGCWY010000123.1 GCA_017961625.1 Ruminococcus sp. | reverse complement strand
TCGGTATCTACTGACGTCATAAGTATTGGTGCATATCGGTTGTACTGTGCCTGCTGAGCGGTCATTTCTTTCATATTTATGAAAATATCACCTGTAAAAGCGAGATGGTGATCGTAGTCAATAAGAACAGATTCTCCGGCAAGATGTCCGCCTTTACCCTCAAACAGCTCAAAATGCAGTTCTCCGAAATCAATGAAACCGGTCTGTTCTATAAGCTGACTTATTTCTTTTTCATCTCC
The DNA here is from genome assembly GCA_017961625.1 of Ruminococcus sp. GTDB lineage: Bacteria > Bacillota > Clostridia > Oscillospirales > Ruminococcaceae > Ruminococcus. The sequence continues at coordinate 1,505 of JAGCWY010000123.1, read as the reverse complement.
TACAACGCTCAGTTTTTCAGCTGACACAGCAGTATATGAAGTAAGGACTTTGCAAATTCGTACATACGGCTTGTGCAGTGGATTCATCTCACGGAATCCGTCCTCGTTGTTACTTTCAAGCCGGAGACACTCCGCTGTTTTAGCACTTGCATATACAGTATCGAAAATTGGAAGCAGTCCGCAGTGGTCAACATCCGCATGAGTTATAAAGCATTTCTTTTCAATTCTTTCAAATTCAGGGATCATGTTTCTGAAAATTGATAGCATTTCCTCTTTATAACAAGCGTAGCCCGTATCAATGAAGAGGTATTCGTCACCGCTTTTTATAATAGCCGTATTGCTGCCGCACGGAGGCTCGATAAGGGTTATTACTGTATTATCAGTAATATTATGATGAGTTATCCTTGGTGAGAATTTCCTGCCCCTTGAAGTTGCAAGTAACTCTGCAAAACGGCTTATACTGTCAAAAGTCCGGTAAGGAGATACGCCAGTATCGTCCAGTATCTGCATAGCAAGATTTGTATTGACTATAAGTTCGTTTTTTGCTTCGGAGGATATATCCATAGCAGCCGAAAGTTCATTAACGAATGTGCTGTAAAAGAAGCTGTTGTCAAATATCTTTTCAGCATGATTATATTCGATAACCCTGACACTGCAAAGCTTTTTCGCTTCTTCTGTGAAAGCATTTATTTTATCCGGATTATCAACTATAAGCCCCATTTTGAAAAGCTGGTATTCTGTACCGTTTTCCTGTGAGCTTATGTATGATATATTGAAATTGTGTGCGCTTATAAGTTCAAGTATTGAAGTAACACTTCCGGGTTCATCTTTAAGACGGAATTCAAGAAGTACAACACTACGGTTATCGTCGTTGCATTGAAGATAGCCGATATCAGTAAGTTCGTCCGTTGCTTTGGCAAGCTGCTGAGGTGTTCCCTCTGCATCAATAAACAGCATATGGGAATCCACAGCTTTGTTATAGCTTACTCTCGTGATATTTATACCGAGTGAGGCAAAACATTTGCTTGCCTTTAGAAACGCCCCTATATGATTCGGCATTTTCGTTACGAAAGTCTTGTTCATTATTTCCTGTACTTAGCGTTATCCATTTCACGGATAGCAGCACGGCGGATCTTTCCGCTGCCAACGGTCTTGGGCAGCTCTGGAACGAACTCAACAACTCTCGGATACTTGTAAGGTGCAGTACGCTCCTTGACGTAATCCTTAATCTCTCTAACCAACTCTTCTGAACCTGTCTTATCCTTTGTAAGAACAATGGTCGCTTTTACTACCTGACCTCTTATCTCGTCAGGAACACCGGTAACAGCACATTCAAGCACATAAGGGAGTTCCATGAGCACACTCTCGATCTCGAATGGCCCGATACGGTATCCGGAAGATTTGATAACATCATCGACACGTCCTACATACCAGAAGTAACCGTCCTCGTCTACCCATGCTGTATCGCCTGTATGGTAGTAACCGTCACGCCATGTCTCGGCTGT
>JAGCWY010000122.1 GCA_017961625.1 Ruminococcus sp. | reverse complement strand
CCAATGGTAGCCATTATTATCCATGGAAAAACGCTGGCTGCCAATGGTAATTACCAGTAAATAGATGACATATATAACATACAATTACACTGGATATATATAGCAACAAATTCCAACTGTTGACACTCACCGCCGCTCCCTTTGCCATAAAAAATACCTGACATTCCAGTGACTCAAAAGTCTCTGAAAGTCAGGTATTGAATTTTGGTATAATATAGGAGATGTCAATATTTAGTGAGCTGTCATAATACCCTGTGTATTCCGGATCACACCTAAGAAGTCGGCCCCTGTCAGATTAGAGCTGAAACACACCTTATTCTCTGCGAAGAGCCTTGCAATAGTCCTCTCTGCCTTGTGCTCTCTCCGGAGATATCTATGCACATTCCGTGATATAGAAAACTCATCCGACAAAGTCGGCAGGTCTGGTATCACCTGCTTTAATACTGGCTGAATGAACAGAACCATGTCTCCGTCCTCATCCACAAGAAGCTGCATTAAAAATCTGTGCTCAAAGAAGGAAGTCTTAAGGTACATCTCATAAATTACATCATAACTCTCATAATCATCCGGCAGGGAAGGATAATTTTTAGTCTCCCATTCTCCTCCCTGAATAGATTTTGCAGCTTTGCCGAAAAACATGCGGCTTTTTTTCGGTGAAGACGGCGAAAATTCGACGGCCAGCTGTGTATCATCGATCATATACCTGTCAATCTGCCCTGGCTTCATGTACGGTATCTTTGATAAATTCCACTCGTAGAAATAAGGGCATACTCTACTGATAGTATTAGCGATCAGCCACACACGGCCCTCACGTTTTCTCAGAAGAGTTGAGACAAGGTTCTGCAGCCTTGTCGGCTCATTCCGGAGATACACCTTATCTGTGACAAATTCCTCATAAATGATATCATGAAGGTACGGGAACTGCCTGGACTTGTATCTCTCATCAGTATTGAGGGCAAAAACTTTTCCGCACTGGAGTCCTCTGATGAGCTGCCCGGAGTCCGGATCCTTTGTTCCGAAGTACAGAACAGACTGATACGAAAATAAAGTATCATATTCCCCTCCTGTTATTTTCTTAATATCGCCGGAGTTTCCTTCGTTGGCGTTATTATCGTCGAAATACTCTGTAACTGCGGCATTTTTTATATCCTCATCGTATCTGCGAAGAAGTGCAATAGTAGGAGCTTTATGCTCCCAGGCGTACTGTATAGCTTCTCTCTTGACTGCATACGATTTACCAGGAGAACGCTCTCCGAGAATAATATTATAACGTGCATTCACCTTCAGAATGTCTTTACATGTATAAAATCCGTGTTTATCAAGTCCCATGAGTTCAATCCTCCATATTACACATTTCTGCGTGATGTATTGCAGATTTAAAGTCTTTATATGTCTGCAGGAGCTCACTTATGCAATACACTCCCTGCAATATAATATCGTTCTGATCTTCATTCCAGTCATTGTACCATATTATATGAGGCTCAGCATTATAATCGTATTCAATATCTATACACTCGATATAATGGCTGTATTCCTCTTCAAAATAATACTTAGCTTTAAATTCTACTACACAAGGACCGTCATAACCAGGATTATTCACAAGAGTATTGAGTAAATACTCATTAAACTCTTCAGCTGTCATATATGATTTACTCATGATAAAAATCCTTTCATCTCATTAATATAGTTTATCGTCTCTGCATACTCAGCTGTCTGTGATATTGTATACTCGATATTCCTCATATTACATGCATGTATCTGATCATTAACATAACCATCCGGAAAAGTTACTGCAGGATTAGCGTTGTCTATGTAAGTAAGCAGCTTCTTACCGCATTTCTCTCTGTCAAACACAAATCCGTCCTTAAAGTCTTTCAGATCCTTAAGGAGCTCACTGCCTTCCTTCTTCGGAACTCCGGACACAGTAACATGCATGCCGTAATTTTTAGATTTGATAGTCACTCCGTCAGACTCGAACATATACCAGTATGCATACTTTTTTGCTCCCAGTGTTTTGAACTTTGCATAAATGCCTTCAAAATCCCAGTGACCGAGAGGTGCTTTCTTCCCTGAAGGAGTGAGCGGCCTTGTCTTTTCAAAGTCAATATCATAAGCTGCACACATCTCCATGAGCTTCTGATCCATGATAGTATTCTGAAAATCGAAGTAATACTTATAATCTCTCCAGTGCAGGAGCTTTACAGAGTCTGTATCGTGATATACTTCCACTGCATCGCAGAAGAGAACGGCCTGCATGAGCTCCCTTCGGGCATATGCTGTAACCCATACTCCCCACTGGTAGGCTAAATTATTTTTGAAAAACTTAGTCTGTATCTCATCAAGTCTCTCCTGGATCTGCTCTGCAGTGAGCGGAACATAATCATTCCAGGAGTCATTTTCAAACTTTGCATCAGGCATGATAATGTCAGTTACTGCCATTCCATACAAAGAATTGATAAACTGTTTACTCTGCCCATAGAGATCCTCTTTACCGTCAACGCCTTTAAGCTCCGTCTTATTGGCGTATAATTCAAGGATATACTCTATATATGACTTCGGGAGATAACCCTTCCTGGATCTGAATACAGATATGACTTCATCGATTTCAAAGTAATACATATCTTTAATCGTGAGATAATCCTGTTCTGTCATGCAGAGAGCTACAGCATCTGCAGAAATAAGGCGGCCGTTGTCATAGACTCCGTTTTTCACAGATACACAGTGAGAGCGTGAGATATATGTTGTATTAGTAATACATCTCACGTTTATCATATGTACTGAGATAATATAAGCGTATGTCTCCGGCTTCAGGAAGCGGAGATCCTTTGAGGTCTCTGTAAATCTGCTCATAGGGAATTTTTCCGCTGCCATTTGATATGGATAGTCCGAAGTCTTATCGAATGAACCAACATTTTTAAGAATTTTGTCCTGAGTTACAGTAAATTTTTTCTTTGTAATTTCATTCTTAAATTCTCCTGTACAGCTGCAGTAAAGTCTGTTAGCATGAGTCTCGCCGCCAGCGAATACAGCTTTAAGATACTTATACTCATTGTATGTTCTCGGCTGAAGGTTAGTGACTTTGAAGTGATAACCATTATTTTTCGAGTACATCTTCTTGATAACGTTCCGGACCTCTCCGGTCTGAGTGAGCGGTATGTCCTTTATTTCTCCGTACTTCTGCATATACTTTAGTATACCACGATACATTACAAGAAGATCATACTCACAGTATTTAAGCTCAGCTTCTGTCATTGGAGTGAGCGGAGTCCTCAGAACATTATAGTCAAGGAGTCCTGTCTGCTTCCTTATATCCATAGACTCACTCCATGTTTTCAGAGACAGTCTTGTGAGCATATAGCTGCAGCGGAACTCAACCTCAGATGTGCGTGCATACATTGGCTTTCTTCGGGTCCTTGCGAATACTTCTTTAAAGTCTAAGACATTTCTCATAAACTGAAAGTCATAAGCAAGGTTATGCACGTAGACAACAGGAGTTTCAAGCTCGGAATGTGCATTAATCTCCTTAAGGAGCTCCGGAAGCTCTGAGAGTTTTCTTGAATAAAGTACTGTGTCGTTAATTGAAAACATCCATATATAACAGATAGCTCCCGGAGTCATCGCATTAAATTCCTCATTGGAGATCTCTGCACTGTAAGTAGTAATGGATCCGTCAGGTCTTACCCAGAAGGAGCTGGCTTCTGTATCAAAACAGAAAACTGTATCTGCAGGAAGCGGAGTGAATTTGTAATCTTTCCAGTAGATCATATAACATGTTCTTTCCCTTAATAATCATCTGTCTCGTCATCATCTTCGTTGTAAGGATCCCAGTCACTCGAATAGTTACCGGAACCGTTCATCTCATCAAAGTAGTCTTCAACAGCTGTTTCAACATTGTCAAATCCGTATGTCTGCATTCTGTCAGCTACTGTTATAATGTCGCTTACATTCATATCAGGATAAAGCTCCTTGATGTTCTCCATGTTGGAGATAAAAACCGAGATATCATCTTCTGATACAAACTTTCTCATCTCATCCGGCACTGAAGACTCCATCTGATATTTGATATAAGCAAGAGTTTCCTCAATAGCTTTGGAACCGAAACCAGCCTGAGCAAGTGCCAGGATAACTTCAGAATCTCTGATAACTTTAAGAAGGCCTTTAGTGTGTGAGACAAAAACTTCTGCAGCTGCTTTTCCTGCAGGACCGGAGAGGCCGAGTGTCTTCTCCAGTGTGGAAGCTGCCTCTGCTACTGCTTTGTTTTTCGCCTGTCGTGACTTAGCTGTCTTGAACTGGTTGATATTCTTAAGAAGATCTCTGACAGCTTTCTGTGCTTTCTTTGATCTTGTCTTGGACTTGCTTACAGTTCCGCTCTTATTCTGATATTCAGATAACTGTGAGAGAAGGTTGTCAAGTTCTTCGTTCCTGGACTCAGTACCTTTTTCAAGGTTCTCCCTGTACTTATCAGCTATTTTAAGAGCAGTTTTCTCACCTCTCATATATTATCCCTCCTCAATAATCAAGTAAAGGACTTGAAAATATATCAAGTCCTTCACTTCAAATCTGCTTATTTATCAAAGTCTTACCACTTAAAGCACGCAGCATCTTCCTCAAACTCTTCAGGGATCTCTGACTTCTTAAGGAACTCAAAGGAGTAACCCTTCTTTTTGTACTTCTTGGCTTCAAACTCAGTAATACGGAAGAAGGCTCCTTTTTCATTTATCTTGTCAACAGCCTTCTGATTGTCTCTGATACTGTGAGCTGCCTCCAGGTTAGCTTTGCTAAAGTAAATAACGCTGTTAGGAGTAACGACACTGACACTCTCACCATATCCGGTATCTTTATTAATAAAAATCGCCTTCATGATGAGCGGATCAGATCCAACGGCCTTGTATACTTCTGAAGCTTTGTGGCCTTCCATGCCTTCTGTGTCGATAGTGAAGAGTCTGCCCTTGCGGTTAAAGCTTTCTGCGAAGTCGAAATCATCGTCTTCTTCTGCTTCAGTTACAGCTGCCGGAGCTGTGTTTTCCTTGATGTTCTTGTTTTCTGCGTTCATAATATTACCTCTTTCTCCCCGTATAGCCGATAGGGCAGCATGTGCTTATTTTAAATACTTCTTTTCGAGCTCTTCATATTCATCATAGAAGTCACAGGTATCATGAGAGCTCCATCCTGTTTCATATAATCTGATTATCTCATCAGATGTAGCTGAATGTAATACTTTATTAACGCTATCACATTTCTTTAAACGGTCTTTGCAGTATTCAAGAGCTCTGTTGTATTTATGAACATACTGAACTCTCTTACATTCTTCTGCAGTTCTGACTGTGAGCTCTTTTGCCTCTGTATTAATATTTGATGCTTCTGATTTGTCAAGTCTGAGTGCCTGAATAAGTCCGAGAGCATAACCCATTATATAGTGTGCATAATCCCATTCATTCGGATCATCTGAGATCTGTATTTCCCGGAGGAGATCCTCACCGAACTCCCGGAGGAGTTTATACTGTATTTGTTTTGTTGACATTATTAATGACCTCCTCTAATTTGTCGATCATTTCCTCGAGTGCATCGATAAGATCATCGTCGGCCTCGAAGATCAGATCCGATAAAGTATTATCTGTCATGATACGAAACTCCTTTATAATTCGTCTGAGAATAGGAATGTGTGATCCTCGTCGTAAAAGCACACATAAAACTTATAAGGGATCTTATAATAGTCTCTGAAGAATGAGCAGACACTGCCAGCTGCTATTTTTGCATTACGGAAGTTCTTATATAAAGTGCCTTGATGCGGATGCACATGCTCTAACTCATAATGAGAGATTGGCTCACATGCCGGAAGAGATCCGACTGAGACCGAAAACTTGTTTTCTGTGATACTTCAAAATATATCAAGTTGCTTCCTCCTCTGAAATATATAACAGCCAGTCGTCAAATGTGCGGTCTGATTCTGCGAGCAGATGTTCCATCTGATCAGCAGATATAAGCTGCAGCTCTCTTGCGAGTGTAGCTTTACCCCATATAAAGCCGTAAGTAAAATGAGCAGTCCCGTTATCTGCACACTTACCGATATCATCAATTTCAGCGAGTAATTCTTTATAAAAGTCCTTCATGCTCTTACATAACATCCTTTCTTTGCATCATATTTATAGATAGCATAGAGACCGCACGGATCTGACTTCCTTATTCTCTGCAGGTTCTCTCTTGCTTCCTTCAGGCCGTTTCCGGTCCATTCCCAGGCATCTGCCCCGACTGCCTTAATTATGTACTTCATAATAATCCTCCTTAAATCATTTCATGGACTGATTTACCGTATAAGCTGTTAAGCTTTGTCTTACAGTTCTTAATAGCTTCCTCAGAAGCTCTGATCTCAATGAGCTCATCATCTTCCTTGATCATTATAAGGTCTGTCCATGGATGCTCATCGCTTGCCTCACACAGTATCATGCTGTCGTTAATGTCCTGCTCAATACCATCATCATAGTAAGTGATATCAAGGATCCAGTTACCATAGTGATCGTCTCTGATAGCAAAGTCCCAGACGTTCTCTGCTTTAACGATCTTTTCAGAAGTAAGTGCCTTATAGAATGTAAGTGTCATGTAATGTCCTCCTTTAAGCTCTGCTGGTAGGCAAGGAGCTCTCTGATATCATGTTCCTCTGTAAACTCGATATCTGCAATATGGCTTTCTACCATATTTCTTATCATAGTAGCAAGAGGCTTGCCTGTAAGCTCTGCAACAGCTTTCCAGCGTTCATAGTCTTCCTTTGTGAGATTAACTACAATACGCTTTGAAAGTTCCTTATTGTAGTATCTGCGTCTGTCTGTCAAGTGATCACTTCCCTTATTAAGTTCATGTAATTACCTCCTTATATCAATATAACATGTATTTCCGAAGGAGCTGTCTCCTTCTGTCATCTATTATACATCAGTGCACTGAAAAAAACAATAGTGCACTGATACAAAATACAGTGCACTACTTTGTTGAATATGTATAATCTGATCGACTCTCACAGACTCTGTGAGACTCTCACCTATTCAGGCGGATTATTGACATAGAGACCTGTCTCTAATACTCTTTTGATCTCTGCCCTCTCAGCGTCTGTTGCTTTTCCTATTCCTGAAGTATCAACATTATCGCAGAGTATAAGGCCGGAAGCTGCTGAGACTTTGGCCTGTTTCATGGAGAGGTACCCTACTGTATGTGCAAAGCCTTTAGGAACATGCGGAGGGTTACTGTAAGCTCCGTACTTCGGGCGAACTATTTTAATTATTATAGTATCAATTCCGGCCAGAGCACATCCGTCTCCGGCTTTTCCGGAGATCTCTGTATAATTTTCATTGGCAGCCATCGAGAGCTGATTATATCCGGCAGCTACTCCGAAGGCTCCGTTTACTATTGAACTCATGCCCTGTTTTCCTTTAGTAGCCACTGCCTGCCCTATTCCTGCTGAGAGCTGCAGAGCTGCTTTGCCGTATGCCAGCATTCCTGTATTAGCTGCCTGGATTTTTGCCCCGACATTTTGAGCTGCAAAAGGTATATCATAAGCCATAACTCCTGCTGCTTCTGCTACCGGATTAGCCTCGCAGAATACAACAGCTTTAACAGTTCCTGCAATAACGTCTGTAAAGTAGCTGACACTTACAGAGCGGCCTACTACATGAGACGGAAGGGCACACCAGCCGCAGTAAGGCAGGAAGATCTCCGCTCTGGTATAAGGAGCGTAGTCCCTGAAGTCATTAAATTTCCGGGAGATCGTATAAGGACCGAAGGTTATATCCGGATTACCTGTTACTGCAGGAATACTAATATCAGCTCCGTTGTACTGCGGTTTTACTCCGTATATCTCGAATGTGGAAGGAGTGGAAGGGATCCCTGCAGGAGGCTTTAAGATCTTGCATGAGATAAGGTTCCTGTAAAGATCTTTTTTAGTATTGTCAATATCCCAGGTTCCGAGAGCCTCCGAGATCTGACCGAGAACTGCAGAGTCTACTGTTGTTACATAATAATGAGCTAGTCCGGTTCCAAAAGGTGCTCCTGTAGTACTTACAGGATCTGTGTTGTCTTCGTCACTGTATGGAGGAACATATGGAGGCTTATGCTCTGTATAATTATTAATATTTTCACTTTCCCACTGTGCACTTGTATCCCATTTGTCTTCTGTCAGATACTCTCCAGTAGTCTGCCCTGTTTCGTCCATAAATCCCAGATACATAGTGCCGTTATAATCAAAGTATATTCCCAGTGTTGCTACTACATGCAGCATTGTCTCAACAGATGCTGCCAGTGCATACAGAGAGTTATTGCCGTTGTTTACATTACTGAAAACTATATTATATTCTGTATTTGTACCACACAGAAAAGCGTTATTAAGTGCAGGGAAATTCATAGTCCAGTCACAGCTTACAGGGCAGTGCATCATTAATATCTCATCATCATGCGGCGTAAAATAACCATCAGGAGCCTGCACTGTCAGCTTGTTGGAGTCCGTCGGCACATTGCGTATATAGTTACTGAAAAGTATATTAATTCTGAAATACCAGGTTTCACCGTTTACCGTGTATCTCATTACAGGATATATATCATATATTTCTGTGTCAGGATCATCTATATCATAAAAACAATACTGCACATCAACTATATTTTCATTTGTCTGTAAAGGATATCCGGCTGTTCTTGAATTAATAGTATTACTTACACCAGTATCACTTGCATACATTGTTCTGAAGCCTTTGATCTTAAATTTATACTGCTGAATATCAAGTTTTGTTATGACATTCAGAGTGTCCGAGCTATCGGCATTAATCAATATATTAGCTTCTGGAAATACATACTCTGGATCATATAACCATAGTATATCTGCATAAACTGAACTATCACCAGCTTCTGTGTGTATTGTCTGAGTAGGATAATTCCACTTACACACAGGGTTCTGTGATACACCATACTCAAAAGTATTCCATGCCGTTACATATGGAGCGTAGCTGTAAGCACTTGTGATCTCATCATGTCTTTTTTCTTCATATTCGATAGTGGTTCCTGGTATCAATGCCATATCATATCACTCCTATCACTATCATTCCGTTTCCGCTTCCTATTACATTGTCTCCGATTATCTTGTCTATCTGCATATCAGACTCAAGAGGTATCATGTTATCGGCCAGCTCCGGAGAGCGGAGTGTTTCACTTTCAGCTCTTACTATCATTACGTCAAGATTTGCTATTCCGGAAGCAAAAGACTCAACAGGATCACTCTGTCCTGTAATAGCTACAGTCTGCCCCGGACCTGCCTGTCTGTTGCTTACTTTGTAGTACCTCTCCCATTCAGAAATATAGAAGTAATTGAAGGAAGGTGCCGCGTAGTCAATTAATATTGTCGGATTATCTACACTGCAGGTTCCCTTGATCTCTGCAGTAACTTCCTTGACTTTCTCAAGTGACTTGTAAAGCGTGTTATATGCAGAGGAATTATTATATAGTATAACTGTCATAGTATCACCGTAATCCTTCCCAGCAGTCTGAAGGGATCCAGAAGGAGCTGCAGAAATTATCATTTATAAGTTCTGCTACATGCTGGATAAAGTCGAAGGTGAGCACTCCCCTCTCCTGCATGATCATCTGCTGGCTTGTCGTGACACCTATGTTGCCTGCTCTTGTCAGTGAGTGAGTATTTGTATTGCTCGAATTAGCACTGCTTGATGTCATTCCTGTTTTATGATCGCTGCCGGAGTCGTATGTTGTCGTATTGTCTGTAGAGGATCCGGAGCTTGCTGCATAGTCCTCATCAGAGCTTTGCTCAACCATGTTATAGTTTTCTATAGGATCATATGAGAGTCTAGTGCTCTGCCATAGTCCGTTGAGTTCGTACTCTTTACTCTGAAGGAAGTTACCTATCATTATGAGTATATCGTATTTGTCCATACTCTGAAAAGCTCTTGACACTGGTTTATCCTTATAGCACTGCAGGAGTCTCTCATCTATGTAGACACAGTTCTGCACTGTTGCCCACACTGCACTCTCCTGGAATGAGATCGCAGATACTAAGATAGGATTGTCGCTCTCATCCGGAACGAAAATATCAATCAGTTTCTTCATTCTCATCTTCCTCCTTCTCTGCAGCGTCTTCACTTCTGATATCATAGTTCTCGATATTAACATTGCACTCTACTGTGATATCAGTCCCGAAGATCTCATTTACTTTCTTAATGCCTTCCATCCTGGAGTTAAACATATTAAGTATATTGAGCTTAAGTAACTGAGGATCTCCTGCAGTCTCAGCTGATACCATACGTTCTCTCTTTTCAGTGGTCTTATTAACGCCGATCGTTTCCCAGAACTCCTGCAGGATCTGCTGTTGTGTATCTGCTATCTCACGGATATTGAGAGTGTTGTTTGTCCTGAGGTCCGAGATCTCCAGCGAGTTAAAGCCTTTATCTACTAAGACTGCAAAGTTTCCGTTATACTTCTGTCTTTTATAGTCTTCGGCATCATCTGCGAATTTCTGACTGATCGCCTTGATTGCTACAGTATCACGCTGATTTACAAGAGAGCATATTATAGTAGTGTCAGCATGAGCGAGCTTCGCTGCAGTGCAGTGGACGAGAGGATATAATGAGTTATGCAGCATAGTATTACTGATAAGCACACCGTTTTTGTTTACGTACTGCTGGCCTCCCTGAAGAGGTGTGGCCCATGTATATTTTTTAAATTCATCAAAATAATCTGTCGGAGTGCTTACTGCAGGAATTACAGCTATGAGCTTTTCAGGATCCTTCCGGCTCCTGTTGATACCGCAGCGGCCATAGAGATACAGATAAGTGTCGATCTCATGAGCAGGAAGCTCTTCAGGCAGATTATGATATGTAAAGAGCTGCATGAGATACTCCATAAGCTGATTAGAACGGAATATGTAGAACTGCTTATATGACGTATTATCAAATTTCAGTCCTATAGGGATCCCTGAGTCCTGTAAGAACATGTTCATTCCTCCTTATTCAGAAAAAGCACACTGATAAAATATCAATGTGCTGTTTTCTGTACATGTTATATGATCATCTTTGAGGTTAAAAGGAAATATTATGATGTTGGCTGCTTTTTGTAATACTGAGTAGTAGCTCCGTATGTAGTAGTAGCAGCGTCATAAGTTCCGTCTGTATTGTCTTTAGTAAAATAATTGGCATATGCAACGGCCCAGTTAGTGACATCATCGGCCGGAACTGTTACAGGATAGTAGTTGTCTATATAAAACACGCAGATCTGCTGGCCTGGAGCTACATATGAGGCCCAGTCTGCTTTATGATAGTATTCTGTATGCTCATAGCGTGGCTTATAATCGGACTTTGTACGAACATAATCGATCATTATGCCCATGGTCTCTGTGTCGTACATGCAGGCAATAACACCGTTGACTGCCACATCTACTTCAGATCCGCTCTCCCCTCTCTCAATAAGTACCTGAGTTCTGTCTGCGGTTGATCCGGTTCCGGCTCCTATCCAGAAGGACTTCTCTTTATATCTCGGAAGTTTAACCATCTCATCATGGAAAGTCGAACTCTGAAGATAAGTTGCGATATTGGCCGCGAACTCTTCATATACAAGGATGTTGCATTCACTGTCCGGAGTCCATTTCTCATAGCCTGCAGGATTATAAAGAGCACTCGGCTCTTCCATAAATACTTTGTGCTTCTTGATCTCTGCTGCTGCAAATCTTAAGAAGTCAGCATCTCTGAGAGCGTCTGCTGCCTGTAGTGTTTTACCAAAGGCCTGATTATATGCGTAAAGAATATTGATGCAACAGTTAGTTGTGAGCTCTGTCTGAGAAGCAAGTGCTATAGCAGTTCCTATAGTTACGTTCTCACAGTTCCTGATACTCAGCTCCATGCCGTTGAACATGTCCTGGAATATCATATCGATGAACGCAGCCATTGAAGACTCATCTGTGAAGGCCGCCTTCAGCTGATAGTCATATATAACCTTTGTTTCGATCTCAAAGGTACCTCTGTCACTGAAGTAATGACATACTGCTGCAGTAACATCATTCTTTATTGTCTCTGTGATAGGGTTAGTATTATCCCAGGAGTCATTTGCTATGTTTCTTGCAATTGTGCTGATATCGAGTTTTCTGAGTATGCCGCCAAACTCTAAAGGAGTCCTCTGGAGTCCCTGACGTACTTCAGGCAGTGCTCTGTATGCTGAGTATGTTCTGCCTATTACTGCAGATAATGCACTGTAGAAGGCACTTGTATTGTCTGAAGTTGAGAGAACTGTCTCTCCGAGTGAGACGAGTCCTTCGGTATTAACTACTGTTAAAGCACTTTTACCCAGGGCCATTGCAGCCACTGTATTAAGTAAGGTATAGATCTGAGCTGCGTCTGCTGATGTTCCCATAATTTATTCCTCCTCTGTTGTGTCTTCGGTCTCTGTCGGTGCAGGATCCTTCTGCTCTATGTTTTCAGCTCCTGCTCCTTCAGCTGGTTTCTGCTTCTTGACTGTTTTCTTTATCGGCTTTTCATCTTCAGGCTCTGCAGGTTCTACTGCAGGGATCTCATATGCTGCTGTTATAGCTGTTTTAACGTTATTGAGCTTAGCCTGCTCAACCTGGTTATAGACTGTGAAAAAGTTCATGATATCACTCCTTCTTTGATTAGTGCTGGCCTGCTACATACTACAGGCCAGCGAAGTACATGATTAATAGGCATTATGGCGGGATCCATTCTGCTTGCTAATATTATACAGTATATTACTGATAATGTCAATACGTGTTTATTGTGTAAATTGATTAATGCTACTAAGCGGATGAGAGGATCCGGAGCTTCTCCTGCTTCTCCGGAGTCACTGGAAAATGTCTCGTGTTTTGTTTCCAACAGGGAGCGGCGGTGAGTGTCAACAGTTGGAATTTGTTGCTATATATATCCAGTGTAATTGTATGTTATATATGTCATCTATTTACTGGTAATTACCATTGGCAGCCAGCGTTTTTCCATGGATAATAATGGCTACCATTGG
>JAGCWY010000121.1 GCA_017961625.1 Ruminococcus sp. | reverse complement strand
TAAAAGGCTGGGCCTTCACAGAAAAAATCTCGTTTCCGAGTCCTCTGATCTCGATTCCATCAAATTTGAAATCTTTTGCCATTGAATAAATGTCTGTCCATGACCATTCTGGACAAGCAAGGGTTGAAAATCCGATTTTCAAAAATATCATTCCTTTACATTATTGATATTGCTCTACTGCGAATCATAAGTCTCTACCTGCAATTCATCAGATGTATTCTCTGTTATGTTAAAACTTGAAGATATGACATATGCTTATGCCTGCTTCCTTGTCTTGAAATTATAGATAAATATCCTTTTATAAAATCAAAAAGCACTTGGAAACTAAGTACATTCAGTCGAGGGGATGTCTTATCATCCAACTCATTAATTTTCTTCTAATCAAAAGAGTTTGTAATATATTATCCCGAACCATTCTCTCACCCAGTATGTAGGCAAAAGATAAAATCTTGTATTAGCGGAGATATTATGCGCCTCTATACCTTGCGTTTCAGCCAGCATATCAGCTCTTAGCTGATGAAATCCGTCTGTTACTATGGTAATGGGAATGGGAAGCTTGTTATCGTCTATTATTTTTTTGGAAAAACGAAGGTTTTCTTCCGTATTTACAGATTTATCCTCCATATATATACGATCAGGTGAAATGCCGTTGTCAACAAGCCATTCCCTCATGCATTGAGCTTCGCTGACAGTCTCGTCCGCGCCTTTTCCACCTGAAACTACAACTCTCACATTTTCATGTTCGTTCAGATATTCATAAGCTGCTTCAAGTCTTCTCCGAAGCATAAGGCTCGGAGCTCCATTCTTGACCTGACAGCCTAGGATTACCAATGTAGTATCCTCGTTTTGCGGTCTGTCATTTGCGGCCTTTACCATAAAAAAGCTTATAACAATAACAAGTACCGCAATAGCCGCTGTAAGCATTCCTATAACTGAAATAATAAGTTTTCCTAAGGGTTTTTCCCAGTATCTGATGATAAAATCACGGAATCTATTCCAGAAAAGGATTATACACAGAATAATTGTTGAAAAAGCCAAACCGGCGCCATTCCCTGCATTTATTATACCCTTGGTAAGCGGAAAGGCAAAAATAATTAGTAATCCTGCACAGGCAACACCGGATAAAAGTCTTGCAGTCATTTACGCTTCCTTACTCCTTGCAGCTGAAAGCTTTATGATCCTGTCAAGATTTTCCTTTGTAGTAGTCTCACTTCCGAGATGAGTTGGAACCTTATTGTACAGTCCGTGGAAGTCAGATCCTCCTGTTTCGATAAGCTCATATCTTGAAGCAATGGCTTTAAGCTCCTTACGACACTTTTCATCAGCCGAAAAATGACCTATCTCAACGCCGTCGATTTTACCCTTCTTTGCAAGCTCCTCAAGGAGTTCGATATTGTCATACTGCGCAGGATGAGCCATAACAGCAACTCCTCTTGCAGTATGTATAAGATCAACAACGAAATTAACGTCCGGATATTCTCTTTCAACATAGCACGAACCATTCTGAGGGTTGAAAAGCTCACGGTCAAGATCACCGTAGAATTCAAGAGCATAGCCGTAGTCGATAAGCGCACGCATTATATGCTGTTTGAAGATGCTCTTTGAAGCAGTTGTGCGCTTAAGTATACTTTCTTGTGTTATAGGGAATTTTTCCATGACCTTATCGATCATTTCCTTTGAACATTCCTTTCTGATCTCACATGACTTGAGACACAACCCTTCAAGTCTGTTAGGTTTGGACGGCGCATAGCAAAGAATATGCACCTTGCTGTTTCTTTCCTTATCCCACGCTGAAAGCTCTACTCCGTGAAGCATCTTTATTCCTGCGCGTTCTCCGAGAACGTC
Organism: Ruminococcus sp.; assembly: GCA_017961625.1. Classification (GTDB taxonomy): domain Bacteria; phylum Bacillota; class Clostridia; order Oscillospirales; family Ruminococcaceae; genus Ruminococcus. Next base: position 41,807 of record JAGCWY010000121.1, on the reverse strand, counting down.
AGCTCTGGAAAAAGAAGCCATAGTGTCATGATCGGTAATAGAAAGCCAATCAATATTCATACGCTTTGCCTGAGCAATAACATCTTCAATGCCAAGCGAGCCGTCGGAAAGCGTGGTGTGACAGTGCAGATCGCAAATCATACAGTACCTTCTTTCACCGCATTATATGCGGCATGATATTAATGTAATAATATTTTTCAGTCGCTTCTTAAGAACATATTAACGTTCATTACAAAAACAGTAATAATAACGCTAATAATTATATCACAAATTCTTTACAATTTCAAGCGTTTTCACTAATTTTTACATTTTTATCATATTTTTTTAAATAAGTATATCTAAACCGGTCTATCACTGAAGTTTTGAGTATAGATCACTTTTTCTGAAACCCGACTCTTTTGCAACAGCCTTGCAGGCGTCTGTAGGACGCTCTCCCATTTCTATCAGCTTATTTACTTGCTCTAAAGCCTGTTCTAACGTAATTCCTCCTTCGACGTTTTCACGTGCCCCTTCAAGAACAAGAACAAATTCGCCTTTCGGCTCATTCGAAGCATAATAATCAACAGCTTCACTAAGTGTTAATCTAAGCACCTCTTCATGGATCTTTGTTAGCTCACGGCAGAGAGATATTCGGCGTTCTCCTCCGAAAAAGTCCGCAAGATCCGAAAGTGTAGCTTTAAGCTTATGAGGCGCCTCATAGAAAACCATTACTGCCGTTTCATTTCTGAGTTTTTCAAGCCGCTCTGCCCTTTCCTTTTTCTGAACAGGCAGAAAGCCCTCAAAGGTAAAACGTCTCGTATTAAGCCCAGAAATCGCAACAGCTGAAACGACGGCGCTTGGGCCAGGAACGACTTTTACATCTATACTATTCTCGGCACACAACTTGACAAGTACCTCTCCAGGATCTGATATACATGGCATACCGGCATCGGTAACTACCCCGCAGTTCTCCCCTGCAAGCAGCCTATCAATTATACGCTGAGCGTCAACTTTCGAGCTGTGTTCATGGAAGCTGACAAGCTGCTTCTTTATTTCGAAACGATTCAGCAGCTTAAGTGTCACACGAGTATCCTCTGCACAAATAAAATCTACAGTCGCAAGCGTATCAAGCTGTCTTAGCGTTATATCCTCGAGATTACCTATAGGCGTGCCTATAACATAAAATGTACCGCTCATATCGTCTCCTTTCCAGTATCGTATATCTTTTTTAGTTCCTCGGAAAAACCATTTTCACTCCTGATATATAACTGCGGCTCCACCTTCATAAAAGGCTTTGAGCCTTTTTTTCCCTCTATCATAAAGAGCCACGGTGCTTCGTCCGCATTTTTTGACACAAAACGGAGCCTTTTAGGCTCTATATCATGATTTTTCATAGCAAAGACAACATCACTGAGGCGTTCAGGTCGGTTGCAAACGCAAAGTCTTCCACCGAATTTCAGCAGCTTCTGTGCTGCTGCGCATACGTCGTCTATAGTGCATAATATCTCGTGTCTTGCTATTTTTTGAGCTGTTATGACACTCTGAAAGCCTGCGTTGTTCACCTTATAAGGCGGATTACAGGTCACAAGATCAAGCTGCCCGAGAGGCGCTCCCTCCCACAGCTTCTTAAGATCGGCGCACACAGGAACAATTCCTGTAGTCTCGCTCTTTTCAATTCCGAGACGCATCTGTTCTATGGCGCCCTCTTGTATATCAACTGCATAAGTTATCTGCGGCGGCATTTTCTTCTGCATTATGAGAGGTATAATACCGCAGCCCGTACCAAGATCACAAACCTTGTCTTTTGCGCGGTACTGTGAAAAAGCCGCGAGAAGAAAGGCGTCAGTGCCGAAACGATGGTCGCTGCTAGCACAGACATATATCTTGTCGGTTAGTTTTTCATATTTGTATTCCATTTCATAATCCTTTTAGTTTATCTGCATCAAGATACAAACTGTTTTCCGATATGAATTCATTATTAAACAACGGAAATCACGAAAATTGTATCTTTCGACTCTCTGCCATACTTCAACTTCATCTTTAAGATATTCAAGCGCTGTTGCTTCTACAGCGTTTACAACATTTTCATCGCCTTTATTCCACATTGCTTCAATCGCCTCAGAGTAAAACTTAACCATATTAGGGCTGGAATTCGCTTTAAGTAGTTCAGCAATAGGTCTGTATATAATATCTCCTATAAAACATGGAACAAGACTCTTCGATAAATTAAAATATCATTATTTTATATCATTCAGCTATTAGAAAGTTTTTCCGCAAGCATTTTTGCACACTCAAATATATTCATTTTCTCAAGTTAATATTTACTGTCTTATCGCGCTCAACAGTATTTAATAAGTTCAACAGCTGTTCTAATGTCAACACACCGACCATATCTGTTTTTCCAGATAAAGTCGTTATAATAATGATATGTTTGCTCAGCAGTCATATATTTATTGTCAAATGTCGAATTACAGTATTCGGGTATGATTATTTCAAACCCATGCTCAAAACCACATTTTACAGCCGCATCTATGCAGTAATCAGTCTGTAAGCCAGTAATAATAAGCCTTTTCACAGCCTTAGAACGAAGATACTCAAGGAGTCCGGATTTGAGAAAAGGACTGTTTACGGTCTTGTCGAAAACTTTTTCTCCAAATTGCGGAATAAATCCGCTATAGATATCAAAGCCTTCTTTGCCTTTTGAAAGTGGCTTTCCCTCTCCGTCATTGTGTCGAACGTATATCACTTCTGTACATTGTTTCCTCGCTTCGTCTATAAGCGTACATACATTTGAACGGAATCTGTCAAAAGCATAAAGCTTTTCATTAGTTATAAGCTGCTGCGCGTCAATGACCAGCAGGGCGGTTCCCTTCATTTTATCGTTCCTCCACCAACTACAATATCTCCGTCGTAAAGTACGACCGCCTGACCGCTAGTAACAGCTCTCTGAGGATTGTCAAATTCTACCATATACTTGCCTTCACCAAGATATGTAACCACAGCAGGTTGCTCGTGCTGACTGTAGCGAGTCTTTGCAGTTACTCGCAAAGGCTTATCAAGCTTTTCAACTGAAATAAGATTGAAATCATCGGCTATGAGGCTTTTGGTGTAAAGGTCAGCTTCTTCTCCGATAGTTACAGTATTTGCAGAAATATCTTTTTTCACTACATAAACAGGATGACCGAGAGCTATTCCAAGCCCTTTCCGCTGACCTATTGTATAATTGATGATTCCCTTATGCTCTCCAAGAACCTTTCCATCCATATCAACAAATCGTCCGCATGGCGTATCACAGCCTGTGAACCTATGTATAAACGCCGCATAGTCACCGTCAGGCACAAAGCAAATATCCTGACTGTCAGGCTTATGCGAATTTATAAGTCCAACAGACTCTGCAAGCTCTCTTACCTGAGACTTTTCAAGTCCTCCTAGAGGAAACAAAGTATGTGCCAACTGCTCTTGTTTCAGCGCATACAAGACGTATGTCTGATCCTTGCTCCGGTCAGTAGGACGTTTCAAGAGATAACGTCCTCTCTCCTCGTCATATTCGTTTACTGCATAGTGCCCTGTAGCAATATAATTGTACCCGAGCTCCTGCGCTCTATGAAGCATCTTATCGAATTTAACATGACGATTGCATTCTATACACGGATTAGGCGTCCTTCCACAAAGATAGCTCTCAGCAAATTGCTTCATAACATATTCCCGAAAGTTGTCCCGGAAGTTGAAAACAAGATGCTCAAAGCCGAGACGATACGCCACGCTTCTTGCGTCCTCAACATCAGAAAGCGCACAACAGGTCTTTCCTTCTTTTTTTGCTTCAGAAATATCTTCATCAGAAAAGAGCTTAAGAGTGACACCCATTACCTCATAGCCGCTGTCTCGCAGCAGCATGGCAGCAACTGAGCTATCAACTCCGCCGCTCATTCCAACCATAACCTTTTTCATTGATAAGCTCCTTCAGATAACAGCAAAAGTAATTTTATATATTAAACTATTTTTATTATCTCGTCAAGAGAATTTACATAATAGTCCGAAATCTCGATTATACGACTTCTGTCACTTACTGCCACTGGATCGTAAACTCCGCAGGAGGTAAAACCGGCAGCCTTTGCCGTTTCGATGCAGTGAAGTGAATCCTCTACTACAAGTACCTCTTCCGGAGATGCTCCAAATCGCTCGGCTCCTCCCATAAAAATATCCGGAAAATTCTTTCCTGCCGGATATTCAACGTCAGTGAGAAGGAAACTAAATCGATCAAAAACCCTACAGCGCTTAAGTGCAGCCTCTGCAAGGCTTTTATATGTAGCTGTGGCTATACCGTACTTGATATCACGGCTATCAAGATAATCCAACAGCTCATTTACATGTGGCTTTAATGGTATCTGCTCCTCATATCGCTGTCTTACCATATCCTCAATGCGCTTGATAACATATTCTTTCGTGCAATCAAGACCGAAACGATCTATAAAATACTGTGACGACTCATCAACAGTCATTTTCTTTACAACATCCGATACCTCTGGAGGAGGATCAGAAACACCGTTTTCAATAAGAAATTCACGGTCAATACTGCTCCATACAGTCATCGAATCAAGTAGCGTACCGTCAAGATCAAATATTACTCCCTTTATCACTTTACTCTCCATTCTATATATTGAAAGAATTCAGACTCAGCCGACTAAGCAAAGCCTTTTCTATTCCATATCTATCATTATTTTTGCGCGGTAATCCTTTTCCGCAGATGTAACTGTCTCAAGTGCAAGCCCATATATATCCGAGGCTCTTATCTCAAGCTCCGCAAACCGTTCCGCTACATCGCTGAGCTGTGAAAGCTCTGCTATTGAAGAAGCAAAAGGGATATTCGCCGTGTCCTTAGCTTTGGCTAGTATCTCTCTTCCACGTTCATTGAAGGCAAGTATTCTACCGTAAGGTGGGAGCTGATCCATATCCGCCTTGGTTATCCCTATAAGGATAGCAAGCATTATACGTCTTATTCTTGCCATTGTGTACCTTTTTGTCTTTACTGTAAACAACAATTCATCTATCGAGCCAGCCATTCTTGCACCGAATATCCTGTGCTCAAGTCCCTGTCCAACGTCGTATATCAGCTCTATCTCTTCAGGAGTACTGCTTCTCAGCTTATAGAGTATGACTCTTTCAAGGCGGCTTAAAGAAGCAATTTCACCTTTGGAGGCAGCATTTCTTATCGCCTCAGCCCACTCTGCGGTAGTAAATTCGTCGACAGGAACACCTTGTTCTATCATTTCCCGAAGATTTGACGCACTTGCAAAACCATTATCTATTTCTAGATCATCATGGCGTACGTTTTTTCGCTTAACTGTATACGGCTTCATATCTGAACCGAATCTTTTGAGAGCTCTCAGATATTCTACAGCAAGTGTATTATTAGGCTCAGCTATAATCGAAGCTGATTCCGTATCATAGCCGTTAACAACGGAATTAAGGGCTCTCGGATAGGTATATCCCTTTTCCATTATGCTCTTTATTTCTGCAGAATGAGTTATAGCCGCTATATCTACAGTTTCCATGGCCTTAATAAGCTTTTGTGCGTCACCGCACTCGCTCCCGAAGGATATCTCGTCAACAGCTCCGAGCGAATCAAGAAGATATACCGCTCCGGCTGCAAATACCTCTGCCGGAGCAAGACAGTACTGTACAGGAAGCTCTATAACAAGATCCGCTCCAGACCGTACCGCAAGACGAGCTCTTTCGAGCTTGTCCATGACCGCAACGTCTCCTCGTTGTACAAAATTACCGCTCATGACCACAGCTATATGAGTTGCGCCGTTTTCTCTTGTTTTGCGTATATGATAAAGATGCCCATTATGGAAAGGATTGTACTCGCAAACAATTCCGCTGACTTTCATTTTACTATCTCTCCTGTCAAATTTCAATGATTTCTGCTAAAATTTTATTTACTCTACATATTATTTATAGTTTTTAACTCTGTTTTGGTCGTTTTGCAAAACAAATAACCTATTTTTTCTGCCTGACAGTAATAAAAAACCGTTTTTTACATACTGTTTTAGACCTTTAGAGACTCTTTTCAAAAAAAATACTTGCAATTTTTCAAAAATAGTATATAATTATATATGCAATATTTTTTTGAAAGGAATATTAATATATGATCATCTTAGTTGTTAATGCAGGAAGTTCTTCCCTCAAGTATCAACTCATCGACATGAGCGATGAGAGCGTTATCGCAAAGGGTAACTGTGACCGTATCGGTATCGACGGACATATCAACCACAAGACCGCTGATGGCAGAGTTCTTGATGAGGACTGCTCCTTCCCCACACATACAGAAGCTTTCATGAAGCTTGTTGACTGCCTTACAAAGGGCGATGCAAAGGTTATCGACAGTATGGACCAAATTTCTGCTGTTGGTCACAGAATAGTACAGGGCGCAGACGTTTTCGACAAGTCTGTACTCGTAACAGATGAAATTATTGATAAGATAGACGAGCTCCGCGAGCTTGCTCCCGTTCATAATCATGCTCACGCTCTCGCTCTCAGAGCCTGCAAGAGTGTTATACCTGCAAACGTTCCTCAGGTAGTTGTATTTGATACAGCCTTTCACCAGACAATGCCTCCTAAGGCTTATATGTTTGGTCTTCCTTACGAGGACTATGAGAAGCTTCACGTAAGAAAGTACGGCTTCCACGGCACATCACACAGATTTGTTTCCAAGGCTCTAGCAGACGCAATGGGCAGAGATGTCAAGGATCTCAAGATCGTTTCATGTCATCTTGGCAACGGTTCTTCAATAACTGCTGTTGACGGCGGAAAGTCTGTAGACACATCTATGGGCTTTACACCTCTTGATGGCGTTGTAATGGGAACAAGAACAGGTTCTGTAGACCCTTCAGCTGTTACTTTTGTAGCTGATAAGCACGGCTTTACACCTTCACAGATGAGTGAGTACATGAACAAGAAGTCTGGTTTCCTCGGAGTTTCCGGTGTCGGCTCAGATAACCGTGACATTCAGGAAGCTGCAAATAACGGTAATCAAAAGGCTCAGCTTGTTTCTGATATGCTTGCTTATGAAATACAGAAGTATATTGGTGCTTATACTGCCGCAATGAACGGTTTAGACGCTGTTCTCTTCACAGGAGGTATCGGTGAGAATTCATGGGAGGTAAGAGAGCAGGTTTGCCAGAATATGGATTATTTCGGCATAAAGATAGACGAAGCTCTCAACCGCACTATAAGAGGTAAACTCACCAAGATCTCAACACCTGATTCAAAGATCGAAGTATGGATCGTTCCTACAAACGAAGAACTCCTTATCGCAAGAGATACACTTGCTCTCATTTCCAAGTAATTATAGCATATTATTTTTGAAATAGCAAGCCTACACATAATGTGACAGGCTTGTTTTATATATAAAAAAGGCGTTCATCATGAACGCCTTTACGTTTTATATATGCTGACTTATAAGCTGATCCGCACATATAATCTTCGTGCGCATAGGATCGACCTTATCCTGTTCAAGGATTATTACGCCGATTGAATCAACCTTTATTATGCCTGACAAGGGATTTCTTATACTGTCAATCTTTCCTGTTATATCAGCATTTACTGTTGAATATTCAAAAGCAAAGGTAGTATTCGGGAGTTTGCAGTTCTTCATCATAAGATTCTCTATGTAACACATTCCCTCACGGCTTTCGATCGTGCAGTTAATAAGCGAAATATTCCTTGAATTCCAGCCGAAACACTTTCCCTTTATAATTGAGTTGTAAATAACAACGTTTTCGCTGTTCCAGAAGGCATCGCGGCTGTTTATAACAGAATTGCGTACAGTCACATTGTGAACTCCGTCAAAAGCGTATCCGCCTTCGACTTCAAGTTCATTGATCTCCATTCCGTCACAGTCCATAGCGAAATAATCGCCGTTAGCTTTTACTCTGTCAATGCGTACATTGTTACATTTCCATAAAACCTCATCACCGTTCGTAAAACTTACGTTCCTAAGGGTCAATCGGTCACAGTGTCGGAAACATTTTGGTGCTTCGACGATAATATCGTCTGCTCCGACTTCTTTTGCATACCATACAGCAGCACGTCCATCCTCTGTAAACATACAATTTTTGAGCTTTATCATCTCACTATGCCATAACGGAAATTTAGAAGAAAAAGTACTATCTGACAGCTTAATATAACTGCTGCGTTTCAGCGGTGCTTCTCCGTAGCCGAAGGAAGTTCCGCTTATCTGGAGACCGTTCGCTTGATAAAGAGCTCTTTCCCCCGAAAAATGCTCATTGCGGATCTCTTTCATAAAATCTCACTCCTTATTATATATCATTAAGACATTAAAGTATCTAATGACCTTATACAACATTATATCACACAATTTGGTCAAAAGCAACATTTAATCCAAAATTAAAACTGAATTAATTGTTAATGGCGCAAAAGAGATAACAATAAATTATTTTTTTGCAATTTAAATGCAACACTTTACATTCTACCACTGTATGTGTATAATGAAAGCATAATAGTTTTTGCTTTCTTGGACACAGTATTTACATGGAACGGCTTGAAAGGCAGCATTACAGTATACAAGAATGGAACAGCTGCTGAGGCGTTTGAATGAATGCCTTTATGGAACGCATATTTCACAGACCTTAACGGTGACGGTTCTCCTGAACTGTGTATTACTGTTTCATACGGCAGCAGCATGTTTGATGAATATAATTTTATATGACCTGTGTAAAGAAAAAGAGTATACTCTTTGGGAAAGAATGGAGAACGATTACATTCTTTTCATGAAAAACAATGAATTATTTGTACGTAAAACCGACTCTGAAAGCATTTTAAACGGCAACTGGCAAGAAGATATGAGTATAGATGAAAAAGGAAGACTCAAAATAAACGGAAATGATGAGCTCGTTTTCGTACACATCTCATAATACACCGAAAACTTATAAAAACCGCATTAGTCAACTTTATTTCACGATTTAGCTTAAGGCTCTTCCACTTGCGGAGCTTTTTACTTTCCCTGTATTGACAAAGATGTTTATTTAGGGTATAATCAAAAATTGATGAATACATAAGAAAGAATGATGATAATGAAAAAGATCGTAACGATACAGGATATATCATGCTTCGGCAAATGCTCCCTGACTGTTGCTCTGCCCATTATATCCGCTATGGGTATAGAGACGGCAGTTATACCTACCGCTGTTCTCTCAACCCATACAGGTGAGGGATTCAAAAACTACACCTTCCGCGACCTTACAAGTGATATCCCCTCTATCGCAGCCCACTGGAAAAGCATGGATTTAAATTTTGACGCGCTGTATACAGGATATCTTGGCTCTCCCGAACAAGTCGATATCGTTTCGAATTTTTTTGACGACTTTGGCACAAATGAAAACAGGATAATCGTTGACCCTGTCCTCGGTGACGCCGGAAGGCTTTATGCAGGCTTCACAAAGAGTTTTGTTGAAAAAATGAAAAAGCTCTGTGCTAGAGCTGATTATATAATGCCTAATATGACAGAAGTCTCTTTCCTGCTCGATATTCCATACACTGAAACCTACAGTGAAGAGTATGTTATGGACGTTCTGCGCAGACTTGCAGAACTTGGCTGTAAAACGCCTGTGATAACCGGAGTTCACTACGACGATATCAAACAAGGGGCTGCCGCTTATAACTCTGAAAATGACAGATTCTATTTCTCCTTTGACAAGAATATAAACTACCGATTTCATGGTACGGGAGATATTTTTAGCAGTGTATTTACCGGAGCCTGTACCCTGGGTATGGATATACAGCAATGTCTCGATATCGCTGTTAAATTCACTCTTGACTGTATCGAAGCTACAATTCCGCACATTGACGAAACATGGTACGGAAGTTGCTTTGAGCTCTGCCTCGGAAAGCTCATCGGGTACGTAAAGGAGAAATAAATACTATGATAGATCTTATAAAGCGTACTTCTGTCTTTATCAGGTCAAATGTGGAGTCTGATGAAGCTTTAAAAGCTGCCGTTGCACTTGCTGAGTTAATAGAAGGAAAAATATCTGTTTATTCTACCGTTTTGATTATATCATCTTTGTTGAAAAGCGAGTTTGAAATAAAGGACTGCGTTCCAAATGAAGCTACTGCCTTTGTGATTACATCCATTAGGGAACTTTATAAATCGCTGACAGAGCGTAATCTTGTACTTGCAAACGAAATAGCAGATGTTTTACAGGCTCTACCAGAAAACAAGTATTACAAAAACAAAAGATCTATTTCGGATTTCAATAAGGTCTACATAAAACAGTTCAATAAAAAACATAGGACACAGCTTCCATTTATAGCGTGAAAAGCAGCATTGAGCTGCTTTTTTTATACCATTTATTCCCTGTGATTACCTCATATCAATACGGCAATAATATCCTTGCAGATCATTATGGAGGATATTCTATGGCATATAATAAAGTCGTTATCGCAGGAATAAATACTTCCGAGCTTGAAGTTCTTAAAGAAAGTGAAAAGATCGCACTACTGAAGGAGATACGCTCTAACGGCAGCAAAATCGCACGTGACAAGCTCGTCAACGGAAATCTAAGACTTGTTTTAAGTGTGATACAGCGTTTCACAGGTCGGGGCGTTGATATAGACGATTTGTTCCAGATAGGCGTTATTGGACTGATAAAAGCGATAAACAATTTTGATCTTTCCAAGGAGGTTCGATTCTCAACATATTGCGTTCCTATGATAACAGGAGAACTGAGAAGATATCTTCGTGACAACAGTCATGTAAAAGTCAGCCGCTCACTGCGCGATCTTGCATACAAAGCTATACAGGCAAAGGAGCGACTTACATTCAACCTTAGTCGTGAACCAACTATTGATGAGATTGCTTCCGAAATAAACGAAAAACGTTCCGAAATTGTAATAGCGCTTGAAAGCATAAGCGACCCTGTATCTTTATACGAGCCAGTATACTCCGACACTGAAGATACATTGTATATCATGGATCAGATAAGCGATTTAAACGGTGTTGAAAGCCGTATGGACGAACTAGCTATACGTGACGCTATCAAAGGACTCGGAGAACGCGAAAGAAGTATTCTCTATCTCAGATTTTTCCATGGGAAAACCCAAACTGAAGTTGCAGGTGAGATAGGAATATCGCAGGCTCAGGTCTCAAGGCTTGAAAAAAGTGTTATTAACAGAATCAAAAAAAGCATATAATCCAAACATTATTTACAATTTGTTAATTGAGCAATCGTCAAATACAATGAGTAATAAAATAATTGTCGAATTATAAGCAACAATACTTGAAAAGTTCATACATTAGTGGTATAATAATTTTATGTAGGGATTACTACAAATACTGTAGAAAGGGGGTCTCGTTATGAGAATACTGTTCTGGGCACTGGCTGTTGTAGCATTTGTGATTGCTGAGGTTGCTACGATACAGCTTGTATCAATATGGTTCGCCGCAGGTGCACTTGTCACTCTACTGATGACTTATTTCTTTGATCTTTCATGGATACAACAGCTTGGAGTATTCATAGCTGCTTCGACTGTATTCCTGCTTATGAGCCTTCCACTCATTAAAAAGCGGAAGAAAAACAGAGCGGTTGCCACTAATGCCGATCTTGAAATTGGCAAACATGCCACAGTAATCGAAGAGATAAACTGTGACAAGGGTACAGGACGAGTCACTTTGGGCGGGGTAAACTGGAGTGCTGTTCCTGAAAACGAAAACGATGTCATACCTGAAGGTACTGTCGTTATCGTGAAAAAGATCATGGGTGCAAAGCTTCTTGTAGCACCCGAAAAATAGGTACATATTTTTCTTAATAATTGATTTGGAGGTATTTAAAAATGTTTGACAAATTATGTTTATTTATGGCAATAGATAATCCCGGTGTATTTATTGTATTCCTGGTAATAATCTTCTTGCTTTTCATCATTATCAGATGCTTCAGGATAGTTCCTCAGGCTCATGTTTTCGTTATCGAGCGTCTCGGCTCCTTCCACGCTGAGTGGGAAACAGGTCTTCATATTCTAATGCCATTCATTGACAGGATTGCTGGAAAGGTATCACTAAAAGAAAAGGTTGTTGACTTCAAGCCGCAGCCCGTTATCACAAAGGATAACGTTACTATGCAGATTGATACAGTTGTATTCTATCAGGTAACCGACGCAAAACAATACATATACGGTGTTGAAAGACCTCTCGCAGCTATCGAGAACCTTTCTGCTACCACTCTCCGTAACATCATCGGTGAAATGGAACTTGACGCAACTCTTACTTCAAGAGATGTAATCAATACAAAAATAACTTCTATCCTAGATCAGGCCACTGACCGTTGGGGTATCAAGGTTAACCGCGTGGAGCTCAAGAATATTCTTCCTCCTCGTGAGATACAGGACGCTATGGAGAAGCAGATGAAGGCTGAGCGTGAACGCCGTGAGAAAATACTTCAGGCTGAGGGTGACAAGAAGTCACAAATCCTTGTTGCAGAAGGTGAAAAGGAATCTCAGATTCTCCGTGCACAAGCTAAGAAGGAAGCACAGATACTCGAAGCAGAAGCTCAGAAGCAGGCAATGGTCCTCAAAGCTGACGCCGTAAGAGAGCAGAAAATACTTGAAGCTACCGGTGAAGCAAAAGCTATTGAAATGGTTCAGGAAGCTTTGGCAGAAAGTATAGTAAAGCTCAATAACGCTAATCCAAACGAAAGAGTTATACAGCTAAAGTCACTTGAATCCTTTGCAAAGGCTGCTGACGGTCAAGCAACAAAGATTATTATCCCAAGTGAGATACAAGGACTTGCTGGTCTTGCTACCGGTCTTAAAGCTATTGTTGAAAAGGACGCTAAATCGTAAATAAACAGCTAAAAAGAGCTCCCGGAAATCAAAATCCGGGAGCCTTTTCTTATCTTATCAACATATTATATAGTTTAAATTCTTTAAGATAAAATCAGTATCTTTCAAAAGAGCGTTTTTTATTAGAGGTAATATTTTTATCTTCCTGCAAGGTAACGCTGATCCTTATATCCTGACCATTTCTTGATACTGTTATCGGAATGGTATCCCCTGCTTTGAACTGATCGTTTATCTCATTTAGCTCTTGACGTGTTGAAACGGCGTTACCGTCAATATCAATTATAACATCTCCAGGCTTTATACCAGCACGGTCAACCGCTCCGTCCTCTTCCATTGAAATGACAAGAACGCCGACAGGTATATTCCAGTAATGAGACTGTGCTTCTGTAATATCCTTAGTGCCTATTAATCCAAGCTGAGGTCTGCCAGTAACATATTTATAGTTTATAAGATCATCAATAATAGCTTTTGCTTCTTTTATCGGAATTGCAAAACACAGACCTTCTATACTTGCTAAATTGCTACTGTAGCTTGAAGACATCTTGGCAGAATTAATTCCTATAACCTGACCGCAACTGTTTAGCAAAGGACCTCCTGAGTTACCACTGTTTATTGCTGCATCGGTCTGTATCAAATTAATTTTTTTCTCGTTTATATCAATCTTTCTATTAAGAGCAGATATTATTCCGCTTGTTACTGTACCGAAAAGATCAAATCCAAGAGGATTGCCAACAGCGATAACAAGCTCGCCTACTCTAAGATCGTCACTGTCACCAAGAACAGCAGGCGTTAGCTTTGTTTCATTCACTTTGAGGACAGCTATATCAGTTTTTGAATCATAAGCTATTATATCAGCTTCGTGTTCTGTCTCATCGCTAAAAAGAACTGTAACCTCTATAGCTTCACCTGCGTCATAATCAGTATCGTAAACTACATGAGCATTGGTTACGATATAACCATCATCTGTTATTATAAATCCTGTGCCTGTACTTCTCATCTTCTGCATCTGCGGCTCAGGACTCCACCCCCATACACTGAACGACGACTGAGGCTCAAACTCAAAGGTAGAAGCAACGCCGACAACAGAAGGCATTATTGAATCAACGATATCAGGAATAGGCTTAGCGTCTGAACGTGAAGCAAGTTCTATAAGGCTTGGCATATCATTCTCTTCCTCGCCTTCGTTGCTGACAGGATTTGCGATATTTCTTCCCGTATCTCCAGAAAACTGTATAAGCTCAGGCTTTGAATCGTTAAGGAACTTAGATATCTGAACCACTCCGGCAACAATAACACCTGACGCAAGGAGAACAACACCGCACTTGCAGGCAACTCCAAGCTTGCTGTTCTTTTTAGGCTTACTGGAATTCTCTGATGTATACGCGAACGAACTCTTATCAGAGTATTCTTCGCTTTTGAATGTGCTCTCTGAGGTATAATTATTTTCGCTCGAATTATCAGAATAAGCACTTTCACTGCTACCGGTCAGGTCATCAGAGCGATAATTATCATCATTATTGTAATTATCTGTCATTCCATTCATCCTTTCTGATATAATTCACTATCTTATATTATACGCATTTTTGTGATAATTATATGATAATGCAGGGAAAATATAGCTTTTTAGACAGATAAGATCATTAAACTGATGGAAAACAAAACCCCGACATTTTCAGCCGGGGTTGTTATTATTCAATTTTATTTTAAAGTGACTTTCATCACTTAGCTAAATTACCCTTTGGACTCACCCTTTCGGATCAGATTTTAAATGTGTACCTCTTTTTCACTGTACATCATTCCTTTAATATATAGTAATAAAGCAATGTAATTTTACTCCATCGGAATCACCTATAAAATTGTATTTATCCGGCTTTGTACCGAACGTAATCCAAGTTCATAAAGCAATAACCTATTTTCTCATTGGACTCAACCTTTACTTATATTTTTTTCGCAATATATCTAAAGACTTATTGTCGAAATTTCAGATAACTCTGTATCGAAATTATTAACATGAAGCCGTTTAGATCAGCAAAAACGTCAGCTTTATAATTGAATTGTTAAGCCTTTTTGAGCCTTTATCAATGGAACAAGCTTTCGCCTATATTCCCCTTTTATGAAATCCAATTACTCAGCAAGCCCGCCGGCTTCACTCTGCTCTGCGAACTTTCCTTCCATTGGACTCACTCTCCCTTCCGCGTATATTCATTTACATTGAGGTCTCCCTCAGTCCAAGTAAATGCAGCTCGGAACGCTCCTTGAAGCTTTCCTTTTCCTTGATTATATATTACCACATTTTATATCTAAAGTCAATAGAAATAATGACTACATCGCAGTATTTTAGTGCAAATCAGCGGAACTAACAAAGAATTATTCTATCAATTGTCAGATTTCACAATAAAGTTATTACTTAATCTTCCACTTGATTTTTTAAGCAGATTAGTGTATAATATTATTATAAAAAGGCATTAGCCAGATTGGAGAATAACTATGTCGGAAATGAATGAATATACCCCTGATTTATTTGAACTTATAGATGAAGAGGGCAACAAAAAACAATTTGAATTATTTGATGCAGTAGAGATTGAAGGTGAGCAGTATTACGCTATGCTGCCAGCTATTGAAGATGAAGATTATCTTGATTCCGACTGTGATCTGGTTATACTTAAATCTATTGAAGAGGACGGAGAAGAGATTCTAGCATCAATAGATGACGATGAAGAATTTGACAAGATTTCAAGAATCTTTCTTGAACGTATAGATGACTCTTTCGAGGAGTAATTTTTAATCAAATTTTAAACATTTTATATAGATTTGCTATTGATTTCTTGAATTGTTTGTGATATAATATATATAGAAAAGAAAAATTTCTGCCTTGTTCGAGTAAATATAGTTTTTATAATCCAACACATAATTCAAGGGAATTCGACTCCGTATGTGGACTGCAGACCTCCCGCTACGCGGAAGAAGGGAGCGAGAAGCATAAGGGCGTTTACCCACCTGCTTAGTGCGGGTTTTATGCACTATATGACGGCAAGGCGGATTTTTATACTCAAATGTAAAACGGTCTCCGATTTTGGAGACCGTTTTATTATTGTTGATAATGATGACTTTGTTTTAACACCATGTCCTTTACCTTCATTAGTGAAGTAGTCGTACTTCTTTCGTTTTCAGAAAGCTTCATGGTTATGAATTTAATAGTTTCCTCGTAATCAGGTATCATAATATGCTCGAGAGCATTAACACGTCGCCTTGTCTTTTCAATCTCGTCGGCCATAAGCTGACAAGACTTCTCAATTTCAGCAAGACGTATCATCTTAGGGAAAACCGAGCTCAATGAGCTTACAGCTCCATCTAGGTCAATAGAGGTAAAAGCCATACCATAAGAGTATATATCGTTTGTATCACCTGAACGGAATTTTGTTTTGAATTCCGGGATATAAACACTCATTACATTTTTTTCGCTAACTTCAAGTTCAACCTCCTGCTTCGGAAGCATCAAAGCTGTTTCAAGAACTTCACGCTGCATAACTGAACCGGCTACAGCCATATATTTATTGGCTTCCTTTATTGCCCCTTCCACTTCTTTACGAAGCTGACGGTTTTCCCTGATAAGGTTCATGAACTGTCTCATAAGCTCATCGCGCTTATCCTTTAGGAGCTTATGGCCTCTGCGTGCTGAAGCAAGCTTCTTTTTTAGCTTACTCAGTTCCATTCTGGTGGGATTAACATTTAACCTTGCCAATCAGCTCACCTCATTTCTGAGTATCATAATACTTTACAAGGTATTCCTCGCGAATTCTTCTAAGCTCGCTTCTCGGAAGCATTCTGAGGAGCTCCCAACCTATTGTAAGTGTATCCTCTATGCTCCTGTTGTTCTCGAAGCCCTGAGAAACATACTTTTTCTCGAACTCGTCAGCAAACTTTGCATAGATAAGATCAGTTGGAGTAAGAGCAGCTTCACCAAGAACTACCATAAGTTCTTTAGCGTCCTTACCTCTTGCATAAGCAGAGAAGAGCTGGTTCATTGTATCTGAATGATCAGCGCGTGTTTTTCCTTCGCCTATACCCTTATCCTTAAGTCGTGACAGTGAAGGAAGTACGTCAACAGGCGGATTTATACCCTTTCTGTAAAGCTCACGTGAGAGGATTATCTGTCCCTCGGTGATATATCCGGTAAGGTCAGGGATTGGATGGGTTTTGTCGTCCTCAGGCATTGTAAGGATAGGTATCATGGTGATACTTCCCTCTTTTCCGTTCTGACGTCCTGCACGCTCATATATAGTTGCAAGATCTGTGTACATATATCCCGGATATCCTCTTCGTCCAGGAACCTCCTTACGAGCGGCAGAAACCTCACGGAGGGCATCGGCATAGTTGGTGATATCCGTCAGGATAACAAGAACATGCATCCCCTTTTCAAATGCTAGATATTCTGCAGCTGTAAGAGCCATTTTAGGCGTTGCAAGACGCTCAATAGCTGAGTCATTTGCAAGGTTAATGAAAAGCACAGTTCTGTCCAGTGCCCCTGTGCTCTTGAAGCTCTGTACAAAGTACTCCGATTCCTCAAAGGTAATACCCATAGCAGCAAATACGACTGCAAACTGCTCGTCTTTGCCGCGTACCTTAGCCTGACGTGCTATTTGTGCGGCAAGTTGCGCATGAGGAAGTCCGCTAGCTGAAAAGATAGGGAGCTTCTGACCCCTTACAAGAGTGTTAAGTCCATCAATAGCAGATACACCTGTCTGTATAAACTCCTGAGGATATTTTCTTGCAACAGGATTCATAGGAAGTCCGTTTACGTCAAGACGCATCTCTGGTATTATCTCAGGACCGTCATCTATAGGTCTGCCGAGACCGTCAAATACTCGTCCCAGCATATCCTCTGATACACCGAGTTCCATCTGATGACCCGAAAATACAACGCTACTATCCTGAAGATTTATGCCTGCGGCATTTTCAAAAAGCTGAACAAGAGCGTTGGTGCCATTTATCTCAAGAACACGGCATCTTCTCTTTTCTCCGTTTTTAAGCCTTATCTCAGCCAACTCTCCGTAGGTTACATTTTCAACATCTTTTACAAGAAGCAGAGGACCTGCCGCTTCTTCGATTGTTCTGTATTCTCTTGGCATCAGTCTTCCTCCTTGTCTAGCAGCTCATTGAGCTCTGAGGAGATCTCCACTGAGAGCTTGTCGAATTCTGCGTCTGTATTTTTTTCTTCAACATATTTAAATCGTCCGATCTTTTCTCTTACGGCAAGATTTGCTACCTCTTCAATATCTGCACCCTTACTGATACAGTCATAAGCTTCGTCATTAAAGTTTAGAATCAGCTTCATCATATACAACTGTTTTTTCAGGCTAGTATACGTATCTACCTCATGGAATGCAAGCTGATGTAGGAAGTCCTCACGTATCGAACGTGCTGTTTCCATTTTAAGTCTATCATTAGGCGAAAGAGCGTCCATACCAACAAGCTTTACTATCTCCTTGAGCTCAGCCTCTTCGTGAAGGAGCTCCATGAAACGTGCTCTGCACTTCATCCAGTCCTTTGAAACATTGTTGTTATACCAGTCAGCAAGTGAATCTGCATATAGTGAGTAGCTTGTAAGCCAGTTTATTGCAGGGAAATGACGCTGATATGCAAGATTTGAATCAAGTCCCCAGAATACCTTAACGATACGGAGCGTAGCCTGCGACACAGGTTCCGAAATATCACCGCCGGGAGGTGATACAGCGCCGATAACCGAAAGAGCTCCTTCTCTGCCATCAGAACCTGTAGATATAACTCTTCCTGCACGCTCATAGAACTGTGCAAGACGACTTCCAAGGTATGCAGGATAACCTTCATCACCAGGCATTTCTTCAAGACGCCCTGACATTTCACGTAGAGCCTCAGCCCAGCGTGATGTAGAGTCAGCCATAAGCGCTACAGAATAGCCCATATCCCTATAGTACTCTGCTATCGTGATACCTGTATATACAGACGCTTCACGAGCTGCAACAGGCATATCAGATGTGTTTGCGATAAGAACAGTACGTTCCATAAGTGATTTACCGGTATTCGGGTCGATAAGCTCTGGGAATTCGTTAAGAACGTCCGTCATCTCATTGCCGCGTTCTCCGCAGCCAATATAGACTATAATATCAGCTTCTGCCCATTTTGCAAGCTGATGCTGTGTTACAGTTTTTCCGCTTCCGAAGGGGCCAGGGATAGCAGCTACACCGCCCTTTGCTATCGGGAACAGGCAGTCAACAACTCTCTGACCGGTAACTAACGGCATTTCTGGCGAAAGCTTTTTTAAATACGGTCTTCCACGGCGAACAGGCCATTTCTGTATAAGAGATAGCTCTTTGTCACCCTTTATAGTCTCAACGATACATACCGTATCATCTGCATGAAACTCGCCCTCAGATATCTTTTTTACTGTACCCTCTATTCCGTTGGGGACCATTATCTTATGGAGAACTATATCCGTTTCCGGAACAGTTCCTATGATATCACCACCAGTGACATTGTCCCCTACTTTTACGGATGGAGTGAACTTCCACTTTGGCTCTCTTTTTAAGGAGGGAACTTCAACACCTCTTGCAAGATTGTTTCCGCACACTTTTCTTATATCGTCCAGAGGACGCTGTATACCGTCGAAAATACTTCCAATAAGTCCGGGGCCGAGCTCAACGCTCATAGGCTCTCCTGTAGATTCAACGCTCTCACCGGTTCCAAGACCCGAGGTCTCTTCATATACCTGTATTGAAGCACGATCGCCGTGCATTTCGATTATTTCACCAATAAGACGTTTATTGCTTACACGAACAACGTCGAACATATTGGCATCTCTCATACCTTCTGCAACAACGAGCGGTCCTGATATTTTTATGATAGTACCTTTGCTGTTCATTTATACTTACCCGCCTCTTTCCTAATTTAGTATATCCGAGCCGACTGCCTTTTCAACTGCTTCATGCAAAGCGTTCATACCTTCACCCGTATTACCTTCGATAGCAGGTATAAGCACTATAGACGGAAGCTTGCAGCTCCGGTATTTATTTATTGTATCCTTTACATGAGCAGCAGCAGGCTCGGTAATATATATGACTGCGAAATCATTTGCTGCAAGCCTTGAAATAAGCTTTGTAACAGCTTCTGGCTCTGTCTCACGGAAAACGGAAAGCCCAAGAGCTGCAAAGCCTGAAACGCTTGCACTGTCACCAATTACAGCAGCTTTATACATACAGCTTTCTCATCCTTTCCGTTATAGTGGCTTTATCAGCACCGAATTCCTTACATACCGTAAGGATACGAATATTTTTTATTTCTGTTTCCTTTGCGATGTAGTAAGCTGCAAGGGGATCAGGTCCGAAAGCCTGTATCCTTGCACTTTCGGCAAGCTCGATCAAAACATCGTCGCACCATTTTTCATATTTTGCAGCCGATACCTTCAACATAGAAGCCGCATCGCTGTAAGGAGTGCTCTCCAAAAACGAAAACAATGATTCTGTTCCTCCAAGAGCAGCCTTCAAAAGCTCTTCCTTTTCGAGCTCTTTGCTTCCACATAAAGCAATTTCCATAAAGTCTGCAGACTTATTAAGCAGACTACACCTGTAAGCCGTCTTAATATCAGCACAGGCAGCATTAAGCTGAGAATATTTTTGCATGAATTCGCTTCCACATTCGTCTGAGCTTTTCTGCATTGCCTTCAATGCAGCATTATCAATAAGAGAATCCGATAGCTGACCGTCAAGCGTGTTTGTCACAAGCTCATAAGCTTCAACAGCAGCCTTTCGCATATATTCAGGCAGAATACTGTAATCTCTGCTGTTTATCGCATCCACCAAAACTGATAATTCAACATTTGAGGGCTCGATATAATAAAGTGAAGGATCTCTATTTGAGATTACAGCCTTAAGTACAGCTTTAAGATTATGAAAATCATTCCTGTAAAGAAGAATCTCAAGCTCTTTGCAGCCTGGGGCATATCCTTGCAGCATTTCCCACACGGACTTCAGCGTATCTGTAACAGAAATCGAACCTGCCCTTGATGAGATCACAGCATCTGCTTCTGACCTACTCCGTGAATTAATAAGTTGGTCGATATCGTTTTTGGTAAGAAGAGTATTCTCCATAGCTCTGATCGCGCCGACAGCATCAGCATACTTTGTTCCGTTCATAGTATCACCTACCCAAAAAGAACTGTAGCAGCAGTATCGCGCACAGACTCTTTGTCAGATTCAATCATTGACCTGAAACTGCAATTTTCAGATATCATACCATAGCTGAGTATAAAACCGTCTTCGATATCCTCTGCCTTATCCGAAACCGTTATTTGACCGCCTTTCTTTCTGGCAAGCTCGCTGAGCCTGCTTTCAAAATTGGAAGGTATCCTTGAAAGATCTCTACTTCCAAAACTGATAACACCTTTTTCAGGTTGAATATGACGCTCGGTAAGAGCAAGTATCATATCAAAGTACTCTTTATCTGGCAGTTCCTTCAGTTTTGATACAGTTTCTTCGATAGCTCTATCAATAAGCTCAACCTTGCATGAAAGGAGTCTGCGCTTCATTTCAGCATCAACTGAATTACAAGCGTTCTCATAATCCTTTTCTGCCTGAGCAGAGGATCTTTTAATAAAATCGTCATACGCCTTCTGAGCCTTCGTATCGCCATCGTGTAATATCTGCGCAGCTTTATTCTCCGCCGCTTTTATTATACTGTCTTCCGACTGCTTTTGCTGAGCTTCAATGAGGTTAAGTATCTCGTCAAGTCCTGACATATTTATACCTCTCTTTTATTAAAGGGCAATACCTTTGATTATAAGCATAGACATAAGAAGAGCAAGGATGGCATAAGTCTCGACCATTGCCGCCATAATGATACCCTTACTATTGTGTTCGGGCTTCTTTGCTGTGATACCTACGCCTGCCGCTGCCGTCTTGCCCTGAACTATACCAGAGATAAGTCCGACTATAGCTATAGGAAGTGCTGCAACAAGGAACTGTAGACCCTGAGCTGCTGTAAGATCAGCAACCGGACCGCCAATAATGCCTACACGTCTGAGGAGTATGATAGCTATAAGAAGTCCGTAAAGTCCCTGAGTACCAGGAAGAAGCTGAAGAATAAGTACCTTGCTGAACTTTGAAGGATCGACTGATACTACACCTGCAGCAGCTTGGCCAACTATACCTACGCCCTTTGCTGATCCAATTCCTGCGAGAAGCGCTGCAAGTGCAGCTCCGATAACGGCAAAAACTATTCCTAAATTATTCATTGTTATTTTCCTCCTTGAATTTGATATACTGAGTATTAACAGTGAGCGGTGCAAATTCTCTTCCACCGCCTGTATAGAATTTTGAAAAGAGCTCCACAAACTGAAGTCTGTCTGTATGGACGTATGCACCAAGAAGATTGATTGCAAGATTAGCAGTATGACCAACTATGAATACCACTATGAGCAATAATGCCTTAACGACTGGATTCTTAGGCATAGTACCGATAAGATTGATAACGCTTGCTATAGAACCTGTTGCAAGTCCGAGCGCAAGCAGTCTAGAATATGAGAGAATATCACTAAGATATCCCGTTGCTGTATTATAAAGCGCATACACACCACCAAAAAGCTTTCCGAATATTGATTTTGAATTTCGCCCGGATGTGAGCAACAACAATATAACACCAGCTATCATCATATATGTTCCTACAGTTTTTAAAATCTGAGAAACGCTTATAAATACACTTGCACCATGGGGAGCTACACCAAGGATTGTAAGATATACAGGTACCGTATCCAGTATGGCATCTGCCTTTTTTCCTGCGTCCCATGACATTTTGAAGGATACAGCCACACCGAGAAAAAGATGAAGTATTCCCAGTGCAAAAGAATACAGCAAAAGCTTTATGGGATCATCGAGTGGCTCGAACCACAGCGCAATGCTTCCGATTTCCTTATGGAAAAATTCCCTTGCAACAACCTGTACTATATCTCCGAACCAGCTTCCGAAGAGTGCCCCCCATATCACTGTCGAGATTCCACAATTTCTGAACATAGTCAACGTTTTCTGCATGGTACTCTCAAACTTGAATTTCTTTAAGGCTATGGTCGTTCCAATTACCATCAAGAGACCATATCCTGCATCTGAAAGCATCATTCCGAAGAAAAGGTAATAGAAAAAAGACATTACAGGCGTTGGATCTACATCTCCTTTTCCCGGCATTGAAAACATTTTTGTTACTCCTTCGACAGGAGCTGAAAATCTGCTATTTTCAAGTAGAACAGGTACATCCTCATCATCAGATGGATCAGTAAAAATAATAGACGCTGTGTACTTTGCCTTAATCTCTTTTTCAAGGGATTCTGCATATTTTTCAGGAATAAAACCATTGAGCACGAAAGCGCTTTCGGTAAAGCCAAGTCCGCTCAATGCGTCATATTTTTCCTTTCTCATCTGAAGATAATCTATGACAAACCGTAACTGCTGCCTGTTTTCTGCAAGTTTTATTATGCTATCCTTAGCCTTCTCTGAATCTTCATCAATCTTTTCAATCTCGGCATTATATTCAGAGATAAGCTCTGAAGGTGTTTTGCTTCCTGGATCGGCAATATGAGAAAAAGCAAGTTTGCGAAGAATGTCACCTGCTTCTTCATAAGAAGCCTTGCTACAAAGAATAAAAAGATTTGTCTGTTCCTTAGACGAATGAATAACCTCAACACTGCTGCCTTCGGGAAGCTTTTCCTCAAGCTCCTCCGCAGTCGTCTGATACGGAAGCGTACCAATATACGCAGCCGTCATAGCTGTTCCTTTAAAGTTAAGTGGAACGTCCAAAGTCTTCCATCTTTCAAGCATATCGCATT
Source organism: Ruminococcus sp. (assembly GCA_017961625.1). Classification (GTDB taxonomy): domain Bacteria; phylum Bacillota; class Clostridia; order Oscillospirales; family Ruminococcaceae; genus Ruminococcus. The sequence goes on along the minus strand of JAGCWY010000121.1, from coordinate 18,124 downwards.
TTATTTGTAGCTGTGATACTGAATTTGCAGCGTCAACAATAAAACGCTGGTTTTTAATTATCTCATTGGCAGCTCCCATTACCTGCTCCATATGCATGGCTTCTTTGCCGAATTCATGCTTTTCAACCTCGGTCTTTCCGCCGAGGAGCTCTTTAAAAGCTGCCTTTTCAGGAGCATAATAATCAATAATCTCAAGTGCCTGAGATGCGGTATTCCTGAACTTGTCGAACTCGCCTACAACAGCAGTCACATTGGTGTTTTCGAGTTCCTCATCATCGTTGCGCGTAATTTCAACCACTCCGCGCCGTTGAAGAAGCTCAATTATCTTCTTACTATCAGTAAGCATAGCGATGAGCTCGATTTTTTTCATTTTTAACTTCGCCATTTATTACATCACTCTCCTTTGTAAGGGCGGATTTCAGAAATAGCGACTAATTATCTCGTCAACAGCTTTGCCCATTTTACTTTCGGCTTGCTGTTTGATACTGTCGATTTTTCTCTGACACTCTTCCTCAGCTTTTTTTCTGTAAGCTGCTAGTTTTTTATCATAATCAGCTTTTAATACAGATAACTCCTTATGTGCTTCGCCAAGTTTTTTCTGAATAGCAAGCGAAGAGCGTCCTGTCGCGTTACTTATTATCTCATCGCGATGCTTGCGTGCTTCAGCATTCTTTTTTTCAGAAAGAGCTTCAGCTTCAAGGATCTTCTTTACAGCCTCCGATGCCATATATACACCTCCCGGATTATTAGATAAATCAATATGATCTTAACATAGAATATTATAGGTATATGTTAACCAAGTCTAACATTAAAGACAAAGGGAGCTTACCCTACAGACAGCTCCCTTTAAAATTATAAACCTATAGTTAATATTATACTCCATAAATCGAAAAAAGTCAATAAAAATTTAAGTATTTTTATGCTTTTTCGGTACATTTATACACCAAATATCTCGTATTCCCCTTCTTTAAGAGAAATAGACCTGTATTCACCCTTTTTCAGTGTATTTTCTATGTCATCAATATAAGCCTTCAGAATAGCACGACTCATATTAGTGATATCGTTTCTGTTTACTGCTTCTTCTGGAGTAAGAAGCAGTACCTCGCTGTTTTCGTAACCGTCTGAATGTGGCACCCCTGATACATAGTTCATACGAAATACGATTATCCACTGCTCCGGTCGGAACTGCACTGCAAAGACTGATTCGGCAGAAGCGTCAACGCCGGTCTCTTCAAACACTTCCCTTTTTACAGCCTCAGAAGGGAGTTCGCCATCTTTGACATATCCGCCTGGAATTAGTATCCGTTCCTTTGCAGGTCCGTAGGTATGCCTTACAAAAAGTATCTTTCCATCTATATCAAGTATACCGCAGACTGCATAATATTTATTACTCATCTTCTTTTTTAACAACGCTTATGCCAAGGACTTCAAGACTTTCGTCGTCAACTGAGGAAGGACATTCTGACATAAGCTCGCTTGCGTTCTGCACCTTAGGGAATGCAGTAACATCACGTAGACTATCAGCATTACACATTATCATTGCGATACGGTCAAGACCGATACCCATACCACCGTGAGGCGGCGCGCCGTAACGATAAGCGTCAACAAGAAATCCGAATTTAGCCTGTATCTCTTCATCAGTCATACCAAGTGCCTCGAACATTCTCTGCTGAAGCTCAAAGTCAGTTATACGCATTGAACCGCTTGAAAGTTCAGTTCCGTTAAGCACAAGATCCCAAGCCTTTGCGCGTACATTAGCAGGATCAGTATCAAGGTATTCGAGACATTCCTCCATGGGCATAGTAAATGGATGATGAGCAGCCACCCATGTATTGTTCTCATCGTCATGCTCAAAGAAAGGCATTTCTGTTATCCATAGGAAATTGTACTTATCCTCGGGTATAACTTCCATTCTCTTTCCACAGATAAGTCTTATGGCACCAAGAGTTGCAAGCACGGTCTTCGTCTTGTCAGCACATATAAGCACAAGGTCTCCCTCATGGGCGTCAACTGCGGAGCATATCTTTTCAAGCTCACCATCTGCAAGGAATTTCTTGAACGAGCAGTTAGGCTCCTCAGCCCAGCGGATATATGCAAGACCCTTCGCACCTATGCCCTTTGCATGCTCAACGAGCTTATCTATCTCCTTACGTGTATAGGTTGCCGCACCGTTTTTAACATTTATAGCTCTTACGCTTCCACCGTCCTCTATCGCATTCTTAAATACAACAAAGTCAATATCCTTTACAGTATCCGTGATATCCTGTATCTCAAAGCCAAAGCGGGTATCAGGCTTATCGGAGCCATAACGGTTCATAGCATCAGCAAAAGTAAGTCTCGGGAGTGGAAGAGGAACATCTACGCCGATGACCTCTTTAAAAACTCTCTGAACAAAGCCTTCTACACACTCCTGTATATCCTCAGCGTCAACAAATGACATTTCAAGGTCTATCTGTGTGAATTCAGGCTGACGGTCAGCTCTAAGGTCCTCATCACGGAAACAGCGTGCAAGCTGTATGTATCTATCAAAACCAGATACCATAAGGAGCTGCTTGTAAATCTGAGGTGACTGAGGAAGAGCATAAAACTTTCCCTGATGCACTCTTGAAGGTATGAGATAGTCTCTTGCTCCCTCAGGGGTGGACTTCATCATCATAGGAGTCTCTATTTCAAGAAAACCATTCTCATAAAAATATTCACGGGTAACTTTTGCTATCTCATGACGCATTATTATATTCTGCTGGAGTGGTGCGCGTCTGAGGTCAAGATAACGATATTTGAGTCTTAACTCGTCGTTTACCTTTGTTTCGTTAACTATCTCAAAAGGAGGAGTCTGTGCTTTGGCAAGTATCCTAAGATCATTGACGAATATCTCAACATTACCTGTTTTGAGCTTGTCGTTCTTACTCTCGCGTTCACGAACCTCACCCTTTGCCATAAGAACATATTCGCTCTTGCATGAAGCAGCCTTTTCAAAGAGGTCTCGCTCTGTTTCATCGTTAAAAAGCAACTGAACGACGCCTGTCCTGTCTCTAAGTACAATAAAAATTACGCCGCCCTTGTCTCTTATCCTGTCAACAAATCCGCCTACAACGACCTCTTTGCCTACCTCGGTCACCTCTCCACAGTAATGTGTGCGCTTTAGGCCTTTCATACTATCTGCCATTTTATTTATCCTCCCCTGCAAATGTAAACAGCGAACCGTTACCTTCTTCGTCCATTACATCCAGAATTTTATTAAAGTATTCGTTTTCAAAATTAGCGGTAAAACTATCGTTCAGGAGCATTTCTACCTCGCTACCGCTTTCCATTTCCTTAAGCTTTGCTTTGCCGCTTTCAAGCTCATTATCACCTAGGACCATGGTATAAGCTGCACCGATCTTATTTGCATACTTCATCTGTGCCTTTATGCCTCTGCCCATGAGATCATATTCTGCACAGTAGCCGAATTCACGCAGCCCCTTTACAAGCTCCATAGCTTTTTCAAGTGCAGCATCGCCCATTGTGGCAAAATATATATCGCACTTTTTAGGAGTAAGATAATCACATCCCTGCTTGTCCATAACAAGGAGAAGTCTTTCAAAACCCATACCAAAGCCAAGGGCCGGAACGTGCTGACCGCCGAGTTGTTCGATAAGTCCATCGTAACGTCCTCCTGCGCATACAGTTCCCTGAGCACCGATTTCCGTAGTAATGAACTCAAATACAGATTTCGTATAATAATCAAGTCCGCGGACTATTTTCGGATCCACAATGTATTCGATACCAAATTTTGTTAGATATTTCTTGAAAAGCTCGAAATGTTCATTACATTCCTCACACAAATAATCGAGGATCATCGGGGCATCCTTGCCTATTTCCTTGCATATAGGACTCTTACAATCAAGAAGTCTCATAGGATTCTTAACGAGTCTTTCCTTGCAAGTATCGCACAGTTCCTCTTTATGCGGCTCGAAATAAGCCCGAAGAGCTTCATGATACTTTGCACGGCAGGCTGGACAACCTATAGAATTAATATGAAGTTCTATATTCTTCAATCCAAGTCTGTCGAGAAGAGTCTTTGCAAGAAGTATCACTTCTGCATCAGCAGAAGGCGCTGGACTGCCAGCCATTTCAACGCCGAACTGATGGAATTCGCGCAGTCTTCCTGCCTGCGGACGCTCATGACGGAAGCAGGACAGCATATAATATACCTTTTGCGGAAGTGCTTCATTCAGAAGTCCGTTCTGTAGCATTGCACGTATAGTACCGGCTGTACCTTCAGGACGAAGAGTAAACTCCGTCTCCTTTGCTTTAACCGTATACATCTCCTTCTGCACGACATCTGTAGTCTCACCTACTGAGCGGAGAAAAAGATCTGTATTTTCAAATGTCGGGATCCTTATTTCGGAAAAACCAAAGCTTTCAGCCGTCTCTCTCGCTATTTTCTCTATAGTATGCCATTTATATACATCTTTTGGCAGGACGTCTTCGGTTCCATTCGGACGTTTGATATTTATTGCCATATATTTCAAGCCTTTCCTGTATGTTTTTACATGAAAATTGTCCCTTTAAAAGGGACAATTGAAGATTCAGATACTCGGATTACCGACCTCACGCCAATCCAGATCGCCTCTTTCAAGTGCAAGGATAAGCGCTTCTGCGGTAGCGATGTTTGTTGCAACAGGTACGTTATGAACGTCGCAGAGTCTGAGAAGGTTCATGCCATGAACGTCTGCTGCCTTAGGGTTGATAGGATCACGGAAGAAAAGAAGAACATCGACCTCATTGCACGAAAGAAGTGCAAGAATCTGTTCAGCTCCTCCCTGGCCGCTGAGATATCTCTTTATAGGAAGACCGGTAGCTTCGCTTACCTGCTTTCCTGTGGTATTTGTAGCTATAAGAGTATGTTTTGACAATATTCCGCAGTAAGCGCTGCAGAACTGTACCATAAGCTCCTTTTTCGCATCATGTGCTATTATTGCGATTTTCATTTTTATGCCCTTTCCCCGCTAAGCGGATATATTTCATGTTTTATACAGTTTTAACTGTAAGCGGAATGAATTCTCCGCCGAGTCGTTTAGATATTGCATCAAAAGCCCTTAGAGCTTCACTGTCGGTAGGTATCGGATTGCCCTTTCCAGTCGCTACAGTCATCTTGAAGTCATCAGGTATAACGCCTATGAGCTGTACTCCCACCTTGTCTATTATCTCATCAAGGTTGGATATAAGCTCGGCACCGATAATCTTCTTACTGATCTTATTGATGATAAGACGCTGGCTCTTGTTTCCTCTGTTATAGAATTCATCCGACATAAGACTTGCGTCTCTTATACATACCGGATCAGGTGTGGATATCACAAGAATAAGATTTGCCTGTTCAACAATGTCAAAAACATGGGAATTGATTCCCGCGCCAGTATCAATGATAATGTATTCAAAATACTTCTTTACAGAACGGCATATATCTACTATCTGCTCTGCATTCACAGCAGTAAGAGTTTTAGGAGCGCAGAGAATATTGAGGTTAGAAGCCATAGGTATCTGTGCAACAGCTTCAAGAGCGGTCTTCTTTCCGTTCAGAACATCGCCGAGATCATATTTGATATTATCTTCTACGCCAAAAATTATATCAAGGCATCTCAAACCGAAGTCCAGCTCGATAATTAGAGTTCTGTGTCCCTGCTTTGCGAGAGTGTAACCAATTCCAGCGCAAACAGTTGATTTTCCTGTTCCGCCTTTTCCTGAAGTAACAGCAATTATTTTAGACATTTTTATTCCTTTCCGATATCCGAAAGCCAAAGCAGTTTAGCTGCATAGACGGCGCGGAAGTCTTATAATTACTTTTAATAATAATCCTATTTTACATTATAACACATAATTAGCTAAAAGTCAAAGCACTTTTTAAACAAAATATAAAATTGTGCAAATCAAACCTTTAAGCTTATATCTAATTGTATATTTCTTACAAAGAACTGGTTAATTCGTCAAGAATTTTATTTATGGTTTTTTCGACATTACAGCCGTTCTCATCTATAACGATATCTGCATATTTCTCATATAAAGGAAGCCTTTCACGGTATAGTCCACTCAGTGACTGTCCGTCTTTTATTACAACTCCTCTGTTTTTAATATTTCCAAGTCTGTAGCGAAGCTTTCCGTAATCGAGTTTAAGATAAATCACAATACTATTGGCTGATAGATTGTTCATTGCGTCAGCACCATATACAACACTACCACCAGTCGCAATGACAGATCTTTTTGCACTAAGTCTACTAAGTATCCTATTCTCAGTTTCAATAAAGCCTTCTGTTCCTTTTTCAGTGATTATATCTCTGAGGAGTTTTTTCTCTTTCTCCTGAATAACTATATCTGTATCAATGAATTTGTATCCCAACAACTTAGCAAGGATCACTCCGACAGTACTTTTTCCGACTCCCGGCATACCAATCAATACAATATTTTTATCCATAATCCCATCCTCACTTTTACATTACTCTTATATTTTAACTCAATTTGTGCACATTGTCAATAGATAATTCAGCCATATATTGCGATTTTATTTTTTTGACTACTAAATATTGACAATTATAAATGAATATGATAACATATTTTCACAAGGAGTGACATTATGAACACAAGTCCTTTTGAATATTCTCTGGATAACAAGCGCTATCATACATTGAATTACCATAATTTAAAGAGATACGGTCATAAGATATACAAAGCCGTCCTCGACTGTGGCTTTACCTGTCCGAATATAGATGGTACCAAAGGCTTCGGAGGATGTATTTTCTGTGACGGCGGAAGTGGTTATTTCACACGCGGTGACCTTGATACAGCTTCCCAGCTTAAAGCCGAAAAAAGCCGTATAATTAGCAAATACGGCGACGCTGCCCGTTTCATTGCATATTTTCAAGCCAACACCAATACCTATGCTCCCGTGGAGAAACTACGTCGAATATTCCTTTCAGTTCTTGAGGAGTCTAATGTATGTGGAATATCTATTGGAACAAGAGCTGACTGCCTCTCGGATGACGTTATCGGTCTACTGCAAGAATTGAGTGAAAAGACTGATCTCACTATTGAACTTGGTATGCAGAGCTGCCACGACAAGACCCTCAGGCTCATCAACCGATGCTATACTCATTCCGAGTTCAGAAAGGGCTATTTTCGTCTTAAAGCAAAGGGAATCCGAATCTGTATCCACATTATAAACGGACTTCCGGACGAAACTGATGAAATGATGCTCGAAACCGCTGAAGAATTAGCAAGGCTCTCTCCCGACGCAGTAAAACTCCAGATGCTACATGTTATAAATGGCACTGCTCTGGCTGATATGTATCAAAATGGAAAGATTAGACTACTTGATCGTGATGAATATATTAATATAATTGTAAAACAGCTCGAGCTACTGCCTCCTCAGACGGTCATTGAACGCATTACCGGTGACGGAGACAAATCCAAGCTTATCGCTCCAATGTGGAGCACCGACAAGCTCTCCGTACTCGGCGGTATTGACAAAAGACTTGCCGTTCTGGATACATGGCAGGGAAAACATTATAAAAAACAGGTATGAAAGTATTATTCACACCTGTTTTTTGTTTTATATATCGTTTCTGATTATATCGTCAAGCGTTTCCCTTTTGACAGCTAGTCTTGCTTTGCCGTTATTAACAAATACCACAGCTGGCTTCTGCAGCCTGTTATAATTTGAGGACATCGAATAATTATATGCGCCTGTAGCGCAAACAGCGATTATATCGCCTGATTCTGCATACTGTAATGGCATATTCTCACCGATAAGATCACCACTCTCACAACATTTTCCAGCTATAGTTACGCGGTCTTTCCTTTCTTCTCCTGCTTTATTTGCAACAACAGCGTCATACTCTGAACCATAAAGAATATATCTCGGATTGTCAGCCATTCCGCCATCAACGGAAATGTATGTCCTGATACCAGGAATTTCCTTGCGAGCGCCTACAGTATAAAGTGTTATACCGGCAGGACCTGCTATAGAACGACCTGGTTCGATAAACATTTTCGGGAGTTTGATGCCAAGAGCAGCACATTCGGTCTTTACGACCTCTGATACTTTTTCTAGATATACCTCAAATGGCTTCGGATCATGCTCGTTAAGGTATTTTATGCCGAAGCCGCCTCCGAGATTAAGTCCTTCGATCACATAACCCAACTCATTTTTGATCTTTGCGATAAATCCGAGCATTACCTTTGCAGCTTCTTCAAAAGGTGCAATATCAAAAATCTGAGAACCTATATGGCAGTGAAGACCTATAAGCTTTACATTTTTGCAGTTCACAGCCTCTTTTACGGCTTCAAAAGCCTCTCCAGTTTCAAGAGCAAATCCAAATTTACTGTCTATCTGACCTGTCTTTACGAAATCGTGAGTATGTGCGTCTATGCCAGGCTTGATGCGGAACATTATATTAGGCTGAGCGCTTTTTTCGGCAGATATCTTCTCAAGACGGTGAAGCTCGTCAATATTATCCACTATGATATGTCCTACGCCAACCTTTACAGCGAAATCAAGTTCTTCATCTGTTTTGTTATTGCCGTGGAAGCCAACCTTCTCCATCGGAAATCCAGCTTTTACAGCTGTATAAAGCTCTCCTATTGATACAACATCAAGTCCATCCCCTTCGCTTGCAACTATCCTGCACATTTCCATACAGGAAAAAGCCTTGCTTGCGTAATGTACTTCTCCATTTCCGTTGTAATACTTGTTCATGCTGTCATGGAAGCGTCTCAGACTGTTTCTTATAACCTGTTCGTCCATAACATATAGCGGTGTTCCAAACTCATTTGCGAGCTCGATTGTATCTACTCCGCCAATTGTCAGGTTTCCCTCAGTATTAACTCCGAGGTTATCGGATATAAACATTTTTAACATCCTTTCGTGTGTTTTTTATTCAACAGTGACGTCATTGTCATCTGCGATCTCCTCAACGATCTGCCTGAGCTCTTCAACACCTTCCAAAGTCTGTGAAGAAAAGGGTATAGAGTGAATATCCTCAAAGCATGGAATCTCCGATCCAAAGGCTTCAAGGCGCTTCGCCCTCTCAGTCTTATTCAGTTTATCTGCCTTGGTAAGGACAAGAACAAAAGGCATTTCCGAATCTATCAAGAAGTTTATCATGTGAACGTCGTCTTTTGTCGGAGCATGGCGCATATCAACAAGCATGAACACAAGTCTGATATCTCTGTCGGAACCGAGATATCCTTCAATAAGTCCTGCCCAGCGTTCCTTCTCTGATTTAGCGACCTTTGCATATCCGTACCCTGGAAGATCCACAAAATATATGTTTTCAAGGCCGTAGAAATTAATCGTAGCTGTCTTTCCAGGAACAGAGCTAACACGAGCGAGATTTTTACGGTTGAAAAGCTTGTTTATAAGCGTAGATTTTCCTACGTTTGAATGTCCTGCAAAGGCTATCTCAATTCGATCCGGAGCTGGTATCTGTGAAAACTTTCCGTAAGCCGCAGAAAATTCAGCTTTGTTGTAATTCAGTTTCACCAATGCTTCTCCTAACTTTCTTATTTTACGAGCGCTTCATCAAGCACTTCCTTAAGTTCAGACGCATATACAAATTTTATAGCGTCCTTTACGACATTGTCCACTTCTTCAAGGTCAGGCTTGTTTTCTGTCGGGATAATAACAGTCTTTATACCTGCCTTGTAAGCAGCCATTGTTTTTTCACGCAGTCCGCCTATCGGGAGGACCTTTCCGTGAAGAGTAACTTCTCCGGTCATAGCGATATCCGATCTAACCTTAAATCCGGATAAAGCGGATACAAGCGCAGTCGTCATCGTCACACCAGCAGAGGGGCCGTCTTTAGGTACTGCTCCCTCGGGAGCGTGTATATGGAGATCCTTGTCTTTATAGAAATTAGGATCTATCTTGTATTTATCAGCAATACTACGCACGTAGCTCACAGCTATCTTCGAGCTCTCCTTCATGACTTCTCCTAGAGAACCTGTGACTTCTATCTTGCCTGTTCCTTGCATGGTAAGTACTTCTATAGGCATAAGAACACCGCCTACGGATGTCCATGCGAGGCCGTTTACAACACCCACCTGATCCTTCTTGGACGCAAGATCGGCAGTGTACTTGCGTATGCCGAGAATCTCGTTGAGATCCTTTGCCTTGACTGAAACGCGGCTGATCTCGCCGGCAGCTATCTTCTTTGCGGTCTTTCTACAAAGCGAAGCTATACAGCGCTCAAGGGAACGCACGCCGGCTTCCTTGGTATAATACTGTATGATCTCGTTTATCGCGTCATCCGTTATCCTTAGCTGTGAGGCTCTGAGACCATGTTCCTTAAGCTGCTTAGGAACAAGATGTTCCTTCGCAATATGGAACTTCTCCTCTGCAGTATAGCTTGGAAGCTCTATGACCTCCATTCTGTCGAGAAGAGGTGCAGGAATAGCACTGACATTGTTGGCAGTAGTTATAAATACTGCCTTGCTGAGGTCAAAAGGCACCTCAAGGAAGTGATCCCTGAAAGCATAGTTCTGCTCAGCATCAAGCACCTCAAGCATAGCCGATGAGGGGTCGCCTTTTATATCGCTGCAAAGCTTGTCAATCTCGTCGAAAAGTATCAGTGGATTTGCAGAGCCCGCCTGTGTTATGGCTGTTATGATACGTCCGGGCATAGCACCAACATAAGTTTTTCTGTGACCTCTTATATCAGCTTCATCGCGGACACCACCAAGAGATACTCTCGCATACTTTCTACCCATTGCCTTAGCTATTGACTTTGCAATTGAAGTCTTTCCTATACCGGGAGGACCTGCAAGGCAGATTATCTGTCCCTTAATTTCCGGATTAAGTATATGAACTGCAAGGAACTCGAGTATACGCTCCTTTACCTTTTTCAGACCGTAATGATCCTTTTCGAGAACAGCTTCTGCTTTCTCCATAGAAAGCTTAACCTTTGTATACTTTCCCCACGGGAGATCAAGCACTGTGTCAAGATAATTCTTTATGACAAAAGCTTCCTGAGACGCAGGCGGCAACTTGGTAAGCTTGTCGGCTTCTTTAAGTAGCTTTTCTTTGCTCTTTTCGTCAATTTTAAGGTCCATTATGTCGTTTATATAACCGAAGGCTTCCTCAGCCTCGTCCTCTCCGAGCTGCTCCTGAATGACTCTCAGCTGTTCGCGTAGATAGAATTCACGCTGTCCCTTGTCGATACTGTTTTTGGTTTGCTCATTGATAAGATTTTCAAGCTCGAGTATTTCCACCTCTGAAGTAAGGCAGGCAAACAGTACGGAAAGCTTGTTGATTATATTAGTTTCCTCAAGAAGAGTCTGCTTATCTCTGTAGTTAAGGTTGCAGTTGAAGGTAACGGTCTCGAAAAGCTTTACCGGAGAATCCTGGGTCATTATTGAATTCAGCAGTTCCTTTGGCATCTTCGGGAAGAAAGAAGCATATCTCTCAAAAACGTCCTTTATCGAACGTATAAGAGCCTCAGCCTCAACATCGTCAAATTTAGCTCGAGAATATGTAGGAGTACGCTTAACTTCGGCTTTCAATACCTCGCCATCATCAATAAGTCTGACAAGATTTGCCTTATATACTCCTTCCACGAGTACCTTCATTACATTGTCTGGTAGCTTGAGAACCTGTTTTATCTCGGCAACAACTCCTACCTTGTAAAGGTCGGAAGCCTTAGGATTGTCTATATACGCTTCGTGCTGAGTAACAAGAAAAAGCTTGCCTCCCTCTTTTAGTGATCGCTCCACCGCAGACATTGACTTACTTCGAGAAACATCAAAATGCATCACCATTTTTGGGAAGGCAACAAGTCCTCTCATCGCAACAGTGTACAGTATATTGGATTCCTCTATATTTTTATCACTTTTAATGGTTTGTTCCATAAAATCACCGCATTTCTCATGGTATCATATCCTTATGAACAAAAGACGTTCATAAATATTATACTATAAAGCTTTGAAAAATTCAACCCCTTCGAAAGATTCATCAGATAAAATGATTTATCTTCAGTGTCTAGGAATTATTAAATGCTGATACAAAACAGCATTATCACCAGTTAACAAAGGTTAATATTTGTGGATTTGCACGAAAACTTGCGAATATTTGGTATGTTACACCAAAATTTGCGAAATCACGAAATTTTTCTTTACTTTTTGTTAAGAATGTGGTATGATATACACAAAGGTGTAATTTCATTTCTTATTATATTATAAGGCGACAATTCCCTTTTGCACAAAAAAGGTCTTTACTTTTACGGAATAATGTGTTAAAATGTAAAGTAAGAAATTGTTAAGTTGCGCCTTTATGGCAGATTGGAGAATCAATATGATAGACAAGATAAAATCTGAAAGCATGGATCTGCTTTTTGAAGCTATTCTTACACTTGAATCCGTTGATGACTGCTACAAGTTCTTTGACGATCTCTGCACAAGCATCGAGCTGAAATCATTTGCTCAGCGCCTTCACGTTGCAAGACTTCTCGACGAACACCGCGTATATAACAGCATCGTCACAGAAACAGGTGCGAGCACAGCTACAATAAGCAGAGTCAACCGTTCCCTTAAGGACGGAAACGACGGATATAATATAGTTTTTGACAGACTCAAGGGGAAGAATCTGCTCAAATAAAAAACGTGAAAAAAGGACGCTCTCAAGGCAGAGAAGCGTTCAAAACTACTCTTGAAAGGAAGATTTAAATGGACAAGGCGAAGATATTCAAAAAATCATTAGCCTGCTTATCTGCTGCTGCAACACTTATGTCATGCAGTATCATGACAGGCGCAAATGCTGCGGTTATCACCGAAGGCAAGGAAAACAACTACGACAATTTCGCAGAGGCTTTACAGCTTGCACTGTGCTTCTACGATGCAAACAAGTGTGGTGACCAGGTGGCAGACGACGGCTATTATTCATGGCGTTCAAACTGTCACGTAATCGACGGTGAAATCCCGCTCCAGCCTATGAGCCCCATGCCTTCAGTCGGCAAAGGCAAGACCGATGATCAGCTCAAGGAAGATCAAGGACTTGGACAGGGTGACAGCGGTAAAGCAAACCCGAACCTCGGTGACGATGATCCGGATCTCTATGTCGGCGTCAATATGAGCAATTCATTTATTGAAAAGAACAAAAAATACCTTGATCCCGACGGAAACGGCACTCTCGATCTCACAGGCGGCTGGCACGACGCCGGTGACCACGTTAAGTTCGGTCTCCCCGGAAGCTATTCCGCTTCTACAGTAGGCTGGGGATACTACGAATTCCGTGATTCTTATGAGGAACTCGGTCTACAAAAGCATGTTGAAGATGAACTTCGCTGGATAAACGACTACTTCATGAAGGCTACCTTCATGGATGATGATGATAATGTTATCGCATACTGCTATCAGGTAGGTGAAGGTAACAATGACCATAACTACTGGTGCCCTCCTGAGCTCCAGCAGGACAACACAATGGTAGCTTCCTCTTCATGCGCAGTTAAGCGTCCCGCTTACTTCGCTACAACAGAAATGCCTGCATCTGACCAGTGTGCCGGTGCTGCCGCATCACTTGCTATCAACTATCTCAATTTCAAGGATACAGATCCTGAATATGCTGAAAAGAATCTCAAATACGCAAAGGCTCTTTATGACTTTGCTGTAAAGACACACGTTGAGGAATGGAAACCAGGTATGGTACCAAGCAACTCAAGCCTTGGTTACGATGGTGGTTTCTATACATCTAGCTATGACTATGATGAACTTTCATGGGCTGCTGTATGGCTCTACTACTGTACCGAAAACTATGATTATATAGACGATATTATCGCAGTTGATACTACTAATCCAATTTCTGACAGTGGTTCATATGATGAACAGGCACAAACTGGTCAGCAGCCTTCTTATGCTTATACAGGCTATATGAAACGTATCATTACTGATACAGGTAACTGCTGGCAGAATATCTGGGTTCACTGCTGGGATACTGTTTGGGGCGGAGTTTTCGCAAAGCTTGCTCCTATTACAAATACTGCACGTGATTGGTATATCTTCCGTTACAACCTTGAATTCTGGTCAGGCTGTTCTAAGACAACTGATTGCTCTGAATGGGGCTATGAGCCTGTTCATGGTCATAAGTATTTCGGCAGAGACGATTATCTCTGGAATATGCCGATGACTTGCGATCAGATTGCTGATCTCCCTGACAGTGAGACAAGTGGCGACTTCATTGCTAAGTCACCTTATGGTTGGGCTGTAGTTTCGGGTTACGGTTCCGCACGTTACAATACTGCAGCTGGACTCTGTGCTTGTGTTTACGCCAAGACAACAGGTGATGAAACATTCCTCCCATGGGCAAAGGCGCAGATGGAATACATCCTTGGTAAGAACCCTATGGGTTATGCTTACGAGGTAGGTTATGAATATAACTTTGCTTCACATCCTCATCATCGTTCATCACACTGCTCAGCTACACAGAGCATGGACGATCCGATAATCCAGGTACATACTCTCTGGGGTGCTCTCGTTGGAGGTCCTGGTCTTAAGGACGAGCACGTTGACGAAACAAAAGACTACATCTACAATGAAGTTACCGACGACTATAACGCAGGCTTCTGCGGTGACCTTGCAGGACTTTACCACTACTATGGTGCAAAGGGCAAGGAGTATGAAGATAAAAACTACATCATCGAAGACTTCGATATGTCTTCAAATGCTATTGGCTACGATCAGGTAGACGAAAACGGTGATGCCCTCCCTGTTGGATACTTCGTATCAGGCGGTAAGGCACAGGAAAAAGCAGATGGTATCCAGCTCAAGCTGGTTCTCCACAACAGAACTATCAATCCTCCGAGATTCGAATGTGATGTAAAGGCAAGATACTTCTTCAACATCAAGGAGCTTCTTGATAATGGCTATGACGTTGATTATCTTGTTCCCCGTATTGACTACGATCAGGAAGCAGGATACACAAACAACAAGTCACACGCTGAGCTTTCCGATCCCGTAAAGTATGACGACAACGGAACATATTACGTTGAAGTAACTTGGAAGGATTGCAAGTTCTACGGAAGCCGTGTATACCAGTTCGCGCTGACAACAAAGATGGATCCTGAGACAAATGAGTATCCTGAGTGGGATTCTTCAAACGACTACAGCTATGCTGATCTCGTAAGCTTCGAGGATGATAACTCAGCTGCTGCTATCACTGATAAGGTTACACTTTATGCAGGCGATAAGATTATATGGGGTACTGAGCCTGACGGAACTACAGCAGGTACAGGCAGTGAATATGTAAAGCAGGATAATGAAGAAGGTGCTACAACGACAACAACAAAGCCTTCGGGAACCACAACAACTACTACAAAGCCTACAAGTACAACAACTACTACATTCGATATAAACGACAGCGGTGCAGGATCCTCCGATAAAACCAATGTTGTTTATGGCGATGCTAACTGTGACGGTTCTATAGATATGGCTGACGCTGTACTTATCATGCAGTCACTTGCTAACCCTGACAAGTATGGACTAAACGGTACTGGCAAGAACCACATCACATCAGAAGGTCTTGACAATGCAGACTGTGATTCAGTAGAGGGCGTTACAACAAACGACGCACTCGCTATCCAGCTCTTCTTGCTGAAAAAAGGCGAATTGCCAGCTAAGGCATAATATAAAAAAATAAACGTCCTTTCGAGGACGTTTATTTTTTATATAACAAAGTTTAAAGGCATACCATTTTTCATTATTGCATGAAGTTCCCCTTGTATAAGAGGCATGATATAGTCATAAGCGGGTGCAAGAACATTGTTACCGGCTTCGTTTATCCATTCTCTCGGAAAAAATTTTTCTGAGTTAGCTGCCTTGGCTGCGTCAACAGTATCTATTCTGTAGCTGTATGGCATATCAGATTCCCGGACAAATGTCATCATACAGCCTGACCTGCCACTTAATCCAGCTTTGAGCGCAGCCATTCCGATAGCCTCTGATGACTGAATATCTTCAAGCGAGGCAATATGAGAGCTGCATCTCTGCATTACATTTAGCTCAATCGAACGCACCTTGCAGCCAATCTTCTCAGCAACCAGCTTCTCAAGAAGCTTTCCTATCCCCGAGAGATAACAGTGACCGAAAACATCTTTCTGACCTGATTGATATTCTTCTGCCGCGAACTTCCCTTCTTCTGTCTTTACACCTTCCGAAACAACAACAATAACAGCTCTGTGCTTCTTCATCTCGTTTCTTACGTCAGAAAGAAAGCCTCCTATGCTGAAGATGGTCTCCGGAAGATATATCAGATGCGGAGCACTTTCACCGTTAGCTCGAATACAGCATGAAGCCGCTGCAAGCCAGCCGGCATGTCGTCCCATGGTTTCGATTATGGTTACAGAAGGTATACTGTAAACATTGCTGTCACGGGTTATTTCCTGAACAGTCGCCGCAACATATTTTGCTGCTGATCCGTAACCCGGAGAATGATCAGTCTCGCAAAGATCATTGTCAATAGTCTTGGGGATTCCTATCATTATAATATCGTTTATATGATTATCATTAAGATATGCTGAATACTTTGCAACTGTATCCATTGAATCATTGCCGCCGATATAAAAAAACATTCGGATATCTCGTTTTCGGAGTATTTCCGTTATTTTTTCGTAAATATCTGTACTTTCTTGGTGATTAGGAAGCTTTCTCCGGCATGAACCAAGTACGGCTGACGGAGTACGCAAAAGCAGCTGATAACTTACATCGCTAGTGATCTTATCTGAAAGATCCACCATTTCATCGTTTAGAATTCCCTCGATACCATTAAGTACGCCATATACCCTGTCAATTTCCTTGACTCTTTGAGCTGCGCTGTATACCCCTGCCAAAGAAGCGTTTATAGCGCAGGTTGGACCACCTGACTGTGCAACAGCAATATTCATTATTTTATTTGACTGAGTAATATCCCGAACTCAGCCACTCCTCCCAAATAATCAGCTTTTCAACTGTAATACTATTATAGCACAGTGAGAACATCCAAATCAATAATTAGAAATGACAAAATGCGCCAATAAAAATCGCAATATTTGAGCAAAAGAGCAATATACGCCCAGTGAAATAACAGTACGAGTAATATTTATTTCATTATATAAGCTCAAAATGCTTCAATGCATTATATATACCGTTTTCTTCAATGGGATTAGTGACATACGACACATAAGGGTATATATGCTCCGCTCCGCCCATAGCGATACTGTTCGGTACTGCCTGTAACATGGGCAGATCATTTGTACTGTCACCTATTGCGTAAGCATTTTCTATTGATATTCCTAGCTTGTCGAGTATCGCAGCAATACCAGTCGCTTTAGAAAAGCCTAATGGAACATTCTCGTAGAATCCGCCGCCACGATCGATAATAGAGAAATCCTTGCTAATCTCCTGTCTGAAAAGCTCCATATCGCTGTCAGGATTAGTCCATATAACAAACTTGTCAAAGCCGAAATTATTGTCCTCAACTCTTCCGCTGACATCTATGCCTGAATCAACAAATACTTCCATAAAGTACTTTAATCCTTCAGTCACAGGGGTTTTATCATCAAAGAAGTAACCGTCTCTGTGCTCGTATACAGGAGTTACCCAGCATTTGCGCATGAGTTCGGCTATCCTTTTACATTTGTCTTTTTCTACTGTCTGGGAAAGCAACACCTTTCCGCCGTATTCAATGTAGGTACCGCAGCCGCATATATATCCGTCAAACCCCAATTTCTTCACCTTAGGACTTATATTAAAGGCTGTCCTTCCGGAGTTTATAAACGTCAGATTGCCTTTTTCACGAGTCAAAGCAATTGCCTCCATAGTGCTCTGAGGTATTATCGCTCTTTCGTCTTCGGTAACAATAGTACCATCGATATCAAAAAATATAATTGATCTCATTTAAACACTCCTGTTTTTTTTCATACATGAATAATTATATTACCTTCGCCGTTCATTGTCAAGCCTTGATTATTTCTTTTCTGAATGATATAACCCGAGTTTGCCACTTGTAAAATAGAAACGGAGCCCCTCAAAGGCTCCGTTTCTTCGAATAATCGGCGTTTATCACGCAGGTACGTCGTCTGAGATTTTTGAGAAAACGTACTAATTTTACGTACTATCAAAATATTTT
>JAGCWY010000011.1 GCA_017961625.1 Ruminococcus sp. | reverse complement strand
TATGAAAATAGCTGATATT
Organism: Ruminococcus sp.; assembly: GCA_017961625.1. Classification (GTDB taxonomy): domain Bacteria; phylum Bacillota; class Clostridia; order Oscillospirales; family Ruminococcaceae; genus Ruminococcus. Next base: position 7,423 of record JAGCWY010000011.1, on the reverse strand, counting down.
TATGAAACTTCCGTCTGTCCCCTTGCCCGTGTAATGCGGCATGAACTGAGAAAGCGCGGCGTTAAGAAGCTTAAGGTGGTTTACTCTGATGAACAGCCTATACGTCCGCTTGAGGATATGTCAATAAGCTGCCGCAGTCACTGCATCTGTCCTCCTGGAGCACAACATAAGTGCACTGAGCGCAGAGATATTCCGGGAAGCACAGCTTTTGTACCTGCTGTTGCAGGACTTCTTATTGCAGGTGAAGTCGTAAAAGACCTGACTATGAACATTTAACGTATATTTCTCTCTCAAGTTATAAACAACTCCTATCGTTTGCTATGGCATTTTGGAATTGGACAAGAACCGATTTCGGTGCTATAATAAAGTCATACCAAGAGAAAGGAGCTGTACAAATGTTAACAGGAAAGTATCCCATACAGCACATTTCTCGCTCAGTGCTCATTTGTACAGAGCGAATGTGGAAAGTTGGACGATGTTGAAAAACTGACATATCAATAAATACTCCTGAGAAACAATATGTGCCATTAAAAGCCCGCCCGAACTTTCATTAGGTTCGGGCGGTGCTTTGCTTATAGCTCTTTATAAACAAATATTATAGCAGAAATACTTGAAATTGAACTATATTTATGTTATACTTATTATACAGATAGGTTTAATAAATATAAAGGAGCGGATTAAAAATGCGAGTATCATCAAAGGTCGAATGCGGTATTATAGCACTTATAGATATTGCCGTAAATTCACGGAATAACAATATAGTCACACTAAACGCGGTATCCAAGAGGAATAATATTTCAGCAAAATATCTTGAACAGATCGTACCACTTCTGAAACACGCTGATTTTCTAAAAAGCGTTAAGGGCTCAGGTGGCGGATATGTCCTTGCCCGTGACCCTGCCGGTATTACTATAAATGAGATAGTAAACGCCCTAGATGATACAATCTTCTCCCCTTCTGTATTCAGCGATCAGCTTGATCACATAGCTACCGAAACGATATCTGAGTGCTTATGGAAGCCTGTCAATGATTATCTCCGGCAGTTCTCTCAAAAAATAACCTTGAAGGATCTTGCGAACAGATTTGCCGAGAAACAGGTCGAGCAGCTCGAACCAATGTATTATATCTAAAAACTATAAGTCCCGAAGTCACTGACCCGGGACTGTTTTTATACTGGATATGACAGATGCGCTGAGCTCTCAATGATTTATTCGTTGATGAAGTTTAAAGCCGATACAATGGCGTTTGCTCCGTCTGCTGCTGCGGTTATTACCTGACGGACAGCCTTTGTGCGCACATCTCCTGCGGCAAACATTCCCTCTGCCGAAGTGATGCAGCTTTCATCTGCAATGACATATCCTCTGTCGTCAAGGTCGGCTATACCGTTAAGAAGCGCAGTATTCGGCAGCGAGCCCACTGCAACGAAAACACCGTTCGTGCTCAGATTTTTCTCCGCACCTTTCTGATTGAGCTTTATGCCTGTGACCGAATCATCGCCAATAATCTCTGCGGGTACAGCTTCAAGAACGAACTGGATATTTGCAGTTTCTTCTGCTTTTTTTACCAGCGAAGCATTGGCTCTGAACTCATTCCGACGGTGTACGATATACACCTTTTCAGCCGTTTTTGAAAGATACAGAGCGTCCCCAAGAGCGGTATCTCCGCCGCCGATGACAGTGACAGTCTTGCCCTCGAAGAATGCTCCGTCACAAAGTGCGCAGTAGGAAACGCCCCTGCCTGTAAACTCTTCTTCGCCTGCAATGCCAAGCTTTTTCGGTGAAGCTCCCAGAGCGTATATTACGGTTTTGGACTCTATTATATTGCCGTCAGAAAGTACGACCTTCCAGATGCTGTCTGTACGGGAAAGCTCCGTGACTTCGCCCTCGATAAACTCAGTACCTAAAGCCTCAGCGTGTTCGCGGAATTTCTCACCGAGAGAAAATCCGTCGATACCGTAGTATCCGAGGTAGTTGTCCACCTGTTCGGTATAGGCTATCTGCCCCGTGCCCATGTACTCTTTTTCGATAACTGCAAAGCTGAGACCTGCACGGCTGGCATATACAGCGGCAGACAGTCCCGCAGGACCGCTGCCGAGAATTAGAACATCATACATAGCTTTAATCCTGTACTATGACAAGCTCTTCCTTTTCGGACTTGTCACCCTCGATATGGAATGAATTGAGAACAGGCTCATCGTCCATAAGTGAGAGTATCATATAGCTTGCACTGCTGTCGTAGGCAAGTCTCTTGTCCTCATCGGAAGGGCGTGAAGGCGAAACAGGGTGGGAGTGCCAGTTGCCAAGGGGAGTAAGACCGTTGGCTCTCATATCCTTTACCGCAAAGAGCTGCTCCTTGGGATCAAGTGTGAAGTGCTCCTCGGCATGATCGACATTTGTAAGGATATAGACCTTTTTCACTATCTTGTCATCTCCTGAGAGCTCTCCTGCTATAAGTCCGCAGGCTTCTATGGGAGATTCGCTTTGCGCGTGTGCAACTATTTTATCATAATCGCTTTTGCTGAGTTTTATCATAAACCAACACCGTCACATTCTGCCTGTTCGTAGTCGATAAGCTCCGTAATAGTTGGATTATCACCGCATACAGCACAGTTATGGGTATCGCTGGGAAGCTTTACCTTTCTGAACTGCATTTTCAGAGCGTCATAGGTAAGGAGATATCCTGTTAGCAGGTCTCCCACACCGAGTATATACTTGACAGCCTCCATAGCCTGCAAGCTGCCTATAACGCCTCCCATCGCGCCGATAACTCCTGCCTGCTTGCAGGTCGGTACAGCATCCTTCGGTGGCGGTTCCTTGAATACGCAGCGATAGCAAGGTCCCTGTCCCGGAACGTAGGTCATGAGCTGTCCCTGGAAACGGATTATACCTGCGTGTGAAAAGGGCTTCTTAGCCATAACGCAGGCGTCGTTTATCAGGAACTTGGCAGGGAAATTGTCAGTACCGTCGATAATGAAATCGTAGTCCTTTATGATATCGAGGATATTCTCGCTGGTAATGAACTCATGGTAGGTTATGACCTTGACATCGGGGTTCATAGCCTCCATAGTCTCCTTTGCGGACTGGACCTTCGGCTTGCCTACGTCCTTTGTCTGGTGGATTATCTGGCGCTGGAGATTGGAAAGATCTACCTCGTCAGCATCTGCGATACCGATAGTGCCGATACCTGCTGCTGCAAGATACATTGCAACAGGTGCGCCCAGACCGCCTGCACCGATAACGAGTACCTTTGCGTTAAGGAGCTTTTTCTGTCCCTTTGCACCTACCTCTTTGAGTATGATATGGCGCGAATAACGTTCTATCTGTTCATTGGTGAATGCCATTACTGACCGCCTCCCATAAAGTATAAGAATTCTACTGTGTCACCGTCTTTCAGTACAGTTTCCTCAAACTGACCGTGGTCAACGAAATCATCGTTGATAGTGACAGTTACGTATTCGGGTGTTTCTACTTTTTCGTCAATAACAAGCTGTGCAACGGTAAGTCCGTCGGCAACTTCTTTTTTTACTCCTGCAACTGTGATCTTCATTTATATCTGCTCCTTTATAAGAGTTATTATCTCGTCTTTTTTTACCGCACCTCTAATACGTGATACTTCCTCGCCTTTATTGAAGAGGATAAGTGTGGGAGCGGCTTGGATGCTGTATTTTTCCACAAGCTCCTTCTCGAAGTTTGTGTTTATCTTCACTATTTTTATCTTGTCTGCATACTCGGTTTCAAGCTGGCTCAGTATGGGAGACATACGCTTGCATGGTATGCAGCTGTCCGAATAGAAATCAGCAAGTACGGGCAGCTCTGCTCCGAGCACCTCGCTGTCGAATTCGTCTTTGCTTATCCTTGCAGGCATATCAGTCACCGACTTTCTGCACGATAAGCTCAAATGTGCCGTCGCCGTTATCTGTAAGGCTAAGCACCTTGTGTCCCTCTTCCTTTATGCTCTTGGGGACGTTCTGTACTGGTTCGCCGTCGTTGAGTTTTATGGAGAGTATATCTCCGTCGTCAAGCTCTTCAAGAGCTATCTTTGCCTTAACAAAAGTTATAGGGCAATTTACATCAGTGATGTCGATTGAATCTGTAATATTGAACTCTGCCATGTATATCCTCCTTTACAGGCTCTCTACAGCCTGTCTGAAATCTTCGATAAGATCGTCTATATCTTCTATTCCGACGCTTATGCGTATAGTATCATCATATACTCCCGCACTTATACGCTGCTGTTCGGTATTATGAGTATATATTGTGCTTGCAGGGTGAATGACAAGGGTACGGACATCACCTATATTTGTGGCTACAAATGCAAATTCAATACTGTCCATAAGCTTGAATGCCTTTTCCTTGCTGCCTGCCCTTATTGTTACTATAGCACCGCCCTTGCCCGAAAGCTCACTTTGCGTCAGCTCATAGTATGGAGAGGACGGGAGTGCTGGATAATTGACCTCTATATTGTCAAGTGACTCAAAAAACTCCGCAAGTTTAAGCGCGTTGTCGCAGCAGCGTTCCATACGCAGACCGAGAGTTTCAAGTCCTACTATATTCATATAAGCGTTGAACGGTGAAAGACAGCCGCCTGTATTGCGCCATAAGCCGTTCCGCAGCTTTGACACAAACGCAAACGGTCCGAATTTCGCATAAGGCTCAAAGCTCGGGTATCTTTTGATATCCCACTTGAATTTTCCGCTGTCAACGATTATGCCGCTTATGGAGTTTCCGCCGCCGTTGATGTACTTTGACGATGAATGTACCACTATATCCGCACCATGCTTCAGCGGATTGATTATGTATGGAGTTGCAGTCGTGCTGTCAACTATGAGAGGTATGCCCTTCTCTTTACATGCTTTTGATACGCTGTCCAGATCGACTACATCGAGTTTGGGGTTGCCGATAAGTTCTGTAAATACAGCTTTTGTATTCTCATTTGCCGCAGCAGTAACACTGTCGTAGGTTATTGCTTCAAGGAAATGCGCTATTATACCAAAGGCTTTAAGGTCGTTGAAAAGGTCGATAGTTCCGCCGAAAAGTCCCGTGCTGACTATGACCTCATCGCCTGAGCGGAGTATATTCATCAGTACTGCGGTTATTGCTGCCATTCCCGATGAACAGGCAACTGCGCCGATACCGCCTTCAAGTGCGGCTATGCGGTTCTCAAATACGCTTACAGTGGGATTTCCTACTCTTGTATAGGAAAAACCTGCTGCTTTGTTGTTGAATACTTTTTCAAGCTGTTCTGCCGATTCACAGGCAAATGCACTGACCTGATAAAGCGGAGGCAAAGTTGCTCCTCGGTCTTCACCGTTGAATTTTGCATTGTGAAGCAGCGATGTATTAAATTTCATTGTATCACCACGCTTTTTCAGTATAAATGGCTTACAGGACGGCATTATGCCGTCCTGTAGCTCGATTTAGTTTAAGCAAGTGTTCTTATGCCCTGAACAAGTCTGTCAATATCGTTGAACGAATTGTAAAGTGCAAGTGTCGGGCGAACAGTGCCTTCAAGTCCGAAATGACGGAGTATAGGCTGAGCACAGTGATGACCTGTGCGGACTGCTATGCCAAGTTCGTTTAGGCGCTGACCAACAGTTTCGTTGTCCACGCCGTCAAGAACGAATGAAAGTACACTTGCTTTATTTGTAGCTGTACCGATGAGGTGAAGACCGTTTATCTTCTGCATTTCCTTCATAGCGTATACCAGAAGCTCATGCTCATGGCGGTTTACCTCTGTCATACCGATAGAATTGAGGTATTCAAGTGCTGCACCGAGACCCACTGCGTCTGCGATACTGCCTGTACCTGCCTCAAACTTGTTGGGAGCAGGATTGTAGATAGTACGCTCGAAAGTAACGTCCTTTATCATATTTCCGCCGCCGTGATAAGGTCTTGCAGCTTCGAGAACATCGGATTTTCCGTATACTGCACCGATGCCCGTAGGTCCGAATATCTTGTGTCCCGAGAACACGAAGAAATCAGTATCAAGAGCTGTAACGTTAACAGGGATATGTGCTACAGACTGTGCGCCGTCAATGAGTATGCGTACTCCGTGAGCGTGTGCTATAGCTACAAGCTCCTCAATAGGAGTTACAGTGCCGAGAGCATTGGAAACGTGAGTTGCAGATACGAATTTAGTCCTTCTTGTGAAGAGCTTTTCGTACTCTGATATGATAAGCTGACCGCTCTTGTCAACAGGAACTACCTTGATGACAGCTCCTGTTTCCTCGCAGATGAGCTGCCACGGAACTATATTTGCATGGTGCTCAAGCATAGTGAGGATAATCTCGTCACCGGGCTGTAAAAGAGGCTTAACGTAAGCGTTTGCCACAAGGTTTATAGCCTCAGTCGTACCTCTTACGAAAACGATGTTGTCCTTTGAGGGAGCACCGAGGAAGTCAGCTGTTATCTGCCTTGCATTTTCGTATGCGTCGGTAGAACGTGCAGCAAGCTCGTGAGCGCCTCTGTGAACGTTTGAGTTCTCGTGTGTATAGTAGTAGCTGATCCTGTCGATGACCTGCTGCGGATGCTGTGTTGTTGCGCCGTTGTCAAGCCATACAAGGTCGTGACCGTTTATCTTTTCGCTGAGTATTGGGAAATCATTTCTTATCTGAGCGAGAGTCTTTGTGCCGATGATTATCTGGCTGTCGTTTTTAGCTGTGGGAACAGTAGGTGCAGCTGCCTGCTGAGTATTCTTTGGAACGTAGCTGTCAGCCTGTCCCTGTGAAAGAACAACAGGAGCATATCCGCCTGATGTGGGCTGTTCCTGCGGTGCGGTGTATGCATCGTATGTGCTGTACTGCTGTGCTTCACCGATTACAGGTGAAGCGCCGTATTCATCGGCAATTGTTTCATACTCTGATACACTGCCGAAGCCGTTGTATTCATTGGCTATCTGCTCGAATTCAGAAATACTGCCGTAACCGCTTGATGCCTGTTCAGCTGATGTGAAATAATTCGTACCGCCGCCGAATGATGCAGCCTTGTTGAAAGCATCATTCACAACTGAAGTATCACCGCTTGTGACAAGGTTCTCTATGCCGCCTGCACAGCGTTCAGCGTCAAAGTCGGGAAATAAAGCGTTTGCAAGATTCTCAAGCTCAAACTCGGAAGGTATGCCGTAATTAGTCGTAGTCATAGTATTCACCTACCTCGACATCCTCAAGAACAGCGATAGCGTCGTCTGAGAGAATAGCTGCCGAGCAGTAGAGTGAAAGCAGATAAGAAGCAACACCCTGATCGTCAAGTCCTCTGAAACGAACAGAAAGTCCTCTTGACTGTTCATTTTTCAGATTACGCTGGAAGAGACCGATACCCCCGCTCTGAGCCTCACCTGTACGAACGAGGAGGATATTTGTCTTGCCGCTCTTGCTCTTTGGATTCTTGAGCCCGTCAACGAGGAGCTTGTCTGTAGGAATGATCGG
>JAGCWY010000120.1 GCA_017961625.1 Ruminococcus sp. | reverse complement strand
TGGTCTTATGACAAGCGGTCAGGCTGAGGAGTTCATCGTTGTAACACCTAATATGTTCACAAGTAAGACAATGAGCGGTCCCAGCGGTATCAACCAGCAGACCTGCGCAGAGTATGATAACTTCCTCTATGACGTAACAGAAAGCCTTCTTCCTTTCATCAAGGAAAACTATTCTGTAAAGGAAGGCAGAGAGAATACAGCTATCACAGGTTTCTCAATGGGTGGTCGTGAGGCTATCTACTGCGGAATCATGCGTCCTGACGTATTCGGTTACGTAGGCGGCGCCTGCCCTGCACCTGGTATAACACCTGGTACAGATTCATTCATGACACATCCCGGCTGTATGCAGGAGAGTGAGTTCAAGTTCAGAAACGTTGGTCCTGAGCCTGAGGTATTCATGATCACAGGCGGTACAAATGACTCTGTTGTTGGTACATTCCCTTCACAGTACAGCAGTATCCTTACAAAGAACGGCGTAAATCATGTTTACCAGTCTATTCCTGGCGGCGGACACGGCGCTGAGTCAGTTAAGCCTCACCTCTACACATTCTTCAGATATGCTTTCAAGGCTAACGAGGGCGGCAGCACAGGCGGCGGTAATGTAGTTACAACAATAACAACTACAACTACAAAACCTGTAACAACTACTACCACAACAATTCAGCCTAATAACGGCGGCAACGGTGGCTTTGACATGGGCAACTTTGGTGGTCAGGGCGGCTTCGACATGGGCCAGTTCGGCGGCAACGGCGGTAACAGCAAGGCTGACATCGACGCTAAGGTTTCAAAATGGGGCGACGCTAACGGCGACGGCACAATTGATATGGGTGACGCTGTAGCTATTCTTCAGGCACTTGCTAATCCCAACAAGTATAAGCTTTCAGAGCAGGGCACTGCAAATGCGGATGTTTATGAAGCCGGTAGCGGACTAACTGCAAACGATGCAAATTCTATCCAGATGTACCTCTTAGGTCTTATTAAGTCACTTCCTGAGAGCTATTCATCAAACGTAAGCTCTTCGTCTGCAACAACCACAACTACAGCTAAGGCTACAACAACAACTACAACAACAGTTGCTGTTAACAACGGCGGTTTTGATATGAGCCAGTTTGGCGGTCAGGGCGGCAATGGCGGCTTTGACATGGGCAACTTTGACTGGAGCCAGATGGGCGGTCAGGGTGGCAACGGCGGCTTTGATATGAGCCAGTTTGGCGGTCAGGGCGGCAATGGCGGCTTTGATATGAGCCAGTTTGGTGGTCAGGGCGGCAACGGCGGTTTTGACATGAGCCAGTTCGGCGGTCAGGGCGGCAACGGCGGCTTTGATATGAGCCAGTTTGGTGGTCAGGGCGGCAACGGCGGTTTTGACATGAGCCAGTTCGGCGGTCAGGGCGGCTTCGATATGGGCGGCAATAACGGCGGTCAGCAGACGGGCGGTAACGGTGGCGCTCAGGTACAGTCTGGCAAGAAGCTCTGCGCTATCTCATTCGATGATGGTGCAAGCGCACAGAGCAAGTCGGATCCTGGATACAGAATAATTGACGCTCTTATAAAGAACAATATGACAGCTACATTCTTCATCGTAGGCGACTGGATCAAGACAAACGACCAGATCAAGTATGAGTACCAGAATGGTATGGAGGTAGCTAACCATACACAGTCACATCCTCATCTCGGTCAGCTCGGTTCTTCACAGATAAGAAGTGAGTGGGAGAACTGCAACAGCAAGCTTAAGGGCATTATCGGCGCTGAGCCTTCGCACCTCATGAGATTACCTTATCTTGAGAGTAACGCAACAGTTCAATCTGCTCTTAACGATGTACCGCTTATCTCTTGTGCAATTGATACTCAGGACTGGAACAATGCTTCTAAGGATCAGATAGTAAACACAATAAAGCAGGCTGCACAGAACGGTTCACTTGAGGGTGCTATAGTGCTCTGCCACGAGAACTATGCTACAACAGCAGCAGCTATGGAAGAGGTTCTTCCTTGGCTCGCTCAGAATGGTTACCAGAACGTAAACATTTCTGATATGGCAAAAGCTCACGGCAAGACACTCGCTGGCGGTCAGGTTCATACAAGAGCATAATCGATTACTTGTTATAAAATATGTGCCGATCACATAATCTGTGATTGGCACATTTATTAAGATTTCTCCAAATTTTAATATCCCCTGAAAGGCAGTCGGTAATTGTCGGCTGTCTTTTCATTTTGTCAGGCGGTTTTTTGTGTTAAATGCCGTATTTGACTTATGAGAGCTATATCAATATTGATTTCAGAAAACGAATGTGATATAATATTTAATATGCTGGTGCTGCTTAAGAGCAGCCGATCTGGAAAGAAAAATAATGATCGGAGATGGTAAAAGCTATGAATATGAATTTTAAGTGCAAATTACCGATACCTGCCGAAGTTAAGGGACAGTACCCAATTTCGGAAGGTCTTAAAAAAGTTATAGAAGCAAGGAACGCACAGATAGCAGATGTTATCGGCGGAAAGAGCGATATGATTCTGCTTATAATCGGTCCCTGCTCTGCGGACAACGAGGAAAGCGTTATAGACTACATCAACCGTCTCCGCGGAGTGCAGGACAAGGTCGAGGACAAGATACTCATTGTTCCGAGGATATATACTAATAAGCCGAGAACCACAGGAAAGGGCTACAAGGGTATGCTGCATCAGCCTGACCCGAACCAGAAGCCGGATATGTACAAGGGCATAGTTGCCATACGCAAAATGCATCTCCGCGCTATCGAGGAGACCGGCTTTACCTGCGCGGACGAGATGCTCTACCCTGAGAATCACCGTTATCTCAACGACCTTCTCGGCTATGTGGCTGTGGGTGCCCGTTCTGTTGAGAACCAGCAGCACCGTCTCACTGCCAGCGGACTGAATATCCCTGTAGGCATGAAAAATCCCGTGAGCGGAAGTATGCCTGTGCTTATGAACTCTATTGAAGCGGCACAGTCGGGACATACATTCCTCTACCGCGGCTGGGAGGTAAGCACCAGCGGCAACCCTCTTGCACATTCCATACTCAGAGGATTTGAGAACAATCACGGTCAGTGTATGCCGAATTATCATTACGAGGATCTTGAGCTGCTTCATCAGCTGTATGTGCAGAAGGGCTTCGAGAACCCTGCCGCTATAATAGATACCAACCATTGCAATTCCGGTAAGCACCCCTTCGAGCAGCCGAGAATCGTCAAGGAGGTTCTCAGCAGCCGCAGATACAATGAGGATATCCGAAAGCTCGTAAAGGGCTTTATGATAGAGAGCTATATTGAGGACGGTGCTCAGAAGATAGACGAGCATACCTACGGAAAGTCAATAACCGATCCCTGCCTAGGTTGGGAAAAGACTGAGAAAATGATTCTTGAAATAGCAGACAGAGTATGATATTTTTTATATGACAGACGTATTTTTTTGACAATAATGAGCGGCTCACAGCCGCTCTTTTTCTTATTTGTGAAAAGGATAATGAATTATTCGTGAATATATATGCTAAATGTTCAAATCGTGCGATTTCTCCAAATATTTCTTGACTTTGGCAGTTTGATATGATACAATAATTTAGGTATGGACTTTTCTTTTTTGGAGATTATTAACTCATTAAACTAAATCTGTGAGTAAAGGATGTAATGGAGAATGAATAATACGTATACTATCAAGGACATCGTCAAGCTGTTGATGAGCAGGGCATGGCTCATACTGTTGTTTGTGATACTGGGAGGTATCTCAGCCTTCGGCTTATCGAAATTTATGCTTCCGCTTATGTACGAATCGCATATCACCATGTATGTACAGAGCTATCAGGGAGTTGCAGAGGGAGCAGGCGGCAATGTAAACAACATTTCCAACTCAAAGCAGCTCGTTAATACGTATATGGAGGTATTGAAGGACGACGCGGTAATGAACTCCGTCGGAGAGCTGCTGGAAAGCAATTTCGGCAACTCGACACTTTCAGAGTGCTTTTCGATGTACAACGGAAAGATATCTCCGGCATCTATAAGCAAGACCCTGACTATCAGCTCCGTAACTGATACGTCGGCGGTAAAGGTATCGTCTGTTACAAGAAATCCCGAGGTATCAGCGGCTGTCTGCAATTACCTTACCCTTGTTGCTCCGAAGTATGTCCAGCAGGCTGTTGGTGTAGGCTCACTGAATACTATCGACAAGGCAAAGGTTTATACCAATCCTGTTTCTCCGAAGATAATGAAGAATACTGTGCTCGGCGCTGCGGCTGCGTTCCTTATTATCGTTCTCATAATATTCCTTATCGACTTCTTTGACAATACCGTCAAGGAGACAGACAAGGTCAGCAAGAAGTACGGCAAAGCCATTATGGGTGAGATACAGCAGTTCAGCGAAGCCAAGAAGCACAAGGGCAGAACAAAGGCAGCTCAGGCTGACGGCAGAGCCCTCATCACAGATCAGAATATACCATTCAATATTGCAGAGAGCTACAAGTCGATACGTACCAACGTAATGTTCGCAATGGGTACGTCGGACAAGAAGATAGTTGCTATCTCCAGCCCGAACCCCGGTGACGGAAAATCGACCTCGGCTGCAAATATCGCTATAGCCTTCGCTCAGACCAACAGCAAGGTGCTCCTTATAGACGCGGATATGAGAAAGCCTGTTCAGCACAGGATATTCAAGGTGAAGAACTCAGAGGGTCTTTCAACTCTCATAATCAAGAAGTCCACACCTTCAAGGTCTATCAAGGAAAACGTTATGAAGAACCTCGACCTGCTTCCTTCAGGTCCTACTCCTCCTAACCCTTCGGAGCTTCTCGCTTCCGAGCAGTTTGCGACTATGCTTGAGCAGTTCGCTATAGTTTATGATTATATAATCATTGATACTCCTCCTCTTAATGTGGTAAGCGACGCTATGGTAATGAAGGAGTCCATAAACGGCATACTTCTCGTATTCAAGCACGGTCAGACTACCTACGACGAGATTGACAACTGCATGAAGCAGATGGAGCTCACACATACGAATCTCATCGGCTTCCTTATGAACGAGGTGGCTCAGAAGCACCATTCGTCCTACTATTCAAAGTACAAGGAATACGGCTACGGTTCGTCAGCTCAGACTACTAAGAAAGGCGCAAAGGAAAATGCTGACTGATCATCATTGCCATATACTTCCAAAGATAGACGACGGCTCGGACAGCGTTGAGACGTCGCTGAAGATGATACGTACAATGAGAGAACAGGGCGTTGAGCGGATTGTTGCAACTCCTCATTTCTATGCTCACAGGGAGAGAGGCGTAAAAGCCTATCTTGAAAAGAGACAGCAGGCTTATGACAAGCTTGTTAAGGAGGATTCCTCCAACGGCGATATCCTTCTCGGAGCTGAGGTAGCTGTGGAGCACGGCATAAGCAAGCTTCCGGATATTGAAAAGCTTCGCATAGCTAATACAAAATATATACTCCTTGAGTTCGAGTATGCTGCATTCAGCAAGTGGATGCTCGAGGAGGTCAACGATATAGCTTATGAATACGGACTTGTGCCCGTACTTGCACATATACACAGATATCTTGAATACTACAGCAGATCCGAAATGGAGGAAGTCCTGAAAACAGAGGCGGTATTCCAGTTCAATAACGAAGCCTTTGAGAGCTTCAAGGAAAAGCGCTTCGTAAAGTCACTGATAAAGGAAGGCTATCCTTACGTTTTCGGCAGCGACGCTCACAGCATGGGCAGCAGAAAGCCTAACTGGGACGTGCTTCAGAAAAAAGCAAAGCCGGAGTTCATAAGCGGAGTCGAAGATATTTTCGGATAAAACTTAACAGTAAAGCAAAAAGCCGTAAAGAAGCGTGTTGTGACGCTTCTTTACGGCTTCTTATGTTTATTTATGCCATTGAGAATTGAGGAACGCTATTCGTTTATTGAGCCAGTCTGAGAGATAAACCGCACATTCCTTTGCGTTTTTGCATTTCCTTGCTCCTGTAGAAAGCTCGTCTACAATGTAATCATTGTCTATGATATTGTTCCATTTCTTATAGTTCTTTTCAAATTCGGCCGAGAGTACCTCGCTGTCGGAATCTACCATTTGGCAAACTCTGCTGAATACGCCGTTATCGTAAGCTTTTGTCCACTTCTCCTTTATCATGTCCTGATACCAGTCCTCGTAAACTAGCAGAGTGAACCACGGATTTATAGAATCCATTCCCATACTCGGGTCTGGTATGATATTGGCTGCATGGAAGCCCTGACCATTGTCGCAGTATGGTCTATTACCCATTGAAGAGTCGAAATCCCATGGAGCTTCAAAGGTGAGCTTTTTGGTGTGCTCAGGGCTAAAATCTATGTCCATGTAGAAACTCGACCATGCAACGTCTGCGTCGCAGGCAAGCTCGCTGATGATATACATATCCACGAGAGAATTAACGTCTACGACATTTTCCACAGCCTGCTGGGGGGTAAGCTCGCTGCTCTCGGAAATATTGTCATTGTTCTCATCGAATACGAAGGCTTTATGGTTGTAGGCGGCTTCGTACATTATCCTGTAGACATTATTTATGTATTTTTCGATAAAATCGTGCTGTTCCTGAGAGTATATATCGCTTTTTATCGTTATTCCGACTTCCATATCCGGGTTAATCTTTGCGTTGGCAAGACACTTGATTGTTTTTCCACTGCCGCCCTTTCCGTCGAAGGGCTTGAGAGGAGCGTTGTCGGCGTAGTCAAGGTGGAAGCCATGAAGCTCGTCTTCGTTGTGAAAATAACCGTCAAATTCGAGAAAATAGCCTATATCTGTACCGGTGTAGTCCTTTTCCGGCTTGGTCACGTTTACTCTTTCCTCAGACACCTGCTGAGCCTCGGTGAGAAGATAGAGGCCCTGATATTCGCCGTTTATTTCAACCTGAACGAGCTTGGCGTCTGCAGCATATAACCCGTCAGCGCCGAGCAGCTGGCGTGAGGCATAAAGAGCAGCCTTGTTTCTGAGCATTGAACCATCCTTGAATTCTGCAAGGAGAAGCCAGTTCTTGAATTCAGCACCGTCGTTAAGTCCTAGGAGGTTCTGTTTCTCGGTGAATTTAATTTTCAGCGGCTTTTTGGGGTACATGGTAGTCCAGTTTCCGCGTACTTTTACCTGACCCTCTGCGCCGGCCATGAGCTCACTACCGTCAGAGCCCTTAAGAGTGAGATTGCAGTCCTCATAATAGGGAGCGGGAGGATCAAACGGGGGCGGAGTCCACAGCTTCATCAGCTCTGATACGTGTTCCGCTATGGGCTCGTTGACGAAATCCATGACGTTGGGATCGGTGCTCTTTGTCTGTATGGAAAGCACAGGCAAGGGAGCAGTCTCGGGAGTATACGGATCTGCGGAAGTGAGGGTAGATTCGTAGGATACCGTAGGCGTTGAAGAGTTATTGCTGTTCTTTTGAGCAGTACAGCCGAAGAGCATGACGGCCGCGGCTGAAACAGCGCATATTTTTTTTACTGTTTTCATATCGTACCTCGCTTATTCTGAATAATAGGGGATAAAACTATTTTGGTAAATAACTTTTGTGGTGTTCGGGAACTGCTGGGTGTTTGCATAATTGTTCAAAACTACAAATATAGATTCTGTCAAAATATCCGTTATGAAGCTCATCTTTGCCTTGACCGAATTTGGATTTGTGGTAATAAGCAATTTTGAAGCTGTGTACACAATAAATCGCCAAAATGTATTAATTATATATCCTAATATTTTACGTAAGAGAGCAGGTTAAGGTTAACCACTGCCCAAACCGCACAAAGTGTTATTTGTCGGAATAATGTAAATCCATTGTAGCATATTATTCCGTTAATATCAATAAATGCGGAGAATAGACACTATTTTGTAATCCGATTGTAATCAATGAAGCTGGGGAGTAATAAAAAAGCGGAGCATTGCTCCGCTTTTAGTTATATCTATTAAAAATCATTCTGCGTCTATCTTATAGAAGTGTTTATCCATTCTTTGCTCGAATTCATCGAGTGGAAGCGGCTTATCGAAAAGGAAGCCCTGTGCGAAAACACAGTTGTTATCACGGAGTACCTTTACCTGATTAGTGGTCTCTACTCCCTCGGCAACACATTCAAGGCCGAGATCTTTAGCCATTGCAACAACGTATCTGAACATCACACTTCGGGTGCTCTCAGAGCTGTCATTGTCCACTGGAAGGAAGCTTCTGTCCACCTTAAGTACGTTCCACGGAATATCACGTATCAGATTCAGTGAGGAATAACCCATACCGAAGTCATCCACAGAGGTATATATACCCTTCTGCTGAAGGTTGCTTACTACGCGCTTAAGGTCGCGGAACTCTACGTCAGTCGTGGTCTCGGTGAGCTCTATCTCGATATACTCATGAGGAACGTCGTTGCTGTCGATGATCCTTATGATATTTTCAAGGAGATCAACGTCCATCATGTGCTTTCTTGAAAAATTAACCGAGATACGCACGACCTTGCGTCCGCTGTCAAGCCAGCGGCGTATATCCTTGCATACATGGTCGAGCATATAGAAATCCAGCTGGCATATATCTGTATTCTGCTCCAGTATCGGGATAAAATCAAGAGGAGGTATTATCTTTCCGTCTTTGAACCAGCGACAGAGAGCCTCTGCGCCCGCGAGCTCGCCAGTCACGATATCTATCTTTGGCTGATAGAAGACCCTGAATTCCTCGTTTGCTATAGCGTTCGGGAAGAACTGCTGTACCTGCATACGCTTTTCTTTACCGATCTCCATGTTCTCATCGAAGAATACAACACTGTCCTTGCCGCCGAGCTTTGCAGCCTGAGATGAAGAGAGTATCCTGTCCATGATATCTCCAGGAGTATCGAAGGAATAGCCTTCTGGCATGCGGAAAACCCCGGTGCTTCCAGAAAGCATGATACGTTTGCCGTTGAGGTTATCGTATACTACAGGGGTTCCTTTGAGCAAAGTGAGAATATCATCAAGTAGCTGATCTTCAAATGCAGCCACGAAGTTATCTCCGCCGACTCTGCAAACAATACCCCTTCCGTTTATGATATTCTCAATCATTTCAAAGAAGTTGCGCATAGCTATGTCTCCTGCGCTTCTGCCGATGTCGCGGTTTATTAGGGTATAGTGACGAAGATTGTAGTATATTGCGGTATGACCGCCGAGAGCATTCTCCTCGTTGAGCTGTTCAAGATATCTGAGAAATGAGCGCACATTACGGTAGCCTGTATCATCATAGAACGTGAACTTCTCGACTACTCCTTCAAGTCTGTAGCGGCTGATGAAGCTCAGCAGCATTCTTATTATCAGACGTAACTTGCTCTCCACTTCTTCTGAAAGAGGAGGAGCGTCCTTTGACATAACAAAAGTACCTTTTATTATAGCCATAGACTTTGTATGTATGCGCTCGCACAGTATCACATCGCCCATATTTCCGTCTTCATAGCCTATGATTGTTTCGCCCTTGTTCTGCTTTTCGAATGTAATGCTCTGATAGAACTCAGAAACGGCTTTGGAAACGTTAAATTCCTTGCAGAGCTCGCCTACAGCACGCAAAATAGCGTACTTATCGAAGCGCTCCGTTCCCGTCATGGCTCTTACAAGCTTTTCCATAAGCAGATAGAAATGTTCATCTCTTTCACTTAACATATAAATCTCTCCATTCCGATCTCAGAAAGAGATCAAAATCGAACCCCTTATTGCCATTATAGCATTAAAATATTAATAAAGCAAGTCGTTTTGCGGCTCTACAGCCTTGAATTGAAAATTTGCTGATAATTGGACAAAAGATTTTTCTACTGATAGTAACAAATGCATAATATACGGCTTTAAAATTTTATTATAACGTCAAATATTACGAGATATTTGCTATAAATGCATAAATTTAATTGACAATAAGCAGATATAAGTGTATAATAAAAATATATTTGCTGCAGTTAGACTAGCAATATTAATATCATTTTACATTACAGTGTAGGTATGTGATATGATAATAATCAGGAATAACAGGGGGTAAGAGGTAATGGCTGACTATATTGAAAGCTTCGGGATATCAAGGGAAGCGAGAATATCAATAATTCTTAATACATTCATGTATATCGACAAATGCCCGAGGTGCGATGAAATGCCTACTCTCAGGAGCGCTGTCAGCGAACTGTTAAGAGATAGTTCACTCAACGACGAACAAAGAGCGGCGCTGAGGGTTATGTGCAAATGCCTGAATAATACCAAGGATTCGGAAATATGGGATTTTCAAATCATCAGCTTTTCCGAGCACCTTGAGGAAAAGTACAGGGGAGCTTATGCGGCAGCCTTCAAAAAGGCTGATGATTCGGAGGTGTATATCGTTTTTCGCGGAACCGGTACCGGTCGCTGGTACGATAACGGTGACGGACTTTCCAACGAGCGTACAAGGTATCAGCTGGCGGCTCTGTTGTACTTCAACCGCGTTATGTCGTCGTTGAGAGCTCCAGATAATGCAAAGCTGATAGTAACCGGACACTCGAAAGGCGGTAATCTTTCACAGTACGTCATGCTCGCTTCTGAATACGGAAGCAGGATAAGGTACTGTATATCATTTGACGGACAGGGTTTTTCACCGGAGTTCCTCAAAAGTATAAACTACCCTGAAAGCAGCGTGAGCAGGCTCTGCAACAGAATGTACTCTATATGCGGCGACAACGATTATGTAAACGTGCTTGGCAGGAAGGTCATACCAGACGATCAGACCGTCTTCATAAAAACAAAAACGAGACTGACAGACCTTTACGGTGCACATTCCATAGTTCCGCAGGGAAGCGGGGAGGTAGACGAACATTGGTGCGATTATCTCTTCAATTTCAGTTCAAACAGATTTAACGAGCAGACTGTCGAACAGCGTGAGCTGGCAAACTGCGCAAAGGCAGTAAGTCTCAATGCTATGGATATGCCTCATGACGAGAGAGAGGACGTGTGCAGGACCCTCATGACTCTTGCTGAAAGGTTCATCGGGGGCAGTAATTCCTCAGCTGGTCTTAACGGTGAAAAGGCAGAGCTTGAAGAAAGTGTGGGCTTTGTCACGAATCTGTGCGAGATAATCCGTCCGCTGACACTGCGTATCAGCAGCAAGGTCAAAAGTGACGTTATATATTCCCTTCTTGTTATTCCTGCCGGAAAGGGTGCGGATCCTGATATGGGGTCTGCTCCTGTTGAGCAGAAGATAAAGTATATACTGTCAGATCCTGAGATAATGAAGCTATACTGCGTAGGTGCTTCCATAGCTGTGGAAAGCCTTGCAGACAATATATCTCAGGCGGGCTCTGTTGTAAGTCTTGGCGGAGGAGAGGAGTTCGGCTCGGTGATAGAGCAGCTCGTAGGTTCATGCGATAATGCAGTAGATGCGGTAAGCTCTTCCTGCGGAAGCTCAGGTTCCGATATTTCCGGTGTACTGTCGAGCTTTCTCTCAATGAGGGACAGGTTCCTTAGACAGTCGAATAAGGGGGAGCACAGCACCCTCGGTACCTCCTACAGCGAGTGGAAGAATTATCTTTCCTATCAGAATTCCGAGGGGAAAAGCGTTACAAGAGTGAGCAGCACTCAAAGAAATATACTCGGAGACGATAATGACGAGGTGATACACGGCTATTCGAGCGATGACACTATCCACGGCTATGGTGGAAACGACGTAATATACGGAGGCGGTGGAAACGACGCTATATATGGAGCCGGAGGAAATGACGAGATATACGGCGAGGAGGGTGACGACGCACTGTACGGCGGAGACGATCCTGACAGGATATACGGCGGCGATGGTGATGACCTGATACGCGGTGGAGGGGGAGACGATACACTCTGCGGCGGTCCCGGAAACGATACTTACCTGTTCAGCCCCGGCTGCGGCAGGGATACTATAAGCGACAATGAGGGATGCAATACTATCTTGTTCAGCAAGGTCATGCCTTCTCAGCTGAGATCGTCCATAAATAGCTGCGGAGAGTTACTGATAGAAATGCAGGGAACTGCCGACTGTATAAGGATAAAGAATTACAGCTCCGGAAGATACAGATTTGTTTTTGGCGAGGACAACTATGTACTGACAGGGCAGGGAAGCGAGCTTGATTTTATAAGGCAATAGAATAACGGCACAGCCTGAGTATATTGGCTGTGCCGTGTTTTTTACATTTTTTTGATATCCGCCGACGAGGTAAGAGCCTCTGCATTGAGGCGGTATACAGCGTCTATCAGGCGGTTCCGGCAGCTTGCGTTGCCCTCGTGCGGAAGGAGATGTTCTGCGGCGACCTGACCACATACATCCATAGCTGTTACAGCTTCGATAGCGGCTTTCAGCATAGCATCAGAAACTGCGGAAAAAGCTCCCATAAGAGCTGAGAGCATACAGCCGCAGCCTGTGATACTGCTCATTATCGGGTTACCGTTATGTATGCAGTATGCTGAGGAGCTATCCACGACTATATCCGTTTCTCCGGTTATAGCTATAACAGCGCCTGTTTTCAGGGAGAGCTCACCTGCCAGCTTTGCGGCAGACTGTATGGAGGTATCGCTAATGATATCAGTCGTATCGACGCCATGTCTGTTGGAGGACGTGCCTGCAAGGCTTCTTATCTCAGAAAGATTTCCACGTATGATACTGAGTCTTACTTCCCTGAGAAACTTTAGGGCGAAGTCGGTGCGGAAGTGTGAAGCGCCGGCACCTACAGGATCGAATATTACTGGTATATCGAGCTCGTTCGCCTTTTTCCCTGATATGAGCATGGCTTCAAGCCTCTGTGGGTCAGGAGTGCCGAGATTTACCACGAGAGCGCTGCAAAGAGAGGTTATC
The DNA here is from genome assembly GCA_017961625.1 of Ruminococcus sp. Classification (GTDB taxonomy): domain Bacteria; phylum Bacillota; class Clostridia; order Oscillospirales; family Ruminococcaceae; genus Ruminococcus. Next base: position 2,546 of record JAGCWY010000120.1, on the reverse strand, counting down.
TCGGCGCTTTCCTCGGGGCAGTCAGCCATTATTGGGGAAGCTCCACAGGCAAGGAGAATATTTGCACAGTCATTAGCGGTGACGTAGTTGGTTATACAGTGCACACGCGGCTTGACTAGCCGCACCCTATCTATGATATTGTTATTCATGGTTAGTTGTTCCTGTGCTGAGAACCTTGGCTTTTTTCAGTCCTTCGATTATTACAGCGGCGAGTACTGCACCTGCGACTGTGGATATGAGGAAGGGGATAATATAAGCGTAGAAGGCTACCTCAGCTGCGTTTACGCCAATGAGAAGTATTGCAACGGGATATGCACAAAGTCCGCCGAGTACGGCTGTGCCGAAGACTTCTGCAATATAAGTGAGCCATGTGTTCTTTGTTCTGTGATATACTATACCGCACAGAAGCGCTCCGAACATACTGCCTGGGAAAGCCATGAGGCTGCCAAGACCAAGCAGATTACGGATAAGGCTGGTTGTAAAAGCAACTCCCACGCCGTATAACGGCCCGAGGAGAACTGCGCACAGAATATTGACTATATGCTGTACAGGAGCACATTTACTTCCGAAAACGGGAAAGGAGAAAAAGCTTCCCACTACTCCCACGGCGCAGAGCAGACCTGCCAGCGATAGCTTTCTTGTACGGATATTTTTCATTGTAATACACTTCCTTCAGAAAATAAAAAGGGGCATTTCGCAGAATGTCCCTTGAAGTTCAACTGTATTATAATAAGAATATATGTTGATATTATGATGAATATATGTTTGTAATGTGATAAAAGTTCCTTCAACAGAGGAAGGGACTTCATTATCGTCATTTGCGTTTACGCTCGGGGAACTTCTTGTAATAACGATCCTTGTCAGCGTACATCCTTTCGTCGGCGATACGCATGGCAAAGCGTATATCTCCGCCCTTGTCATCGTAATAGCCGCCTACTGCAAAGCTGATATTGTCAGGATCTTCAGAATCTTTTCTGAGCTTTTCAATGCGCTCCTCAATGGTATCTTCGGAAATATTAGTGGCGATTATCATGAACTCATCTCCGCCTGCGCGGTAGATATCGCTGTCATAGAACAGATCGCTCAGCTTTGCAGCTGCGTCCTTAAGGAGCTTGTCGCCGGCACTGTGTCCCTCGGTGTCGTTGACTTTCTTAAGACCGTTAAGGTCAGCGAAAATAACGCTGTATGATCTTGGCGTAGGATCTGTTCCTGCGATATATCTGTCAACTCTGTTGTTCATAGCGTTACGGTTGTATATACCTGTCAGGAGATCGATAGAGCTCATGATCTCCAAACGCTTCAGAAGCTGATAGTTGGCTATCTCGGAAGCAATGAAATAGGTGGTGAGCTCAAGAGTCTCCTTTATCTTTGAGGCTTTAGAGGCATCAAAGTTTACTGCCCATATATAACCAAGAGTTTCGTTGTTGTAATTGAGAGGGAAGAGTACAAGACTATTTACCTCCGCGTCTATAAGGGACTTATACCACAGAGGATTACGTGCTTTAAGTATGTCCATATCCTGTTTGTCCTGTAGTATAAGGCAGTTGCTACCGGCAATGGTCTCGTTCCATGTTTTTACTATTTCGAAGAATGACCCGTCCTCTTCATAGTTGTTTATTAATTCGCCTGAGCCTTCACGGGCTGCTTCCGCCAGTACAGAGCAGGTCTCTTCCTTGAAATCAGTAATTAGCAAGGCGCATTTGTTTGCACCGCTTAGCTCACATATATCGGCTATGACGTCGTTTATAGTCTTTTTGAAGTCGTCGCTTCCGCGGAGCTTAATACAGGTCTCAAGCACGCTTGAAGAGGTGGAAGCTGAAACGTGGGTCATTATTTCAGTATCTGCTTCCATAGTTATGTCGAGAGTATAGGAGCAATAACCTATATTCGGGTCGTCGGAATCTAAAGGCATGATGTACTGATTTAGCCAGCAGGCGAAGCGCCCTGGCCTCAGATAGGTATGTATCGGTTTTTTTTCAAAAGCGCATCGATAGCAGGTTTGTTCGAAGTTGAGATCCTTGGGAATATACTTATCATAAGGCGAATTAGGTTCGAATTTATTGTTGAGCATGTGGGCGGAAGCTCTGTTGTAAGGATTCTCAATAGAATCAATATATGGTTTGTTGCCTACAACTATGCGAATATTGCCATAGCCACCGTTGGGAAACTTTTCCACGGAGATAATACAGGTGGTCAGTTCAAAACCGTCAACGAATTCCTGAAAGTTCATAGGATCTCCTTTCAGCCATGAGCAGTGCAGACGGAAAGCTTAACTGTAGCATGGATAGACGGCGATGACGTTTTATCTCAGCCGGCAAGGCGTTGCATTGATATGGCATATTATTTGTAATTATATTATACCATATATTTTTTGCAGTGTCCAGTGAATTATATGTGAACAATGCAAAAAAGGGGCTGTAAAAAAACAGCCCGCCAAAACAACACAGTTGCCTCTTCAAGAAAAATTTGAAGGGGCAACTGTATTTTTCATGTTAATTGTTGAAAACTTCTCAAATTCTCCATAAACAGGGTATAACAAACAAGCA